>CAVRLT010000023.1:0-31671 GCA_963721795.1 uncultured Actinomycetes bacterium
GTCGAGGGGGACACGCGCTTTCCGGCCTGGGATCGGGGCGAGTTCGACGAGACGTCCCGTGAGGAGCACGTTGCGGAAGATGGGGTTCCAGTTGCGTTTGCCACGTATGTCCGGAAGAGACGCCTCAACCGGGGTCAGGCTTAAGCCTGACCCCACAGCGACTACGCGCGTCTGATAGCGAGCACGCGGGCTTTCCACGACCCGCTCGGCGCCTGAACGTCGACGACGGTGCCGACCTTGGCGCCCATCAGCGCCGCGCCGAGCGGCGAGTCCGGGGAGACGCCGCCGACGGCCGAGATCTCGACCTCCATCTTCTCGCCGTCACCGTCCTCGACCTCGACGATCGAGCCGACGCCGACGTGGTCGTCGGTCTCGTGCTCGACCGTGACCGCGTGGTGCAACCGGTCCTTGAGGATATGGATGCGCCGCTCGAGCAGCCCCTGCTCGTTCTTCGCCGCGTGGTACTCGAAGTTCTCGGCGATGTCGCCGAACTCGCGCGCGCGCTTGATCGCCTCGATGATCTCGCGGCGACGCGGGCCCTCGAGCTCCGCGAGTTCGGTCTCGAGCGCGGTCCGTTGCTCCTGCGTCAGGTGTTCTGCCCGTTGCTCGTTCACGCAGGGAAGGCTAGCCATCCCACGAGTCGGGGTTTCGGATTACGCTCTCGCCCACGACCTGCGAGGGAGAAGGAGGGGATGGTGGCGACCGACCTGGAACGCTTCGTCGAAGCCGACGGACGCGCAGACGCCGTCAAGGACGTCCGGAAGAAGATCGACGCCGAGGGCGTCACCTACGTCTACTACCAGTTCGTCTCGGTAACCGGCCGGATCATGGGGAAGGGCGTGCCCGCGCCACATTGGGAGACGATCGCCCAGAAGGGCTTCCAGCTCGTCTACGGGTCGACGGCGAACCTCTTCGTGGATCGCCACGGCAACTACATCGGCTACGGGCCCGAGGCGTGGGAGCTGGTCGGCATCCCCGAGCCGGAGACGTTCCAGGTGCTGCCTTGGGACTCGCGAGTCGCTCGCGTGTGGTGCACATGCTTCCGCAACCGCGAGGACCGTGACGGGCCCGGCGCCGTCCTCACCTCGGATTGCCGCGGCAACCTCCGCCGCATCCAGGAGGAGCTCGAGGAGCGCACCGGCATGCACCTCCGCGCCGGCATGGAGCCCGAGATGATGTGGCTCAAGCTCGGCCCCGACGGCAAGCCCTCGATCGAGGGCATGACCAAGCCCTACTGCTACCACATCGACCAGTTCTCCGAGCTCCAGCCGATCATCCACAAGGTCGTCGACTACGGGCAGAAGCTCGGGCTGGACATGATCCAGGGCGACCACGAGGACGCGCCCGGCCAGATCGAGCTCAACTTCGGCTTCGACCGGGCGGAGAAGACCGCCGACAACCTCTCGACCTTCCGGCAGATCTGCAAGCAGGTCGGCCGCGAGGAAGGCGCGTTCCCGTGCTTCATGCCGAAGCCGTTCATGGGAGTCTCCGCGAACGGCTGCCACACGAACATCTCGCTCTGGAACGGTGACGAGAACCAGTTCCTGCCCGACACGGACGACGTGCACATGCCCAGCCAGACCGGGCTGCACGCGGTCGGCGGCATCCTCGAGCACCTGCGAGGGCTCACCTGCATCACGGCGCCGACTGTGAATTCCTACCGCCGCTTCTGGGAGACCGGCTTCTGGGCTCCCGTGTTCGCCGACTGGGGCTACCAGAACCGAACGACCGCACTCCGCATCTCCTCGCCGGACCGGTTCGAGTACCGCTCGGTCGATGCGTCGGTGAATCCGTACCTCGCGCTCGCAGGGCTGATCAAGGTCATGGACGACGGGATCCAGCGCAAGCTCGATCCCGGGCCTCCGGAAGAAGGGAACATCTACGAGGCGATCGAGGCGGGCAAGCAGGTCAGGCGAGTGCCGATGACCCTCGGCGAGGCGCTCGATGCGCTCGAGGCGGACGACGTCGTGAAGAGCGCGCTTCCCGACGAGATGTACCGTGTCTTCATGCACTACAAGCGGGACGAGTGGGAGCGGTACTGCGCCACGGTCTCCGACTGGGACATGACCGAATACCTCGACGTGCTTCCCTGAAATGTGCGGAATAGCAGGGATCATCTATCGCGACGGGTCGAAGCACCCGATCGGGGACGAGATGACGCGGATGCTCCAGTCGATGAAGCACCGCGGCCCCGACTCGACGGGCTATGCGCTCTACGGCACGCCCGAGAACGGCAACCTCGTCATGCGCTACAAGCTCGCCGACGCGAACACGCCGCGCGACTTCGACTTCGGGGAGCGGCTGCGCAGGCACCGCGCGATCGTCGAGTCGCGCCTCGAGTCGCTCGGCGCTCGGATCGACGAGGTCGAGGAGGAGACGCAGTACGCGTTCCGCGTCTCGTTCGAGTACGACGGCGACCTGAAGCATCTCGCAGACTTCGTCGAGGACATTCCCGACGCCGAGGTGCTCTCGCTCGGCCGGGCGCTCGAGATCGTCAAGGACCTCGGAGACGCGGAGACCGTCCACGAGCAGTACGGGCTGTCGGAGTTCACGGGCACGCACGGGATCGGGCACGTGCGGATGGCGACCGAGTCCGAGGTGGACATCGCCGGCGCGCATCCGTACTGGGCGTATCCCTACTCCGACGTCGCCGTCGTGCACAACGGCCAGCTGACGAACTACTTCATGTGGCGACGGCGCCTCGAGCGCGCGGGTAGGCGCTTCATGTCCGAGTGCGACTCCGAGATCATCGCCGTCTACCTCGCCCAGGAGATGTCGAACGGCGCGTCGCTCGAGGAGGCGATGGACAAGTCCCTGGACGAGCTCGACGGCGTCTTCACGTACATCGCGGTGACGAAGGACGAGCTCGGGGTCGCGAAGGACGAGCTCGCCGCGAAGCCGCTCGTCCTCTACGAGTCGGACGACCTCGTCGCGCTCGCCTCCGAGGAGATCGCGATCCGCGCGATCGTCGACCACGAGATCGACACCTACGACCCGTACGAGCGCGAAGTGCTCGTCTGGAAGCGATGACCCAGATCACCTACGACGCGCGAGGCCTCGCCGAGCCGTTCGCGGAGATCCCGAAGGTCTCGGAGATCGACGGCGAGCGAGCGAGCTTCGACGCGAAGGAGCTGACGACCAGGCAGATCAATCTCGAGCTCCGCTGGCTCCTCTACGAGCGGGGGGTCAACGAGGTCGAGGTCGCGAACCCGGGCTCGAAGCACTCGCTCGGGGTCGGGATCCTCACCCGCTGCCGCATCCGCTTCGACGGAAGCCTCGGCTACTTCGGCTGCGGGCTCATCGACGGGCCCGAGATCCACATCACCGGGCGCGTGGGTTGGTCTGCCTGCGAGAACATGATGTCGGGGGTCGTCGTCGTCGACGGGAACGCCGGCTCGCTGACAGGGGCTGCGCTCCGTGGCGGCGACGTCGTCGTCAAGGGACGCGTCGGCGCGCGCTCGGGCATCGACCAGAAGGGCGGCACGATCCTCATCGTCGGCTCGGCGGGCTCGATGACCGGGTTCATGATGCAGCGCGGCCGGATCATCATCGGCGGGGACGTCGGCCCCGGCCTCGGCGACTCGATGTACGACGGGACGATCTACGTCGCGGGCAAGGTCAAGTCGCTCGGGATCGACTGCGTCCCCGGCGAGTGGACCGAGGCGGATACCGAGCTGGTCGAGCGCAAGTTCCGCATCTACGGACTCGGGTCCCCTCCCGAGTTCCAGAAGTTCGTGTGCGGGAAGGTGCTCTACAACTACGACAACCTCGAGCCCTCGGAAAAGAAGCTGGTGCTCTAGCTCATGGCCGACGAAGCCGCTCCTTCGAGCAAGAACGTCCTCGGCCGCAGCCGGATCTTCACGCCGGAGGTCATCAACGACATCCACGTCAAGGCCGAGCTCGGGCGCTACCGGATGCGCGGCTTCTCGATCTTCAAGCCGATGCCGCACTGGGACGAGCTCGTGTTCCTTCCGGGAACGCTGACGCGCTTCGTGATCGAGGGGTACCGCGAGAAGTGCGAGACGAAGACGGTCCTCGGCGCGCGCTTCGCGAAGAAGCCGCTCGAGCTCGACATCCCGATCTACATCACCGGGATGAGCTTCGGCGCGCTGTCTCTCGAAGCCAAGATGGCGCTCGCGAAGGGCGCCTCGATGGCGGGCACCGCCACGTGCTCGGGAGAGGGCGGGATGATCCCGCCCGAGCGCGACTACTCGACCAAGTGGTATTACCAGGTGATCCAGTCGCGGTACGGGTTCAACCCGCACCACCTGATGCTCGCGGACGGGATCGAGTTCTTCATCGGCCAGGGCTGCAAGGTCGGGCTCGGCGGGCACCTAATGGGACAGAAGGTGACGGAGCAGGTCGCGGAGATGCGCTCGCTTCCGGCAGGCATCGACCAGCGCTCGCCCGCGCGACATCCGGACTGGCTCGGCCCGGATGACCTCTCGCTGAAGGTGCAGGAGATCCGCGAGGCGACGGACTACCAGGTCCCCATCCAATTGAAGCTCGGGGCTGCCCGCGTCTACGACGACGTGCGCATGGC
Source organism: uncultured Actinomycetes bacterium (assembly GCA_963721795.1). Lineage (GTDB taxonomy): Bacteria > Actinomycetota > Thermoleophilia > Gaiellales > Gaiellaceae > GMQP-bins7. The sequence continues at coordinate 4,544 of CAVRLT010000023.1, forward strand.
GGCCAAGTGCGGCCCGGACATCATCTACCTGGACGGGGCCGAAGGAGGCACCGGCGCGGGGCCACACATCGCGACCGAGGAGACCGGCATTCCGCTCATGGCCGCGATCCCCGAGGCGCGACGCGCGCTCGAGGACGTCGGGCTCGCCGACGAGATCGACCTCGTCGTCGCCGGCGGGATCAGGAACGGCGCGGACGTCGCGAAGTGCCTGGCGCTCGGCGCGAAGGCCGTCGCGCTCGGCCACGCCTCCCTCATGGCCCTCAACTGCAACAAGGAGATCCCCGGCGTCACCGACTACGAGGGGACGATCGGCGTGCCAGCGGGCCAGTGCTACCACTGTCACACGGGACGCTGCCCGGTCGGGATCACGACGCAGGACCCGGAGCTCCGAAAGAGGCTCGTCGTCGAGGAAGCCTCGGAGCGCGTCTACAACTTCCTGACGACGCTGACGATGGAGCTCCAGATGCTCGCGCGCGCGTGCGGGAAGACCAACGTGCACTCGCTCGAGCCCGAAGACCTGGCGGCGCTGACGATCGAAGCCTCGGCGATGGCGCGCGTCCCGCTCGCGGGAACGAACTACACCGTCGGCCAGACCGAGCACGAGATCCTCGCCGAGGTCAAGCGGCTGCTCGCGATCAAGGCCGAGGAGGACCTCGAGGTCCCGGGTGAGGTCGCCGACCTGAGGGCGGTCGAGACATGAGCAACGCTCGCCTCCGGCTCGCGTTCGTGGGGGAAACCATGTTTCCCCCACGTGACCCCTTCTTCCTGAGAGCGTGGGGAACCTCCCGGTTCCCCACACCCCTCCCCGCTCATGAGCCGGGAACCGGCTCATGAGCCAGCACGAGCTCGCGTACTCCGAGCCCGAGAAGATCAAGTCGATCGACGCGGAGTTCCTCTCCGGGCACCGCTTCCCCTATCAGGAGGACATGTCGCTCGTCGAGGACGTCGACCTGGAGGCTGCCACTCCGGGCGACGACCTGAACTGGCTCGAGGACATCGAGCTTCTCGTCGAGGACGGGGTTCCGGCGGTCTTCGACCGCTACTCGAACTCGTTCCTGAAGATCTACTTCGCGATCCCCGACGGTCACGAGAACGAGATCGCACGAAAGGTTCTCGTCACACACCTGCAGTCGGGCAACTCATACGGCATCCAGCTGAAGGCGCAGCACACGAAGTTCCCTCAGCCCGAGCTCGGGCCGTGGGTCGCGGGCTCGAAGACGGTCGGCTCCGACTGGACCGCGCCGGTCCTCGAGGGCTGGGAACGCCCGGCCGGCCACTGAGCTCAGTACGCCTCGCAGGTCATGACCACGACGAAGACCGAGATGGCGACGACCATGGAGCGCCAGCCCGAGGACCTGCGCCTCATCCTCGCCGACCGGGAAGGCATCGCGGCCGGCGCCGAACGGCTCGCGGGCCGCCGCGTCTTCGTGGTCGGGACCGGGACGAGCTGGCACGCCGCGAACCTCGGCGCGTACTTCTTGCGCCTGGCCGCGCGTCGACGCGCTGGCCGTGTCGGCTGCGGACTGCGCCGAATGGGGTCCTCGGCCGACTGCGGCCGACGGGCTCGTGCTTCTGAGCCACCGCGGCACGAAGCGCTACACCCGCGAGGTTCTGGAACGCGCCCGTGCCGACGGCGTTCCCACGGTCGCGATCGGCGGCGAAGGCGCGCCGGGTGCCGATATCGAGACGGTCGCACAGGAGACCTCCGGCACGTTCACCGCGAGCCATCTGGGAGCGCTCTGCAGGCTCGCCCAGCTCGCTCAGGCGCTGGGCGCGGACCTCGGTGAGCTCGACGCCGTCCCGAAGGCGGTTGCCGCCGCGCTGGCGGCGCCGAGCCCCGAAGTCGAGCTGCCGGAGCGCGGGCTCGAGTTCGTGGGCGCCGGCCCGAACCAATGGACCGCCGCCGAAGGGTCTCTCAAGGTGCGGGAATCGGCACACGTGTTCGCCGAAGGGCTCGCGGTCGAGCAACTGCTGCACGGGCCAGGGTTCGCGCTCGATGGACGAGACGCGCTCGTCTGCCTCGACGGCGGCGGAGCCGGCGCCGACCGGCTCGCGGAGCTCGCGAGCGCGATCGAGGCCCGTGGCACTCACGTCCACCGCTTCTCCGCTCGAGAGCTCGGGGAGTCGCTCTCGGTCTTCCCACTCACGGTCGTCGTCCAGCGCATCGCACTCGACCTCGCGGTCGAGCTCGGCACCGACCCCGACGATGTTCGCCCCGAAGCGTGGAAGGCGATCGACATCTGAGCGGCCTCGTGCCTGACCCGCACCGCATCCTCGTTCTCCAGCACATCGCCTGCGAGCCGCCGGGCGTGTTCGAGGACGTCCTTCGCGAGCGGGGCGCGGCTCTTCGGAGAGTCGAGCTCGACGAGGGCGAGCCTCTGCCCGACTGGCAGGAGTTCGACGCGATCGTCGCGATGGGCGGGCCGATGTCGACCAACGACGAGGCGGAGCTGCCGTGGCTCGTGGACGAGAAGCGCCTGATCGGCGACGCCGTGCGAGCGGGGACCCCATTTTGGGGCGTGTGCCTCGGTGTCCAACTGCTCGCAGCATCGCTCGGGGCGCGCGTGTACCGCGGGCCAGAGCCCGAGGTCGGCCTGCTCCCCGTGACGCTCACACCGGAGGCGAGGAACGACCCGGTCTTCGGCAGCGCGCCGGACGACCTCGTGACGCTTCAGTGGCACGGCGACACCTTCGACCTCCCGGAAGGCGCCGTGAGGCTGGCCGGCTCATCGGCGTACCCGAACCAGGCGTTCCGCATCGCGCGTGCCTATGGCGTGCAGTTCCACCTCGAGGTCTCGGGCGCGATGGCACGCGAGTGGGCCGAGGTGCCCGAGTACGTCACGTCGCTCGAGCGCACGCTCGGGCGCAAGGGAGCGCCGGCATTCCTCGCCGCGATCGAGGGTCGGGCGGACGAGATGCGCGCGGAAGGACGTGCGCTCTTCGAGCGCTGGCTCGACCGGGTCGTAGCCGCGCCCGCGGCCACGGTGTCAGCGACGGGCTGACGCTCCTGCCAGCAGGCTCTCGACCTTCGCCGTCGTCTCCGTGCTCTCGAGGCCGCGATGAAAGAGCGTCGTGCGCCTGCGGACGACATCTTCCGTGCTCCGCGCCCATTCGTGCGACGCAGCGTAGGGGACCTGGGCCGCGATGTCGGGGCCGTCCTCGTGCAACCGCTCGAGCAACGCGGGATCGTCGCTCGCGGTCGCGAGAACGTCGGAAGCACGGCTTCCGTAGAGGTGGAGCAGGTTCGCGCGGACATCGGAATCGAGGTCGTGCGGCAGCGATACCCGGTCGAGCCCCATGGCTCCGGGAAGCGGCCAGGGCTGCTTGTCGATCCGGTGAAGCCCCAGCTCGGCTCGGAGACGATCGAGCGCCTGAAGCGCGATTCTGCGGTAGGTCGTGAGCTTCCCGCCGGCCACGTTGAGCATGCCGCTCGGGCTGCGAGTGAAGACCGTCTCGCGCCGCGCGCTGGCGCTGTCTCCTTTCCCCAGCGGCAGCGTGCGCAACCCGGCGTACGACGCCCGCACGGCGTCAGGGCTGAGTAGCGCCTGGTCGAGCGCGACCGACGCCTCCGCGAGGATCTGGTCCGCATCCGTCGGCTCCACCGATACGGCGGCAGGGTCGCCCTCGTACGGGCTGTCGGTCGTCCCGAGCAGGAACATGCCGTACCAGGGCACCGCGAACGTGACGCGAACGCCGTCCTGGGGGATCGTCAGCGCTGCGCTCCAGTCGCGGTTCGCCGGAACGATGACGTGCGCACCTCGGCTCAGCCGCACCGACGTCCCTGCCTTGGGGTCCTCGAGCCGGCGCAGGTGGTCCACCCACGGTCCCGTCGCGTTCACGACGAGCCGCGCGTCCACGGAGATCTCCCCGTCGTCTGCGGCGACCTCGGCACCCCGCACGCGGCCGTCGAGCATGCGGAGGGCGACCACACGAGCGGCGTTGAGCACAGAGGCGCCGGCCTCCGCTGCTGCGCTGACATTGGCAAGGCAGAGCCGCGCGTCATTCGTGGTTGCATCCGCGTAGAGCGCGCAGGAGCGAAGCCCCTCTCCACGCAATGATGGAACGAGCTCGCGCGCTCGCTGTGGGCTGACCAGCCAGTTGAGCCGGGAGCGGGCGAGGGCGGAATAGACGAGGATCCCGCTCTGGACGACCGCGGGGCGGTACGGACCGCCCTCGTAGAGCGGGACGAGAAACGGCAGGCGGCGCACGAGATGCGGCGCAACGACCTTCGTGAGCACGCGCCGCTCGTGATGCGCTTCGCGCACGAGCCCGACGTCTCCGAGCCGCAGATACCGGAGCCCGCCGTGGATGAGCTTCGACGACGCGCTCGAGGTCCGCGCCGCCGAAGTCCCCGGCCTCGACCAGACCGACTGCGAGGCCCGCTCGAGCGGCATGGGCGGCGATTCCCGCACCGATGATCCCGCCTCCGACGACGAGCAGGTCGAAGCGGCGCTCGCCGAGCTCGTCGAGAGACTGGGCACGCGTGCGCACCGCCGGAGCGTACGCCTGATTGGATTGGCGCAATGCCCGCCACGGCACTTGCCCTCGCCCTCGGCGCGGCGTTCCTGCACGCGTTCTGGAACATCCTCCTCGCGCGGGCGCCGGATATCGAGGCGGCGACGGCGGTCGCGCTCGTCGTCGGCGTCGTCGCATTCGCCCCGGTCGCGGCCCTCGCCTGGGAGGCGGAGGCCGAGGTGTGGCCGTTCCTCGTCGTGACCTCGCTCCTACAGCTCATGTACTTCGCGCTGCTGACGACGGCGTACCGCCGGGCGGAGCTGTCGTTCGTATACCCGATCGCGCGGGGCTCGGCGCCGGTGCTCGTCTTGGTCGGGGGGATCGCACTGCTCGGAGAGGCTGCGTCTGCTGCACAGGTGGGCGGTGTCTTGCTCGTCGCCTGTGGCGTCCTCCTCGTCCGCGGGATACGCGGGCCGGCGGCGTTCGGCGACCTGGCGCTCGCCCTCGCGATCGGCGTCTGCATCGCCGCGTACACGCTCCTCGATCAGCGTGGGGTCGAGCATGCGTCGCCGATCGTCTACCAGGAGCTCTCGATGATCCCTGTGGCGATCGCGTTCCTCGCCTACGTGCTGGCACGACGCGGGCGACCGGTCGTTCGGGCCGCAGTGGGACTGTCGGCGGCGGCGGCCGGCCTCGCGACCTTCGGCGCCTACATCCTGGTTCTCACCGCGCTCTCCCGGGCCCCCGCAGCGTCGGTAGCGGCAGTTCGCGAGACGAGCGTGGTCATCGCGACCGTGCTCGCCGTTCCGATCCTCCACGAGCGAGTCGGGCCGGCGCGGATGGCCGGCGCGGTCGTCGTCGTGGTCGGGGTCGCGCTCCTCAGCCTCTAGTCAGTCCGACCGAACGACCGGCGCCGTCCGGGAGCGGCAGCTCGGCGTGGGCAGTCGCTGCGGCGGCGACGCGTTCGGCGACCGGCGCGAGCCACGCGCACACCCTCACCGCGTTCGTGTCGACGTGCAGAAGCAGGTACTCGCCCGTCGCGAGCGTCTCGTCGCCGCGCGGATCTGTGAGCACGTGGAACAGGTGCAGCCGCTTGTCGTCGGCTCCGACGATCTGCGTGCGCACCTCGAGCGGATCGAAGGCGCTCGCCTCGCGCAGGTAGCGGATGTGACCCTCGACCGTGTATGCGCTGTGCCCGCCGGCCAGATATGCGCCGTCGAGCCCCACATGGCGTAGGACGGCGTCCGTCGCGTACCCGAAGACGTCGCCGTAACGCGCTTCGGTCATGTGCCCGTTGTAGTCGAGCCACGCCGGGTCGACCGTGGTCTCGTACAGCGCCAGCGGCTGAGTCGGGTCGGACTCGCCACCCCCACCCGCCCCGGCGGCGAAGAGTCGCGCGTCGTGTTCGTGCAGCAGCTCGCCCGCGGCATCTCTCTGCGCGCGCAGCGCCTGCAGGATGGCGACGAGATTGTCGTCCCGGCGACGCTCCAGTTCGCGGATGGAGAGCCCGCCGGCCTGGTCATCGGACTGTGCGGCGATCTTGTCGATGAGCTCGGTCGTGAGCTCCGGGACGTCCATGAGTTTCGTCCACGGCCACTCGAGTGCGGGGCCGAACTGCGCGAGGAAGTGCCGCATACCCTCCTCGCCTCCGGCGATCCGGTACGTGAGAAACGTCCCCATCTGCGCCCAGCGCAGGCCCGCGCCGAAGCGGATCGCGTCGTCGACCTCCTCCGTTGTGGCGATGTCGTCGTTGACGAGCCAGAGTGCCTCGCGCCAGAGCGCCTCGAGCAGGCGGTCTGCGACGAACCCGTCGATCTCCTTGCGCACGCGGAGTGGCTTCATCCCGATCGCCGTGTAGTGCTCGAATGCGCGCTTGACCGTCTCCTCGGTCGTTCGTGCACCGGCAACGACCTCGACGAGAGGCAGGAGGTAGACCGGGTTGAACGGGTGGCCGACGAGGAAACGCTCGGGGTGGGTCATGTCCATCTGGAGGCGTGAGGGAAGGAGCCCCGAAGTCGACGAGCAGATGAGGGTCTCCGGTCGAACGTGAACCTCGATCTCGGTCAGCAAGCGCCGCTTTAGCGGCTCGTCCTCTGGAGCGCTCTCCTGGATCACGTCCGCGTCATGAACGGCTTCCTCGAGGGAGGCCACGACCGCTGCCGCCCCGCGGACGCGCGGGGCCATCGTGAGCCGCGCCCAGGCGCGCTCGGCGTTGTCCAGGACCTCGGAGAGCCGGCGCTCGGCCTCGGGATGCGGGTCGTAGACCTTCACGTCGACTCCGTTCTCGACCAGGCGGCCCGCCCAGCCCGCGCCGATCACGCCGCCCCCGACGACCGCGGCTTTCACTGGTGCGTGAGGCGCAGCTTCTCGCGTGTATCGGCCGGCCCCAGCACGCGGACGTTCATCGCCTCGAGGATCGTCACTGCTCGTTCGACGAGCTGTCCGTTCGTCGCCTTGACCCCGCGCTCGAGCCAGATGTTGTCCTCCAGCCCCACGCGGACGTTGCCACCGACGAGCGGGGCGAGCGCGACGTAGGCGAGCTGCATGCGTCCGATCGCGAACGCGGAGAAGACGCAGTCTTCGGGGAGCTGATTCACCAGCGCGAGCAGCGTGCCCGGGTCGGCGGGGGCGCCGTAGGGAATGCCCATGCAGAGCTGGAGCAGCGCGGGCTCGTCGATGAGCCCTTCCTCGATGAGCCGCTTTGCGAAGACGAGGTGGCCGGTGTCGAAGACCTCGATCTCCGGTCTCACGCTGAGCTCCTGCACCTGCCTCGCCATCTCGCGCAACATCGACGGCGTGTTCGTCATCACGTAGTCGCCCTCCGCGAAGTTCATCGTCCCGCAGTCGAGCGTGCAGATGTCGGGACGCAGCTCGGCGACGTGTGCGAGGCGCTCCGTCGCGCCGGCCATGTCCGTCCCCTCCTCTTGCGGCGGCAGCGGCGTCTCGACACCTCCGAGCACGAGGTCGCCGCCCATGCCGGCCGTCAGGTTCAGCAGCACGTCGACGCCCGAGGAGCGGATCCGCTCGACGACGTCGCGGAAGAGCGCCGGGTCACGCGAGGGCCCGCCCGTCTCGGGATCCCGGACGTGGATGTGCACGATTGCTGCGCCCGCGCGGGCTGCCTCGAGCGCGGCGTCCGCGATCTGGGCAGGAGTCACCGGCACGAGCTCGGACCGGTCGGTCGTCGCGCCCACGCCGGTGACGGCGCAGGTGATGAAGACCTCGCTGTTCACCGGCCCGACTCTACGACAGCTCCGAACGCAGCACCGACCAGGCCTGGGCTCAAGAGAGAGGCTCGTGTCAGACACAGGAAATCGCGACAAGGGGGTTTCGTGCCAAAACGGTTCGAATCTGTCCACAGGTACTGCGGCACCGATGCCGTATCGTGAGGCCGTCTTCGCGCCATGTCGCTTCGGCGCAGCCTTGTTCTAGCGGGGCGTATCGCATCCCGCCGTGTCCGAAAGGGTGTCTGACACAGCACGAACGGCCATCGCGAGATTCTGGGAGCGCTTAGCCTCTCGATGTGGGGTTTCCGCGATTGCTTTCGCCGTTCACGCTCCGCGGGCACACGCTTCGCAATCGCGTCGTCTTCACCGCGCACACCGCGTCCTTCTCGCAGGACGGCATCCCGGGCCAGCGAGCGCGCGCGTACTACGAAGCCAGGGCGGCCGGTGGCTCCGGGCTGATCGTCATGGAGCCGCTGCCGGTGCTCCCGTCGGCAGGCGTGACGCCGCAGAACTACCGTTTCGACGACGAGCGCTTCGTACCCGCCTTGCGTGAGACGGTCGAGGCAGTGCACGCCCACGGAACCGTGTTCGTGTCCCAGCTCTACCACCTCGGCCCGAATGCGGACCCCGTCGCGACCATGCGCGAGCTCTGGAGCGTCTCGGGAGGACCTCCGCCAGGCGGCGGCCCCGGTTCGATGCACGAGCTCGACGAGCGCGACATCGAGGAGCTCGTGGAAGGACACCTCCGAGCCGCTGGCACGGCGCTCGCCGCCGGGGTAGACGGAGTCGAGTGCATGTTCGCCTATGACACGCTCGTCGACGGCTTCATGTCCGAGGCCCGCAACCGCCGATCCGACTCGTACGGCGGCTCCCTCGAGAACCGGATGCGGCTCGCGCGCGAGATCCTCGACACGCTGCGCGCCGCGATCGGTGACGAGCCCGTGCTCGGCGTCACCGTGACCGCGTCGATGCCTGGCTACGTGGAGGCGGTCGCACACCTGGCCGAGCACTGCGACGTCGACTACTTCGGCATCGGCAACGGCGACTACGACAGCCTCGACCTGTTGATGCCGACTCTCGACTACGAGCCCGGGTTCGGAGTTCCCTTTGCAAGGGCCGTCAAGCAAGCCGTACCCGACGCCGTCGTCATCGCCGAGGGTCGCATCACGCGACCCGAAGTCGGTGAGCGAGCGCTCGCCGACGGAAGCTGCGACCTCGTCGGGATGACGCGGGCGCAGATCGCCGATCCCGACCTGGTCCGGAAAGCCGCCGCCGGAGAGGACGACGAGATCCGCGAGTGCGTCGGCCTGAACGTCTGCGTCGCGCGGCGGCTGCGGAAGTTCCCAATCGCCTGCGTGCAGAACCCGGATGCGGGATTCGAGCTACGGCCTGCCCCACGCGCGGCGAAAGCGAAGCACGTGGTGGTCGTCGGCGGCGGCGTCGCGGGGCTCGAGGCGGCACGCGTGACCGCCGAGGCCGGTCACCGCGTCACGCTGCTCGAACGTGCATCGGAGCTCGGCGGGCAGGTCGCCCTCACCGCCCGGCTGCCGCGTCAGGACGCGCATCGCCACCTCGTCGAGTGGCGCTCGCACACGCTGGCTCGGCTCGGAGTCCGGATCGAGCTCGGCATCGACGCGGACAGTGAGGCCGTGCTCAGGCTCGAGCCCGATGCGGTCGTGGTCGCGACAGGGTCCGAGCCGGATCGACGCTATGCCACCGCGATACCGGCGACCGACGTCCTCGCCGGCGTCGAACTCGATGGGCCGGTGATCGTCCTCGACGAGGAAGGGCACCGCAAAGGTGCGGGCGTCGCCGAGACGCTCGCCGCGAGCGGAAAGGACGTGACACTAATCGGCGACCGCATCGCTCCTCTGGCATCACTCGTGAGCTCGCTCGCGGCTGCCCCCGGCAGGCGCCGGCTCGTAGAAGCCGGCGTTCGCGTGGTCGCCGGGGTGCGCGTTGCCGCGGTCGAGCGGACGAGGGTTGTCATCGAGCGCGAAGGCCATGTCCTCGAGTCGATCGGTGCTGCCTCCGTCGTCCATGCCGGACGACATCGCCCGGTCGACTCGCTCGTGTCGATCTTGCGAAAGACAGGCGTCGCGGCGATCACCGTTGGGGACGCACGCGCCCCGGGCCTCGTCGAGGACGCCATCCGCAGCGGCCACGACGTCGTCACCGCGCTGGAGAGCCTCTCAGGCCAGCACGATTCGCGCGTCCAGGCCGAGGGCTCCCGATTCGCCGACGAGTAGCGGGTTGACCTCGATCTCGAGGATCTCGGCACATGCCGCAGCTGCCCGCGAGACGGCGGCAACCGCGCGCGCTGCACCTGCGACATCGAGCTGCCGACCCCCGCGGGCGCCGTCGAGCAGCGGCGCCCCCCGCAAAGACCGGATGAGCCGCTCCGCCGTCGACTCGTCGATCGGAGCAAGCGCGACCGCGACGTCGTCGAGGATCTCCGCGTAGACGCCGCCGAGCCCGACGAGCACGACGGCTCCGAAGCGCAGGTCGCGCTTCGCGCCCACGATCAGCTCGACACCTTCGGCGGAAACCATCTCCTCGACAGAAAGCTCGTCCGCGTCGAGATGCGAGACGGCACGCCTCAGAGCATTCTCGTCCTCCAGGCCGAGAATGACTCCGCCTCCCTCTGACTTGTGCAGGCGTTCTGCGGCTTTGAGCGCGACCGGGTATCCGATCTCGGCTGCCGCGACGACCGCCTCGTCGACCGATTGCGCCGCGCGGGAAGCGGTCATGGACACGCGCGCCTCGGCCAGGAAAGCGCGGGCGGCCGAATAGCCGCGCTCCGGTCTCTCGAGGTCCGGGATGCTCGCCTCGAGTGGAGCGATCGGCTCGCGCTCCTCCAGCTGTACGAGCAGGGCGAGCGCCCTGGCCGCCGAGGCCACATCGCCGTACACGGGTACACGTGCCCGACGCAGCTCACCCGCCGCGACCGACTCGGGATACGACGTCTGCACGACGAGTGCGGTGTCCGTCTCGCCTGCTGTCGCACCGAGCGCCACCGCGGTCGCGACCTCTTCGTCGGCGAGCTCCGGCGTATCGGCGCCGTATCCCCCGAAGTAGCCCGTGAGAAGAACGGCATCCACGTCGCCCGAGCCGAGCAGGATCCGGCCGACATCCGCATACGCCGCCAGCCCACGCTCGCCACCGCCGGCGAAGTCGACCGGATTGGCGAGGCTCGCGGTCGCCGGGAGGAGGCCACCGAGGGCATCGGTCGTCGATTGGGACAGGGGCGGCACCTCGAGCCCCGCCGCGGTCAGGACGTCGGTCGCGACGACACCGTGCCCGCCACCGTCGGCGTAGACGGCGACGCGGCGCCCGGCCGAAGAACGACGGGCGAGCAGCGCTTGCGCGGCGTCGATCAGCTGTGTCGGAGTCGCGACTCGGACGATCCCAGCCGCCGCGCACGCCGCGTCGATCGCGCGCGAGTCGCTGACGAGCGCTCCCGTGTGCGACTGCGCGGCACGCGCGCTCGACCCCGTCGTCCCGCCGGGCAGCAGGACGACAGGAGTGCCGGCTGCGCGAGCGCGCGCCGCCGCGGCGACGAATGCGCGGCCGTCCCGGAAGTCCTCCAGGTAGAGCGCGATCACGCGCGTGCGCTCGTGCTCCGCGAGCTCGTCGAGGAGGTCGGCGGCAACGAGATCGGCCTGGTTGCCGAGCGACACGAACCGGGAGAACCCGAGCCCGACCGCACCGGCGAGCCGGGCGAGCTCGAGCGCCAGGTTGCCGCTCTGCGAGATCAACGCGATCTCTCCCGCGGGAAGCGCACTCCAGCCGAGGTCGAGCTCCGAGTCCGCGTCGAAGACCCCGAGGCAGTTCGGCCCGAGCAGCACCGCACCGGCTGCGCGTACCCGCTCGGCCACCGCGGCTTCCACCTCTTTCCCCGCCTCGTCGAGCTCGCCGAGACCGGCGCTGATCCCCACGATCGCCTTCGCGCCGACGGCGAGCGCATCGTCGACGGCAGCCTCGAACCCGGCGGCGGGAACGCTGAGCACCACGAGCTCGAGGGCCTCCGGGACATCGCCGAGCGCGGGAAAGGCGCGAGCACCGAGAATCTCGCCGCCCGCGCGGTTCACGAGGTAGACCGGTCGCCGGTGCGCGCCGCGCAGCGCTCCCCTCGCGAGCACGTTCCCCCACTTCGCAGAATCCGCGGACGCTCCGACGACCGCTACCGACCGCGGCGCGAAGAGCGGGCGAAGATCGCGGCTCATTTCACGAGCTGGCGCGAGACGATCAGCCGCTGAATGTCGGACGTCCCTTCCTCGATCTCCTCGAGCTTGGCGTCGCGCATCCACTTCTCCACCGGGTACTCGCGGGAGTACCCCCAGCCGCCGAGGGTCTGGACAGCCGCCCAGGTGCAGAACATCGCCGTCTCGGACGCGTGCAGCTTCGCCATAGCTGCCTCGAGCGTGACCTCCTCGCCGGCGTCCGCCTTGCGGGCGGCGCGCCAGACGAGCAGGCGAGAGGCGTCGACGCGCGTCGCCATGTCCGCGAGCCGGAAGGCGACCGCCTGATGCTCGGCGATCGGCTTGCCGAACTGCTCGCGCGTCTTCGCGTAGTCGACGGCGTACTCGAGTGCTGCGCGCGCGAGGCCGGTCGCCGCCGCGCCGAGCGTGATGCGAGACGCGTCGAACGTGCGCATGAGGCCGACGAAGCCCTGCCCCTCGTCGCCGAGGCGGCGGTCGTCGGGGACGAAGCAGTCCTCCAGAAAGAGCTCGGCATTCAAGATCGCGCGCTGGCCCATCTTCTTGAGCGGAGCACCGATCGTGAATCCCTCATCGCCCTTCTCGAGCACGAAGGCGGTTATCCCTTTGGAGCGCGTGCCGGGCGCGACCGTTGCAAAGACCACGTAGAACTCCGCCGGGCCGGCGCTCGATACCCAGCTCTTCTGCCCGCGGAGGACATACCCGCCGTCGACCCGCGTTGCGCTGGTCGTCATCGCGGCCGCATCGGAGCCGACGCCCGCTTCCGTGCTCGCGATCGCGCCGAGCGATGGCTTCTCCGCGGCGAGCGGCTCGATCCAGCGGCGGGCTTGCTCCTCGCTCCCGAGAACGAGGACCGGCTTCGCGAAGAACCCGTTCGACGTGATCAGGTTTCCGATCCCCGCGCAGCCCCAGCAGAGCTCCTCTTGCACGAGCGCCTGAGTGAACGAGTCCTCGAGCCCGCCACCGCCGAAGCGGTCGGGAAGCATGAACGACGTCAGCCCGAGAGCCGCCGCCTCGTGCCAGAGATCCCACGGCATCTCGGTATCGGCCTCGTCCACCGCCGCCGCGGCCGGCCGGATCCGCTCTCGGGCAAACTCGCGGCAGACCGCCTGGATCTCACGCTGCTCCGCTGTCAGCTCGACGAGCTCGGTCGTCACTGGGCGCGATTCTCGCTGATCCGGTGTTCCGCTCGCGAGAGCCATTCGGACGAGATCTCGACACCCCAGCCGGGGCCCTCGGGCACCTGCACCCGGCCGCCGACGACGCGTGGTCGCGGTTCGTACATCCCGACCTGCCACGGGTAGTCGGAATCGGGCTCGATCGAGAACTCGAGGTACGGGCCCGGGTTGGCGATCGCGGCGAGCAGGTGCAACGTGAAGACGTGGACGAGCGAGTGGTTCGCGCAGTGCGGAGTGCAGGTAAGACCGGCCGCCGCTGCCAGCCGGGAGACCTCGAGCGCCCGCGTGAAGCCGCCCGCGTAGCAGACGTCCGGCTGCACGACGTCGACCACCCGCGTCTCGATCATGCGGCGCCACACACCGAGGTCCCAGTCCTGCTCGCCCCCAGCGACGTCGAGGTCGAGCGCCTCGGTTACCTCACGCGTCCAGTCGAGCTCCCAGTACGGGCAGGGCTCTTCGAAGTGCGCCACGCCATGGCTCTCGAGCATCCGCCCGACGGCGATCGCCTTCAGCGGGGTGTAGCAGCTGTTGGCGTCGACGAGCAGCGCTACGTCGTCGCCGAGCGCCGCGTGGACGCGCCCGACGACGGCCTCGGTGCGCCCCGGCCATTCGTCGGCGTCGTGCCCGCATTCCTTGCCGACGCGAACCTTGACCGCGTCGAACCCATGCTCCTCGCAGAGCCGGGAAAGGCGCTCCGCCTCGTCCTCGGGCGTGATGTCCCGCCGCATGCTCGAGGCGTACGCACGCAGGCTCTCTCGGCTTCCGTCGAGCAGCTCGAACACGCTCTTGCCGTGGACCTTCCCGCGCAGGTCCCAGAGGGCGGTGTCGAGGCCGGCCAGCGCGCGGTAGAGGTAGGAGCCGGGGAACTTGTGCTCGCGCTCGGGGATCTCTCGCACGAGCGACTCGGCGTCCGATGCATCGCGACCGAGCGCGTGCGGTGCGATCTGGCGGTGGAGAACCTCCGCGGTGATGTCCGCGTGATACGGGGCGACCTGACCCCAGCCCTCGGCGCCCTCATCGGTGCGCACGCGCACCAGCGCCACGTCGTCGGTCGAGAAGCTCTCGACGCTCGCGATCCTCACGCGTCGAACACGAGGACGTTCCGCAGCGCCTCGCCGCCCTCCGCCGCCGCGATCGCGTCGTTGATCTGCTCGAAGGGATAGCGGGCGGTGATGAGCTCGTCCAGCTTCAGCTCGCCGCGCTCGTACAGGTCGAGGACGCGGGGCACCATGTCCGCGAGCCGCGCCGACCCCAGCTTGCTCCCGAGGATGCGGATGTCGTCGTGGACGAGGTCGACGGCGGAGACGTCGAAGGTCTCTCCGGAGGCCGGCATCCCGACGACGACGAGCGTGCCTCCGCGCCGAACGTACGCGAGGCTTCCACCGATGACGTCGGCCCGGCCGACCGTGACGAACACGCAGTCCGCGCCGCGACCACCGGTCAGCGCACGCGCTCCTGCGACGGGGTCGTCCGAGGCTGGGTCGAGCACATGAGTCGCCCCGAATCTCCTCGCAGCCTCCCGCTTCCTCGACGAGAGATCGACGGCGAGGATCTGCTCCGCTCCCGCGATCGCCGCACCCTGCACGACGTTCAACCCGACGCCGCCCGTGCCGACGACGACCACGGTCGAGCCGCGCATCACGGCGGCACGGTCCAGAGCGGCGCCGAGCCCGGTGAGGACGCCGCAGCCGAGGAGGGACGCGATGTCGAAGGAAAGCGCCGCCGGGATCGGCGCGACCTGAGAGGCGTGGACCACGACTTCCTCGGCGAACGCCCCTGTGTTCATCGCCTGGTGCACGGGCTCGCCCGCGCGCGTTTGCAGCCGTCCCTCCCCGTCGCGCGGCAGCTCGAGCTCGCAGAGATGCCACTGGTCGCGCTCGCAGAAATAGCACCGTCCGCAGGAGCGCTGAAGGCTCACGACCACGCGCTCGCCGACCGCCACGCTCTCGACTCTCGCTCCCACCTCCTCGACGACCCCGGCCGCCTCGTGCCCGTACACCGCGGGGAGCACTCCGCCCCACGCTCCCTGGGCGAACGCGATGTCGCTGTGGCAGATCGCGCAGGCGGCGATGCGGACCCGGGTCTCTCCCTCCTCGGGCGCGGCGAGCGTCAGCTCCTCGATCACGAGCGGCGCGCCGAACTCTCGGCAGACGGCAGCTCTCACTCGACCGAGAGCGGCGGGAACCGCGACTGCTCATCCCGCGCCGCGACGTCCATGGTGTTGCGCGTGTACTGCTGGGACGCGGAGCGCGACGGCTGGAAGTCCCACGGGAAGGGAACGCCGAGCTGAAGCGCCCGAAAAACGGAGAGCCGGGCCTGCTGACTCGCTCGCACGTCCCGCTCGATGGCGTCGAGGTCCCAGCGCCTCCCCACCTCCTCGCGGAGCTCGCGCACGAGCCCGCCTTCCTCTTCCGCGCGGTTGACGAGCTCGAGCGGGTCGGCTTCCAGGTCGAACAGCTGATCGGGATCGGTCGGCGTATGGATGAACTTCCAGCGTCCGCGCCGCAGCATCACCATCGGCCGCTCCACGCCCTCCGCCAGGTACTCGCCGGCGACGGTCGTCTCGGGGTTCTCGGGCTCGCCGTCGAGCAGTGGGACGAGGCTGCGGCCGTCCACCGGGTACGCAAGCTCCCCCGAGAGCCCGGCGCGCGCCAGGTCGGCGAGCGTCGGCAGCACGTCGACGAGCGAGACCGGCTCCCGAACGCGCCGCGGCGCGAAGCGGCCGGGGCAGCGCACGATGAGCGGGACGCGGGCGGGATGCTCGCGGAACGACATCTTGTAGAAGAGCCCGTGCTCGCCCAGGAACTCGCCGTGGTCCGAGGTGAAGAGCACGACCATGTCGTCGGCGAGCCCGCAGCGCTCGAGGGCCGTCAGCACCTCGCCGATCTTCTCGTCGACGTACGCGAGGCTCGCGTAGTACCCGTGCCGCGACGAGCGGATGTCCGTCTTCGGTGATCTCGAAGTCCCCCATCGCGCACGCGTTCCACAGCCGTTGACCGTGCGGGTCGAGCTCGTCATACGGGATCGACGGGGACGCGGGCAGATCGATCTCGTCGTCGGAGAAGAGATCCCAGTACCGCTGCCGGGCGACGTAGGGATCATGCGGATGACTGAACGAGACGCACAGCGCGAGCGGTGCGTCGCGCTCGTAGCGCGCGTAGTCGTACAGGCGGCGAACCGCGTGGAACGCGACCTCGTCGTCGTACTCGAGCTGGTTCGTCATCTCCGCGACGCCGGCCTGCGTGACGGAGGACATCGTGTGGTACCACCAGTCGACGCGCTCGCCGGGCTTGCTCCAGTCCGGAGTCCAGCCGAAGTCCCCGGGATAGACGTCGGTCGTGAGCCGCTCCTCGAACCCGTGCAGCTGGTCGGCGCCGACGAAGTGCATCTTCCCGCTCAGGCACGTGCGGTAGCCCTCGAGCCGAAGGTAGTGCGCGAAGGTCGGGATCGACGAGCGAAACTCGGCGGAGTTGTCGTACGCGCCAGTGCGCGAGGGCAGCGCTCCGGTCATGAACGCCGTCCGCGCGGGCCCGCAGAGCGGGCTCGGGGTGTACGCGTTCTCGAAAACGACACCTTCCTCGGCGAGGCGGTCGATCGTAGGACTTTTCGTCACCGGGTGCCCGTAGGCGCGGAGGAACAGCGCGGAGAGCTGGTCGACCATGACGACGAGGATGTTCGGACGCTCGCTCACCGGCGCGAGGATACGGTGTCTGACACCGCCCTACGCAACCATGCGGGCTTACGGGCCTTCGGTGTCAGAAACCGGTGTATTGACAGCGCTGCGCGGGTGCCGTCCCTCGAGCACGTCGAGCACCGACTCGGCCGCGCGCCGGTTGGCGAGCTCCTCCGCCAGCTCGCTGTACCAGCCGGCGTGAGGGTTCACGATGAGCCCGGGTGCCGACGGAGCCGGTGACGTGGGCGTCGGTGGCTCGACCTCGAGAACGTCGAGGGCGACGCCTCCGAGGCGTCCGGACTCGAGGGCCTCGAGCAGGGCAGGAACATCGACCAACCCTCCGCGGGAGACGTTGACGACGAACGCGCCCTCGGGCAGCAGGGCGAGCTCGCGCGTCCCGATCAGCCCGCGCGTCTCCTCCGTCAGCGGCACGTGGACGGATATCGCCATCGACGTGCGTAGGAGCTCGTCGAGCCCGAGAGGCCGGGCTCCCTCCGAGGCGATCTCGGAGTCGGACACGAGCGGATCGTGGGCGGCGACGTCCATGCCCAGTGCCTGCGCGCGCCTCGCGAGCGCACGACCGATTCGCCCGAACCCGATGACACCGAGTCGGACATCGGAGACGCGCCGGAGCTCGCCCGCGGCGCGAGCACTCCATGCACCCGCGCGCACGCTCCGGTCGAGCTCGACCACCCCGCGCACGAGGGCGAGCAAGAGCGCGAGTGCGTGGTCGGCCATCTCGTCGACGCAGTAGTCGGGGACGTTGACAGACCCAGACGCCTCGGCAGCGTCGCCGCCTCGACGTCGACGTGGTCGACGCCGACGCTCGGCGTTGCGATCACGCGCAGCCCGCCGAGACGGTCGAGGTCCGCCGCGGTGACGGGAGCCCAGGAGACGAGCCCGACCACGTCGTCTCCGGACCATGGCGGCGACGACATCTCGACTCCGATCTCACTCGACTCGAGAACAGCTCGAACCCGCTCGAGCGAGACCGACGGATCGCAGAGGACTCGCGCCATCGACCTCAGCGACGCAGCTTCTCGCACACGTCGCGCAAATCGCCCGAGACCCGCTCCATGAGCGACGCCGGGCCGACCGTGACGCGTACGTAGCCGGGCTGGCCGAAGTCCGTGCCGGGGCGGATGAGGATCCCACGCTCGGCGAGCCCGTCTGCCAGCGCGACATCGTCGACGTCGACACGGGCCAGCACGAAGTTCGTCACGGACGGGAACGGCTCGAGCCCGGCCTCTCCGAGCCCGCGCGTGAGCGCTTCCCGCCCATCATCGATCTCGCGCCGGCGAAGGTCGGCGGCGTCTCCCGCTCGGAGACAGGCGCGGCCGGCGGCGAGAGCCGCGCGGTTGACGTTGAACTGCTCTTCGACGAGCGCGAGGTACGAGCCGAGAGCCTCGTCGGCGACCGCATACCCGAGGCGCAGCCCGGCCAGGCCGAAGAACTTCGAGAAGCTGCGCAGCACCACGACCGGCCGCCCGTCGTCGACGTCGCGCTCCCGGCGCGGCTGCCGCTCCGGAGGGAGAAAGTCCCGGTACGCCTCGTCCGCAACGGCCACGCACCCGTCCGGCAAGGCGTCGACGAACGCCGCCCAGCCGGTGTCGGCAAGCAAGGTTCCGGTCGGGTTGTTCGGGTCGCAGACCCAGACGATCTTCGCCCTGGTGCGACCGGCGGTCTCGATGAGCGCGTCGAGGTCGATCTCGAGCCCGCGCATGGGCGCGCGGTGAACCCGGGCTCCGCGGACGGCGCAGTACTGCGCGTACAGGTAGTACGTCAGCGCGGGCACCACCACGTTGTCCCCGGGACGGAGCAGCGCGCTCGCGAGCATCGCGATCAGCGACTGCGTGCCGTGCGCCGGAACGACGCGGCTCGCGCTCGTCCCGGTGTACTCGGCGACGTCGGCGCGAAAGGCCTCGTAGGCCTCCTCGGGGTACATCCACGCGTCGTCGAGGTCTCCCCGCACCGCATCGAGCACGCCGGGCAGCGGTCCGAAGAGGTTCTCGTTCCAGTGCAGCTTCACGACCTCGTCGAGGCCGTGCCGCTCGATGATCTCCGAGCTGCCACCCGCATCCGCCGGGCCGAGCTCGGCGAGCTCGGGGACGACGAGGCTCTTCCAATCGGTCACGGGCCAACCACTTTATGGTTCGGGCGTGGCGAAGACGAAGGCTGCGACGCGCATCGGAGGCCACGCGGTTGCGGAGAGCCTGGCGGCGCTCGGGGCCGAGGTCGTCTTCGGGATCCCCGGCGTCCACGCGCTGCCGATCTGGGAAGGCCTACGCACGACGGAGCTGCGCGTGCTGGGCTTCAGGCAGGAGCTCAATGCAGGGTTCGCCGCGGACGGGTACGCGCGAGTCACTGGCCGACCCACGCCGCTCGTCGTCTCCACGGGCCCAGGCGCGTTCATGACGCTCGCCCCAATCATGGAAGCGTTCACCGCGTTCGTCCCGCTCGTGGTCGTCTCGAGCCAGATCCGCCTCGAGGGCATCGGAAAGGGACGAGGCCACCTGCACGAGACGCCCGACCAGTCCGCCTCGTTCGCGCCTCTCGTCAAGTGGGCCGGCCGAGCGGAGAGCGCCGAGCAGATCCCCGTGGTTCTCGCCGAAGCGTGGCGGCGGGCCGCGTCGGCGCCGCAAGGGCCGGTCTACGTCGAGGTGCCGTACGACGTCCTGCTGCACGAGGCGGGAGACCAGCCCGTCGGCGACCTGGACGGCGACCCGGAACCGCGCGCGACACCTCCGCGCGCCGACCTCGACCGTGCCGCCGCTCTGCTCGAAGGAGCGGAACGCCCGTTGATCGTGGCCGGAGGAGGTGCGGTGCGCTCGGGCGCAAGCGCAGAGCTCCTCGAGCTCGCGGCGCGCCTCGACGCGCCGGTGGCGACGACGTACACCGGCAAAGGCGCGTTCCCGGAGCGACACGAGCTCGCGGTCGGCAGCGCCTGGGACGACGCAGCACACCGAGAGCTCGTCAGCGGCGCGGACGTCGTCCTCGTCGTCGGCTCCTGGCTCGGCTACGACGTGACCGACGGCTTCCGGCTCCGCCTCGACGGCACGCTGATCCAAATCGACGCGGCGGCGGAGCGCATCGGCCTCAACCTTCCCGCGCTGGCGCTCCCGGGCGACGCGAAGGCGACGCTACAGACTCTCCTCGACCGGGTCGACAGCGCGGGCCGGCGGGAAGGCCCGGCGCGCGCAGGCCGCGTGCGAGCAAGCGTCGAGCGCGGGTTGAACGCACAGTCGCAGCCACTCTCGCTCGAGATCCTCGCGATCGTCGACGACGCGCTCCCGGAAGGCGCAGCGGCAACCTGGGACTCGACGATCCTCGCGTACACCGCCTGCTGGTACCTGCGCGCCGACGAGCCCCGGCGGTTTCTCTATCCCGCCGGCTCGAGCACCCTCGGGTACGCGTGGCCCGCTGCACTCGGAGCAGCCGCGGCGCTCCCGAGCGAGCCCGTGCTCGCCGTCGCAGGCGACGGTGGCTTCCAGTACGGGATCGCCGAGCTGGCGACAGCCAAGCAGCATGAGCTCGACGCCGCGCTGCTCGTGATCGACGACGGCGGCTACGGGATCCTGCGCGAGTACCAGACGAGCTCAGGATTCGCGCACACGGCAGTCGATCTCGAGCACCCGGACCTGATCGCGCTCGCGGCCGCGTACGACATCCCGGCCCGCCGCTCGTCCGCGAACGACCTCGCACGCGACCTCGACTGGGCGCTCTCGACACGTGGGCCGGCGATCGTCGTGCTCGATGCGACGCTGGCAATGCCGGAACCGAGCGCTTCGTAAATTCAGCCACCGCTCCTTGCCTTTCGGCGGGCACTGGAGTTGAATGGCCCCTTAGCGGCCGCGCTGGCCGCGAACAACTCGAGGAGGGCGCCGATGCCAACGGCCGACGAAGCACTGAGTCGCGAAGTCGAACGCGGCATGACCCGTGATGACCTTCTCCGACGAGCGGCGGCACTCGGCATCGTCGTGTCCGCCGGAGCTGCCTTCGGCCCGCTCACGGAGGCAGCGTTCGGAGCGACCCGGATACGTCGAGGAGGCACGTTCCGCCAGGCGACCTCGGGCGGGTCGACCGACTTCATCGACGGCCAGCACATCGTCGCGAAGTCGGACATCACACGCCTCGTGGTGGGCTTCGACGCCCTCGCTCGGTTCGACGAAACGGGCAAGATCGTGAACCACCTCGCCGAGGAGCTGAAGGCCGAGAAGGCCAACCAGTACCTCATCCGCATCCGCAGCGGCGTCGAGTTCCACAACGGGAAGACGCTGGACATCGACGACGTCATCTACTCGATCGGGCGGACGAAGAACCCGAAGCTGAAGCTGTTCGGCAACGCGGCGTTCGGCGCGATCGACATGAAGCGGATCAAGAAGCTCGATAGGCGCACGTGCCGCCTGACGCTGTCGCGCGCCGACGTGACGCTCATGGAGGCGTTCGCCCAGTACTTCCAGGGTGTCGTCCCCAAGGGCTACCAGCCGAATGCAGTAGGCAAGGGGCCGCTCCGGTACATCGGGACGGGACCGTTCAAGGTGAAGAGCTTCAATCCCGGCCGCGAGAGCGTGCACGAGAAGAACCCGAACTACTGGATCTCCGGCCAGCCGTACTTCGACCAGGTCCGGATCATCAACTTCCCGTCCGACGCGGCGAAGGTGAACGCGCTCCTGTCCGGGCAGATCGAGGCCATGGCGGACGTGCCGTTCGCCCAGGTGCCTGTCGTCCGGCGTCGGAGTGGCCTGCGCATCCTGACCTCGCCGACGGGCGCATGGACGCCGCTCTGCATGAATCTCACGACGCCCCCGTTCAACGACGTGCGTGTCCGACGAGCGTTCCGACTGCTCATCAACCGGCCGCAGGTCGTGCGGCAGGGACTGTCCGGCTACGGCCGGGTCGGGAACGACATTTACTCGCCGTTCGATCCCGCGTACGCCGGCGACGAGTTCCCGCAGCGGCGGTACGATCCCGAGCAGGCCAGGTCGCTCCTCCGCCAGGCCGGGCAGGAGAACCTCTCGGTCGAGCTCATCACGAGCCCGGCGGACACGGGCATGGTCGAGGGCGCGACGATCTTCGCCCAGAACGCGAAGGCCGGAGGCGTCAACGTCACCGTCAAGAACGTCGACGGCGGCACCATCTATGGCGACCAGTACCTCAAGTGGCCGTTCTCTGCCGACTACTGGGGCACGCGCAACTACCTGCTGCAGGCGGCGACGGGCGTCCTGAAGACCGCGCCGTTCAACGAGACGCACTGGGAGGCGTATCCGGGCTACCCGAGGTTCGAAAGGCTCTATCGCCAGGCGCTGGCGACGGTGGACCAGAAGAAGCGCGCCGAGATCATCAAGGAGATGCAGCGCATGGAGTACAACGACGGCGGGCTCATCATCTGGGGCTTCAAGAACCTGACGGACGGGTACTCGGCCAAGGTCAGCGGCTACAAGGTCGATCGCGGCACGCTCAACCTCAACAAGTACGGCAACGGGTTCCGCACCATCTACTTCGTCTGAGACCGCGCGGGGTGCCGGGCCCACGCCCGGCACCCGCCCGTTTTCCACGCCGATGCATGGATTGACAGGCTTCGTAATCCGGCGACTGCTGCTCGGTCTCGTGACGCTCTTCGTCACGTCGATCGTGATCTTCGCCGCGACGCAGGCGCTCCCGGGTGATGCCGCGCGCTCAATCCTCGGACGGAGCGCGACGCCCGAGTCCCTGGCGGAGCTGCGGCGTCAGCTCGGGCTCGACAAGTCCGTCCTCGAGCAGTACTGGGAGTGGATCTCCGGGGTCCTGACCGGCGACTTCGGGACCTCGCTCGCGAACGGCCTACCCGTCACGGAGGTGATCGGCGAGCGTCTCGTCTACTCACTCTTCCTGATGGGGATCGCGGCCGTGATCAGCGTGCCGCTCGGGATCGCGCTCGGCGCAGCCAGCGCCCGCCGCCGCGACAGCAAGTTCGACCAGGTGACCTCGGTCACGACCCTCGGCCTCGCCTCGCTACCGGAGTTCGTCGTCGGCATCACGCTTGCCGTCGTCTTCGCGACGACGGTGTTCCAGTGGCTGCCGGCGGTCGCGGTGACCGAGCCGGGCGTCGGCCCCTGGAACTACCCGAAGGAGCTCATCCTGCCCGTGATCACGCTCGTCATCGCGGTCGTCCCCTACACGGCGCGGATCATGCGCGCGTCGACGGTCGAGATCCTGGAGAGCGACTTCGTGGAGATGGCCAGGCTCAAGGGGCTGCCCGAGAGCCGTGTCCTCTGGCGTCACGCAGTTCCGAACGCGCTCGCGCCGACGTTCCAGGTCACCGCGCTCAACCTCGCCTACCTCGCGGGAGGCATCGTGGTGGTCGAGGCGGTGTTCAACTACCAGGGCGTCGGGCTCCTGCTGGTCGACTCGGTGCGCGCCCGCGACATGCCGGTCGTTCAGGCGGTCGCGCTCCTGATCGCGATGCTCTATGTCATCCTCAACCTGCTCGCAGATCTCGCGACCATCCTGGTCAGCCCGCGTCTGCGGACTTCTCTTCAACGGTCATGAGCCCATGAGCGACATCGCGGTCGTCGAGCCGATCGCGGTCGACCTCGAGGCGAAGCCCGGGCGGCCGTGGCGACTCCTCGTCTCGACCGCCTGGACGCAGCACCGAACGAAGATCGGGCTCGGCATCACGCTGCTCATCGTCGGCATCGCGCTCATCGGGCCGTTCGTCGCGCCGTACGAGCCGGATCAAGGAGTCGAGGGTCAGCTCCCTTACGCGCCGCCCTCGAGCGAAACGTGGTTCGGGACGGACGATCTCGGGCGAGACGTGCTCAGCCGCTTCCTCTCCGGAGGTGTCTCCGTCCTCATCCTCTCGGGCCTGTCGACCGCGATCGGCGTCGCGCTCGGCGTCGCCGTCGGCCTCACCGCGGCGTACTCGCGCGGAAAGCTCGACGACCTGCTCATGCGCAGCATGGACGTCCTTCTCTCGCTGCCCCAGATCGTCTTCGCGCTCGTCCTCGCGGCGACGGTCGGCCCCGAGCTCTGGCTCCTGGTGCTCGCGGTCGGGCTCACGACGATGCCGCGGGCCGCCCGCGTGACGCGCGGCGCCGCGGTGGAGGTCGTGCAGCGGGACTTCGTGCGCGCGGCCGAGGCGATCGGTGTCCCCCGCCGCCGGATCATCTTCAGCGAGGTCCTTCCCAACATCACGAGCCCCCTCATCGTCGAGACGACTCTACGGCTCACGTTCAACGTCGCGGTCGTCGCCGGCCTCAGCTTTCTCGGCTTCGGTCTCCAGCCCCCGGCTGCGGACTGGGGCCTGATGATCAACGAGAACAGGAACGGGCTCACGATCCAGCCGTGGCCGGTGCTGCTGCCGGTGATCGCCATCGCGCTGCTCACGATCGGCACGAGCCTGATCGGGGACGGGGTCTCGCGCGCGGCGATCGGCATCGACCGCGGCCGAGCCGGGCGCGAATGAGCATGGCTGCTCCCTCGCTCGAGGTCGTCGATCTCCGCGTCGAGATCGAGTACGGCGCACACGAGGACATCGTCGACGGGATCAGCTTCCAGGTCGCCGCCGGCGAGGTGCTCGGCCTCGTCGGCGAGTCGGGATCGGGTAAGACGACGGTCGGCCTGGCCGTCCTCGGGCACACGCGGCGCGGAGCGCGCATCGCTCGGGGTGAGGTGCGGATCGAGAGCCGCGACATCCTCACCCTCCCTCCGCTCGAGCGCCAGCGCCTGCGCGGCCGGCTCGTCTCGTACGTCCCGCAGGATCCAGCCTCGGCGCTGAGCCCGGCGATGCGCATCGGCACACAGCTCGAGGAGACGCTGAGTGAGCACGGCTTCGGCGCGTCGGACGAGGAGCGGCACGCGCGCATCGTCGAGGTGCTCGGCGAAGTGCTGCTGCCGAGCGACGACACGTTCCTCCGGCGCTACCCGCACCAGCTGTCCGGAGGACAGCAGCAGCGCGTCGCGCTCGCGATGGCGTTCGCCAACCGGCCGCGGGTGATCGTCCTCGACGAGCCGACCACCGGTCTCGACGTCACGACGCAGGCTCACGTGCTCGAGACGGTGCGGGACCTCTGCGCGATGCACGGCGTGGCGGCGGTGTACGTGAGCCACGACCTCGCCGTCGTCGCGACTCTCGCAACGCGCGTGGCCGTCCTGTACGGCGGTCGGCTCGCGGAGGTCGGACCGACCGGGACGCTCTTCCGGCTCTCAGCACATCCCTACACTCGACGTCTGGTCGAGGCCATCCCGGAGCTGTCCGGAGCGCACGCGCTCGTCGGCATCCCCGGCACTGCGCCGCGACCCGGCCACCGGCCGCCGGGGTGCTTCTTCGCTCCCCGCTGCCCCTACGCCATAGAGGAGTGCAGTGACGCCCCGCCTCCTCTCGAGACGGTCGCCGACGACCATGTCGTTCGCTGCATCCGGCACGACGACGTCATGCGGGACGCGATCGCCGCGCGGCCCGCTGCAACAGCGCGGCCGGAGATCGAGGACGAGGACGCGCTCGTCACGGTTCGAGAGGTCGACGCCTGGTACGGGATCCTCCACGTCCTCCACGGAGTGGAGCTCGTCATCAGGCCCCGGGAGTGTCTGGCCCTCGTCGGCGAGTCGGGCTCCGGCAAGACGACGCTCGCGCGCTGCATCGCCGGCCTGCATACGGCCTACTCCGGGGCGATCGCGTATCGCGGGCAGCCGCTCTTGCCTGGCTCGCGCGCGCGAACCGCGGACGAGCGACGGCAAATCCAGTACGTCTTCCAGAGCCCCTACAACTCCCTCAATCCGCGGAAGACGATCTCCCAGATCGTCGGCCAGCCACTCAAGCTCTTCTTCGACTCGCGCGCGGGTGACGCGCATCGGCGAGTGACCGACGCGCTCGATCGCGTGCAGCTCTCTACGACCTGCCTCGATCGCTACCCGCATCAGCTCTCCGGCGGCGAGCGCCAGCGCGTCGCGATCGCACGCGCACTGATCGCCGAGCCGCAGCTTCTCGTCTGCGACGAGGTCACCTCGGCGCTCGACGTCTCGGTTCAGGCCGCGATCATCGACGTCCTCGCGGAGCTCCAGCGCGAGCTCGACATCGGGCTGCTCTTCGTCACGCACAACCTCGCCCTCATCCGCACGCTCTCGCAGGAGGTCGTGGTGATGAGCGAGGGCCGGATCGTCGAGCGCGGTCTCGTCGACCGCGTGCTCGACGACCCGCAGGCCGACTACACGAAGAAGCTGCTCTCGGACACGCCCAGCCTCGAGGCCGCGCTGGCCGCGGCCGGGTAGGCGGCTCGACAGAAAGGAGCAGAGATGGCGATCGGCAACGGACCGCATCCAGACCTGGAAGGAGCACGGCCGACGTCTCCGCTCGTCGCGATCCCGCCGCACAGCTTCTTCGGCGCGCCGCAATGCGACCTCGCATCGTTCGACCACGAGGTAGCGCTCCTCGGAGTGCCTTACGACCAAGGCTCGCTCATCCCCTACTGCCGCGTCGGGCAGTCTCAGGGACCGAACGCCGTGCGCGCGAACCCGACGTTCTTCTACGGCGGGAACCCCTTCGACGGCCCGCCGGACCCTCGAAGCCGTGCGTCGGCTTCATCTGCGTGGATGACGGCGAGGAGTACCTCGCGGGCGTGACGATGGCCGACATCGGCGACGTCGTGATCCCGGTGGGCGACCTCAAGAGCTTCATTGCGACGACCACCGAGGTGGCACGGCAGATCGCCGAACGCAGGGCCATGCTGGTGAGCGTCGGCGGTGACCACTCGATCGCGTTCCCGCTCGTCCGGGGCATGGAGCCGTGGGGCACAATCGACGTGATCCAGTTCGACGCCCACTTCGACACCCGCGACACCGTCGCCGGGTCTCCCTACTCCCATTCGAGCCCGATCCACCGCATCTCGGAGCTCCCCTTCGTCGACAGCGTCACGCAGTTCGGGATCAGGAACTTCGCCTCGCGCGCCTCCTTGGACGCGGCCGACGAGATCGGGAGCGTCGTCGTGCCCGCATCCGAGATGCACGAGAAAGGCCCTGCAGCTGCGGTCGCCGAGCGCGTCCCGACGGGCAACCGCGTCTACCTGACCATCGACACCGACTTCTTCGACTGGTCGATCGTGCCGGGCACGGTGTTGCCGGAGCCCGGCGGGTTCACACTGCAGGAGTTCCGCGAGTGCGTCCAGGTCATCGCCGCCCGCTCGAACATCGTCGGCTTCGACGTCGTGTGCTTGAACCCGCTCGTGGACACGGCGTGGTACGGAGGGGTGACGACGAGGCTCGTCTCCTATGTCATGGCCTACACGCTCGGGTACGCCTTCGCTGCACGAAAGGAGGGTGTGGAGGCGCCCGCCGCGGCAGCTACCGCCGGCGGCTGAGCTGCCCTCACAGGACCCGGAACGCCCAGACGCGGACGAGCACG
>CAVRLT010000024.1:0-16158 GCA_963721795.1 uncultured Actinomycetes bacterium
TCGGCGCTCGGCTGACGGCCACAACCGCGATCGCCGCCGCGGGCTGCCGGTGGTCTCGAAGGGCATTGGCGGCGCGTCGCCGGGAACGGACCCGCTCGGCGCGCTACTCGCCAAAGAAGCGCGGAGCACGCGCCGGCGCTGATCCAGTCCTGGCTCGTGGGTTGCCACGTTCGGCGAAATCCCGTGGCAGCAACCGATGGCAGCAACCTGTGCACACTCCAAGGAATTTCCGGCCCACCTGACCCACGCAACCATGCGGGTTTGGCTCAACGGTCGGGAGTTGAATGGGCCCGCCTGGACTCGAACGCCCCTGCAAATAGAGCTATTTGTGTCGCTCGTGTATCACCGGTGTATGCACGGGACGGTCACAAGACGAGTTCTGCGTAGTCCAGTTCCTTCCCGTCGATCATGACGTGCGAGTAGGTATCGGCCGTGATCGAGAGTTGCGCTGACCGACGAAGCGGCCGATCTCCGCCCACGAGCGCCCCTGCCGATGTAGCAGGCTGATTCTTCTGTGCCTGAGGTCATGGGGCGAGAAGATCGGCACGCCCGAGGCCCTGCACGCCCTGGCGATTGCCGTGCGCAGTCGGTCGGACGACACAGATGTCGATCCACATCTACACGGGAACCACCGCGGCGCGACGCTCGCCGACTGCGTGACCGCGTGTCGCAGCTGTAACTCGAGCGGGCCGGTCGTCGCCTGACACGTGCGGTTTGTCCTGGTCCGCGCATGTCGCCTGACACTTCGGAGAGCCTCTCCGAAGTTACCCACGGCTTGTCCTAATCCGCGCACGCCAGGATCGCCTCCGTTCTTGGTAGGCGCTCGCTCCACACCCCCGCACCGCGCGGCGCAAAAACGGCCGGTCAGCCCAGCGAGACGAGAAGTGACAGAACGCGACGACGCGTTACGCTGAAACGCGGGCTGGCTCCGGCTGGATCACCAGGCAGACGTCCGCGAGTTCGACGAGCGGTGCCTCCTCGACTTGGTAGACATCCGCGATCGTCCGGGCGAGCGCGGTTTCCCGGAAGTCCCTCAGCGCCTCCTCCGAGTCCCAGACGTAGACCGCGCCAAACTCCCCGCTCTCACGGAAGCGGAGATAGATCTTCTCCGCGAGGCCCGGCACGTTGCGGTAGCGGTCGGCCCGTTCCTCGAACGATGCCTGTACGGCGTCGTCGGAGAGCCTCGACTTGAAGCGAACGAGCGAGACGATCACTCACATCACCTCCGATCGATTCACCCAGCATGGTAGCCCCGTACAGCCTCCCAGAGAATGCCGTTGCCCGCGCCTCGTCGTACGTCAGGTCGATCAGCATCGGGCGAGTCTGTGGCGAATCTCGTGTATCACCGGTGTACGCACCACCCGTGATTTCGGGGCATTTCTGGCACACCCGTTTTGGCTTACCTATGCGGATTTGGCTCTATGACTAGGGTTGATTTGGGCCCGCCTGGACTCGAACCAGGGACCAACCGATTATGAGTCGGCTGCTCTAACCAGCTGAGCTACGGGCCCGCCGCGACCAGCGTAACGGACGGTTCCGGCGAGCCAACCTGCCGCGCTGCTGACACAATGTCGGGCGGCGTGGAGACCTTCCAGTCGGAGTCGCAGCTTCGTACCGCCGGTGGCCTCACCGTCACGGACATCACCGACGAGGTACAGGACATCGTCCGCCAGAGCGGGATCCAGGACGGGATCTGCTCCGTCTACTCGCCGCACACCACGTGCTCCGTCCGCGTGAACGAGTGGGAGCGCGGGTTCCTCGAGGACTTCGCGGTGCTGCTCAAGCGCCTCGTGCCGACCGAGCACTACTACGCGCACGACGACTGGGACCGCCGGACGGAGAACGTCTGCGAAGAGGACATGGAGATCGGAAACGGTCACGCGCACTGCATGTCGATGCTTCTCGGCCCTGCGGGCGAGTCGATCCCAGTGCGGGACGGCGAGCTCGCGCTCGGCCAGTGGCAGCGAGTTCTTTTCCTCGAGCTCGATCGCGCGCGCGACCGGCGCTGGCTCGCTCAGGTAGTCGGCGTCTGATCGCTATTCAGGAGTCACGTAGGCGGCGGTGATGCCGCCGTCGACCACGAACGCGGATCCGTTGACGAACGACGACTCGTCGCTCGCGAGGAACAGCGCGGCGTTGACGATCTCGCGCGGCTTTCCGAGACGGCCCGTTGGCCAGTGCACCTGCCGGCGCGCGAACGCCGCAGGGTCGTCTCCGAAAATCGCGAGCAAGAGCGGCGTCTCGACCGGCCCTGGACAGAGCGCGTTGACTCGTACACCTTCCCGTGCGAACTGGACTGCAAGCTCCTTGCTCATCGACAGCACAGCGCCCTTCGACGCCGTATACGAGATCTGAGAGGTAGCCGCGCCGAGGATCGCGACGAAGGAGGCGACGTTGATCACCGAGCCTCCGCCCCGTTCGAGCAGGTACGGGATCCCGTGCTTGCAGCAGAGGAAGACGCCCTTCGTGTTCACGTCCTGGACTCGCTGCCACGCTTCGACCGACGTATCGAGCACCGACGCGTCGTCGCCCGGCGAGATGCCAGCGTTGTTGTAGAGCACGTCGATCCCGCCGAACCGCTCGGCAGTCGCTCGGTACATGCCCTCGACCTCCGCCTCGTCCGCGACGTTCGCACGGACGGCGAAGACCTCCCCGGAGCACCGCGACGCGGTCTCCTCCGCGAGGGCGCCGTCGACGTCCGCCGCGCAGACCTTCGCGCCCTCCTCCGAGAAGACGATCGCCGCCTCCCGGCCCATGCCGCCGCCGGCGCCGGTGATGACGCAGACCTTTCCGTCGAGTCTGCCAGCCACCCCCCTCAGCCCTCCGTCGAGATGAACATGGCCTCTACGCCCGCGTGCTCGAGGTCGGCGATCGCTCGGTCGCCGGGTTGATTACGGTCAGGGTCACGTCCCGGTGAGGCCCCGACTCTGGCGCATCCGCCAGATCCCGTAGACGAGCCAGGCGAAGACTGGCACGAGCACCAGCGCAGCGATCCAGAGCGCCTTGCCGCCCGCGGTCAGCGCCTCGTTCCGGATGACGTCGGCGATGAACGCGATCGTCAGCACGATGTAGATGATTCCCAGGGTCCAGTACACGCTTCCTCCCGTCTCGCGACCGTTGTCGGATCAGTCTCTTGCCTTCGCCTCGCGGTAGGCACGTGCTTCCACGACGAGGTTCTCGAACAGCGCGTCGTCCTCGCCCGCCTCGGGATGCCACTGCACGCCGACGAGAAAGCGGAGCGTCGGATCCTCGACGCCTTCGAGCGTCCCGTCGGCGGCGTGCGCGGCCTCGACGAGCCCCTCCCCCACCCGGCCGATGCCCTGGTGGTGGTGCGAGGTGACGTCGGAGCGCGTGCCGACCATCGACGCCAGTCGGGTTCCGTCCTTCACCTCGACGGGATGCTGCATGAAGACTCCGGGCACCTGCTTGTGCTCGTCAGTGCCGACCTCGTCCGGCAGGTGCTGGACGAGGTCCCCTCCTCGCACGACGTTCAAGAGCTGGAACCCGCGGCAGATTGCGAGCGTCGGCAGGTCTCGATCGAGCGCCGCCTCGACCAGAGCCATCTCACCCGCATCGCGGCGCGCCTGTGGGGTGTCGGTCTCCGGGTGGGGCTCCGCGCCGTAGCGGGAAGGATCGAGGTCCGCTCCGCCGGAGAACACGATCCCGTCGAGGGCGTCGAGCGTCTCCGCGACGCCCTCCTCGCTCGGCGGGATCAGCACCGGCCGTCCCCCAGCCCGCTCGACCGCGTCGACGTAGTCGAGCGGGATCAGCGCAGCGGGCAGGTTCCACACGCCCCAGCTCGCGTCCTGGGCGTAGGTCGTGATCCCGATGACCGGTCTCGCGTCGCTCATCCGCGTTCGAAGTTACCGCGTTGGCTCCCAGTCGGTCACACGTGCGCGCTCGATAGAGCTCGACGCTCGCCATCGCAGACCGGGGTCAGGCTCGAGCCTGACCCCACCGCAGGACCGAGGGGGTCTGGCTTCAGCCACGACCCCCTCTCGTCTACTACTCGCCCGCAAATTGCGCGCGATTCCTTCGGCCGGGTCCTTGATCGGCGCGTCCCGATTTGCATAGAGTGCCGCTGCGCCGAGCACGGGGCGCCGGTAGGACGAAGCCCCCCGAGGATCACTACGCGGAAGCGGACGGATTGTCGGGAAGGTGGACGAAAGCGTTCCCGGCTCGGCGAATTCTGCGGTCGGGCTTTGCGTTTGCCCGGCCCTTTTTCTTCTCTCGGTCGACTAGAGCATGTACTTGTGAGCGCAGTTCGACCATGTGTGAAAAGAAAACTTCGCAAATTGCGGCAAGCATGTCTCGAGAGGCCTTGACGCGGGTGGACGACCCCCCTAGTGTGCGGCTTGCACCGAGTACGGAGCGCCCGAGGTTGATGGTTCTCCGAGTGGCACCCGCTTCGGCGGAGGTCAGTCGGATTGCCGGACGGAGGCGACACCGGCTCGGTGCATTTCTTGTTGGACCCGTCTCCTCGAGCCGGCTCCGGCTGTGGATAGTTCGGCACGCAATCGTTCCACTTACAGGGCCAGGCTCTGTAAAGAACGCGGTCGGCGCAAATTGCGAGAAGTTCGACGCGGCGGGTCCTTGACCCCGCGCTCGCGAGCGGCATAGAGTCGTGATGCACCGAGTACGGAGCGTCAGAGGTTGATGGCTCTCCGAGTGGCAGTCGCTTCGGCGGAAGTCAGTCGGATTGCCGGACGAAGACGTCACCGGCTCGGTGCATTTCTTTGTGGCTAGTCTCGCCGGAATGCGCCGGCTGCTCGCTCTCCTCTGCTCGATCATCTTCGTCGACGCGATGCTGTACACGGCGCTGACTCCGCTCGTGCCGGGCTACGCGGACGAGTTCGAGCTGTCGAAGACCGGCGCGGGGTTGCTCGTTGCCGCGTTCGGCGCCGGCGCCCTCCTCGGGGGCATCCCGGGAGGGCTCGCGGCCGCACGTTTCGGCCCGAAGAGCGCTGTCGTCTGGGGCCTCGTGCTCCTGGGAGTCGCAAGCCTCGCGTTCGCGGTCGCCGGCAGCGTTGTCGCGCTCGGCATCGCTCGCTTCGTTCAGGGCTTCTCGAGCACCGTCACCTGGGCGGGCGCGCTGGCGTGGGTCGCCGGGGTCGCCCCGAAGGAGAAGCGTGGAGAGATGATCGGAATCGCCTTCGGATCAGCAATCGCCGGCGCGATTCTCGGTCCGATGTTCGGCGGTGTCGCCGAGACGGTCGGCATCCGCGTGTCGCTGACGACGCTCGGGATCGTCGCGTTCGTGTTCGCGCTGCTGGCGTTCGTCGAGCGATCGACTCCCGGGCGAGAGGTTGACCGCCGACGGCGTGAGACGGGCGTTCCGCGACATCCGCTTCCTGGGCGGGCTCTGGCTGAACACGCTTCCGGCGATGCTCTTCGGGATCCTCGTCCTCCTCGCTCCGCTCGCGCTCGACGACGCCGGGTGGTCGACCCTGGGGATTGCCGCGGTCTTCTTTCTGGCCGGCGTCCTCGAGGTCGTGATCAACCCGTTCCTCGGTCGCGCCAGCGATCGGCTGGGGCGTCTCCTCCCCATCCGCTTCGCTCTCGCCGGCTCGACGGCGGTCGCGATCGTGCTCGCTGCGTCGTCGGAGCCCGTGCTGATCGCGATCCTCATCGGCGCCGCCGGGGTCACGTTCGGGAGCCTGTACACACCCGCGATGGCGCTGACCTCGCATCGCGCGGACGCGGCGGGCCTCGCACAGGGCCTCGCCTTCGGAATCATGAACACGGCCTGGGCGGTCGGAGCACTCCTCGGGCCGGCGCTCGGCGGTGCGCTCGCCGAGGCTGAGGGCGACGGAGCTCCGTATCTCGTCGGAGCAGGTATCTGTCTGCTCACGCTCGCCGCGACGTATCGCGTCGCTCAAGAGAGGATGCGGCCCAGTGAAGTGTGAGCACCATGAAGCGTGACCACTGGGATCGCAGGTACGCCGAGACGGAGCAGCTCTGGGCCCTCGCGCCGAACCGCTCCTTCGCAGCCGAGGCCGCCGACCTTCCACCGGGTCGGGCGCTCGATCTCGCCTGCGGGGAAGGCCGGCACGCGGTGTGGCTCGCCGAGCGTGGCTGGGAGGTCACGGCGGTCGACTTCTCCGACGTGGCGATCGCGAGAGCACGTGCGCGTGCGGCGAGGGAGCAGGTCGAGGTCGACTTTCGCTGCGTCGACCTCCTCGACTTCGTGCCCGAGCGAGGGGCCTTCGATCTCGTGCTCGTGCTCTTTCTCCAGCTCCCGGGAGACGAACGCCGTCTCGTGCTCTCGCGGGCGACGGCGGCGATCGCCCCGGGAGGGACGTTTCTCCTCGTCGGCCACGATCTGGAGAACCTCGACAAGGGCTTCGGCGGCCCCAGCGACCCCGACGTTCTCTACACGCCCGAGGACATCGTCGACGAGATCCCCGGCCTCGAGATCGAGAAGGCGGAGCAGGTCCTGCGAACAGTCGACGGCGCGGACAGGCCGGCCATCGACGCGCTGGTCAGAGCGCGTCGTCCTGCCTAGACGCCCTCCTCACCGAACGGGCCTTCGGCGAGGAGCCTCCGGAAGGCGGCGAACTGCCCCGCCTTGCCCACGCCGACGAGCGTGTCTCCCTGCTGGACGACGTCCTCGGGCTGTGCGCCGCTGACCGGCTCGGGCTCGCGAAGGATCGCGATCACCGTAACCCCCGTTCGGGCGCGTAGGCGCGCTTCGGCGAGCGTAAGCCCGATCGCCGGGCTCGTGTCGGGCACCGGGATCCATTCGATGTGGAGCTCCCCGAGCGCCATCTCGAGCTCCTCGACGATCTTCGGGCGCTCGTACGCCCCGCCGATGATCGCGCCGAGCTGGCGCGACTCGTCGTCGTGCAGCTCGATGACCGCCGTCGGCTCGTCGTCGTCCGAGCGGCGATAGAAGTAGATCTCGCGCTGCCCGTCGACGTGCATGATCACGGCGACGCGCCCACCCAAGGCGGTCCTGAACGTGTACTTGACGCCGACCCCGGGGAGCCGCGTCTCTCGTAGGTCTACTGGCACTGGGTCAAGCCTCCTCGATGAGTGTAGGTCTAGGTGTGGGGAACAGGCGGCGGCCGAGCCGCTTGGACTCCTTCATCAGCACAAGCCCTACCGTTGCCGTCGCCAGCACGTACAGGCCGGCGAAGGCGACGAGCTCCTCGCGCTGGGCCGGCTCGAGCAGTGGGTTCTCGGACGCGACCTGGGCGAGGATGATCGTGAACTCGCCGTGCGCCACCAACGCCACTCCGGCGTTGAGGCTCTGCCGGCGCGTGAAGCCTCCGAGCCTCCCGGCGACCATGCCGCCGCCGAGCTTCCCGACGAGCGTGAGCACGACGGCGAGCGCGACGAGCCAGCCGACGTCGCCGATCGCGCCGAGGTCGATCGAGAGCCCGAAGACGAAGAAGAAGAGCGCGGCGAAGATGTCGCGGAAGCTGAAGAACCGCTCCTCGATCTGGTCGCGGACCGAGGTCTCCGAGAGGACGATGCCCGCCATGAGCGCGCCGATTGCCTCGGACAGCCCGAGCTCGTCGGCGACGGCAGCAGAGCCGATGAGGAAGCCGAAGACCGCGAGCAGGAAGAACTCGAGCGGCAGCCGGTCGAGCGCCCGGTCGATCGGTCCCGACAGCCACCTCGATGCGGCGAGGCCCGCCGTGATGAATCCGAGCGCCTTGGCGACGAGAACGAGCGTGTCCGACACGTCGCCGCCACCTGCAGCCGCGAATCCGAGCATGAAGGCGACCACGATGTCCTCGAAGACGAGGATCGCGAGGACGAGGTCGGTCTCGTCGTCGCCCAGGCGGCGGAAGTCGATGAGCCCCTTCACCGCGATCGCGCTCGAGGAGACGTAGACGCACGCCGCGAGGATCAGGGCTGCGAACGTGAAGCCGAAGGCGGCCACGCCGACGATCAGGCCGAGCCCGAGGTTCGCCGCGAGGTCGACAGTTCCGCCGAGGCCGAGGTGGCGGCCGCTCCCGCGTAGCCGCGTGAGCGTGAACTCGAGGCCGAGGAAGAAGAGCAGGAAGACGATTCCGAGCTCGGCGACGAACTCGGTCACCTCGGACTCACGGATCAGCGCCAACTGCTCGGGCTCGTTCGGGCCGAGCAGGAGACCGGCGAGGAGGTACGCGGGAATCGCGGACAACCCGATGCGCCGAGCGACGAGGCCGAGCACACCGAGCACGGCGACGGTGACGGCGAGCTCGGCGAGGGTCACTGCGCCATTCTCCCGAACCCCGCTCTCGAAGCGGCTCTTAGGGCGAGGCGAGTGCCCGCCAGGGAGAACCGGCGGGAACCGGTCGAGCACCCACCCGGCGTCGAGCGCTTCGATCCGGTACGCGCGTCCGTTGACGAGCGCGTAGTCGCCGGTCCGTGGATCCATCGGCAACCGGGCCTCGACCGGGTACCAGCGGTTATGGCGTTCGATCAGATCGTTGACCTCGTCGAAGGGCCAGCCGGCCGCCTCTGCGCGCCAAGCATCCGCGAACCCGCGCGCGTCCCGCTCGTGCGCCTCCGCGAGCGACCTCCACTCTTCGCCCAGCCGAGCTTCGTGAGTAGCCGTCCGCTGCTCGATCTCGCGGAGCCGGAGCATGTACGGACGCGGCCCTTGCGAGGCCGCGAGGTAGGCGTCTGCGCTGGGGACGAAGTTGCGGCGGCGGAGAGCGAGCGGCTTTCCGCGAAGCGGCATCGAGCGGAGGTCTTCCTCGAGACCCGCACGCTCGCGGCGATCTCTCGGGGTCTCGGGCAGCACGACTCCCTGCCGCATGATCAAGTCGCGCTCGGCCTTCTCCACACCCCTATTGAAGCCGCAGAACTAAGAGGGAACTCGGTTCAGAACGACACGAGGCCGTTCTGAATCAAGTTCTAGAGGCCGAGGAGCCGGTCGATCCAGGAGCGCTTGGGAGGATCGTCGGGCTCGGCCGCCGCCGTTTCGGATGGTGGGGGCTCCTCGAGCTCGGGGCGTTCGCGTATGCGCAGCACGACCTGCTCGCCGCGCCGCTCCTCCAAGCGCTCGAAGTCGCCCCGAATCGCTTGACGCATCGCGTCGAGATGACTCTCTTCTCTCACCTCGTGGCCGTTCCCGGCCCGCAGGCCGACTCCTCTAGAACACTTCTTAACGCGGAGACGCGAGAGCGACGATCCAGACCACCGAGGCCCCGGCGTAGAACACGCCGTCCGCCCGCACCAGCGCCGCGCCGACGTCGCGAAGGCCGGGCCGCAGGATGTTCTCGCGGTGCCCGGGGGACTGCAACCATGCGGACACGACATCCCTGGCGCTGGCAGCTCCGAGCGACCCGACGTAGAGGTTCTCGGCGAAGCTCGCGGGCCGGTACCCGACCTGCCACGCGGATGACGTGACCCCGGAACCACACGGCGTATGCGAGATCTGACGGCACGCCACGACACCGCGCCCCTTGAGCGCGGCGGCGCGCTGAAGGGAGCGCGACCGCGAGAGACCTCGCTGCCCGTGTCGCGCACGCGCCCAGTTCACGAGACAGCTGACAGCGCGCGCGTGCACCTGCGCCGATGCTGAAGCGTCCGTCGACCCCGTGCATGCGCCCGCCGGAGCGAGGTACGGCATGCCAGGCATTCCCCGCGCCTGATGCCGTGCTCGCGCCGGCGCATGAAGCAGCGAGTGCCACAACGAATCACGGCAATGCGAAGCCAAGCCGGTGGCGCCGCACTCGAAACATCACTGCCTCAGCGTGAACCAGGTCGTGAGGAAAGCGTTACCCCTGACGGGGTACAAGGATCCCTCAGCCCAGTGATCCTGCCCCTCGTCAGGGTCACTCGATCGACTCTAACCGATCCCCCGGGTGGTGGCTCCGCCAACTGACAGCGGCGAGCAGACCGAGCGCCAGCGTGGGCAGAACGGTCAGCGAGCGGTAGAGCAAGGTCGCCGCGACGGCGTCCGCGTTCGACGCGCCGAACGCGACGAGCGCCCCGCTCAGGCCGAGCTCGACGATCCCGATTCCGCCTGGGGTCAGCGGGAGCGCCCCGATGATGCGGCTGAGCGCCCAGGCGGCGAACGCCTCGATCCACGTGATCTCGGCATCCGAGACGCCCACCACGCGAAGGCAGACGAAGAGGAGCAGGAACACGGTGAGGTGGCCGACGAGCGTCGCGAGCGTGAGCACGTGCCAGCGTCGTCTGAGGAGCCCGAGGGCGCTCGCGCGGAAGTCCGCGAGCTGTTCCCCGCCCCAGGTGACCGGATTCCGGCGCAGGAGACGGCGCACCCGGCTCGCCAGGCGGGCCGCGAGCGCTCCGATCTGATGCGCGCGGCGCGGGACTCGACAGGGCTACCGCGAAGGCCGAGATCGCGACGACAAGGACTGCGACGCCGATCAAGGCTGCGGTCCGAAGCGCCGGATGATCTTCGTCGACTCCGGTCAGCAGCGCGAGCGCGACGATCGGAAACGCGAGATTCGCGAACTGGTTCCATATCCCCGTGACGGCGACGGCCAAGGCCACCGTGCCGGCTCGGAAGCCCCAGGAACGCAACATCGAGTACGACCCCGCCATTCCTACGGCAGAGCCCGCTGGAGAGACCATCGAGAGCGCGGTCGACGCCTGGGTCAACACGAGCGCTTGCCGGTAGCCAAGCCCGGGGAGCGCCACCATCCAGCTCGGCGGGAACGTCGCGATGTTGAGCGCCGTTGCCCCGGCGAGCAGGAGCCCGTCCTGCCAACCGAGACCCTTGATGACCTCCCAGACGTCGCGGTAGTCCGCGATGCGAGGCAGGACGAACACGAACACCGCCCCGATGACGACCGCACTGGCCGCACCGCCGAGCAGGCGCTTTCTGTGTCTTCCCCAAAGTCCCGGCGGCGGCGCCGTGCCGTCTGACATCTGCGAGAACCTATCGCGCAAGATCACTCCCGCCCTCACGACAAGGAGGACACATGAGGCCGTCACAGGATAGCGTACTCGATCACTCCGGGGACCGCGATCGCGCTCCTCGCCCTCTTCTTCGCGCTCGGAGGCTCGGCGTTCGCAGTCGGCGAGCGGGTCCAGGCGGCTTCGGTCGCGCAGCAGCGCTGCACGAACGGTGCCGTGCGCGGCATCGCCTACGTCACCGGCAACCCGACGATGGGGATCGCCAACATCGGCGACAAGTTCACCAGCGCGGGCGCGGTGTTCGGCCGGAAGTTCAACTGCAACCGCCGGCAAGTCGAGGTTCGCAGGATCTCGATCGGCGTCTTCGAGATCCGCTTCGTCGGAAACCCGGCGTCGAGCGCGGTCGCGAGTGGTGTCGGTGATGCGTATGCGGTCGTCGACCCGCTCCCGAACGGCATCTTCCGCGTCGGCGTGCATCCCGCAGGCCGAGACGACCCGGCGGATCAGCCCTTCGTCGTCGTCCTCGTGTAGGGGCGAGGCTTGCCTCGCCCGCGCGGCCGTTACGGCAAGCGAGGCGCGAGGAAGGCCGAGAGCACGCCGGCGACGAGCAGGAGGCCCGCTGCGAGTGCGACGAGCAGGAACGTGATCTCGGTCTGGCCCGGCTCCTGCCCGAGACGCGATCCGAGGTTCTCGTATGCCTTCTCGAGCGCGTCGGCGGTGCGGGCCTCGGAGAACTCGCCGCCCGTCATCGCGGCGATCTGCCGCAGCGTCTCGGGATCCGGCGGGACCGGGATTCGCTGACTGTCACCCGAGCTGGGGTCGAAAGGCCCTCCGAACGAGCCTCGCGCGATGGTCCCTTCCGGCGTCCCGAGGGCGACCGTGTACACGGGGAAGCACTCATCCCGGGCGAGCGCCGCGCCCTCGAGCGGCTGCAGGATCCCACGCGTCTGGGCGCCGTCGGAGAGGAAGAGGATGGAAACGGGACTGGGCTCGTCGCAGCTGCGGGCCTGCGCGAAGGATCGAGTCGCGCCGAGATCCGGGAGTGCGACTTCCTCCTCCTCTGTGGGCTCGGTCTGGGTCGCCCGCTTGCCCATGTCCACCGCGGTCTGCAGCGCGTCGCCGATCGCCGTACCGCCGAAGATCAGGAACGTGTCGATCTCCGCCACTGCCGTGCGAACGAGGTCGTGGTCGCGGGTCGCCGGGGTCGCGACCTGCGCCTCGCCCGCGAACACGACGAGGCCGACGCGCAGCTTGTCCGGCGCGGTGTCGAGAAACGTGAGCACGGACTCCTGCGCCGCTCCCAGCCGCGTCGGCTCCACGTCTCTCGCTTGCATCGAACGGGACGTGTCCACGACGAGGATGACGGTCGCCCGCTCGCTCAGCATCATCCGCTCGACCTGCGGCCGCGCGAGCCCGACGAGGAGCAACGCGAGGGCGAGCGCGAACAGCGCGGGCGGCACCAGCCTCGGCCACGACCTTCCCGATACGACCGTCGCCAGCACGTCCATGTTCGTGAACCGCACCGCGTAGCGGGCTCGCCGCCGCTCGGCGAGCAGCCAGAGGCCTACCGCCACCGCGAGGATGACGAGCGAGAACAGCAGCCAGGGGCTCTGGAAGCTCACCGTGTCCTCGCGCAGAGAGCCTGGACCTGCACGACCGCGCGGACTCCTCCGAGCTCGGCGTCGCCACGAACGGCGACGACGACTTCGCGGTCGCGAACCGACTGCTGGCCCCTCACGCTGGAGACGAGGCTCGCGCCCGGCGGAGTCCTCGTGAAGAACCCGAACGCGTGCGAGGCGCCGACGACGCGCTCGCCGGCGCGACAGCCCACCCGGACGGTTGCGCTTCCGGGCCTTACCCTCGCGGTCGTCGCGCGGCGGGTGGTCGGGTTGCCGGGCTCGAACGCGGTGGCCGCGGTCGGAACCCGTGATCCTCCGCCCTGGGCGGGCATGCAACCAACATACGGCTTGAAGGTC
The DNA here is from genome assembly GCA_963721795.1 of uncultured Actinomycetes bacterium. GTDB lineage: Bacteria > Actinomycetota > Thermoleophilia > Gaiellales > Gaiellaceae > GMQP-bins7. The sequence goes on from CAVRLT010000024.1 coordinate 12,804, forward strand.
GGCGCGCGCGGCGATGTGCCGACGTACGCGCCGAGGAACGTCACCGAGCGCGATGTGGTGATGCCGGGGTTGACCGGGCTCCCGAGCCGGCCCAGGAAGCTCACGTCGATCGCCCGCTGGCTGAGCTCGGCGTCGAGGCCCCCGACGATGAAGCCGCGAGGGCAGGTGAGCTGCCACGACGCCTGGCGACGTGCGGTCCCCGTCTCGGCCGGGACGACCACCCACGGCCCGGCGATCGGGACGCAGACCTGGAGACCGTCACACTCGTTCGCACTTCCCGCCGGCGCCGCAAGCGCGAGCGCGGCGACGAGCGTGACTGCGACGACGGCGACGTACGCGGCCGAGCGCCTCACGGAGCCCTCCGGAAGAGAAACGCCGACAGCGCTCCCCCGAGGAGCAGAAGCACGGAAGCGGCGCCGGCGAAGACATCGGTGATCTCCCGCGACTCCTCGCGCTCGCCGAGGCGCGATCCGAGCTCCTCGTAGACCTCCTTCAGGCGCTCGTCGTCGAGCGCGGTGAAGAACTCGCCGCCCGTCGCCTCGGCGAGCATCTGAAGTGTCTCCGGACTGGGCGGAACGCGGATGATTCGCTCGAAGCCCCCGGTGAGCCTCTCCTCGACGACGCCTGCGGGCGTCCCGACGAGGACCGTGTACACCGGGATTCCGCGCTCCTTCGCTTCCTCTGCGGCTTTCGCGGGCTCGACGCTGCCACCGTCCTGCGCGCCGTCCGAGATCAGCACGATCGCCCGTGGCGGGACGACGACCTCCGTCCTCGCCGCCGGCGCCCCGCGCCTTCCTCCCCTGGCGGCTGCTTCGGCTGCCCGACGCGGACCGAGAGCGCGACGGCATCGCCGATCGCAGTGCCCTCGCCCGGCGTGAGCGAGTCGAGCGCCGCCTCGACGAGGGCACGGTCGTGGGTCGGGGGAACGCCGACCGCGGCGCGCGTGGCGAACGAGACGACTCCCACGCGGAACTTCTCCGGCACCTGGACGAGAAAGCCTTCCGCAGCGGCCCGCGCCGCTTCCAGCCTCGTCGGCTCGACGTCCTTCGCCTTCATCGAACGAGAGACGTCCATCGCGAGGATCACCGTCGCCTCCTCGCGCGGGACGCTCACCGTCGCGTGCGGCCGTGCGACGCCGACGATCATCGCGGCGAGACCCACGAGGAGGATCGCGATCGGCAGGTAGCGCAGCCGTCCCGGCTCGCGGTCGACGACGTTCGGGAGCAGGTCAGGATTCCCGAACGCGGCCTGCGAGCGCCTCCGCCGCCGCTCGGACCACAGGTAGAGGAGGACGAGCAGCGGCAGGAGCACGAGGCCGGCAGCGCGATCGGCCAGCCGAAGGTCATCTGCGCCTCGTGCGCAGGAAGGTGACCAGCGGTCGCAGCCAGTCGCCGGAGGTGCTGAGCACGACGTGCCTGACGCCGAGCGACGCAAAGCTGCGCGCGACCTCGGCGCGCTCGGCCCGGGCGGCGAGCGCGAACCTCTCCCGCAGGCGACGGCTGCGCGTGTCGACCCGGAGCTGGCGTCCTGTCTCCGGGTCGACGAGCCAGAGGAGCCCGACGTTCGAGAGCTCCTGCTCGCGCGGGTCCCGAATCTCGACGGCGACCACGTCGTGCCTGCCGGCGAGCTCGAGCAGCGGCCGGCGCCAGTCCCGCGACCCGCGGAAGTCGGAGACGACAACGACCAGCGACCGCTGCCGCGCCAACCCCGCGGTGGAGCGGATCGCCTCGCCGAGCGACGTGTCGCTCGCGGTCTCGTCCTCCTCGTCGCGGAGCGCGGCCAGAAGGCCGACGAGGCCGGCCCGACCCTGCTTCGGGGGCAGCATTCGCGGCGTGGCGTTTCCGAAGGTCACGAACCCGAGCCGGTTTCCGCGACGGGTCGCAAGATGGCCGAGCGCGATCGCGACTCCCTCCGCGACGTCCGCCTTGCGCCGGTCGGCCGTGCCGAAATGCATCGACGGGGAGGCGTCGAGCACGAGCCAGGTGACGAGCACGCGCTCGGCGAGGTCGACCCGAACGTGCGGCTCGCTCGTTCGCGCGGTGACGTTCCAGTCGATCCGGCGGACGTCGTCGCCCGGCGCGTACGGGCCGGATCTGCGCGAGCTCGGAGCCGTCCCGAGGAGGTGCGAGCGGAAGTCGCCCGCGAGCAGGCCCTCCATGCGGCGTGCGATCGAGACGTCGAGCGCGCGCAGCAGCCCCTCCGGCATCGGCCCGGGCCCGGCCGGGCGGGTGTCGAGCGGTGAGGAGACTGCTGGCGGACGTGGTCTCATGCCGCGTTCTCGCCTGCGAGATCGAGCTGGGGCACCGGTACCGCGGCGATCACCTGGTCGAGGAGCTCGTCGGGGCTCACCTCCTCGGCGAGCGCCTGGTACGAGAGCACGAGCCGGTGCCGGAGGGCGTCCTTCGCGAGCGCGTGCAGGTCCTCGACGAGCACGTAGTCGCGGCCGCGGATGAGCGCCAGCGCGCGGGATCCGTGGACGAGGCTGATCGGGCCGCGCGGGCTGGCGCCGTACGAGATGTAGGGCGCGATCTCGCCAGCCCGTGGGCGGCCGGCTCGCGCGTCGCCGTGGCGAGGTCGACCGCGTAGCTGACGAGCGCCGGGTCGACGTAGATGTCGAAGACCGCCCGCTGCAGCGCCTTCAGGTCGTCGAGCGAGAGCGCCTCGCGCAGCTCGGGCGCGGCGACGAGCTGGCGCTGGACGACGGTCAGCTCCTCGTCGTGCTGGGGGTAGCCGATCACGATCTTGAGCATGAAGCGGTCGATCTGCGCCTCGGGCAGCGGATACGTGCCCTCGGACTCGATCGGGTTCTGCGTCGCCATGACGAGGAAGGGATCGGGCACCGGGAACGTGTCGTGGCCGATCGTCACCTGCCGCTCCTGCATCACCTCGAGGAGGGCCGACTGCACCTTCGCGGGCGCGCGGTTGATCTCGTCCGCGAGGAGGAAGTTGCAGAAGACCGGGCCGAGCTCGGTGTCGAACGCGCCGTCGCCTGCCCGGTAGATCCGCGTCCCGACGAGGTCGGAGGGGACGAGGTCGGGCGTGAACTGCACGCGCGCGAACGACCCGCCGAGGACGCCGGCCGTCGTCTTGATCGTCAGCGTCTTGGCGAGCCCTGGAACGCCCTCGATCAGGAGGTGCCCCTGCGCCAGCAGGCAGACGAGCACCCGCTCGAGCATCGCGTCCTGCCCGGCGATGACGCGGCGGATCTCGAAGAGCGCCTGCTCGAGCTGCTCCTTCGCTTCCACAGGCGAGGGGACGACGGCCTCGTCCGGCTGGTCGGTCACGTGTGGCTCCTCTCTCGCGGCCCTTGGGACCTATACGAAAGCAGACGGAGGTGAGTTTGGGGTAAGAGCAC
>CAVRLT010000025.1:0-115124 GCA_963721795.1 uncultured Actinomycetes bacterium
TCGACGCGCTGGTCAGAGCGCGTCGTCCTGCCTAGACGCCCTCCTCACCGAACGGGCCTTCGGCGAGGAGCCTCCGGAAGGCGGCGAACTGCCCCGCCTTGCCCACACCGACGAGCGTGTCTCCCTGCTGGACGACGTCCTCGGGCTGTGCGCCGCTGACCGGCTCGGGCTCGCGAAGGATCGCGATCACCGTAACCCCCGTTCTGGCGCGTAGGCGCGCTTCGGCGAGCGAAAGCCCGATCGCCGGGCTCGTGTCGGGCACCGGGATCCATTCGATGTGGAGCTCCCCGAGCGCCATCTCGAGCTCCTCGACGATCTTCGGGCGCTCGTACGCCCCGCCGATGATCGCGCCGAGCTGGCGCGACTCGTCGTCGTGCAGCTCGATGACCGCCGTCGGCTCGTCGTCGTCCGAGCGGCGATAGAAGTAGATCTCGCGCTGCCCGTCGACGTGCATGATCACGGCGACGCGCCCACCCAAGGCTGTCCTGAACGTGTACTTGACGCCGACCCCTGGGAGCCGCGTCTCTCGTAGGTCTACTGGCACTGGGTCAAGCCTCCTCGATGAGTGTAGGTCTTGGTGTGGGGAACAGGCGGCGTCCGAGCCGCTTGGACTCCTTCATCAGCACAAGCCCGACCGTTGCCGTCGCCAGCACGTACAGGCCGGCGAAGGCGACGAGCTCCTCGCGCTGGGCTGGCTCGAGCAGTGGGTTCTCGGACGCGACCTGGGCGAGGATGATCGTGAACTCGCCGTGCGCCACGAGCGCCACTCCGGCGTTGAGGCTCTGCCGGCGCGTGAAGCCTCCGAGCCTCCCGGCGACCATGCCGCCGCCGAGCTTCCCGACGAGCGTGAGCACGACGGCGAGCGCGACGAGCCAGCCGACGTCGCCGATCGCGCCGAGGTCGATCGAGAGCCCGAAGACGAAGAAGAAGAGCGCCGCGAAGATGTCGCGGAAGCTGAAGAACCGCTCCTCGATCTGGTCGCGGACGGAGGTCTCCGAGAGGACGATGCCCGCCATGAGCGCGCCGATCGCCCCGGACAACCCGAGCTCCTCGGCGACGGCGGCAGAGCCGATGAGGAATCCGAAGACCGCGAGCAGGAAGAACTCGAGCGGCAGGCGGTCGAGCGCCCGGTCTATCGGCCCGGAGAGCCACTTCGATGCAGCAAGGCCCGCAGTGACGAACCCGAGCGCCTTGGCGACGAGAACGAGCGTGTCCGACACGTCGCCGCCTCCGGCAGCCGCGAACCCGAGCATGAATGCGACCACGATGTCCTCGAAGACGAGGATCGCAAGGACGAGGTCGGTCTCGTCGTCGCCCAGACGGCGAAAGTCGATGAGCCCCTTCACCGCGATCGCGCTCGAGGAGACGTAGACGCACGCCGCGAGGATCAGGGCTGCGAACGTGAAGCCGAAGGCGGCCACGCCGACGATCAGGCCGAGCCCGAGGTTCGCCGCGAGGTCGACAGTTCCGCCGAGGCCGAGGTGGCGGCCGCTCCCGCGTAGCCGCGTGAGCGTGAACTCGAGGCCGAGGAAGAAGAGCAGGAAGGCGATTCCGAGCTCGGCGACAAACCTGGTCACCTCGGACTCGCTGATCAGGGCCAGCTGCTCGGGCTCGTTCGGGCCGAGCAGGAGACCGGCGAGGAGGTACGCGGGAATCGCAGACAACCCGATGCGTCGAGCGACGAGACCCAGCGCTCCGAGAACGGCGACGGTGACGGCGAGCTCGGCGAGGGTCACTGCGCCATTCTCCCGAACCCCGCCAGCGGGCGGGGCGTAGGGCCGGGCATGCCCGGCCTACTACGGCGGGAGAAGCGGTGGGAAGCGAGCGAGCACCCAACCGACGTCGAGCGCTTCGATCCGATACGCGCGCCCGTTGACGAGCGCGTAGTCGCCGGTCCGTGGATCCATGGGCAACCGCGCCTCGACCGGATACCAGCGATTGTGACGCTCGATCAGATCGTTGACCTCGTCGAAGGGCCAGCCGACCGCCTCTTCGCGCCAGGCATCCGCGAACCCCCGCGCGTCCCGCTCATGCGCCTCGGCAAGCGACCTCCACTTTTCGCCCAGCCGAGCTTCGTGAGTAGCGGTCCGCTGCTCGATCTCGCGGAGCCGGAGCATGTACGGACGCGGCCCTTGCGAGGCCGCGAGGTAGGCGTCTGCGCTGGGGGCGAAGTTGCGGCGGCGGAGAGCGAGCGGCTTCCCGCGAAGCGGCATCGAGCGGAGGTCTTCCTCGAGGCCTGCACGCTCGCGGCGCTCTCTCGGGGTCTCGGGCAGCACGACTCCCTGCCGCATGATCAAGTCGCGCTCGGCCTTCTCCACACTCCTATTGAAGCCGCAGAACTAAGAACTCGGTTCAGAACGACACAAGGCTTCATTCTGAATCGAGTTCTATAGGCCGAGGAGCCTGTCGATCCAGGAGCGCTTGGGACGGTCAGCGGGCTCGGGCGTCGCCTGTTCGGTCGGTGCGGGCTCCTCGGGCTCGGGGCGTTCGCGGATGCGCAGGACGACCTGCTCGCCGCGCCGCTCCTCCAAGCGCTCGAAGTCGCCGCGAATCGCCTGACGCATGGCGTCGAGCTGGCTCTCTTCTCTCACCTCGTGGCCGTTCCCGGCCAGCAGGCCGACTCCTTCTACAAACGCTTAGCGCGGAGATGCGAGAGTCACGATCCAGACGACCGCTGCGCCCTCGTAGAAGACGCCGTCCGCCCGCACCAGCGCAGCGCCGACGTCGCGAAAGCCGGGCTTGAGGATGTTCTCGCGGTGCCCGGGGGACTGCAACCACGCCGACACGACATTCCTGGCGCTGGCAGCTCCGAGCGACCCGACGTAGAGGTTCTCGGCAAAGCTCGCGAACGCGTACCCGGCTCTGCGCACGGTCGCGGTGACCTCCGAGCCGCACGGCGTGTGCGAGATCTGCCGGCACGCCACCACGCCACGGCCCTTCAACGCCGCGGCCCGGCGCAGGGAACGCGATTCCGAGAGCCGCGTTTGCCGGTGGCGCGCTCGTGCCCAGTTCACGAGACACCGAACCGCACGTTCCTGCGTTCGCACGGAGGCCGCAGGATCCGTCGCTCCCGGACAGACGCCGGGCGCGGCGAGATACGGGCTCTCCGAGCGTTCCGCCCCGCCTGCCGTGCCGGCAAACGCGAGCGTCGCCACGACGAGGAGCACAGAGAGGCAAGGGCGCGCGAGCGCCGCTGCGGGAGCCGAGGTCACGGTCTAGAACCCTTCGCTCGACTGGGTGATCCTGCCCCTGATCAGGGTCACTCGGGCGACCCTAACCGATTCCCAGGATGATGGCTCCGCCAACTGACCGCAGCGAGCAGACCGAGCGCCAGCGTGGGAAGAACGGTCAGCGCGCGGTAGAGCAAGGTCGCCGCGACGGCGTCCGCGTTCGACGCGCCGAACGCGACGAGCGCCCCGCTCAGCCCGAGCTCGACGACCCCGATCCCTCCTGGGGTCAGCGGGAGCGCCCCGATGATGCGGCTGAGCGCCCAGGCGGCGAACGCCTCGATCCACGTGATCTCGGCATCCGAGACGCCCACCACGCGAAGGCAGACGAAGAGAAGCAAGAACACGGTGAGGTGGCCGACGAGCGTGGCGAGCGTGAGCACGTGCCAGCGTCGCCTGAGCAGCCCGAGGGCGCTCGTGCGGAAGGCCGCGAGCTGCTCGCCTCCCCAGGTGACGGGATTCCGGCGCAGGAGACGGCGCACCCGGCTCGCCATGCGGGCCGCAAGCGCTCCGATCTGATGTGCGCGGCGGGGACTCGACAGGGCTACCGCGAAGGCCGAAATGGCGACGACAAGGACTGCGACGCCGATCAAGGCTGCGGTCCGAAGCGCCGGATGGTCTTCGTCGACGCCGGTCAGCAGCGCGAGCGCGACGATCGGAAACGCGAGATTCGCGAACTGGTTCCAGATCCCGGTGACCGCCACGGCCAGGGCCACGGTGCCGGCTCGGAAGCCCCAGGAGCGCAACATCGAGTACGACCCCGCCATCCCCACGGCAGAGCCCGCTGGAGAGACCATCGAGAGCGCGGTCGAAGCCTGGGTCAATACGAGCGCTTGCCGGTAGCCGAGCCCGGGGAGCGCCACCATCCAGCTCGGCGGGAACGTCGCGATGTTGAGCACCGTTGCCCCGACGAGCAGGAGCGCGTCCTCCCATCCCAGGCCCTTGATCACCTCCCAGACGTCGCGGTAGTCCGCGATGCGAGGAAGGACGAACACGAACACCGCCCCGATGACGACCGCACTGGCCGCGCCGCCGAGCAGGCGCTTCCTGTGTCTTCCCCAAATTCCCGGCGGCGGCGCCGTACCGTCTGACATCTGCGAGAACCTATCGCGGAAGATCACTCCACTTCCCTCACTCGACAAGGAGGACACATGAGGTTCCGTCACTCGATCACGCGGTATTCGATGACCCCGGGGACCGCGATCGCGCTGCTCGCTCTCTTCTTCGCGCTCGGTGGCTCCGCCTTCGCGGTCGGCGAGCGGATCGGGGCGTCGTCAGTCGCGCAGCAGCGCTGCACGAACGGCGCCGTACGAGGCATCGCCTACGTCACCGGCAACCCGACGATGGGGATCGCCAACATCGGCGACAAGTTCACGAGCGCGGGCGCCGTGTTCGGCCGGAAGTTCAACTGCAACCGCCGACAGATCGAGGTTCGAAGGATCTCGATCGGCGTGTTCGAGATCCGCTTCGTCGGAAACCCGGCGTCGAGCGCGGTCGCGAGCGGTGTCGGTGATGCGTATGCGGTCGTCGACCCGCTCCCGAACGGAGTCTTCCGCGTCGGCGTGCACCCCGCGGGCCGAGACGACCCGGCGGATCAGCCCTTCGTGGTCGTCCTCGTGTAGGGGCGAGGCTTGCCTCGCCCGCGCGGCCGCTACGGCAACCGAGGCGCGAGGAAGGCCGAGAGCACGCCGGCGACGAGCAGGAGGCCCGCTGCGAGCGCGACGAGCAGGAACGTGATCTCGGTCTCGCCCGGCTCCTGCCCGAGACGCGATCCGAGGTTCTCGTACGCCTTCTCGAGTGCGTCGGCGGTGCGGGCCTCGGAGAACTCGCCGCCCGTCATCGCAGCGATCTGCCGCAGCGTCTCGGGATCGGGCGGGACCGGGATTCGCTGACTGTCACCCGAGCTGGGGTCGAAAGGCCCTCCGAACGAGCCTCGCGCGATGGTCCCTTCCGGCGTTCCGAGGGCGACTGTGTACACGGGGAAGCACTCATCCCGGGCGAGCGCCGCGCCCTCGAGCGGCTGCAGGATCCCCCGCGTCTGGGCGCCGTCGGAGAGGAACAGGATGGAAACGGGACTGGGCTCGTCGCAGCTGCGGGCCTGCGCGAAGGATCGAGTCGCGCCGAGATCCGGGAGTGCGACTTCCTCCTCCTCTGTGGGCTCGGTCTGGGTCGCCCGCTTGCCCATGTCAACAGCGGTCTGCAGCGCGTCGCCGATCGCCGTACCGCCGAAGATCAGGAACGTGTCGATCTCCGCCACTGCCGTGCGAACGAGGTCGTGGTCGCGGGTCGCCGGGGTCGCGACCTGCGCCTCGCCCGCGAACACGACGAGGCCGACGCGCAGCTTGTCCGGCGCGGTGTCGAGAAACGTGAGCACGGACTCCTGCGCCGCTCCCAGCCGCGTCGGCTCCACGTCTCTCGCTTGCATCGAACGGGACGTGTCCACGACGAGGATGACGGTCGCCCGCTCGCTCAGCATCATCCGCTCGACCTGCGGCCGCGCGAGCCCGACGAGGAGCAACGCGAGGGCGAGCGCGAACAGCGCGGGCGGCACCAGCCTCGGCCACGACCTTCCCGATACGACCGTCGCCAGCACGTCCATGTTCGTGAACCGCACCGCGTAGCGGGCTCGCCGCCGCTCGGCGAGCAGCCAGAGGCCTACCGCCACCGCGAGGATGACGAGCGAGAACAGCAGCCAGGGGCTCTGGAAGCTCACCGTGTCCTCGCGCAGAGAGCCTGGACCTGCACGACCGCGCGGACTCCTCCGAGCTCGGCGTCGCCACGAACGGCGACGACGACTTCGCGGTCGCGAACCGACTGCTGCCCCCTCACGCTGGAGACGAGGCTCGCGCCCGGCGGAGTCCTCGTGAAGAACCCGAACGCGTGCGAGGCGCCGACGACGCGCTCGCCGGCGCGACAGCCCACCCGGACGGTTGCGCTTCCGGGCCTTACCCTCGCGGTCGTCGCGCGGCGGGTGGTCGGGTTGCCGGGCTCGAACGCGGTGGCCGCGGTCGGAACCCGTGATCCTCCGCCCTGAGCGGGCATGCAACCAACATACGGCTTGAACGTCGGCGCGCGCGGCGATGTGCCGACGTACGCGCCGAGGAACGTCACCGAGCGCGATGTGGTGATGCCGGGGTTGACCGGGCTCCCGAGCCGGCCCAGGAAGCTCACGTCGATCGCCCGCTGGCTGAGCTCGGCGTCGAGGCCCCCGACGATGAAGCCGCGGGGGCAGGTGAGCTGCCACGACGCCTGGCGACGTGCAGTCCCCGTCTCGGCCGGGACGACCACCCACGGCCCGGCGATCGGGACGCAGACCTGGAGACCGTCACACTCGTTCGCACTCCCCGCCGGCGCCGCAAGCCCGAGCGCGGCGACGAGCGTGACTGCGACGACGGCGACGTACGCGGCCGAGCGCCTCATGGAGCCCTCCGGAAGAGAAACGCCGACAGCGCTCCCCCGAGGAGCAGAAGCACGGAAGCGGCGCCGGCGAAGACATCGGTGATCTCCCGCGACTCCTCGCGCTCGCCGAGGCGCGATCCGAGCTCCTCGTAGACCTCCTTCAGGCGCTCGTCGTCGAGCGCGGTGAAGAACTCGCCGCCCGTCGCGTCGGCGAGCATCTGGAGTGTTTCCGGACTGGGCGGAACGCGGATGATTCGCTCGAAGCCCCCGGTGAGCCTCTCCTCGACGACGCCTGCGGGCGTCCCGACGAGGACCGTGTACACCGGGATTCCGCGTTCCTTCGCTTCCTCTGCGGCTTTCACAGGCTCGACGCTGCCACCGTCCTGCGCGCCGTCGGAGATCAGCACGATCGCCCGTGGCGGGACGACGACCTCCTCCTCGCCACCGGCGCCTTCTTCTGCGCCTTCCTCTCCTGGCGGCTGCTTCGGCTGCCCGACCCGGACCGAGAGCGCGACTGCGTCCCCGATCGCGGTGCCCTCACCCGGCGTGAGCGAGTCGAGCGCCGCCTCGACGAGGGCACGGTCGTGGGTCGGGGGAACGCCGACCGCGGCGCGCGTGGCGAACGAGACGACTCCCACGCGGAACTTCTCCGGCACCTGGACGAGAAAGCCCTCCGCAGCGGCGCGCGCCGCTTCCAGCCTCGTCGGCTCGACGTCTTTCGCCTTCATCGAACGAGAGACGTCCATCGCGAGGATCACCGTCGCCTCCTCGCGCGGCACGCTCACGGTGGCGTGCGGCCGCGCGACGCCGACGATCATCGCGGCGAGGCCCACGAGGAGGATCGCGACCGGCAGGTAGCGCAGCCGTCCCGGCTCGCGGTCGACGACGTTCGGGAGCAGGTCAGGATTCCCGAACGCGGCCTGCGACCGCCGCCGCCGCCGCTCCGACCACATGTAGAGGATGACGAGCAGGGGCAGGAGCACGAGAGCCGCGAGGGCGATAGGCCAGCCGAAGGTCATCTGCGCCTCGTACGCAAGAAGGTGACCAACGGTCGAAGCCAGTCACCGGAGGTGCTGAGCACGACGTGCCTGACCCCGAGCGCCGCGAAGCTGCGCGCGACCTCGGCGCGCTCAGCCCGGGCGGCTAGTGCGAACCTCTCCCGCAGACGACGGCTGCGCGTGTCGACCCGTAGCTGGCGCCCCGTCTCCGGGTCGACGAGCCAGAGGAGCCCGACGTTCGAGAGCTCCTGCTCGCGCGGATCCTGAATCTCGACCGCGACCACGTCGTGCCGGCCGGCGAGCTCGAGCAGCGGCCGGCGCCATTCCCGCGGGCCGCGGAAATCGGAGACGACGACGACAAGGGACCGCTGACGAGCCAACCCCGCGGTGGAGCGGATCGCCTCGGCGAGCGACGTGTCGCTCGCGGTCTCGTCCTCCTCGTCGCGGAGCGCGGCCAGAAGGCCGACGAGACCGGCCCGACCCTGCTTCGGGGGAAGCATTCGCGGCGTGGCGTTTCCGAAGGTCACGAACCCGAGCCGGTTGCCACGACGGGTTGCGAGATGCCCGAGCGCGATCGCGACTCCCTCCGCGACGTCTGCCTTGCGCCGGTCGGCCGTGCCGAACTGCATCGACGGAGACGCGTCGAGCACGAGCCAGGTGACGAGCACCCGCTCGGCGAGGTCGACTCGAACGTGCGGCTCGGTCGTCCGCGCGGTGACGTTCCAGTCGATCCGGCGGACGTCGTCACCCGGTGCGTACGGGCGCACCATCGCGAGCTCGGAGCCGGTCCCCAGGAGATTCGACCGGAAGTCACCCGCGAGCAGGCCCTCCATCCGCCGTGCGATCGAGACGTCGAGTGCGCGCAGCAGCCCTTCCGGCATCGAGCCCGGGCCCGGCCGGGCGGGTGTCGAGCCGGTGAGGAGACTGCTGGCGGACGTGGGTCTCATGCAGCGTTCTCGCCTGCGAGATCGAGCCGAGGCGCCGGCACGGCAGCCAGCACCTGGTCGAGGAGCTCGTCGGGGTTCACCTCCTCTGCGAGTGCCTGGTACGAGAGCACAAGCCGGTGCCTGAGGGCGTCCTTGGCGAGAGCCTGCAGGTCCTCGACGAGCGCGTACTCACGGCCGCGGATGAGCGCCAGCGCGCGCGATCCGTGCACGAGGCTGATCGGCCCGCGCGGGCTTGCCCCGTACGAGATGTAAGGCGCGATCTCGCCGAGCCCGTGGGCCGCCGGCTCGCGAGTCGCCGTCGCGATGTCCACGGCGTAGCTGACGAGCGAGGGATCCACGTAGATGTCGAACGCCGCCCGCTGTAGCGCTTTCAGGTCATCGAGCGAGAGCGCCTCGCGCAGGTCGGGCGCGTCGACGAGCTGGCGCTGCACCACGGTCAGCTCCTCGTCGTGCTGCGGGTACCCGATCACGACCTTGAGCATGAAGCGGTCGATCTGCGCCTCGGGCAAAGGATACGTGCCCTCCGACTCGATCGGGTTCTGCGTCGCCATGACGAGGAAGGGATCGGGAACCGGGAACGTGTCGTGACCGATCGTCACCTGCCGCTCCTGCATCACCTCGAGGAGGGCGGACTGAACCTTGGCGGGCGCGCGGTTGATCTCGTCCGCGAGGAGGAAGTTGCAGAAGACCGGGCCGAGCTCGGTGTCGAATGCGCCATCGCCTGCCCGGTAGATCCGAGTCCCCACGAGGTCGGAGGGGACGAGGTCGGGCGTGAACTGCACGCGCGCGAACGACCCGCCCAGCACACCGGCCGTCGTCTTGATCGTCAGCGTCTTGGCGAGCCCTGGAACACCTTCGATCAGCAGATGCCCCTGCGCCAGGAGGCAGACGAGCACCCGCTCGAGCATCGCGTCCTGCCCGGCGATGACGCGGCGGATCTCGAAGAGCGCCTGCTCGAGCTGCTCCTTCGCTTCCAGAGGCGAGGGGACGACGGCCTCGTCCGGCTGTTCGGTCACGTGTGGCTCCTCTCTCGCGGCCCTTGGGACCTATACGAAAGCAGACGAAGGTGAGTTTGGGGTAAGAGCACCCGAGGTTTGGCCGCCTCTTGTGGAAGGTCGAGATCCTCGAGCTCGCTGCCCGGAAGGAGGTCCGCAACGGACCGAGCTCGTGTCAGACACAGACTTGACCGTCAAGTGGTTCGTGTGCCAATTACGCAACTTTCGATCCACATGCGGCTGCGGAAGGACTCCGTCCCAGGTGTCTAGACATGTCCTACGTGTTGCGAGCGTCACGTGCGGCCTGGACACCGGTGTCTGACACCGGGCTACGGCGATCACCGTAGTCGAGGGCGATCAGAACGAGGGCTGGAGGTCGAGCCTCCGGAAGACGAACCTGACGAATGGTCAGGAGCGCTGGACGCCCATCGTGATCGCGCCGAGATAGCCCGATCCGCTCTGCGTCAGCTTGAGCGTCGACCGCTTGCCGCCGTTTCGGTAGATGCTGTCGGCTGCGTTGCGTGTCGTCCGGCTCGGGCGCCTGCTATAGGGCGAGCGCCGGTACACCGTGTCGGTCAGCGCGTCCGCGAAGTAGAGCTGGCCCGTGTGCACGACGTTTCCGCCGAGATGAACCATGACGTGGATGTGGACCGTGCGGCCCTGGTACCAGCCCGGGTAGATCGTCCGGAAGAGCGCGATGCCCTTGGCGTCCGTCCGTTGGATCCCGCGCAAGAACCGATCCTCGTCGGTGCCCTGCACGCTCGTCCCCGAATAGACCCCGCCCGCATCGCAGTGCCAGATGTCGACGGCAGCGCCCTTGATCGGCTTGCAGCTCGACACGTCGAGGACCCCCAAACGGAGCGTGAGCGGGGCCCCCGGCCTCCCCTCGGTGATGTTGCGGCGAACCTTGTGGTCGTCGAGGTAGTACGGCCCCTCGGTCTGCTCCGGCGCGAGCACGCAGCCGACGAGGCCGGACGCAACGGCAGCCGGGCCGGCGCTCGCATCCTCGGCGACCTTCCAGGCGCCGACGACGCCTGCGCCCGCGAGCAAGCCGCCGAGCTTGAGGAGAGAGTCGCGCCGCGAGATCTGTTCGCCGTCCACGCAAACGAAAGTAGCGCGTCCGTGTGAGCGAAATCTAAGAGGCCTGCTCCACTCGCGCGATCGCGTGGGCGACCGGCCCGACGTAGAACGCAATCTCCAGCTGCTCCTCGTTTGCCCGGACGAGCTCGACGTCGTCGCCGGCATCGAGCGGGTGGCGGTGATCGAGCCGCGCGCGGAGATCTCGACGGAGGTCGAGCCGCTCGGCGCTCCGCAGACATTCCTCGACCGCATGCCAGTACGCCGCGTTGTTGACGTGCCCGAGCGTGTCGAGATCGGTTGCTCGGAGGGGCCACCGCGTGCGGCTCGCTCCGGCGAGCGGCTCTCGCAACTCGAGGCGGGTGGACACGACGCGAGTGCCTGCCGTTTCCGCGTACGGGCCGAAGTCCCCGATCCGCTCCGGCCTGGCGTCCGCTCCGAGGTGGATCCAGACGCTGTCGAGCTCGACGCGGCCGCCGCGATTCCCGGACAACGACATGCGGCGACCGGCGGCGAGCGCCGCGGTGCCGCTCGACCAGGTCGCGAGCTCGACGAGATCGTCCTCGCGAGGTGGGACTACGACATCGATTCGCAGGCTGCGGAGAACCCACAGGTGCCGCGGAGCGCCCCATCCGGTCTCGGCGACGTCGTCCGTCGCGACGTCCTGGAGGTACCGGGCGACCGCATCCAGCCGCAGCCGGCCCGTCGGATCGCGGTCGGAGAGCCGGATGCGCCGGTGCGACCGGAACACCCTGCCGGCGGGCGGTAGCGGGACGAGCGGCTCCACCTCAGCGCAGGTCCAGCAGCATCCGGTCACCGCCGTCGTCAGGCTCGAAATCCTCGTACCCGAATCGAGCGTAGAGCCGCCGCGCCGGATTGTCGTGATCGACGCTCAGCGAGATGCGCGCCACGCCGTCCTGTCGCGCCCGCTCGTGCATCGCCTCCAGCAAGCGACGACCGGCGCCTTGTCCCCGAAAGTCTTCGACGACGGCGATCGCGAGCTCGGGGGTCTCCTCGTCGACGAACCCCTCGCCGTGCTCGGCAGTGGTGAACAACCGGTACCAGACGGCGCCGATCGGACGTCCCGCGTCCTCCGCGACGAGGCCCGCATCGCCGGGGCGACCCCAGTGCTCGTGGAAGATCGACACCTGTGGATGCGCGAGAACCCATTCGCGCGCTGGAAGCTCACCGTCCGCCCGCCAGTCGAGCGCGGCGTAGAGCATCTCCTGAAGAAAGGCCAGATCGGTGGCCTCGAGCTCGCGAATCCGAATCACTGCGCCCCGTCGAGAACCGACCGAAGCCAGACGTCCGCGGCCGGGAGGTGCATCGGGTCGATCTCGTGCGCCACGTCGGACTCGTGGTACTCGACGTCCGCTCCGCCGGCCTCGAGCAGCTCGCGCGCTCGACGGGCGAAGCCGACCTCCATGATCGGGTCGGCTCGACCGTGTGCGACGAAGACCCGGGTCGCGCGGCCGTCGAGCCCCGGCCTCCACCCCTCGACGACGGGCACGAATCCGGAGAAGGCGAGGATCCCAGCCGGGGCCGGGCGATCCTCTGCGAGCCCGAGCGAGTAGCTCATCACCGACCCCATCGAGAACCCGCCGAAGACGGTGCGCGCGGGCGGCACGCCTGTCCGCTCCCACACGTCGTCGTGAAACGCGGCCAGCGCGTCGAACGCACGCTGGAACGTCTCGGGATCGGGAAATCCGACCCGCGGCACGACGTACCAGTGGTACCCGGGCCAGCCAGGGAAGCGCGAGTGGCGCGCGCGGCGTGACGACATGGAGCCGGCGCTCGGGGTCGAGAGCGTCTGCGAGAGGAAGCAGGTCGTTCTCGTCCGCGCCGCGGCCGTGGTGGAGCACGAGCAGCCCGGCCGGCTCGCCCAGCGCAGGGCGCTCGCGGAAGGTCAGCGCCAGTGGACCTCGACGACGTCGACCGGCTGGTCGAACCCCTTGAGCTCCTCAGCGCGAGGCTCGGAGAGCCGGAACGCCGTTGCGACGCCGTCGAGCGTCTCGCGGCTGACGAGGATCTCGTTCTTGCCCGCGGCCGCCCCGATGCGCGCGGCCGTGTGGACGCCCTGGCCGCCGTAGTCGATCGCGTCGGCCTCGGCGTGGAAGGCGCCCCCCGTGTGGACGCCGATCCGGACGTCTGGCGCGAAGACCTCGTCGTGCAGCGCGCGCTGGATTCCCACCGCTGCTTCGATCGCCGTCTTCGGGCTCCCGAAAGATGCGAAGAACCCGTCGCCCGTCTGCTTGATCACCTCTCCCCCGCTCTCCGCGATGCGCTGCCGCACGAGCTCGTTGTGGCGGGCGAGAAGCTTCTTCCACTTGTCGTCGCCGAGCGTCTCCAGCAGCTTGGTCGAATCGACGATGTCGGTGAAGAGGAACGTGCGGCGCGCTTCACCCGCCGAGAAGCTCCTTGACGCGCTCCTCGTCGAGCTTCGCACCGAGGTCCTCGAATTTCGCCAAGGCCGCCTGGAATTCTGCAACTGCTGCGTCCTCGTCCCGCTGGCGTCGATACGCAATTCCCAGCAGCATCCGGGCCTGCGCGGTCTCGTACGGCGCGCCGACGTCCTTCCATGCGTCGCGCGCCTTTCGCAGGGACCGGGCAGCGGCGTCCGGATCGCCCTCGCGAGACTGCGATCTGACCGCGCGCGAGGTGGACCGTGGCATCGAACGCCGGTGCGCGCCGGCTGCCGATCATGTAGGCGTCGACGATGCTCTCGAGCTCGTCGGCGGCGGCGCGCGCGGTCTTGACGTCCCCGGCAGCGAGCGCGATCTCGACCTGAGCCGGGAGTTGCTGCACCCGACCGAGAGGCTCTTCGACCTCCTCGAGGCTTCGCCTGATGCCCGAGACAGCGGCGTCGACCTTGCCCTCGGCGAGGCGGAGCAGGGCCAGCCCGGGCTGCGGGATCTTTCCCCACTCGTCCGCCTGGCGGTACGCCGAGTCGGCGGCGGCGAAGTCGCCACGACGCCGACGGATCTCGCCGATCTCGTAGTACCCCGCGGACGTCACGAAGCGGTTGTAGTCGTGAAGCTCCTCGCATGCCGCGATCGCCTGTGCCTCGGCCTTCGGCCAGTCGCCGCGGAATCGCATGATCTGCGCGCGGTGGACGCGGCACTCCCCGGGTGGACCGCTGACGTCGAGACCGTCGCACCAGCGGTTCGCCGCGTCGGTCCATTCCCCCGCGCGGCGGTAGTCGCCAAGCTCTTGGCACGACGAGATCGTGCAGCAGTAGATGAGACCGGTCGCAGACGGGTTGAGCTCGCCGGACATGGCGGCCGCGGTCGCTTCGTCGAGGAGCTTGAGGCCCTTGTCGACCTCGCCGGTATACACCGCGAGCTTGCCCTTCCCGGTGAGCGCCATAGCCTGGAGGTTGCGGTCGCCGAAGCGTTGACCCAGCTCGAATGCGTGCTCGAAGTCTGCCGCGGAGCTCTCGACATCGGCCCCCATCAGCAGAGACGTGAATCCGCGGAAGAACGACCGGTGTGCATGCTCGACTGATTCGGGCAGCTCCGCGAGCAGCCGTTCCGCCTTCGCGAACCACCCTTCGGACACCGCGAAGGCGCCGCGCCCCATGTGGTCCCAGGTCAACGTCAGCGCGAGCCGCGCCGCAGACTGCTTGTCGCCGGCCTCCGCGAAGCCCGAGAACGATCGCTCGCGGAGAACGATCGCCTCGTCGAGGCGGCCCGTCCACCAGGCCGAGTCGGCGAAACGCTCGAGATCGGCGGGCGTCAGCTCTTCGCCACCCGCGCTCGTGTAGGCGTCGTACGTCGCGCGCCACGCCTGGCGCTCTGCGGCGCTGCGTGCGGCCTCGAGCGGCTCGACTACCTGTGACACGGTCTTCTCATTGTCCCATCGGGTCGGCGAACCCGCCAGTGCCCCCGGTCTAGCGGCGCTTCTTCTCCCCAATGCTGCCGAGCGAGCGCTCGAGCGAGCGGAGCACGCTCTCGTTGATCTGCTCGGTCATTCGCTCCTTGAGGTCCGACATGCGCGTGTCCCACTCCTTCTCGGGATCGGCCGGCGCAACTGGCTCTGCTTCGGGCTGGTCGACCCCGTCGATCGCGAGCTCGTAGACCCGTTCCGGCTCGTCGATGTCCTTGAGCCGCCGCTCGCCGAGGGCGTGGACGGAGACTCCTTCGGGCAGCGACGATCCGATCAAGGCGCGCGTCGCCTCGGACAGCAGGACGTGTCCTCCCTGCCCCGTCGCGCACAGACGTGCGGTCCGCACGACGTCGACACCGAGATAGCCCTCGGTGCCGACCGCCGGCTCGCCCGTATGCAAGCCCATGCGCACGCGTACCGCTTCTCCCTCCGGCCACGCGTGCTCGGCGTGCGCACGCTGCGCCTCGACCGCCGCGGTCGCAGCATCGCGGGCACGCGCGAACGCGAAGAAGAACGAGTCGCCCTGCATGTCGATCTCGACACCGCCATGACCGCCGAATGCCTCCCGCACGATGCGCCGGTGGTCGGCGATCAGCTCCGCATAGCGCTCACCGAGCCGCTTCAGGAGGTCCGTCGACCCCTCGATATCGCTGAACACGAACGTGACCGTCCCCGACGGAAGCGTGGTCATGCGAGCATTCTCGCATCGACGCGCCGCCAGGCCGCACCTCAGGCTCCCGCGATCGCAAGATCCTGCGCCGCCGACGCCTCGTCGCGGGCTTGTTGGCCGCCGTGCTCGCCGCGGGCGCCCTCGCGGGTGGGATCGCACTCGCCACCGGAGACGACGACCCCGGAGTGCTCGTGCCTCGTGCGGAGATTCCGAGCACCGACGTGCTTGTCTACGACGACTCGCAGGCCGAGGACCTCGAGCGCGCCGCCGCCCTCGGGCTCAGCCACGCGCTCTACGCCAAGAGCCCGGGAGGCGTCTTCGCGACCGCCGAGCGCACGGAGTCCTTCCGGCCGCTCGTCGAGGACGCAGTGGAAGACAGCGGATTCGAGGCTGACCTCGTCGAGGCGATCGTCTTCCTCGAGAGCGGGGGCAGGCCGGAGGTCATCGCGGGCGATGATCCGGTGGCGGCGTCCGGGCTCACCCAGATCCTCGCCGAGACCGCGCAGAACTTCCTCGGCATGACCGTCGACCTGGAGGAAAGTCGTCGGCTGACAGTGGAGATCGCGGGAGCCATCCAACGCGGAGACCCGTCCGAGGCGGAGCGTCTCCGGGCGGAGCGACGCATGGTCGACTGGCGCTTCGACCCCGAGCAGGCGCTCGCGGGAACGGTTCGCTACCTGACCGCCGCGCGCGAGCAACTCGGACGCGAAGACCTCGCCGTCGTCTCGTACCACATGGGAATCGGGAACCTCTCGAACGTCCTCCGCGCGTACGCCCCGGCTGCCGATCTCGCGATTCCCGATCTCGTCGAGCAGGAGAATCTCTCGTGGGTCCGCGTGTTCTTCGACACGGCGCCGGACCGGAATGCCGCGGCACACGAGCTGCTGCTCCGGCTCGGCGACGACTCGCCGACCTACTACTGGCGCGTCCTCGCGGCGAAGGAGATCATGCGCCTGTACCGCGAGGACCAGGAGCGGTTACAGGAGCTCGATCTCCTGCATGCAGCCAAGGGGAGCGCCGAGGAGGTGCTGCACCCGCCCGCCGAGACCGAGCGCTTCGCCGATGCGGCCGACCTGCAGGCGGCCTGGGCGGCGAACGTCCTTCACCCGCTTCCCGACGATCCCGACCGGCTCGGCTTCACGATCGACGAGTCGATGGGAGAGCTCGCCGCGGAGCTCGGCCAGCCGACGCATCTGTATCGCGGCTTGCGGGCGGAGGCGCTGGCGCTTCTCGTCTACGTGGGGACGCGCGTTCGGGCGCTGAGCGGGGCGACTCGCCCGCTCGAGGTGACGAGCTCGGTGCGCGACGACGCGTACCAGCAGCTCCTGAGGAGCGGCAACCCCGAGGCCGCGCAGGGGTACTCCCTGCACACCACGGGCTACGCGTTCGACATCCGCCGCCGCTACGAGTCCGGCGCGCAGGCACAGGCGTTCCAGTTCCTCCTCGACGACCTCACCGCGCGCAACCTGATCGCCTGGATCCGCGAGCCGGGCGCGATCCACGTCACCGTGTCGTCCGAGGCGGACGTGCTCATGCCGCTCATGCTCGAGGAGAGATCGTAGGGGCGAGGCTTGCCTCGCCCTCGATGTGCCACCGAAGGACGAGGGCGAGGCGAGCCTCGCCCTACGGAAAGTCCGATCGGCCGGCGGCGAGGTCGAGGCTCCCGCCGTCTCGGCACTCGGGCGGGACGAGGTACTCGACTGATCCCGCGCCGCGCAACGCGTTCTCGGTGAGCTGCTGTCGCATGAGTTGGCGCGCTCGCTCTTCGGAGAGCCCGAGCGCGCGGCCGATCTCGACGCCAGACTGGAGCCCGTAGCACTCCGTCTTGCCCTCGTCTCGCTCACCGCGCAGATGCCACGCCTCGTGCGCGAGGACGGCGATCGCGCGGCCGGTTCGGCTTCCCCGCACGTCGCCCTTGAACGCAAGCCGGTAGAGGTCGAAGCAGATCTCGGGCGTGAGATAGGCGCGCTCGCCTCCGACCTCGGCGACGCCGTCGGCATGCTGGACCGCGCCGACGAAGTCCCGCGACTCGTCGCAGTAGATCGTCACCGGCTTGTCGGCGACCCGCGAGGCTTCGCCGGAGAAGCGCTCGACTGCGCGGGCGCGGGTGCTTCCCTCGAGCGAGTCCCAGCCGGTTCGGCTCTCGACGAACCAGATCGTCAGCCCGAGGAGGGCGATGACGCCGAGACCGACCAGGAAGCGCCGAACCGGTGCGAAGGAGCTCGTCCGCTCGACGAGCTCCGCCGGCTCCTCGTCTTCATCCTCCCACCGATAGCCGTACCGCGCGCGATCGATCTCTTGGGGCCTCCGGTCCGGCCGCCGCGAGCGTCCCGGGCGGAACGCGCCGACGAGGAAGCTCAGCTCGAGGCCGAGCGCGATCAGGAAGACGATCAGGATCGGCACCGCCGAGCGCAACGCGTCCGGGCCGAAGATCCAGGCGAGCACGAAGACCGCCAGCGCGACCCGTACGGCCGTTGCGGCGCTCGACAGCCAGCTCGGGCTCGCCTCCACGCTTCGACGGTACCGCCGGACGCCAGCCAGCTATCGTCGAGCCGCGGTCATGGCTCCCTTCGACGACATCGCTACCACCGGGCCGATCCGCATCTGGGACGGCGTCCTCGCCCGTACCGTCGAAGGCGCACAAGTGAGCCTCGCAGTGGTGGAGCTCGACCCCGGAAGCGTCGTTCGCGAGCACGCGCACGAGAACGAGCAGCTCGGCCTCGTCGTCTCCGGCTCGGTGACGTTCCGGATCGGCGACGAGACCCGCGAGCTCGGCCCCGGTGAGAGCTGGCAGATCCCGTCGAACGTCCCCCACGAGGTTCATGCCGGTCCCGAGGGCGCGATCGTGATCGACGCCTTCGCCCCCGCGCGCGACGACTGGCGGGCACTCGAGCGCGAGCCGGCGCAGTCTCCGCGCTGGCCCTAGACATCGCACGGGTCTGGCTGCAGCCAGACCCCGGTTGGCGCTTCCGCTAGTGGCCGGTGGTGGAGAAGTGCATGTAGTCCTTCGTCTCACCCGACCACTCCCCGCCCCAGCCCCAGCCGATCGAGCGGAAGGCTCGGACGACCGCCGGAGTGACCATCCCCTTCCGGTGTCGTGAGCGATCCATGTACCTCACGCTCGTCGGATCACGCGTTTGACCACAGCCCACGTACGGGTTCTCGACCGGGTTGACGTCGATCGCATGCCCGTACGCGTGGTTCGACCAGTTCTTGCTCGCGGTCCCGCCCGTGCAGGGAGAGGGAACGGCACGCCGGCAGGAGAACGATCCGGTCACGTCGCCGTCGGCGGGGAAGGCGCGCCGCGGCCCGTACATGTCGTCCAGGCGCATGTGCCGGATCGGGAAGCGAAGCTCGTGGAGCTTGCGGAACACCGACGCGAGCGGTTTTGCCCAGTTGCCGTTCACGACGAGCTGACCCGTGTGCTCCTTGCCGTCGAAGCCCCAGTGGGTGATGGTCAGCAGCCGCAGCTGCGAGAGCGGCACCGGGCATCCCGGCGCCCAGCGACCCTGGTTGACGAGCGTTCTCTGGAGCGGCTCGGGCAGCGGTCGAACGGACGACTCGTAGGAATGGAGCGCAACGAGCGCGAGCGGCAGGGCGAGGACGCGTAGCACGATCTCGGTCAAGGGTGACGCTTCGACGACCGGCTCGTCAAGCGGGCTGCGAACCTACGGGTCGTGCACGGCGACCCACCTCAGCTGGCCGGCATCGCGTCTCGGGCGGTGGTGCTCGTCGAAGGCATCAGCGACCAACGCGCCGTCGAGGCGCTCGCCGGGCGCCGCGGCCGGGATCTCGAAGCCGAGGGCATCTCCGTCGTCCCCATCGGGGGCGCGCACTCCATAGGCAGGTTCCTGGATCGGTTCGGCCCGCACGGGATGGATCTCGAGCTTGCGGGTCTCTGTGACGCCGGAGAGGAAGGCGACTTCCGGCGAGGCCTGGAGCGGGCGGGCCTCGGTTCCAACCTCACGCGCGCCGACATGGAGGCGCTCGGGTTCTTCGTCTGCGACGCGGATCTGGAGGACGAGCTGATCCGCGCCCTCGGAGTCCCGTCGGTCGAGCAGATCCTCGAGGCGCAACGAAAGCTCGGATCCTTCCGCACGATGCAGAAGCAGCCGGCCTGGAGAGGACGACCTGCGCACGAGCAGCTTCGGCGCTTCATGGGTAGCAGCGGTCCCGGGAAGATCCACTGGGCGCCGTTGTTCGTCGATGCGCTCGATCTGGAGACCCAGGTGCCGAGGCCACTCGACCGGGTTCTTGCCCATGTCTGACCGAGATATCGGCTCGCGACCCCTCATGTGATTGCATTCTTCCTCGGCTCGCGCGGTGCTCTCACCGGTCGAAGGGGCAGGTCCACAGGACCGCGTCGATGCGGCGGAGCGCACCGACGTCCGCGGCGGCGAGGCCGAAGACGTTGCCGACGATATTGCCGCGGGCATTGATGTCGTTGAGCTGCGTGACGACGACGCGGTTCGCTCGACGGGACGCGGCGGGGACGGCGATGGGCCGCAGGCGTGCAAATCCCGTCTGCCAGATCGCGGGCTTGGCAAGAGGAAAGCCGTTCCTCGTGAACGCGCCCGACATGCCCGCGGCCTGTCCACGGTCGTTGACGTCGACGAGCTCCCCGTAGGCCAGGGGCGTCGTCGGGCCCATGAGCAGCGGCTCGGCCGTTCGCGTCCGCCACACCGCGGCCTGGTCGTTCTCGGGGCCGCCGTCGGTGCGGAAGGTGCCGAGGTAGCCGACGGTCAGCCCGGATCGATTCGTCGCTTCGGCGGCACCGTCCGCGCGGCCGGGAGCGGTCTTCAGAGCGACGACCTTGCCGGAAGCGTCCCAGAGCACCGGGTTGTTCTCGCCGTCCTCGCTCGGAAGCGTGCGCGACCACCCCGAGACGATGCCGTTCCTGTTGATGCTCCAGACGTTCGTCCACGCGTGTCCCGGCAACCCATGGAGGAAGGCTGCCTTGCCATCGCGCGTCCAGCGCACGGCGCGCCTGTTGCCGGCGACGAGCAGCGTTCCAGCCATCTCACCCCGTTCGTTGATCGCGTTCCGGTTCGGAACTGCCATCTGCTGGATGCTTCCGTTCGGCGCTCTCAGCACGGTCATGCGACCGTTCATCCAGCGGAACGGAAACGTGCGCTCCTTTCGGTCGAAGAGCAGGCCGAAGACAACGCGGTCGTTGGTCACGCCGTAGGCCTCCGAGGAGACGTAGCCGGGCAGCACCCCGAGGTCGACCGCCGCCGCGACCTTCCCGCCCTTCCACATGATCGCGCGGTACGTCCCGTCCGCTCCGTCGGAGAAGCCGACGATGTCGCCGCGGTCGTTCAACGCCTTTGCCTGAACCTCCTTCGAACCCGCCCGCGGCGATTTCAGGATCGACGTGCTCGGCGTGCAAGCGGTCGCCAGCTTCGAGGTGGCTGCTGCGGATCCGGTCATCGTTCCCACGAGGACCGCGAGCGCAGAGATCGCGGCGAACCAGGCTTTGCTAGGGCTCTTCGTGTCCATGGGAGCTCCTTCTCTTGGAGTGGGTAGCGAGACTTGTGAGGATCTCGAGCAGGTCGGGGCCGTTTTCGAACCGTCGGGTGTCCTTCGAGCCGACGTGCTCCACGCTCCCCTGCAGCCCGCCCGGCGAGATCTCCTGCGCGAGGTCGGGCGCCGGCGCCCAGAGCCGAACGATGAACGTCTCCACCGGCAGAGCGTTGCCGGGCGCGCTTCAGCTTCCCTTAAATCGTGGCGCCCGGGAACGTCATAGGAGTCACTCCGATCTCCCCCATGAGGGCGACGTATGCGCGGTACGAGCGGCGGGCGTCGCCTCTCCGCCGGAGTCGCTCCAGCGTGGACACGACGCCCAGATGCGCAGCTTCGTCATACGAATCGCGACTGAGCGCGCGGAGGAAGTACCGCAGCGCATCCTCGTCGCGCCCCGCCTCGGCCGCGTCGCGGGCGAGCGCGTGCGCCACCGAGATGTACATTGCGCGAGCTTCCTCTCGCAGGGACACCGCCCAGTCGCTGTACGGATCTTCCTCGAGAACGTCGCCCGCATAGGTCGACTCCGCCTGGGCGAGCCACTCCTCTCGGTCCGAGCGGAGCGAAAGCCCGGTCTCCGCCTCGTGGAGGAACACCTCGACGTCCACGAGAACCGTCTCGAGGTCGAGCGCGATCGAGTCGCGATCGGCTCGGATGAAATGGGCTGCTCCGAAGCGGCGCCCGGCGTCGAGCACGGTTCGGAGCCCGCTGAGCGCGACCGAGAGCCGGTTCGCGAGCTTCTGCGGTTCCTCGCCGGGCCACAGGGCTTCCATCAGGAGCTGTCTCGGCGCGGGTCGGCCTCGGCGACAGACGAGGATCTGCAGCAGCTCGCGTTGCTTCTTCGTCTGCCACTCGGCCGGCGGCACCGGCACGCCGTCTCGGAGGACCGCGAAGCCGCCGAGCACCTGCACGGCGAGGGGCGAGGGGGCGGGGGTGGCGATCGTGCGCAGGAGACCGGCCGGGCCGGTGGCGCTGACGCGAACCCCGAGCGCACGCAGCCGCCGCACCGCGCGTTCCACTGCTGCGCGGGCTTCGGCGCCCGACGAGAGCCCCGCCAGGGCGAGCTCGCATGCGGCGACGCGAACCCGGCACTCGATCTCGCGCCAGACTGCGAGCGCGTCCTCGAGCTGCTCTCTCCTCGTTGCAGGCTCGTCGCTCGCGAACACGCCGAGCTCGAGCGCTTCCGCGAGGCTGTAGCGATCGTTCCGCTCGCGAGCCCGACCGAACGCGGCGGCAGCTGTTGCGGCGGCCTCGTCCCGGTTGCCGGCGGCGAGCGCAAGCCAGCCAACTGTGTTCAGAGCGGTAGCCTGGTAGTCCCCGTGCAGGGATGCGGCGCGTTCGGCGAGGGCTTTCCCGTGCACCGGCTCGTCGTCGACGAGGACGCTCGCGAGACCGGAGAGCGTCGGGGCGACGATGTCGGGGTTGAGGTCCTGCTCGATCCGCGGGAGCGCATCCTCGTAGGCCATGCGCGCGAGAACGAGATTGCCCCGCTCGCGGTGGACATCACCGAGACCCGTTAGGCCGATTCCCGCCTCGGTGCTACCGCTCTCCAGGGACAGCTCGACCACACGCGTGTAGTCGGCCGCCGCCTCGTCGAGAAGACCCAGTCGGAGCTGTGTGCTGGCGCGGCCCGTCAGCGTCCGCTCGAAGAACCTCAGCCCCGGGGAAGCCGAGACTCGAAACGCCTCGTCCAGCTCGACGAGGGCCGCGCGATAGAGGCCGCGGTCCGTGAGACCGCGGGCGCGGTTCGTCCTGATGCGACCGAGCAGGGCTCGATCGCCGGAGCGCTCCGCGGCGCCGAGAGCGACCTCGAGATTGCGGTCTGAATCTGCGTTCCGACCCTCTCGAGCGGCGACCATGGCCGCGGCTGTGTGCGCCGCTGCGAGCGCCCGGTCGTCGCCGGAGCGCTTCGCGGCCTCCAGCGCGCGCCGCGCGAGCGGTGCCGCCTCCACGTGGGCCATCAGCCCCCACGTGCCGGCAGACCAGGCGAGCAGCAGCGCGCCGTCGGGGGTGTCGCCCGGATCCGGCTCCGCCCGCGCGTAGCTCTCGATCGCGCGCGCCAGATCGCCCAGGTAGTGATGGGCCATCCCCAGCCGCCAGGCCAACGCGGGGTCCAACGGGCCCGAAGGAGGCGCGGCCCGTTCGAGGGCCGCGATCGCGGCCTTGTAGTCCGACCGCTCGAGCAGGGCATCCCCGATCAGCCCCTCGACCGCAGGCGTTCGGAGCTCGGACGGCAAGCCTTCGGCGAGCCGGACAACCGTGTCGGCATGACCCGAGCGGACGAGCTCCGACCCGCGTTCCTCCAGCAGGCGGGCAACGTCGGGGTGAGCCGACACCGCCGCGAACGCCGAGAGCGCAGAGTCGACGCGGCCCTCCGACTCGTACCACTCGGCGGCCCGAACCAGGATCGACCGGCGCTCCTCCTCCGTCAGCGGCCACGTCGCGTGAGCGAACTCGCGAACGAGTGCGTGCAGCGTGAACGCATCTCCGAGCCCACGTACGAAGAGCCCGCGCTGGACGAGCTCGTCGATGACCTCCTTCGGACGGGCGATGCCGAGCTCATCACAGAGCTCGGGCGAGAAGCTGTCAAGAGGCGCGACCGTGCGAATGAACGTTTGCACGTCGGGGGACTGCCGTTCGAAGACCTCGTGCGCGAGGAACGCGAAGAGCGGGCTGCTCGGACGCTTGACGAGGTCGCGGAGTGCCCGCTCGCGCTCGGCGTCGGGCATCTGGCCGACGGCTTCGATCGCGAGCCGGACGGCCGCGGGCCAGCCGCCCGTCGCTTCGAGAATGACGCCGCCGAGCCCGGTGTCCGGACCGAGGCGGGCATCCACCAGCTCCTCGACCTCGTCAGCGGTGAATGCAAGGTCGGACGAGCTCAGGTCGAGCACCTGACTCTGCGCACGAAGCCGGTCAACGCGAAGATCGAGCGCGTCACGCGAGAGCAGCATGAGGCGTAGTCCCGCCGGGCCCTGTCGGCAGAGGCTCTCGACCAGGCGGAGCGAAGCCGGCGACGACGCGAGCTCCTGGGCGTCGTCGACGACGAGCGTGAGGTCGTGGTGGAGGGCGGGCTCGAGCGCGTCGCTCAGCCGTGCCGCAATGGCCTCGGCCTGCGCGAGCTCGTCTTCGGCGGAGGCGAGCGTCACGATGGGCTCTGCGGAGTCGCCTACCACGGGCCGAAGCGCCTCGGCGATTGCAGTGGCGAACGACGACAGAAGGCGGTCGCCCGCTGTTGCCGTGTGCCAGACCGAGACGACGTCTTCCGTCCATTGTGCGATGAGCGTCGACTTTCCGTAGCCGGCTCCGGCGACGACGAGCGTCAGGCGTTTGCCGAACGCCTCGTCGAGTCGCTTCTCGAGTAGAGGTCGCCGGAGAACGAGTGACGCCGCCGCGGTGCTCTCCGCCATCGCGCGACCAATGATGACGCGGGCGGCGGCCGCCCGTCTACAGCTCCGCCACGAAGGAGTCCAGGTGTGACCGCTCCCCCATCCTCTCTTGGTACGGCAGTCTTCGGGTTGATGGTTCCCGAGTCGAAGCTGGAGCGGACCGCACACGGTCTCGCCCCCACGGGCGAGGGCTGGTACGTCCTCAACATGCGGGAGGCCGAGTGGCGTCACGCCGACGGCCGCGGCGCCGTCTGTGTCGTCGGAGACGACTTCGAAGGCTGGCGACGGGAGTCCGACCAGCTCAACGTCAACCCGTTCGTGCTCATGCCCGGCGAGCCGATGGCCATGTACCACTGGGAGGGCGACCAGGAGGCCTTCCTCGTGGTCTCGGGCGAGGCGCTGTTGATCATCGAGGGCGAAGAGCGCCGGCTGCGGGCGTGGGACTTCGTCCATTCACCGCCGAAGACGAAGCACGTGCTCGTCGGGGCAGGAAACGGCCCGTGCCTCGTGATCGCAGTAGGCGCACGCGGGCATGACGAGCTCGGCTTCCCCGCCGACGAGGTCGCGAAGCGCCATGGGGCGAGCGTCGTGGAGGACACGACGGACGGAGACGTCGCGTACGGGTCGCTCCCGAGCCGCGAGCCGACCGCGTACCGCGACGGCTGGCTTCCCGAGTAGCCGCCGTCGCGCCGGGGTCTGGCTTCAGCCAGAGACCCCGGTTCGCGCGCCGGACGTGCTTCGCGACGGCATCGATCGTCTAGGCTCGAGCTCATGGTTCCCGAGGCGAAGCTGGAGGAGACCGAGCACGGTCTCGTGGCGACCGGCGACGGCTGGTACGTCGCGAACGCGCGGACGACGCGCTGGTACCACGCTGACGGCCGGTCCGGGTTCTGCGACCTCGAAGGCGACCAGAGCTTCGCGCAACTCGGGATCAACGTGCAGGTTCTCGAACCGGGAACTCCGATGGCGATGTACCACTGGGAGGCCGATCAGGAGGACTTCCTCGTGGTCTCGGGCGAAGCGGTTCTGATCGCCGAGGGCGAGGAGCGCCCGCTTCGGGCGTGGGACTTCGTGCACTGCCCGCCCGAAACGAAGCACACGATCGTCGGCTCCGGAGACAGGCCGTGTGTGGTCGTCGCGGTGGGCGCCCGCGCACACGAGGGCCGTCCCGACTGGGGCGGATACACGGTCGACGAGGTCGCTCGCCGACACGGAGCTTCGGCCGAGCAGGAGACGAGCGACCCGACCGAGGCCTACGCGCACGTCAGGAAGCGGGAGCCGATGCGCTACCGCGACGGCTGGCTTCCCGACTAACGCAGGTCGAACCGAGCAGGCGCCTCACTCGTAGCGGAGCGCGTCGGAGGCGCGGATCCGGGTGGCCAGCCGAGCCGGCACGATGGTCGCGGCGACGACGACGAGCACGGTTGCGATCGGAATCAGGGCCAGCGACGGCCAGGATGCGACGACCGCGTCCTCGGTCGTGCCGCTCGTGATCCAGGCGAGTGCGAGGTACAGCGCAACGCCGAGTGGGACGGCAAGGAGCGACGCGACCAGAGCGAGGGCGGCGTGGGCGCTGACGACGGTGGAGGTGATCTGCCTCGGTGTGAGGCCGATCGCCTTGAGGACACCGTAGTCGCGGATTCGCTCGCGGACCGAGAGCAGAGCGACCGCGACGAGCGTCGTGACGGTGATCAGCAGCAACACCGTGTCGAGTGTGTAGATGAGGATCGGCAGTTCATCCGGGATGTCGCTGGTCACGTTGTCGCCTGCCTGCGCGTCGAGCGTTGCGTCGAGCGAGAGCGCCACGACCACCACTGCACCGGTGAGGGCGATGGCGGCTGCGAGGAGAAGCGCCCTGCGTCCTCTGGCGAGCAGGTCCTTGAGGCCGAGCCGTGTCGTCAACGGCAGAGAGGATCGGGTGAACGCCTGCGCAAGCCGTGAATTCGGCGGAGACGAGCTGCCCGCGCGGATGGCCTCGAGGACGCTGAAGCGGGTGCTGCGGCGGGTGGACGTCAGCGCCCCGGCTAGTAGCACGGGAAGGACGACCAAGCTCGCGACGAGGACGTGCCACGGATTCGCCGCGATCGTCGGCGAGCCGAGCAGCGTTTCGGCGCTCGGTGCGGCGAGTCGGGGCGCAAGAATCGACCCGAGCGCGAAGCCGAGACCAGCAGCGACGAGACCGAGCGCGGTGGACTCGAGCGCGAAGACGGCGCCGACCTGGCGCGGCGTGAAGCCAGCCGCCTTCAGCAGCCCGATCTCCCGGTGTTGGTCGCTGGCGCGGGCGCCGACGAGGATCCCGACGACGACGAACGCAACGATCAGGAGCAGGATGGTGAACGTCGTCACGATCACCTGCACGGGCTGTGCATCGGCGAGTGCGAAATCGCGTTGGACTTGCCAGGTCTCGAAGGAGAGGCCGGGGATGCCTGCTGCTGCCTGCTCGGTGAACGCCGCAGCTGCGGACGGATTCGCCAGTCGAAGCGCCTGCGTCCAGCGCCAGAGAGTGCGATCGGGCTCGACGCGTTCGAGCGTCGTGGGGGTGACCCAGGCCAGGCCGGGGTTGCGACGCGGGTAGCGCGGCTGGCTCGGTACGACCGCCGTCCCGAGCACGGGGAGGTCGATCGAGCCGCGCGCGCCCGTAACTGCCAGCGCGGCGCCAGCATCGATGCCGAGCGCATTCGCAAGGCTGCGCTCGAGCACGATCCCGCCCTCACGGAGCGGCGAACCTGCAGTCAGCACCGGCATGTTCACGGCCGTGCGCCCACTCAGGCCGGAGAGGAACACGCGGTCGGTGCTTCCAGCGGGACCGACGGTCACGATCACGTGAGGGACCGGCGTGCCTCGTTCGGTGACGCCGGGTAGCTCCCCGAGCACGCGCGCGTCCGCCTCCGAGGAGACGTACGCGAGCACGTGTGCCCCGTTGGCTGCATCGAACGTCTGGTGCCAGGGATCGAGCCCGCTCGAGCGCACCTCCAGCGCCAACACGATCGTCGCGGACGCTGCTCCGGCGATCGCGATCGTGAGCGCGCTCGCGAGCAGACGCGAGCGGATGCCCGCGAACGCCAGCTTGAAGAGCAGCGCCGTCATTCCGGGCTCTGCAGCTCGAGCAGAGGAGTGACCTGGCGAGCCGCGGCCAGCTCCGTCTCGTCGGCAACGAGCCCGTCGCGGAGCGTGATCACCCGGTCCGCCGCCGAGGCGACGCTCGCGTCGTGCGTGACGAGCACCAGCGTCTGCCCGCGCCCGCGGGCATCGCGAAAGAGCCCGAGCACGTCGCGAGCCGCCGCCGAGTCGAGGTTGCCGGTCGGCTCGTCGGCGAGCACCACGTCAGGCCTGTTCGCGAGCGCGCGTGCCAGCGCGACCCGCTGCTGCTCCCCGCCCGACAGCTGGCCAGGAGCGGCGCCGTGCTTTTCCGGAATGCCGAGATCGCCCAGCAGCTCGTTCGCGGACCGGCGTGCCTCTCTGCGCCGGCGGCCGACCAGGAGCAACGGCAGCTCGACGTTCTCGACCGCAGACAGCGTCGGGACCAGGTTGAAGAACTGGAACACGAAGCCGACCTTGCGGCGACGGAGGCGCGCGAGATCGGTCTCGCTCAACCCGTCGATGCGCTCGCCGTCGAGCCAGACCTCCCCAGCCGTCGGTCGATCGAGCCCGGCGAGAAGATTGAGCAGCGTCGACTTCCCGCACCCACTCGGTCCCATGATCGCGACGAACTCGCCGCGCTCGATCGAGATGTCGACGCCGCGAAGACCCAGCACCTTCGCGCCGCCGGTTTCGTACGTCTTCGCGAGCTGTCTCGCCTCGAGTACCGGTGCCATTCAGACCTCCTCGTTCAGTGCAAGTCGCTGCTCGATCAATTCGAGCCATTCCAGGTCTGCTCTCAGATGCAAGATCGCCCCCTCGATGAGGAGCTCGGCCGCAGGCCCCTTCCCGTTCGTCTCGAGGAGCGCGTTCAGGTCGCGTAGCGACTGCAGGTACTCACGCCGCTGGCCCTCGAGCAGCTGCTTCGGCTCCGCCAGCCGCGTCGACGCGACGACGACGAACTTCATGAAGAACTCGTCCTTGAGCCGCCTGCCCGAGACAGGCAACTCGATCCAGGCGGCGAGCGCGGCCCGGCCCGCCTCCGTCAGCTCGTACACGCGTTTGCCGCGGCTGTCCCCGGGCACCGGCTGACCGGCGACGAGGCCGTCCCGCTCGAGCCGCCCGAGCGTCACGTAGATCTGACCGGCGTTCAGCGCCGGCAGCAGATCGCCGAACTCCTGCTCGAACGACTGCTTCAGCTCATACCCGTGGGCGCGCTCCCCGCTGAGGAGCGCCAGAACGAGCTCCTTCATAGATAACGAGTATATATGCTCGTTAGCTATCCGTCAAACCGCTCCCCTCCGTCGCGATGAGGGTCTGGCTTCAACCAGACACTCGTCGTACCACTTGCCCGCACGGGAACCCGCTGCGCCGGGCCGGTGTAGAGGTGGCATCCGAACAGAGGAGGTCGCTCGTGCGCAGGTCACTCATCGTCGTCGCAGCCGCCGTGGCGCTCGTATGTGCGAGTACAGCGCTCGCCGGGGGTTGGGCAACCGTCCGGCTGAGCTCGTCGCCGAAGGGCATGTCTGCGGACAAGCCCTGGGTCGTCGACATCACCGTGCTTCAGCACGGCTTGGCCAGCCAGCCGCTGTGCTGCCTGAAGCCGACCGTGACGATCAAGAGGGTCCCGCCGCTTCGCACCACGAGCGCGGCGCTCGAGAAGTCGCTGACCTTCAAGGCCAGACCGACGGGTCGCCCTGGCGTCTACCGCGCTCGCGTCGTGTTCCCGAACGCCGGCATGTGGCGGTACGAGGTCTATGACGCCTTCACCATGTACGGCGGCGCACGCACGCATACGTTCGCACCGGTGAAGATCGCCGTGGACAGCACCTAGCCGTCGGGGCGAGGTCGCGGGGTCGACTTCTCGCGTCCATCAGCCGAGAAGAAGGATCACTCGAACGGCGTTCGCGCCGATGCTTCGAACATCGCGAGTTGGGGAACTGGCCATGTGTGGGACCTCGTCGTCCAAGAGACGCCGAGCTAGAGGAAGCGAAGGAAGGAGATCCCGCATGAACACGCCCCCAGTTGTCACGCCCAAGGAGTGGGAGTCTGCGCGGCAGGAACTGCTCGTCAAGGAAAAGGCGTTCACCCGCGCCCGTGACAGGCTCGCGGCGGAGCGTCGGCGGATGCCGTGGCTAGCCGTAGACAAGGAGTACGAGTTCGACGGGCCAGAGGGGAAAGCGACTCTGGTCGACCTATTCGACGGCCGCCGCCAGCTGATCGTCTACCGCGCGTTCTTCGAGCCCGGAGTGTCCGGCTGGCCCGAGCACGCCTGCATCGGCTGCTCCATGGTGGCCGATCAGGTCGCTCACGTCGCCCATCTCAACGAGCGCGACACGACTCTTGTGTTCGCTTCGCGCGCACCCCAGGCGGACATCGAGCGCGTGAAGGCGCGGATGGACTGGGAGATGCCGTGGTACACGATCACGGACGACTTCGACAGCGACTTCGGCGTCGACGAGTGGCACGGCACGAACGCATTTATCCGCGAGGGCGCCGACGTGTTTCGCACCTACTTCATCGACGCCCGCGGCGACGAGGCGCTGGGTAGCACGTGGAGCTACCTCGACATGACCGCCCTTGGGCGCCAGGAGGAGTGGGAGGATTCGCCGGAGGGCTATCCGCAGTCGCCGCCGTACGAGTGGTGGGTCTGGCATGACGAGCCACAACGGACTGATCCCGAACGGGCAGGCTTGGTGGCCACTCGAACCGCCGGGTGATGGGAGGCGCCGGGAATCGTCCTCCTCGGATCGCGGACGTCGCTCGACCGTGACGTCCGCCAGCTGAGCGTTCGACTAGGCAACGCGCTCTGGATGCTCTAGCGTGGAGAGGGTCGACGAGACAGGGGGTGCGTAATGCGCATCGAGTCATCAGTCACCGCGATTTCCTGGATTCCGTCGGATGCGATCGAGGGGATGCCGAAGCTTCCGTTCGAGCTCGGGGTCGCGCGTTACGACGAGCCGCCGCCCGAGCATCTCGAGGAAGGCGACCTCGAGCGCCTGCGCGACGAGGATCGGTTTCGCGAGGCCAATCGCCTCGCCGCCTGGATCGACGTGGAGAACGGGAGAGTCGTAAGCCACGGGTACGACGGCACCGGGCTGGTCGGCTCGACGACCTTCAGCCTCGGCGTCAAGGACATCACGATTCCCGGCGTCGTCTTCGACGTCCTGCGGCCCGAGCCCGAGGTTCAGGAGGACGCCGTCCGCTTCGTGCAGACGGTCGGCGGCCGCGCCGGGTTCCCGGCCCCGCGCAGGGTGACCGGGAAACCGTTCGTCCGGATCCACTCCGCGAACGCCTGGACGACGCTCGCACTCACGATCCGAGCCGACGGCTCCTCGGAGCACCAGCTCGTCGGAGCGAGCACCTTCCCCAGGCACTGGATCTACGACGGGGACGGAAACCTCGTCGCGAAGTCGGGGACGATCGACTTCAAGGCCTGGTACAGCGGCGCGCACGGCGAGCGAACTCCGTGGGGCGACGAGGAGTCCGACGCGTTCGTCACGGCCGCAGAGAGCGCGCTCGAACGAGAGATCTCGCGCGAGCTGATGGCGGGCAAGATGATCACGGAGCGGCGCACGCTCGAGCCGGACGAGACACTCGTGGAGCAGGGCGCTCCCGGCGACGAGCTCTACCTCGTCCTCGACGGCGTGCTCGCGGTGGAGATCGACGGCGAAGCGGTTGCCGAGATCGGGCCTGGCGCGATCGTCGGCGAGCGGGCGTTGCTCGAGGGCGGCATACGAACGGCGACCCTCAGGGCGCAGACGCGCTGCCGCATCGCGGTGATCCCGGCAGACCTGATCGACCGGCAGGAGCTGGAGGACCTCGCGGTGACGCGGCGGGCGTAGAGCCCAAGGAGCCGCCTCAAAGTCAACGTACGGCGATGCCTCGAGCGCCGGAGGACACGCCGAGCCGTCGGCGAACGGAGTCTTCTCCATGGCCTGGCGACGCGGAGAGCTGTGGTTCGAAGCGGACGTGGCCTGGTTCGGTGAGGGAGCGGCCGCGCCGGCAGTCGCAGGCTTGGCGCTTCCGCCGCTTCCCAGCTTCGGCCCGACCGGCCTCCATGCCTCTCGCCAGCGTCGCGAGGCGTGGAGGAGGCGGCGGAGGACGCGCGCGACCGTCTTCATGCTGCTGCCGGCCGTGATGGTTCCGCCGGCGCTCTTTCGAAGCGCAGGCGCCGGCGCGGAGGTCCTCGCGGAAGACCCGCCGAGCCTGACGTTCCGCATCGACCCGCAGACCCGCGATTCGGCGCGTGGCCGGGGTCGCTGCAGCTACGCCGAAGCCGTCGCG
The DNA here is from genome assembly GCA_963721795.1 of uncultured Actinomycetes bacterium. Classification (GTDB taxonomy): domain Bacteria; phylum Actinomycetota; class Thermoleophilia; order Gaiellales; family Gaiellaceae; genus GMQP-bins7. The sequence goes on from CAVRLT010000025.1 coordinate 31,470, forward strand.
CGCGACCGCAACCGCACGCTCGGCCTCATATCCGAAGATCGAGTGGCACAACGCGACATCGGTTGGCCTGTGGTGGAGCGGAAGCCTGATCGCCGGCACCCAGCTCCCTGTCGAGGGGCCGAGCTGGGTGACCTGGAACCCGGTTACGGACTCGGTCCCGAACGCGCCGAGGCGGCTCCACGGGAACGAGCGCACGATCCGCACGATCATCTCGGTCATCGACGCGTACCGCGCCGAGAACCCCCGCGCACCACGCGTCGTCGTAGGTGACATCAGCTACGAGGGCGGCGGCGCAATGGACGCACACGTCTCCCACCAGAACGGCCTCGACGTCGACATCTACTATCCGCGGCTCGACGGCGCCTTGCGGGCGCCGTCCTCACCCGAAGCGGTGGATCGCCGGCTCGCGCAGGATCTCCTCGACCGCTTCCTCGACGCCGGCGCGACGATGGTGTTCGTCGGCTACCGGACCGGCCTGCAAGGGCCGGCGAGAGTGGTCGTTCCCTACCCGAGACACGAGAACCACATGCACGTCCGCTTCCCGGCTCGGGTCAGCTAGCGCGGCCCGCGCACGCCTCTCGGAAACCCCTACCGCCCGGAAATCGCTTATGGAGCGATGGGTTCGACAGCAGCGAAGATCCGCGCAGCAGAGCCGCTTTGAGGCGGCCCTGCATTCCGTCCTAGCACCCATTGAACCAGCGTCCGAACAGCGTTCTCGCGGAGGCTTCGAACATCGCGAATCGGGAACTGGCCATATGCGGGACCTCGTCGTCCAAGAGACGCCGAGCTAGAGGAAGCGAAGGAAGGAGATCCCGCATGAACACGCCCCCAGTTGTTACGCCCAAGGAGTGGGAGTCTGCGCGGCAGGAACTGCTCGTCAAGGAAAAGGCGTTCACCCGCGCCCGTGACGGGCTCGCGGCGGAGCGTCGGCGGATGCCGTGGGCGGCCGTAGACAAGGAGTACGAGTTCGACGGGCCAGGGGGCAAGGCGAGCCTGCTCGACCTATTCGACGGACGCCGCCAGCTGATCGTCTATCGCGCGTTCTTCGAGCCCGGAGTGTCCGGCTGGCCGGAGCACGCCTGCATCGGCTGCTCCATGGTGGCCGACCAGGTCGCCCACGTCGCCCATCTCAATGAGCGCGACACGACTCTTGCGTTTGCTTCCCGCGCACCGCAAGCGGACATCGAGCGCGAGAAAGCGCGGATGGGCTGGGAGATGCCCTGGTACACGATCACGGACGACTTCGACGCCGACTTCGGCGTCGACGAGTGGCACGGCACGAACGCTTTCATTCGAGAAGACGACAACGTGTTCCGCACCTATTTCATCAACGCCCGCGGCGACGAGGCACTGGGGAGCACGTGGAGCTACCTCGACATGACTGCCCTTGGGCGCCAAGAAGAGTGGGAGGATTCGCCGGAGGGCTATCCGCAATCGCCGCCCTACGAGTGGTGGATCTGGCACGACGAGCCCAAACGCGCCGACATGGTGGCCACCTGAACCGCCGGGTGATCGAGGCGGCGAGCCCAGCCTTGAGGCCGCGACCGGCAGAGCATGGAGACGATGGGCGAACGGGGTCAGGTCCTGATCGTTACGTGCAAGACATCCCCGACTTTCGACGAGATCGCCCGAGCAGGAAAGCGAGAGCGGCGCGGCGACAGCCGCGCCGCGAAGCGGTGCTCGGGCCAAGAAGATGGAGGCGGCGGGAATCGAACCCGCGCAAGATTCCAACCGAGGCGAAAGCCGCCAGCCCGGCTCTGAAAACGAGATCCAGCCCAAGTCGTCATGACGTCGCAGGAGCGCCGGTAGACGAAACGTGGGCTGCCGCGCACGATCCGCACTGGACATGTCCGGAGCCAGGCGAAATCATGGCCACGTGCCCCGCGAGCTCCCGAGTGGAGTGGTGACCCTTCTCTTCACGGACATCGAGGGCTCGACGACGCTGCTGCACGAGCTCGGCGACGGGTACGGCGCCGCACTCGACGATCATCGTCGGATCGTGCGCGCGGCCTGTTCGGCCCACGACGGCGTCGAGGTCGATACACAGGGTGACGCGTTCTTCATGGCTTTCGCGCGGGCTTCGGACGCGGCCGCCGCGGCCGTGGACGCACAACGAGGCCTGGCCGATGGGCCGGTCCGCGTCCGGATGGGGCTCCACACCGGCGAGCCGCGGGTGACCCATGAGGGATACGTCGGGATCGACGTGCACAAGGGCGCGCGCATCGCAGCCGTCGGCCACGGCGGCCAGGTGCTGCTGTCGCAGACGACTCGCGCGCTGGTCGACCACGAGGCGCGCGACCTCGGCGCACACCGGCTCAAGGACCTGAGCGCGCCCGAGCGCATCTACCAGCTCGAGATCGACGGCCTGCCGGGCGAGTTCCCGCTGCTGAAGACGATCGAGGCAGGCATGAAGAACCTCCCGCTGCCACGAACGTCGTTCGTCGGCCGGGCGTCGGAGCTCGAAGCGATCGACCGGCTGCTGGAGGACCCTGAATGCCGCCTGCTCACGCTCGTCGGGCCGGGCGGAGCGGGCAAGACCAGGCTTGCCCTCGAGGCCGCCGCTCGCCGCGTCGACCGCTACCCGCACGGCGTCCACTTCGTCCCGCTCGCCTCCGTCGCCTCGCCGGACTTCCTCGCGCCCGCCCTCGCCGAGTCGATCCAGTTCGCCCTCGACGGCGTGCACAGCAGCTTCTCGGCGCAGGAGCAGCTGCTCGACTACCTCAGCGAGCGGTCCACGCTCCTCGTGCTCGACAACTTCGAGCATCTCGTCGAGGGCTCCGCGCTTCTGGGCGAGGTGATCGAGCGCGCCCCGCAGCGTCGAGCTCCTGACGACCTCTCGGGAGCGGCTGAACATCCAGAGCGAGTGGGTGTTCGACGTCGAGGGCCTCGGTCTCGCGGAGAACGGAAACGGCAGCGCCTCGGCAGTGCGCCTGTTCGTCGAGCGGGCCACGCAGGTCGTACCGGGCTTCGCCCTCGACGACGCCGGGTACTCGCAGGCGCTCCGCATCTGCCGGCTCGTCGACGGCATGCCGCTCGGCATCGAGCTCGCGGCCTCGTGGGTATCCGTCCTCTCCTGCGCCGAGATCGCGGACGAGATCGAGGGCAACATCGACTTCCTCGCCACGTCGATGCGCGACGTGCCGGAACGGCACCGCAGCCTGCGAGCGGCCATCGACCAGTCGTGGCGCCTGCTCACCGACGAGCAGCGCAGCGCGTTCTCGCGGCTGTCCGTGTTCCGCGGCAGCTTCGACCGCAGCCGCCGCGGTCGCGGTCACTGGCGCCGACCTGCGCCTCCTCTCCGAGCTCGTTGCGAAGTCGCTCCTGCGCCGTCCGGACTTCGGCCGCTTCGAGCTGCACGAGCTGCTGCGGCAATACGCGGCCGAGCAGCTGCGGCTGTCACCCGGCGAGGAGGCGGACGCCCGCGAGCGGCACGCGCGTCACTACGCGGCGATGCTCCTGGAACGGCAGGCGGCACTCATGGGCCCGGAGCTCGCGGTCGCGCGGGACGAGCTGCGCGGCGAGCTGGACAACCTCCGCGCGGCGGTCGAGTGGATCCTGGTCGAGGACGACGAGCAGGTGGCGCTGCCGGTGCTCGAAGCCTTCTACACGTTCCTCTGGATGCACAGCTGGTTCGAAGGGGCCGAGACGCTCCAGCGGCTCGCGCGCACGGCCGGCTTCGACGCCGACGACCCCGGCAGCGCGAGCGCCGTCGCGCTGGCGGCGGCGATCGTACCGGAGTCGCGATCGGCGCCCGACTCGGGCACGACCCGGCGGCGGAGGAGCTCGCCGCCGATGCCTGCCCGTCCTGCGGGCGCGGAGCATGGAGCGAGAGCTCGCAAGCTGCCTGTGCGCGCTGGGGATCATGGCGGTGTATCGGGACGCCTACCCGGAGGCGGTGGCGCTCTCCGAAGAGGGGGCGGAGATCGCGAGAGCGATCGGCGACGGGCTCACCGAGAGCGGGGCTCGGATGGATCTCGGCTTCGCCCGACTTTTCCTGGACGACCTCGAAGCAGCGCGCGAGGCGTTCGAGGCTGCGCACGTCCTCGCAGAGAAGCTGGGCAACCCGCTTCTGCGCGCGTACGCCACGAGCAAGCTCGGCCTGCTCGCCGATGCCGAGGAGCGCTACGGCGACGCGCTTCGGCTGCACATGGAGGCGCACGACCTGTTCGCGTCCGTCGGCGAGGCCGGGCGGAACGGGCTACGCGCTCAGCCGCGCGAGCCTGAGCGCGTTCGGGCTCGGTGACTACTCCGAGGCCTTGCGGCTCGGGTGGGCCGGCTACGAGGCTTTCTCCGAGGTCAACCACCGCTGGGGAGTGATCGCGGTGCTCTGCCGCATCGCCTTCGCTGCGCTCGCGCTCGGAGACGGCGCCGAAGCACGCGAGCGATTCAGCGAGGCGCTCGAGCGAGCGCAGGCCTCTCAGACAGTCTCACTCGAACTCCTCGCACTGAGCGGGATCGGCGCCTGTCTCGCGGACGATCCCGCGGAACAGGAGCGTGCCGCCGTGATCCTGACGTTCGTGCTGGGTCATCAGCAGCTGCCCCGGTCGTACGCCTCCGCCGCCCGTCCTGTGCTCGATCGGCTCGAGGCGGAGCTGCCGCCCGAGCAGCTGGCAGCCGCCCGCGACGCGGCCGCCGCCGCGACGCTGGAAGGAGCTCGAGCGGACGGCTCGTCAGCCCAGATGATGCGGGTGGGAAGGAGGTTGGGCACGTGCTCGCCACTTGTCCTCCGGTGTCAGTCCATCGGTGGATCGAACACGCGTCTTCCGCGGGAGGGCGTTGCTCGGGCACGCCTCGATCAGCACGACCGCCGATACCTACACCGACTGGGACATTCAGCAGTTGGAGGCGTCACTCCTCCAGACGTTCGCCGCCGAGGACGAGGAGGAATGATCCCCTTCGCGAATCATTCCCCCCGTCTCACGGCAAAGTCCCTGCAAATCGCGATTTGATGGAGGCGGCGGGAATCGAACCCGCGTCCGCGGTCGCACCGAACAGAGCGTCTACGAGCGTAGTCCACGCTTTGATCTCGCCCGGCGGCCGGTTCGTGAACAACCTACCGACGGGCCAGCCATCCTTGAGTCTCGCGCTTCGGGCGATTGGCTCTCCCTAGGCGCCAGCCCGATTGTTGGCGCCGAACTCCGGGTCTCGGGCCGAACCCGGGTCGACGTCGCTACCTAACTAGAAGCTAGGCGGCGAGTGCGAGTTCGTTCTTGTTCGCACTTGCTTTGGTGCCGGTTGATTTACGAGGCCAACCGGCGACCTCGGCTCGCAGCTCTGCCGGAGAACCGACCACGTCGAGACCTGGTCGCCCCCGTATGTGTGTTCAGGTTTCCAGGATAGCTGCCGATAAGGCAACCGGCCGGACGCGGCCCCAAGATAGACGGAGCAAGGTTGACATCCGGCTGGGAACGAACGACAACGCGATGCGACGAAAGGAAGAACCGTGGCACTGATGATGGAGGAGCGGTACGACGACCTGGCAGGTTTGCGCGAGCGTGCGAAGGCCGAGGTGTCGAAGGTCGTCGTCGGCCAGGACCGCACCGTCGAGTTGCTGCTCGTCGCGGCTCTCGCGCACGGCCACGTCCTCCTCGAAGGGCCTCCGGGCAGCGCGAAGACACTGATCGGCCGCGCCGTCGCGCACATGTTCGGGGCGCAGTTCAAGCGCATCCAGTTCACCCCCGACACCACCCCCGCCGAGCTCAACGGCATGAACGTGATCAAGGCGGGCGAGCAGGTCTTCCTCCCCGGCGCCGTCTTTACGAACGTCCTCCTCGCCGACGAGATCAACCGCACCCCGCCGCGCACCCAGGCCGCGCTGTTCGAGCCGATGCAGGAACGCCAGGTCACCGTAGACGGCAAGGTGCACAAGCTTCCCGATCCCTTCCTCGTGATCGCGACCCAGAACCCGTACGAGCACTCGGGTGTCTTCGAGCTTCCCGAGTCCCAGCTCGACCGGTTCCTGTTCAAGATCAACCTCGAGTACGCCGACCCGGAGTACGAGTTCGCGATGCTGAACCTCCCCCACAACGGCATCGCACCGGACATGCTCGGCGAGGTTCGGCCGCTCCTCGGAGTCGTCGGCCTCGACAAGGCCCGCCAGGAGCTCGAGGCGACCGTTGTGCCCGACGTGGTCGGCCGCTACATCGTCTCGCTCGGCCGACGGACGCGTGACCTGCCCGGCGTCGAGCTCGGCGTCAGCTCTCGCGCGATGATCCACCTGATGAGCGCTTCCAAGGCGAGCGCCCGGCTGAACGGACGACAGACGGTGACGATCGACGACGTGAAGGAGATGGCGCCGTACGTGCTGAAGCACCGCATGATCCTCACCGAGGGCGCCGACGCCGCAGAGGTTCTCCAGCGGGCGATGGACTCGCTGCCCGCCCCCGTGCCCTCGCCGGTCGACTGAACCGAGCCTCTGCGGGGGCCGGGCTGGGGTTGACGGCCCGCCCAGGCTGCCGATAGTTCGAGGGGGAACCTTGGGCTGGGAGCCCGCGAGAACACGTGCGGAGCGGTACTCTCTGTACCGTCAGATGAAGGACAACGGGGGAGGACGGGGAAAGTGGCACTCATCGTCGAGGCGCCATACGAGAATCTGATCGACCTGCGCCAGCGCGCGAAGGCCGAGGTCTCGAAGGTGGTCATCGGACAGGACGCGGCGGTCGAGCTCTTGCTCGTCGCGGCGCTCGCCCGCGGGCACGTGCTGATCGAGGGGCCGCCCGGAAGCGCGAAGACGCTGCTCGGACGCGCCGCCGCGCACATGCTCGGCGCGAAGTTCAAGCGCATCCAGTTCACGCCCGACACGACGCCGGCCGAGCTCACGGGTCAGAACGTGATCCGCGCCGGCGAGCAGACGTTCATCCAGGGCGTCGTCTTCACGAACGTGCTGCTCGCGGACGAGATCAACCGCACGCCGCCGCGAACGCAGGCCGCGCTGCTCGAAGCGATGCAGGAGCGTCAGGTGACGGTCGAGGGCAAGGCGCATGTGCTTCCCGACCCGTTCCTCGTCATCGCCACGCAGAACCCGTACGAGCACCGCGACGTCTTCGAGCTCCCGGAGTCGCAGCTCGACCGCTTCCTCTTCAAGATCCACCTCGAGTACTCGGATGCGGAGAGCGAGTACGAGATGCTCGACCTCCCGCACAAGGGCGTCGCGCCGGACATGCTCGGTGAGGTGCAGCCGCTCCTCGGCGTCGTGGGCCTGGACAAGGCTCGCGTCGAGCTCGACTCGACGGAGCTGCCGGAAGAGGTCGGCCGCTACATGGTCGCCGTCGCGCGCATGACCCGCTCGCTGCCGGAGGTCGAGCTCGGCGTCAGCTCACGCGGGATCATGCACTGGGCGAGCGCGTCGAAGGCCAACGCACGGCTCAACGGGCGGAACTACGTGAGCGTCGAGGACGCGCAGGAGATCGCGCCGTACGTCCTCACGCACCGTCTGATCATGCAGGGCGACACAGAGCCCGGCGACTCACTCCGCGCTGCGTTCGAGCAGATTCCGGTCCCGGAGCCGTCGGCCACGTTCGTTTACGTCTAGCCTGGCAAGAGGATCGAACACCGGGGTCTGGCTGAAGCCAGACCCCAACCGTGCGGCGCCGGAGCTCACCGCGCCATCGCCTCCTCGAGCGCACGCCGCCCGAGGACCTGCGCCAGATGACGGCGGAACTCCGCGCTCGCCGCCTGATCGGAGGACGGGTCGGTCCCCTCCGCGATGAGCGCCGACGCCTCGCCGACTGGCGTTCCACCCGCAAGCGCGTCCTCCGCCGCTCGAGCCCGGAGGGGCGTCGCACCCATGTTCACGAGCCCGATCGAGGCCTTTCCGACCGAGCCGTTCGTGCGCTCCACGATCGCGGCGACCGCGACGGTCGCCCAGTCCTGAGCGCGCCGGCGCATCTTCAGGTACGACCAGCCTGCCGTGGGCCTCTTCGAGACCCGGACCTCGACGAGCATCTCGTCGGCGGCGATCGCGGTCTGGAAGACGCCCGTGAAGAACTCCTGAGCCGGAACCGTCCGCTCTCCGTCCTGTCCGTGGAGAACCAGCTCGGCGTCGAGCGCGAGCATCACCGCTGGCAGGTCGGACGCGGGATCGCCGTGTGCGAGCGTCCCGCCGATCGTTCCCCGATGGCGGACCTGCGGATCCCCGATGGTCCCGGCTGCGAACGCGACGATCGGACAGTGCTCTTGAAGAAGGGGATCCCCGTGGACGTCGTGATGCCGGGTCAGCGCTCCGATCGCAACGTGCCCGCCGCCGTCCCGGACGTAGGACAGCTCCGGGAGCCGGCCGATGTCGACGAGCACGGCCGGCCGCGCGAGGCGTAGCTTCATCGCGGGAAGCAAGGAGTGCCCGCCGGCAATCAGCTTCGCATCCTCACGTTCGCCGAGAAGCGCGAGCGCGTGCTCGACGCTCTCGGCCACCTCGTAGTCGAACCGGGCCGGGATCACCGCTTCACCTCCTGGATCGCACGCCAGACTCGCTCGGGAGTCGCCGGCATCTGGATATCGACGGCTCCGAGGTGCGCGAGCGCGTCGACGACCGCGTTGATGACCGCGGGTGCGGCCGCGATCGTCCCCGTCTCCCCCACGCCCTTCACCCCGAGCGGGTTCGTGGGGCTCGCGGTTTCGGTGAGGTCGGTCTCGAACGACGGGAGCTCCTTCGCCGACGGGACGAGGTACGTGGCCATCGTCGTCGTCGCCAGGTTCCCGTCCTCGTCGTAGATGCCCTCCTCGTAGAGCGCCGCGGCGATTCCCTGCGTGACGCCGCCGTGCACCTGGCCTTCGACGATCATCGGGTTCACGGGAGCTCCGACGTCGTCGACGGCGACGTAGCGGACGAGTTGCGTGTCCCCCGTTTCCGTGTCGACCTCGACGACGGCCGCGTGCGCGCCTGCCGGCCAGGAGAAGTTCGGGGGGTCGTACGTCGCGGTGGCCTCGAGCCCCGGTTCCATGGCGTCGGGCAGATTGTGTGCCGCATGAGCCTGGAAGGCCGCGGCCTGGATCGTCATCTCCCGGTCGGGAGAGCCTTTCACCCGGAACGTCCCGTTCGCGAACTCGAGGTCGTCGGCCGAGACCTCGAGCTGGTGCCCCGCGATCTCGCGCGCCTTGTCGACGATCTTCTCGCTCGCATGCACGAGCGCGATCCCGCCCACTGCGAGCGAGCGGCTGCCGTACGTGTCCATCCCGAGCTGGGACACCGCCGTGTCGCCGTGCAGGACCTCGATATCGTCGATCGGCACGCCCAGCTGGTCGGCGACGATCTGCGCCCAGGTGGTCTCATGGCTCTGCCCGTGCGGGGACGTCCCCGTGACGACCTGCACCGACCCGAGCGGCTGGACGCGGATCGTTGCCGAGTCCCAGCCTCCGACGGCGTAGCGGATCGCTCCGAGGATTCGAGACGGGGCGAGGCCGCACATCTCGTTGTAGGTCGAGAATCCGACGCCGAGCACCTTCGCGTCCCCTCTCTCTCGCCGCTCCGCCTGCTCCTTCCGGATCGAGTCGAGGTCGAGGAGCTCCAGCAGCCGGTCGAGCGACGCGTGGTAGTCGCCCGAGTCGATCGTCAGGCCCGAGGCGAGCTGGGCCGGGAACTCCGTGATGAAGTTCCTGCGGCGAAGCTCCACCGGGTCGATCTCGAGCTCGGCGGCGAGTGCATCCATCGTCCGTTCGAGGACGTACGTCGCCTCGGGCCGTCCGGCCCCGCGATACGCGTCCGTCGGCGTCGTGTGCGTGAAGACGCCGGTGAAGGTGACGCTGTAGTTCGGGATGTCGTACGGCCCGTTGTAGATCCAGGCTCCGAGGAGCGGGATTCCCGGCGTGACGAGCTGGAGGTACGCGCCCATCGCGCACTTCGCCTCCGATTTCACGACCGTGATCTTCCCGTCCTTCGTCGCCCCGAACGTGAGCTCGTGCAGGACGTCGCGCCCGTGAATCGTCGCGACGTAGTTCTCGGAGCGCTCCTCCGTCCACTTGACCGGACGTCCGAGACGCTTCGCGAGCGCGATCGCGAGGGCTTCCTCTGCGTAGACGTTGAGCTTCGAGCCGAACCCGCCGCCGACGTCGGGCGCGATCACGCGAATCTTCGACTCGGGGGTGCCGAGGACGAGCTGGAGCGCGAAGCGGAGGATGTGCGGGACCTGGGTCGCCGACCAGATCGTCGCCTCCCCTGTTGGCCCCACCTGGGCGAGCACCCCTCGCGGCTCCATCGCGTTCGGGATCAGTCGCGGTTGGTAGTAGCGGCGCGTGACGACGACATCCGCCTCGTCGAGCGCCGCCTGCACGCCGTCGGTCTCGAGCTTCCAGACGTAGCACTCGTTCGTGCCGAGGTCGGCATGGACGAGCGGCGCGCCGTCCTCGAGCGCCTTCTCCACGTCCGCGGTCGACGCGAGCGGCTCGTAGTCCACCTCGACGAGCTCGGCCGCGTCCTTCGCGAGAGCGCGACTCTCCGCGACGACGACGGCGACCCCGTCGCCCTGGTGACGCGCCTCGTCGACCGCGAGCGGGAAGTGCGGAGGCATCTTGATGTCCTCCGTCACCGGCCAGGCGCAGGGGAGCGAGCCCTTCCAGTCGTCGGCGAGGTCGGCGCCGCTGAAAGCCGCCACGACTCCCTCGGCGGCGCGGGCGGCGTCGAGGTCGACGTTCCCGATGCGCGCGTGCGGATAGGGAGATCGGACGACGGCCATGTAGACCGTGCCCGGCAGCGTGAGGTTCTCGACCCACGTGGTCCGGCCGGTCAGGAGCGACGCGTCTTCCTTGCGCTTGACCGAGGTGCCGACCGCGGTCTCCTGTCTCTCCACCACAGCCATGGTCAGCTCACCCCCGCCGCCGCCGAGACGGCTCTGACGATGTTGTGGTACCCCGTGCAACGGCAGAGGTTGCCTTCGAGACCCGCGCGGATCGCGTCCTCGTCGGTCGCGTCACCGCTCTCGATCAGGCTCACGGCTGCCAACACCATCCCGGGCGTGCAGTAGCCGCACTGCAGCGCGTGGTGGTCGTGGAACGCCTGCTGGACCGGGTGCAGGTCGCCGTTTCGCGCGAGGCCTTCGATCGTGGTGATCTCGAGGCCGTCCCCCTGGACACCGAGCATCGTGCAGGACTTGACCGACTCCCCACCTACGAGCACGGTGCACGCCCCGCAGGACGAGGTGTCGCAGCCAACGGTCGTGCCGGTCAGCCCGAGACGGTCCCTGAGGACGTAGACGAGCAATTCCCGGGGCTCCAGCTCGAGCTCGTGGCGCGTCCCGTTTACCGTGAGCGCTACGCGTCGCAAGCGATCCCCTCCTTCGTCGCGATTGACACGACGAGCGTAACAACGTGGCCGCGACCTCGCGCTTCTTGGTGGGGTCTGGCTGAAGCCAGACCCGGTTTCAGCGCCTGCGCTTGAGCGCGCGCTCCATCTGGCGCTGCGCGTCCCGCTCCGCGATCACGCGCCGCTTGTCGGCCCGCTCGCGACCGCGGGCGAGCGCAAGCTCGACCTTGACGCGGCCGTCCTTGAAGTACATGCGGACGGGTACCAGAGTGAGGCCCTTCTCGCGGACCTTCCCGTACAGCGAGTCGATCTCCTGGCGGTGGAGCAGCAGCTTCCGCTCTCGATCCGGGTCGTGGCCGGACGACCCTTTCTGCGCGTACTCGGCGATCGACGCGCCGACGAGCCACGCTTCGCCGTCACGGATGTCCGCGTAGGCCGACCCGAGCTGAACGTGACCGTCGCGGGCAGACTTGACCTCGGTGCCGCTCAGGACGACACCTGCCTCGAGTCGTTCCAGGAACTCGTAGTCCCGCCGCGCGCGCCGGTTCTCGGCGATCAGCTTCGTGTCGGCCATGGCGCGCTAGGACTGGAGCGGGGCGCCGGCGAACCGGCGAGCGATCTCCTTCAGCATGATCAGCGCGACGCTCGGCTCCGACTCGACCAATTCGAGCGCGTCTTCGCGCGGGATGCTGAGGAGACGCACCTTCGTCGCGGCCCGTACGCGGCCGATACGGGTCGCCTCCGGGTTGAGGAGGGCGAGCTCGCCGAAGAAGGTTCCGGCATTCAGCTCGATGGGAGCGTCGCCGCGCAGCTCGACCGACACCGTTCCGTCGCAGATCACGAACATCCCCGACCCCGGATCGCCTGGAACCGCGATCACCTGACCCGGGTCCCGCTCGAGCTCCGCGGCGCGGGCGGCCAGGCGCTCGAGGCCGGCGTCCGAAACGTCGGCGAAGAGAGGCAGCGCGCGAAGCTCGTCGGGCGTCACGGGATCACCATTATCGCGACCGCGCGCCGACCTTCGCACAGCGGTCGCAGAGCGGGTACCAGGGCGGGCACGAACGTCCGCACGAGCGGCAGCGTCCGAGCGTCGGCGACTCGACCTCGAGCCGGAGGCGAGCCACGACGCGCGCAGCGGCGGCCTCCTCGAGCGCGGCAGCACGCTCGATAGTGACGCCGCCGACGCCCGCAAACTGGAGCGCGAACCAACGCAGCACGCTCGCCTCACGGCCGGCCTGCTCCGCGTCCTCGAGCGATGCGTCGCGCAACCGTGCCGTATCGAGAAGGAACGTCAGGTGGGGGCGCGCAACACGATCGCCGGCGATCGCCAGCGCGAGGGTGGCGAGCAGATCGAGGTTGTCCTCGTCCACGGGAGCGTTGGCGAGCTTCCACGAGTCCTCCAGGGTCAGACGCCGTCCCCTTTGCGCGAGGCGGCGTTGGACGGCGTCGAGCCGCATCCGCAACGGCTGCAACGACTCGACGGCGAGCCAGCTCTCGAACGCCCACTCGCGCAGGGCGACGCGGTGCCAGGCGACGAGCGCGGCATCGAGGTCTCGGGGGTCGTCGACTCCGAGGTCGGAGAGCCTGGGACGGATGCGGGCCTCGTCGACGACGCGGTAGCCCCAATGCTCACCCGGGAGTCGGACATGAGGCTCGAGCGCCGACTCGACGATGTCCGGATCGGCGGTTCCCCAGCCGAGCCCGGCGAGCACGCCCACGTGTCCACGCTCGACGAGGCCGAAACGCCCGGCCCGCCCCGCGATCTGCGCGATCTCCCAGGGCAGGAGGTTCCGTCGCTCCTCCCCGTCGAACTTCGTCGTCTCGGCGAACAGCAGCGTCTCGCACGGCAGGTTGACACCGTGCCCGAGGACGTCGGTCGCCACACAGACATCGGCCTCGCCGGACAGGAAGCGGTCGATCTCCTCCCGTCGCGACGCGAGCGGCATCGCGCCGTAGAGAACGGCGACGCGTCCAGGGTGCAGCCGGTTCACCTCTCCGGCGAGCGCGAGCACCGCCTTGCGGCTGAATGCGACGACGACCGTGCCCGCGCCCAGCGAGCGAAGCGCGCGCTCGCCGATCCACTCGAGCGGGAGCATCCGCTCGAAGACCTTCAGCTCCGCCGCGGGAAACGCCCGCTCGACCAGGGGCAGCGCATCGAGCGCCCCCAGGAGGAGGATCTCGCGGTACTCGCCGGCGAGCATCAACGTCGTCCACGCCGAGCCGCGCTCCTCGTCGTCGGCCCACTGGATCTCGTCGAGGACGAGCAGCTCGCCCGACTGCGGTGCCATCTCGACCGTGCAGCAGATGATCGGCGCGCGGTCGTTCACGCGCTCCTCGCCGGTGACGAGCCCGACACGGTCGAAGCCGATCCTGGCGCCGAGCCGCCGGTGCGCCTCCTGGGCGAGCATCCGGAGCGGTCCGGCGTAGACGCCCTCGCCCCTGGCGACGAGCTCGTCGAGCGCAGCGTGCGTCTTGCCCGAGTTCGTCGGCCCGAGGTGGGCGACGACTCGCTCCGGCTCGCGCCCTCGCGCGGGGAGCGAGATCGCGATTCTTCGCTCAGCCCGCCGGGCCGCGTTCGAAGGGCGCCGCCGGTGGGCGCGCTCGGATCTGCTCGGTCGTTTCTGCCGCCCTCCCGGGGGCCGTCGCTGGCGCATCGGAGCACGGTACCCGGTTGATGCTGGCGACCATCCCGTTCCAGATCGAGCACGCCGTCAGCCGGGTCGGGCTCACCGTCGGCGGCAGTGCTGCTCGCCGTCGGTGACGCGGCCCACGCTCCCGTCACGCGGCCACGGCGGCGCCCTCGAGGGCCGTCGCGCGCGTGCGCTCGCGACGCACGGGAGACGAGGTGCGTGACGACACGCTCTGCGTCTCGCCCGGCTCCGAGAACGAGCATCGAGCTGAACGAGTGCAGGAAGGGCAATCCGACGAAGTAGAGGCCGGGAGCGGACGGAACGGCGCCTCCCACCTGCACCGGGTACCAGCCGTCCTCGAGCGGGACCGGGAACTTGATCCACGTGTAGTCGTTGCGAAACCCGGTGCACCAGATGACGTTCGTCACCTCGACGACCCGCCCGTCCGCGAGGACCGGCTTCCCGTCTTCGACGCCGACGCGTTCGCTCGAAGACACGCTCGACGCCGGCCGCTTCCAGATCGGCCCTTCTCACGCGCAGGAGCGGGCCCTCCATGCGAGCGGATCTCCGTCTTCGCCTTGCGCCCCATCGGCGTGGAGACCGTGAGCACCCGCGTGGCGACGAACTTGACCAGCGGGCCGAGGGCACGCGACATGATGACCTTGTGCGGGATCTGCCCGGTATCGGGGCCTGAAAGGATCGTTCGGTGGCCGGCGAGGGCGACCTCCAGGGCGATATCGCCTCCCGAGTGCGCGGCGCCGACGACGAGGACGGGCCCGGGCTGAAGTTGTGCAGGGCTGCGGTAGTCCGCCGAGTGGAGCTGCCGGATTCCGGGATCGAGGTCGGGGGCGAAGTCGGGGGTCACGGGCCGGTCGTGCTGGAAGACGCCGGTCGCCACGACGACGTTGTCGGCCTCGAACCGGCGATCGCCGGCACGGACGACGTATCCGTCGCCGTCCTTCTCCACCGCGTCGACGCCGATCCCGGTGCGAACGGGCAGGTCGAAGCGCTCGGCGTACGCCTCGAGGTAGTCGGCCATCTCCCCCGCAGTCGGGAACGACTGGGCCGGAGCGGGAAACCGCATGCCGGGCAGCCCGTCGACTCGTGCAGGGGAGTACAGCCGCAGCGAGGGCCAGCGCTTCCGCCACGAGTCTCCGACTCGCTCACCCGCGTCCAGGATGACGAAGGACCTGCCTCGCTTCCGCAGGTGGTAGGCGGTGGCCAGACCCGCCTGGCCGCCGCCGATGATCACCGTCTCGAAGCGTTCCACCGTCTGAGTCGCCACTGCTGCCTCCTTCGGTTGACCCTGTCGACGGTAGGCGCCGGCGTGACCGCGCGCATCGCGCGGATCCACCAACTTCGAACAGGAGGCGCATGGTTGGTTCTGACCACCGACCGAGCTCAGACGAGGTCGTGCTCGAACGCGAAGGCGCCGGCAGCCGCTCGTGACGACACGTCGAGCTTGGCGAAGATGTTCTGGACGTGCCGGGCGACGGTGTGCTCGCTGATGACCAGGGTGGAGGCGATCTCGCGGTTGCTCTTGCCGGCTGCCACGAGCCGGAGCACCTCGAACTCGCGCGGCGTCAGCCCGTGCCGGTCGTCGCCAGAGTCGCGCCCTCGCTCGGCCAGGCGCGCGAGGTCCGGCGCAGCCCCGAGCCGCTCGAAGGTCGAACGCGCCGCCTCCAGCTCGAGTGTGGCCGCGTCCTCGTCACCGAGACTCGCGACACGCGAGCCCGACGAGCACACGCGCTCGCGCCGACGTCGTAGGGCGCGTCGAGCTCCAGCCAGACTGCGGCCGCAGCCCGCGAATCCGTCAGGGCGGCACGCGCGTCACCTGCGGCGAGATGCACCGCTGCGCGAGCGTACGCCACCATCGCACCGAGCATCGCGCTCTCGTATCCGCGCTGCGATCTCCTCGAGCTCCCCACAGGCCCCACGGGCACCCTCGACGTCACCGCCGGCAAGCAGGATCTCGACGTAGGCAGGAAGCAAGCCGGCGCGTTTGAGCGGATCGGTCGCCTCGCCGAGCACCCGCTGGATGGTGGACAGCCGCCGCTTTTTCCTGCCCCTGCGCCAGCCGCAGCTGCGCCAGCCCCGGCTGCGGCTCCCAGCCCGCGCGGCTCGCCTCCCGATATGCCTCCTCCGCGGCATCGAACTCGCCGAGCAGGCGCTGCAGCTCCGCCTCCCGATACAGCGCCAAGCCGATCCTGGACTGGTTGTTCGTCTCGGCAAAGCGCTGCCTCGCCTGCTGAGCTTCGTCGAGCGCATCCCGCCAGGACCCCTGAAGCTGAAGGATCTCCGCGCCGGTGCACGAGACACCGGCCGGTGAACGCCTTCAGATCGGGTTGCCCGTTGCACCAACGGGTCAACGCCGCGGTCCACTCCCGAGCACGGCGGACCTCGTAGACCTCCTGGAGGGCGAGGATGACTCCGCAGTACACGATGCCCGTAATCACGGGCGACAGCTCACCGGCGGTCACCGCGACCATCGCCTCGTCCATGAGAGCAAGGCCGTCCTTGACCTGACCCGTCTTGATCATCATCTGACCCTGAGCGTGGCGGGCGATTGCGGAGAGGTCCGGATCGCCGAAGCGCTCGGCGACTCGCGAGCATCTCGGCGGCGACTGCCGCCGCACCGTCGAAGTCGCCTGCCGCTTCCAGCTGGAAGATCCGGGGAGTCAGCAGGTACGCGCGCTCGACGCAGTCTTCGCCGTGGCGCTCGAGAAGCCGTTGTGCTCGGCCGAGCCAGCCGCTTCCCGGCCCCATCTCGCCGCGGAGAACGAGGTTCAAACCGACCCAGAACGCGCAACGCACGGCGTTCGGCAGGTCGTCGGCGGCGAGATACGCGTGATGCGCGCGCTCGTGGAGAGCGAGATAGTCGTCGTCGCGACCGAGCATGAATGCGGCCGTCGCGAGCCGCTCGAGATCCTGCGCGCCGAGCGATTCGGCTTCGTCCGCGCGCACGAGAGCTTCGTACGCGCCCTTCCACGCGCGGTTCTCGTAGAGCGCCCGGCCCTGCTCGAGGTCGTGCGTCATCGCGCAGAAACCCTAACGAGCACGCGACTTCGGCGGCGAAGTCGCCGATCCGCGACGTCAGACGCGGAGGAAGCGGCGGAGCGTGAGCCCCGAGCCGAGCGCCCCGATGGCAAGCCCGACTCCGATGAGGATCATCGCGGTCGCCGAGAAGCCGAGAGCCTGCACGTCGGGGTCCTCGCGCATGTTCTGAAGAATCCGCGGCACGGCGACCTCGCGCGTCAGGAACAGCAGGACGACTGCCGTGAGTGAGCCCGCGAGCCCTGTCAGCAAGCCTTCGAGCATGAACGGGCCCCGCACGAACCAGTTCGTCGCGCCGACGAGCTTCATCACCTCGATCTCGCGCCTGCGCGCGAAGATCGAGAGCCGGATCGTGTTGGCGATCAGGATCGTGGAGGCGCCGAGGAGGATCAGAACCGCGATCAGCGAGACGATCTGAATCGCCCGCGCGACCTGGAGGATGCCGCGCGAGACCTCCTCGCCGTAGCGCACCACTTCGACCCCGGGCAGCTTCGCCTGGCGCAGGGCGAGCGCGATCTGCGCGGTGTCCTCTCCTCGCGCGGGAACGATGTCGAAAGAGGGAGGCAGCGGGTTCGAGACGAGGTTCTCCGTGAGCTCCGGCGTGCGCTTGCGCTGGATCTCGAGTGCTTGCGCCTTCGTGATGAACGTGATCCCGCCGTCCTTGACGCGCGTATCCGACGCGAGGAAGACGCGTACCGCGTCGATCTGCTTGTTCGTCGCCTCGCCGGCGCACGGCGCCTCGCTCGCCTGCGTGCAGAAGTAGACGTGCACCGCGAGCTCCCGCTTCTTGTCGTCGGACCAGGACACGAGCCACGTGCCGAGGCCGATGAACGCTCCGATCAGGAACATCCCGATGAGCACGGACACGGCCGAGGCGAACGTCGTCGCGAGGTTCGCCCCGATCGAGCGGAGCGCCTCCGAGAAGACCAGGCGGATTCGCGTCATTCCTCGGAGTACCCGCCGCGGCGCTCGTCCCGCACGAGCCTTCCGGCCTCGAGCGCGATCACGCGCCGCCGCATCTTGTCCACCATCTCCCGGTCGTGCGTGACCATCAGGATCGTCGTTCCGGTGCGCGAGATGCGGTAGAGCAGCTGCATGATCCCGACCGAGGTGTCGGGGTCGAGGTTCCCCGTCGGCTCGTCGCACACGAGGAGCGGCGGATGATTCACGAACGCGCGCGCGATCGAGACGCGCTGCTGCTCGCCGCCCGAGAGCTCCTCGGGTCGCGAGTTCATCTTGTGCGCGAGACCGACGAGGTTGAGCACCTCCGGGACTTTCTTGCGGATCTGCCCGCTCGACTGGCCCTGGACGCGAAGCGCGTAGCCGATGTTCTCGGCGGCGGTGCGGTTGGGCAGCAGCTTGAAGTCCTGGAACACGCAGCCGAGGTTCCTCCGCAGGAGCGGGACCTTCGAGCGCTTGAGCCGCCCGAGGTCGCGACCGCCGACGACGATGCGCCCCTGAGTAGGGTCGATCTCTTTCAGCAGGAGGCGGATGACCGTCGACTTGCCGGACCCGGACGCGCCGACGACGAATACGAACTCGCCCTTCTCGATCGTGAACGACACGCCCTCGAGGGCGACGACGCCGGGCTCGTAGATCTTCTGGACGTTCTCGAAGACGATCATCGCCGAGCCGCTCGCCTCGGGATCGACCGGTGCCGGGATCTCGAAGGTCTCGGTCTCGGGCTCGGCCAAGGCGGTCATGGGCGTGTCTGTCTGAGAGTCGTAGTCCAGCACCGGATGAAGGGGAGACGCAGCCTGAGGAGGCTGCACCGGTTCTCGGGAAGGGCCGATTGTAGCTGACATCTCAGGTTGCCTACAGCACTTTTCCAGCCGCTTTCGCGAGCAGGTAGGAGTGGACGAAGCCGTCGAGAGCGCCGTCCAAGACCGACTGCGCGTTCCCGACCTCGTGATCCGTGCGGTGGTCTTTCACCAGCTGGTACGGGTGGAGCACGTACGAGCGGATTTGACTCCCGAAGCCGATGTCCTGCGCCGCTCCGCGCTCGCGTGCGAGCTCGGCCTCCCGCTTCTCCTCCTCGAGCTCCGCGAGGCGCGACTTGAGGATCCTGAGAGCCGTCTGCTTGTTCGAGGTCTGGGAGCGCTCGTTCTGGCACTGGACGACGATCCCGCTCGGGAGGTGCGTGATGCGGACGGCACTGTCCGTCTTGTTCACGTGCTGGCCGCCCGCGCCGCTCGCGCGATAGGTGTCGATCCGGAGATCCGACTCGTCGATCTCGATCGGCGCGTCCTCGGGGAGGAGCGGTGCGACGACGACCTGTGAGAACGCCGTGTGGCGGCGATGCGAGGCGTCGAAGGGCGACAGCCGCACGAGGCGGTGAACCCCGCGCTCGGCCTTGAGGATCCCGTACGCGTTCTCGCCGCGAACCGCGACCGTGGCGGACTTCAAGCCCGCCTCCTCCCCTGGGCTCGCCTCGAGCAGCTCGTGATCGAAGCCGCGATCGGAGGCCCAGCGCAGGTACATGCGCAGGAGCATCTCCGCCCAGTCCTGCGCGTCGGTCCCGCCGGTGCCGGAGTGGATCTCGAGGATCGCGTCCCCGGCGTCGTACTTCCCGGTGAAGAGGGCGTCCTCTTGCAAGCGTGCGAGCTCGCGCTCGAGCGAGTCGACGATCTCCTCGATCTCCGCGCCGAGCTCACCCTCGCCGAGGGTAAGGAGCTCCTTCGCGTCCTCGTACTCGCGCTGGAGGCGCTCGTAGCGTTCGAGCTTCCGGGTGGTGCGCGCGTGCTCGGTCGAGATGCGGGCTGCGCCGGTCTGGTCGCCCCAGAACCCCGGCTCGCCCATTGCCTCCTCGAGCCCGCTCTTGCGGCGCGCTAGTGCCTCCGGGTCAAAGGTAATCACGGACCCAGGCGAGCTGGGCGCCGATCTCCTCGAGCCGCTGGTCCAGGCTCATCGTCGTCTCGGCCATGGACAGAGCCTAGCCCGGACATCGGATCGGCTGTCCGCCGATGGGCCTGGCTTCGACCACGCTCGCTCGTAGGATTCGGGCGTGGCGTCTCCACCCTGGCGGAAGGTGACCGACGCGACCGGCCACGCTCTCGGAAACGCGATCGACCGGGCGGTCGTAGGACATC
The DNA here is from genome assembly GCA_963721795.1 of uncultured Actinomycetes bacterium. Taxonomy (GTDB): domain Bacteria; phylum Actinomycetota; class Thermoleophilia; order Gaiellales; family Gaiellaceae; genus GMQP-bins7. The sequence goes on from CAVRLT010000025.1 coordinate 51,476, forward strand.
ACGCCCGTCGCCTTCGAAAGGTCGGCTGGGGACACGCGCTCGAGGCAAGCGGTCGCAAGTGGGCTCGCGGTCCGTTTCCGCAGCGGGAGGGCAACACGGTCGACGTGCTGATCGACGGAGCCACCTTCCTGCCCAAGGTCGCCGAAGAGCTTGCCCGAGCCGAGTCACACGTCCACCTCGCTGGGTGGTACTTCTCACCGGAGCTCGAGCTGACGCGAGGACCAGATCCGGCGATCATGCGCAACCTGCTCGCCGAGCTCGCCGACCGGATCGATGTGCGCGTGTTGATCTGGAGCGGTGCTCCGCTACCGCTCTTCAGACCGTCCAGGAGCGACGTGAAACGGATGGTCGAACGCATGTGCCGGCGAAACGAGATTCACTGCGAGCTCGACTCGTGCGTCCGCTTCATGCACTGCCACCACGAGAAGACGATCGTCATCGACGACCGCGTGGCGTTCGTCGGGGGCATCGATCTCACACTGGACGGAGGAGATCCGTACGACACGTCGGAGCATGCGGCGCGAGGCGGCGTGGGCTGGCACGACGTCTCAGTTCGAATCGAGGGCCCGGCCGTCGCGGACGTCGCCGAGCACTTTCGCCTGCGGTGGCACGGCCCGACGGGCGAGACCCTTCCCGCGCCGGTACCACCCGACCCGACTGGCGACACCGATCTTCAGATCGTGCGGACGATTCCGGAGAACGTCTACGAGCGGTCGCTTCCGCGGGGAGACTTCTCCCTGCTCGAGTCGTACGTCGGCGCGATCCGGTCGGCGGAGAAGCTGATCTACATCGAGAACCAATTCCTGTGGTCAGCCGAGATCGTCGCGCTCCTGGCCGAGAAGCTGCGCGATCCTCCCAGCGACGACTTTCGCGTCATCGTCTTGCTCCCCGTGACTCCGAACGACGGCGCCGACGTTTCCCGGGGTCAGGTCGCTGCCCTCATCCACGCGGATGACGACAACGCTCGATTCCTGGCCTGCTCGGTCTACGCGCGCACCGGCCGCCTCCGCGATCCCATCTACGTTCATTCGAAGGTCGCGATCGTCGATGACAGCTGGCTGACAGTCGGTTCGGCGAACTTGAACGAGCACTCGCTCTTCAACGACTCCGAGGTCAATGTCGTATCGCACGACCCGGCCCTCGCGCGAGACACACGTCTGCGCCTGTGGTCGGAGCATCTCGAGCTTCCCGTCCAGGAGATCGACGGCGATCCCACGGTCGTCTTCGAAGAGCACTGGGAGCGCATCTCCGAGGATCAGCTCGACCGGCTCGAGAAAGATCTCCCACTTACGCACCGCCTCGTCAAGCTTCCGGGCGTCTCTGTCCGACGCGCACGCCTGCTCGGCCCCCTCCAGGGCCGTCTCTACGACGCGTAAGACGCTGTGGTCTCAGGCTCCGGCCGCGCTTCGGCCGCAGGCTCGATGCGCGGCCTCGGAGCACCCGCCCGGACCGCCTCGAGCTGTGCGGCCACAGCTGCGCCGTAGAAGATCGCGATCGCGGAGAGCAGCGTCCAGATCTGGAGCGCGACGATGCCCGCGAGCGGCCCGTACGTGTCACCGAAGGACGAGCTCAACTGCAACGCGAACCCGAGCACGAGCGTCACGAGGGCCCACCCGATCACGCAGAACGCAGCGCCGAACATCAGCCAGGACCACGCGGGTTGCCTTCGCTTCGGCGCCCACCGCAGCATCGCCGCAAGCGCCACGCCCGCCACGACCAGCGCCACCGGCCAGCGGACGAAAGGCGACGCTCCTCCGACGAGGTCACCTTCGGCCGCATCGCTGCGTCCGAGGGTGAACACGAGGAAGTTGCATGCGAGAATCGATCCGGCGCCGATAGCGAGAAGGAACGCGCGTCCGTACTTCTGGAGGATGTCGCGATCGCGCTCGATGCCGTAGATCCGGTTGAAGCCGCGCTCGATCTGCCCCATCGCCGTCGTCCCGGTCACGAGCGTGCCGGCGAGGCCGATCAGCAGTGGGAGATAACGATGGTCGGACCCGACCTCTTGCGCCTGGTCGACGGCCGCAGTCAGGAGGTTGCCGACAGGACCGGGAAAGGCCGTCTGTATGGCCTGAACGATTTCCTTGCTCAGCCGGAGATCGCCGAAGGCAACGGTGAAGCCGACGACCGCGACGAGCCCCTGCACGAGCACGAGCGACGTCACGAACGCAAGCGAACGTGCATGGCTGAAGCCGTCCGCGGCTCGTAGTCGCACGAACGCGTCCTTGACGAGGTTCATGCGGCCGGTCTCGAGGAGCGTCTTGCGGGCGTCGTCTCCCGTCAGCTCCCAGGTCTCCGGAACCTTTGCCGCGGTACTCAAGCGTCCTCGGTTTCGGCAGGGACACAGACGGTGATCGCCGCAGGCTCGATCTCGATGTCGAGCGCTTTGACCGGTTCGCGGTCGCCGCCGTCGAGCTCGTAGAGGACCTTGCGGTCGAACTTCACCTTCACGGAGCTGGCCTTCGTCGTCTGCACGAAGGGCGACGCGCTGGAGGAGCCGACCGCCGTGCGCGCGATGGTCCGGGTCCACTCCATCAGCCCGTCGGCCGTGACGACTCCGAGCTCGAGCTTGCCGTCGTCCGGTCGCGCGTCCTCGAATGCCTCAACGCCAGCAAAGAGCTTGCCGACGTTGCCGACGAGCACGCTGCTCGCCTGGCCGTCGAACCAGGTCGCGCCGTCGACCTTGATCTTCGCCTCGAACGGCTTGCGGCCGAGCTGCTTCGTCCCCGTCCAGACGTATGCCAGGCGGCCGAACCGATCCTTCAGCCCGCCGTCCGCCTCCCGGATCATCTGCGCGTCGAAGCCGGCGCCTGCCATGACCGCGAAGCGCTCGTCGTTCATGCGCCCGACGTCGAGGGTGCGGCGAGGCCCTTCGAGCCCGATGCCGACCGCCTTCTCGATGTCCTGGGGGATTTCGAGATTCGAGGCGAAGAGATTCGCGGTCCCGGCAGGGACGATCGCGATCGTCGCACCGGAGTCGCCGAGACTGTCGATGCACCGCTGAACCATCCCGTCTCCGCCCCAGACGAAGAGGAGATCGGCGCCCTGCTCGAGCGCCCGCTTCACCTGCTTCGGAGCCTTCCGGCTCTTCGGCACCTCGAACCACAGCGGATCGGCGACGCCTCGCTCCTCGAGCACCCGCCGAAGCTCGACCAGGCCGCCCCCGAAGGTCTTCCCCGCGTGCGCGATGACGGCGACGGTGCTCATGCGGGAGCTCCCGCAGCCTTGGCATCGCGCCGTTCGCGCGACGACACCGGTGACGCGGACGACGAAGACGATGAGCGCGAGCGCGGCGAGACCGACGAAGACGCCGGCGAGCATGTCGAGCGGGTGATGCATGCCGCGGTACATGCGCGCGGCCGCGACGACGAACGGAATCGCCACGGCGATCGCCCAGACGGCGATGCGTCCGCGCCGCGAGCTCATGCGGGACGTGAGCAGGAGCGCCAGCCCCGCGTAGACCGCGATCGAGGCGGCGACGTGCCCGGAAGGGAAGCTGTGGTCGGGAGGCAGGCCTTCGAGCCGGGGAACGTCAGGCCGCTCCCGGTCGACGAACTGCACGGTCGTGCGGTAGGTCGCGGACTCGAGAGCAACTCCGAAGATCACGAACGCCGCGAGCAGCCAGTGCCGACGGATTGCGAACGCGACCGCGAGCACGCCGACGACGATCGGAAGGACGATCCCGCCCGAGATCTCCGAACCGACGAACGACAAATCGGTGAGCGTTGCCGTCCGCCTGTCGGCCAGCCACTCGACAGGCCTCGAGTCCGCCTCGTCGAGGCTTCCGAGCGGAAGGATCGTCTCGGTGAAGATCAGGCCGACCGCGAGCGTCACCGAAGCGAGCACGAGGTAGCAGAGAAGGATGCCGCCGAGGAAGACGAGAATCGGATGCACTCCCGTGAGCCGGTTCCCTACTCGCTCGGCGAGGCTGCCGTGCTCAGCGTCGAGAGCGGGAGCCGGGGAGTCGTCCTTGGAGGAGTGCGCGAGCTCGTCAGCGCAAGTCGGAACTGATGCCCGCGGCTTCCATCGGCTGAGGTTTCCCTGTGTCGCCTCGCGGGAAACTCTCCGTGTACATGTGGAGGCGGCATGTCCACCGGGATCGCCGGCTAGTAATGCCTCTCCTCGTTCTGCTGCTCGTCGCGCTCGCCGCCGGCTCTCTCGTCACCTTCGTCGCCTGGCACTACCCGCAACCCGGGATCGCGACGCCGACCCCGGCAGTCGCGGCGGCCGGAGCGGTCGGTCGCGAGATCGGCCACCACAGCAGGTCCGCCGGACGATCAAGAGCAGGCTCAACCCCGAGGTGGCGACCGGCCTCGCGCTGACGATCGCGCTCGGGCTCGTGCTCTTGGGCGGGCTCATGTTGGCCGCGTTCGCCTACCTCGTGCGAACCAATTCGCAGCTCGTCGACATCGACGCCAGCGTCGCGCAATGGGGAGCCGACCATGCGGGCCCCGTCTCCGAACGGTGGCTCGGCTGGATCACGCATCTCGGAGACACGCGAGGTCGTGATCGTTCTCGCCATTCTGCTCGCCGTCGTCGAGTACATCCGCCGTCCGAGCAGATGGATCGTACCGTTCCTGCTGGTGGTGATCGTGGGCCAGAACGCTCTGACGAACGGGATCAAGGAGCTGCTCGATCGTGTCCGGCCCGACTTGAACCCGATCGCGGAGACGCTCGGGCCGTCGTTTCCCAGCGGCCATTCGGCGACGGCCGCGGCGTTCTACGCGGCCGCCGCGCTTCTACTCGGACGCGGCCGACCCGCGCGAGCTCGCGCCTTTCTGGCGGGGAGCGCCGTCGCGATCGCCGTCGCGGTCGCGTGCACCCGCGTGCTGCTCGACTTCCATTGGCTCAGCGACGTCATCGCCGGCCTCGCTCTCGGCTGGGCCTGGTTCGCGGTCTGCAGCATCGCGTTCGGCGGGCGGATGCTCCGGTTCGGCGTGGCGGCCGAGGAGGCGGTCCAGGAGGCCGACGCGGAGACCCGGAGGACGGCGACCGAGCGGACGGCGTGAGCTGCACTCGCGGGCTGGTGGGCGCGCAAACCTCGCACATCCGCGCTATAGGTGCTATCACGAGTAGCCGATGCCTGATGCGAAGGTGACAATACGCCTCGACACCCAAGGCGAGCGGCTTCTCAACCGCGAGCTCTCGCTGCTCGACTTCCACGCACGCGTGCTCGAGCTCGCCACCGACGAGACGACTCCGCTGCTCGAACGCGTGAAGTTCTGCGCCATCCTCTCCTCGAACCTCGACGAGTTCTTCCAGGTGCGCGTCGCCGGCCTGCTCGGGCAGGCCGAGTCCGGGCTCACGATGCTCTCGGCCGACGGCATGACGCCGCTGCAGGCGCTCGCCCAGATCCGTGAGCGTGTTCTCGAGCTGACCGCCCACCAGTCGCGAATCTGGAAGCGTGACCTCCGTCCCGCACTCGCAGCCGAGGGCATCGTGGTCGGCGGCGTCAAGGACTGCCAGAAGAAGGATCTGAAGGAGCTCGAGCAGCGCTTCGAGCGCGACATCTACCCCGTGCTCACTCCGCTCGCCGTAGGCCCCGGCCAGCCGTTTCCCTACATCTCGGGGCTCTCCCTGTCGCTCGCCGTGTTCGTCGCGGATCCGGAGACGGGTGAGGAGCGGTTCGCGCGCATCAAGATTCCCGAAGGGCTGCCGCGTTTTCTCGCGCTCGGCGGAAACGGCCTCTTCATTCCTCTCGAGCAGGTGATCGCGCACTTCCTGCCGCGGCTCTTCCCGGGCATCGCCGTCGTGGAGCGTGCGGTGTTTCGCGTCACACGAGACGCAGACTTCGAGGTGTCGGACGACGCGGCGGACCTCCTCGAAGCCGTCGAGTCGGAGCTCCGGAAGCGCCGCTTCGGCGATGTCGTGCGCGTCGAGGTGAGCTCATCGGCCTCGGACCAAATGGTGGATCGGCTCACGCTCGGGCTCGGCGCCGACTCGTCCCAGGTCTACAGGATCGAGAGCCCGCTCGACCTCTCGGAGCTGATCGAGCTCGCAACGCTCGACCGGCCGGACCTGAAGGACGAGCCTCGCGTTCCGGTCGTGCCACCTCGCCTCGTGGGCGCACAGACGCTGCCGGCTCGGTTCTTCGACGAGGTGCGTCGTGGCGACATCCTCGTCCATCAGCCCTACGACTCGTATCGGGCGAGCTTCGAGACCTTCGCGCAGGCGGCCGCCTCGGACTCGGACGTCATCGTCATGAAGACCACCGTCTACCGCACGAGCGACGACAGTGTTTTGGTCGGCTCACTGATCCAGGGAGCCGAGGAGGGCAAGCAGGCGGTGTGCCTCGTGGAGCTCAAGGCGCGTTTCGACGAACGGCGCAACATCGAGTGGTCCCGAAGGCTCGAGCAGGCGGGGGTGCACGTCGCCTACGGCTTCCCCGACATGAAGATTCATGCGAAGACGACGCTCGTCGTGCGACGCGAGGGCGGCATCCTGCGTCGCTACGTGCACATCGGCACGGGGAACTACCACGCGTCGACGGCCCGCCAATACGAGGACATCGGACTCTTCACCGCCGACGACGACATCACCGCGGACGTCGCCGACCTCTTCAACCACCTGACCGGCTTCGGCCGGCCACAGGAGTTCCGAAAGCTGCTCGTGGCGCCGTTCACTCTACGAAGCGGCCTCGTCCGCGAGATCCGCGCTGTGGCCGCGGCCGCGACGGAAGGCGAGCGGGCTCGCATCAGGCTCAAGGTGAACCACCTCGTCGACCCGGACATCGTGGACGAGCTCTACGCGGCATCGCAGGCCGGCGCGAAGATCGACGTCATCGCACGGTCGACGTGTGCGCTACGCCCAGGCATCGAGGGGCTCTCGGAGAACATCCACGTCCGTTCGATCGTCGGGCGGTTCCTGGAGCACAGCCGCGTGTTCGCCTTCGAAGCCGGCGACCGATCGACGACCTACATCGGGAGCGCAGACCTGATGTCGCGGAACCTCGACCATCGCATCGAGGTCCTCGTCCCGGTCGAAAGCGTTCGCGCGCGGCAGGAGGTGCACGCGATCCTGGACAGCGCGCTCGCCGACCACATGAACGCGTGGTCCCTCGATTCGGACGGCAGCTGGAAGCGGGTGTCCGCCTCGAAGTCGTCGAGACGACACGCGCATCACGCGGCCATGATTCGGCGGGCATCCGAGCGGGCTCGCCGCAGCACCCGCGTACGCCGCGTCGACTGACATTGCGTTCCGTCGCCAACGCCTCGGCCGCGTGAGCGGCGCTCACAGTTCGTACCAGGGCGTCCGGGGGCTATCTCTGGACCGCATCGGTTGGCGGGCGGAGCCGGGCTCTGCCCGGCGGGAGCCCAAGCGCGCTCAGCGCGTAGCTACGAAGAGGAAGGGGGGCTCGTCGGGGGGAAACATCGTTTCCCCCCACGCTACGCGCCGTGGCACTTCTTGAACTTCTTGCCCGAGCCGCACCAGCAGGGATCGTTGCGGCCGACGTCCTTGTGCTCGTTCACGACCTGCTGCTGCAGGCGGTAGCGCGGAGGAGCGGGCGGGCGGCGCGGCGACCGCGGTCGCTGCTCCGGCTCCTGCAGCGGCGATCGCGTCGGCTCCGGCGGAGGTCTCGTGCTCGTACTGGAGATCGCCGTCGTGGGCCTGCATCGGCTCGGAGCCCTGGATCCTCGACCTGGACCGAGACGTGGAAGAGCGTGAAGACGACCTCCTGCCGGATCGTCTGGGAGAGCTCCTCGAAGAGGATGTGGCCCTCGCCGCGGTACTCGACGAGCGGGTCCTTCTGGGCGAACGCGCGCAGGTGGACGCCCTCGCGGAGGTAGTCCATCGACTCCAGGTGCTCGCGCCAGCGCTGGTCGACGACCTGGAGGATCACGTAGCGCTCGACCTCGCGCGCGAGCTCGGACCCCAGCGCCTGCTCGCGTTCGGCGTACGTCTCGAGCGCGTCCTCGAGGAACTCCTCGTTCAGCGCTTCGCGGTCGGTGACGTCGACCTCCTCGCGGAGCTCGTCGACGGTGATGTCGGTCCCGGACAGCGACTGCATGTGCGTGACGAGCCCGTCGAGGTCCCAGTCCTCGGCGAACTCGGAGTCCGTCGACTGCGCGACGCCGGTCTCGACCGTCTCGGTGATCCAGCCTCGGACCTCGTCCGAGAGGTCCTCTCCCTCGAGGACGCGGCGGCGCTGGTCGTAGATGACGAGCCGCTGCGTGTTCATGACGTCGTCGTACTTCAGGACGTTCTTGCGCGCGACGAAGTTCTGCTCCTCGACCTTCTTCTGCGCGTTCTCGATCTGCTTCGAGAGGATCCCTGCCTCCATCGGCTGGTCGTCCGGGATCTTGAAGCGGTTCATGATCCCGTGGATCCGGTCGCCCGCGAAGAGCCGCACGAGATCGTCCTGGGCGGAGAGGTAGAAGCGCGACTCGCCGGGATCCCCCTGACGTCCCGAGCGCCCGCGCAGCTGGTTGTCGATCCGCCGTGCTTCGTGACGCTCGGTTCCGAGGACGTACAGGCCGCCGAGATCGACGACGCCATCGCCGAGCTTGATGTCGACGCCGCGGCCGGCCATGTTCGTCGCGATCGTGACCGCGCCGGGCTGGCCCGCGTCCTTGATGATCTCGCCCTCCCGCTCGTGCTCCTTCGCGTTCAGGACGTTGTGCGGGATGCCCTTGCGCTTGAGGACCTCGGACAGGAACTCCGAGGTCTCGACCGCGATCGTGCCGACCAGGACGGGCTGCCCGTGCTCGTGGCGCTCGACGATGTCCTCGACGACCGCGTTCCACTTCGCCTCGACGGACTTGAAGATGTAGTCGTTCTCGTCGAGCCGCGCGACCGCTTCGTTGGTCGGGATCTCGACGACGTGGAGGTTGTAGATCTCGACGAACTCCTTCTCCTCCGTCTTCGCGGTCCCCGTCATCCCGCCGAGCTTCTCGTACAGGCGGAAGTAGTTCTGGAGCGTGATCGTCGCGAGCGTGACGTTCTCCTCGCGGATGCGCACGCCCTCCTTCGCCTCGATCGCCTGGTGCAGGCCTTCGCTCCAGCGGCGGCCTTCCATGATGCGGCCGGTGAACTCGTCGACGATCTTGACCTCGCCCTCCTGCACGACGTAGTCGACATCGCGCTTGTACAGCGACTCCGCCTTGAGCGCCTGCGTCAGGTGGTTGACGAGAAGGACGTGACTCGGGTCGTACATGTTGTCGATCCCGAGCGCCCGCTCGACCTCGGCGATCGCGGTCTGCGCAGGCGAGACCGTCTTGAACTTCTCGTCGTAGAGGTAGTCCGCGCCGGAGGCCTCGGTCTCGTCCTCGCCCTTGGCCGACTTGCGGGTCGCGGGCTTCCCCTCGAGGGTCTTCGCGACCCGCGCGAACTGATGGTACGTGGCCGCGGCCGTCTCGGGCTCGCCCGAGATGATCAGCGGGGTGCGCGCCTCGTCGATCAGGATCGAGTCGACCTCGTCCACGATCGCGTACGCGTGGCTCCGCTGCACGGTCCCCTCGAGCGACACCGCCATGTTGTCACGGAGGTAGTCGAACCCGAACTCGGAGTTCGTGCCGTAGGTCACGTCGTTTGCATACGCGACGCGCCGCTCGGCGAAGGGCATGAGGTTCTGGATGTAGCCGACCGACGAACCGAGGAGCTCGTACACGGGTCGCGTCCACTCCGCGTCGCGCTTGGCGAGGTAGTCGTTGACCGTGACGAGATGGACACCGTTCCCGGTCAGCCCGTTCAGGTAGAGCGGCTGCACGGCGACGAACGTCTTTCCCTCGCCCGTCTTCATCTCCGCGATGTCGCCCTCGTGGAGGACGATCCCGCCCATCAGCTGTACGTCGAACAGGCGGACGCCGATCGTGCGCTTGAACGCCTCCCGCACCGCCGCGTACGCCTCGAAGATGATCTCCTCGAGCGCCTCCCCGTTTTCGAACCGCTGCTTGAACTCTGCGGTCTTCGCAGCCAGCTCGACGTCGGAGAGCGCCTCGAACTCGGGCTCGAGCGTCCCGATGTACGCGGCCTGCTCCTGGAGGCGCTTGAGGCGCCGCCCTTCGCCCATGCGGAGAACGCGCTCGAACTTGCCGAACGACTGGGTAGCCACGGGCCAAGGGTACCGGCTCGGGTTTCGGCTGGTTACAGCGTCAGAACGAGAATCTCCCAGAGATCGCCGGCCACCCGGTGGGCGTGAGCGGCGTACGACCCCTTCACGCGCTCGGTCGCGATCCGCGCCGAGCGCAGTCGCGCGCTCCGGGCTCGCGAGCGCTCCGTCGACCGCCAGTGCAAGAGTGGACCCGTTCCACGTCAGCTCGAGGTCGCTTCCTTCGGGATCCGGGTCGAGACGCACGACCTCGATCGTTCGTGCACCGATCGCCCAGAGGTCGTCCCGGCGCACGGCGACGGCCCGGTACGGTGGATCCAACGCCCCTTCGAGCGCTCGAGCGAACGGGGCAGGGTCGATCGCCGGCTCGCTCTCGACCACCAGCCGACCGTCCTCGAGCGCGACGAATTGGGCTTCGTCACCTACTGCGGCGGGCGCATGCGCCGTCGCCACGGCGTCCCACTCGCGCTGGCGCGGGATCCCCGTGATGCCCGCCGCGAGCCAGTGCCGGCCCGGGTCGAGCGGCATCAACGTGTCGTCATGCGGCCGCTTCGTCCGGCTTGCCGGGCTCGTCGAGGTCGAGCTCCTCGACGGGCGTCGGCGCGATCGGGGGTCGCTTCTGAGCATCGCGCCGCGGCTCGTGGACACGCTTGTCGCGGTAGCGCTCGATCTGTCGCTCGAGCTTCTCGGCCAGGAGGTCGATCGCCGCTTCGTAGGTGAGCGCGGACTCGCGCGCGACGAGGTTCGGCCCCTTCGTATACACGATGGCCTCGGCCGAATGGTCGTCGCGAATCGACGGGTTCTTCTCCCTCCACAGCGTCACCTCGACCAGCGTCTGGTCGTAGAGGCGCTTGCCGAGCTTCCCGATGCGCTTCTCGACGTATGCCCTCACCGAGTCGTCGATGGTGTCGTGCAGAGCCTTGACCTGGAGCCGCATGGGCGCTCCTTTCCGGATCGGCGTCGGAGCTCTCAATCTAACGCACTGCCCGCGCGAGGGTGACCACCTCGACTCGGCGTGCGCCTGCCCTTCTCAGGGCGGATGCACACGCGTCTGCGGTGGCTCCCGACGTGTAGACGTCGTCGACGAGGCAGACCGTACGAGGAACGGATCCGTCTGCGGCAACGCTGCCGCGGGCGTTGCGGCGGCGCTCCGCGAGTGCGAGTCCGCGCTGACGGGGAAGGGAACGCAGCCGGCGGAGGCGATCGCCGACCGGGAGCTCCCACAGCGCACCCAGTGCGACGGCGAGCCCCTTCGGGCCGACGCTTCCTCGCTCCCACGCACGCTCCGGGTCGCCGGGGACATGGACGAGGAGGTCGACGTCCGGAGCTGCGATGACGTCGGCGATCAGCGCTGCGGCTTCCGCCGCCAGCCTCCTTCGACCCTTCTCCTTCCAGGAGCGCACGAACGTGCGAGCGCGCTCGTCGTACACGATCGCCGACCGCGCGCGGGCGAAGGCGAGGCGGCGGCCCGAGCACTCCGCGCACCGGCGCACCGGCCAGGCGCCCGGCGAACCGCAGCGCTCGCAGACGGGCGGGCTCAGCCGGACGAGCGAGTCGCGGCAGGGCTCGCAGAGCGCGGAACCGGGTCGCGCGCACACCGCGCAGCGCTCCGGAAGGAGCAGCTCGAGCACTCCCTCATTGTCGGCCGCTAGGTGCTACGGCTCTGCGAAAAGATGCGGTCGGCTTCCGCAAGGGTCTCGGCAGAGCCGATGTCGTACCAGGCCCCGGGTAAGCGCCAGGTGTACACGGCCTGGCGCGGGTAGAGCCACTCGATCAAGCGCCCCGGCTGGTCGGGGTTGTTCTTCTCGTCCAGGTACTGCCGGATCAGCGGCAGCGTCCGCCGGGGGTAGAAGTAGAGGGCTACTCCGGCGAGCGTCGAGCGCGCGTCCTCGGGCTTCTCCTCGAAGAAGGTGATGCGTCCTTCGTCGTCGACGTCGACCTGGTTGTACTCGCGCATCCGGTCGAGGTCGCCGACGTCGTGCACCGCGAGGACGGGAGCGTCCACCTCGCTCCCGTAGGCAGAGAAGCCGGACATGTCCTCTGCGAAGAGGTTGTCCCCGGCAACGACGACGAGGTCGTCGTCGAGCCCGGTCTGCTCGAGCACGTAGCCGATATCACCGATCGCACCTAGACGATCGTCGTTGGACGTCGTGCCGTCGTTCACGATCCGGACGCCGTCCCGCCCGGAGGCCCACTCCTCGAAGTGCGGGGTGAATTTCGCGTTCGTGACGACGATCGTCTCGTCGACGCCCATCTCCTCGAGGCGCTCGAGGACGTGGTCGAGCATGGGCCTCCCGCCCACCTCGAGCAGCGCCTTCGGGCGGTCGAGCGTAAGCGGATAGAGCCGGGTCGCGTAGCCCGCGGCGAGGACGAGCGCCTTCATGTGCGCACCAGCTCGGGGAGCGACCGCGCGTACGGAGGCCGGTGGACTCCCTCCTCCGTGACGATCGCGGAGATCAGCGTTGCAGGCGTCACGTCGAAGGCAGGATTCCGCGCCGGGAACCGCTGCGAAACCTCGGCCTCGTCGCGAAGCTCGATCGGGATGTCCGCTCCCGTCGCCGCGGCTCGGTCGAGAGTCGTGGTCGGCGCGACGACATACAGCGGAATCCCGTGATACGTCGCGGCCACGGCGAGACCATACGTGCCGATCTTGTTGGCCGTGTCGCCGTTCGAGGCAATGCGGTCGGCGCCCGTGAGCACGCAGTCGACCTCGCCGGAGCTCATCAACGCCGGCGCGGCAGCGTCCGCGAGAACCGAGAACGGAATGCCGAGCGAATGCAGCTCCCACGCGGTCAGGCGCTCGCCCTGGAGCAGCGGTCGGGTCTCGTCGACCCAGACGTGCTCCACGAGCCCGCGCTCCCAGGCGGCACGAATCGCGCCGAGTGCCGTCCCGTACCCGCCGGTCGCAAGACCGCCCGTGTTGCAATGCGTCAGGATGCGCGAGCCCGGCGCCACGAGCGTCGCCGCGTGGGCGGCCATTCGGCGGCACCTTGCGACCTCCGCCTCGTGGATTGCGAGCGCGCGTCCCCGCGTGGGATCGACGCGCATCTCGTCGAGCGCCCAGCGCAGATTGACTGCTGTCGGCCGAGCCGACACGAGCTCGTCATAGGCCGAGTCGAGGTTCTCGCCGAGCTCGGCCGCGAGCGCGAAGCCGTACGCGGCGGCGACCCCGATCGCCGGCGCCCCGCGGATCGCGAGCGTGCGGATGGCGTCCGCGACCTCGGCGGCCGATCCCAAGCGCAACTCGACCTCGTCGTCCGGCAGCCTCCGCTGGTCGAGGATTACGACCGCGTCGGAGTCGAGGCGGACGATTCGCTCAGGCGCGAGTGTGACCATGTCTTGCGAATCGGGCTCGACAGGCGAAGGGTCTACGTCCCTTCGTCCCACGACGCCAAGTATCGCGCCTGCTCGTCGGTGAGCTGATCGATCTCGAGGCCCATGGTCGCCAGCTTGAGCCGGGCGATCTCCTCGTCGATCTCCTTCGGCACGTCGTGGACGCGCCGCTCGAGGCCGGCGCCGTTCTTGACGACCCACTCCGCCGAGAGAGCCTGGTTCGCGAAGGACATGTCCATGACGATGGCGGGATGTCCCTCGGCAGCCGCGAGATTGACCAGGCGTCCGTCTCCGATCAGATACAGCCGCCGTCCGTCGGCGAGCGTGAACTCGTCGACCAGCGCGCGGGCCTCGCGCGTCTCGACGGCGAGGTCGCGCAGGGCGGAGATCTCGATCTCGACGTTGAAGTGGCCCGTGTTCGCGAGAATCGCTCCGTCCTTCATCCGCTCGAAGTGGGCTCGCGCGATCACGTTCTTGTCGCCGGTCGCGGTGCAGAAGACATCTCCGAGCTCCGCGGCGCGCTCCATCGGCATGACCTCGAAGCCGTCCATCGCGGCCTCGAGCGCGCGCACCGGGTCGACTTCGGTGACGATCACGTGCGCTCCCATCCCACGCGCGCGCTGTGCCACGCCGCGTCCGACCCAGCCGTAGCCGGCGACGACGAAGCGCCCTCCGGCGAGGAGCACGTTCGTCGCGCGGACGATCCCGTCGATGGTCGACTGCCCCGTGCCGTAGCGGTTGTCGAACATGTGCTTCGTCTGCGCCTCGTTGACCGCGATCACGGGAAACCCGAGCTTCCCCTCACGCTCGAGCGCTTTCAACCGGATGACGCCCGTGGTGGTCTCCTCGGTGCCCGCGATGACATCGCCGAGCTGCTCGCGGCGCGCGGAGTGGAGCACGCCGATCACATCGGCGCCGTCGTCCATCGTCAGATGCGGCCGATGGTCGACTGCGGCCTCGATGTGGCGGTAGTACGTGTCGTTGTCCTCACCCTTGATCGCGAAGACCGCGATCGCGTACTCGTCGACGAGCGCCGCCGCAACGTCGTCCTGCGTCGACAGCGGGTTGGACGCGCAGAGCACGACGTCTGCACCACCAGCCTTCAGAGTCCTGGCGAGGTTCGCCGTCTCCGTGGTGACGTGCAGGCAGGCCGACACGCGGATGCCCGCCAGCGGCTGCTCCCGCTCGAAGCGCTCGCGGATCGCGGCGAGCACAGGCATCTGCCGGTCCGCCCATTCGATCCGCCGGATGCCTTCTGGGGCCAGCGCAAGGTCCTTGACGTCGTATCGCTGAGTGATTGCCATCGTTCCTCTCTCGTCTCGTTATGCGACCAGTAGCCTCTCGTGCTTTCGCTGCTCCCACTCGACCCACGCGGGCGCAGAAGAGCCGGCCAGCGGGACGTTCGAGCCCGCGAGCCACGTCTCGACCGCGGCGCGGACCGTGGAGTCACGACGAAGCCGCAGGGCAAACGCGATCTCGTCGAGCTCGACGCCGAAACGGCGCCTAAGGTCGGCGAGACCCTTGAGCTGGTTCAGCTCACGGATGCCATAGAGCCGATAACCGCTCGCAGATCGGGCAGGCACGACCAGCCCCGCCTGCTCGAGATACCGCAGCATTCGGGCCGACCAGCCGGAGCGGGTCGCTGCCTGGCCGACCGAGATTCCTTCCATGCGGCGAACCTTACCACAGATGTGTCAAGGTTCAATGGGTGGCCCACGGCGCGGAACGGGCATGGAGTGGATGATCGAGGTCGTCGTCTGCCCGTACGGCGTGAAGCGATCGAGGACGTCTTCGAGCTCGTCGATCGAGCGCAGGTGGAATCTGAGCAGGTAGCAGTCCTCTCCGGTGATGCGGTAGCACTCCCCCACCTCGGCCGTCTCCCGCGCGATCTCCGGGATCCGCTGGAGGTGTCCCGGTGACGGCCGGATTCGGACCACCGCGGAAACCGGGAATCCGAGCGCCGCCGGGTCGAGCTCGGCTCGATAGCCGGTGATCACACCCTCGCGCTCGAGCCGCTGCACGCGCTCGGCAACCGCCGGTGGAGACATTCCGATCCGCCGGCCGAGCTCGGCCATGCCCACGCGCCCGTCCGCCCGCAGTTCCTGGAGCAGGCGGAGGTTCGTTTCATCGAGAAGGTTCGCTTCATAGGCAGAAGCGCCGCGATTCCGTGCTTTGCGTGGCATATCTCGCCTCTTTTCCGTCGATCGTCCATTCCATCATCGCAGAACGCCTGCGACCATGCCTGTGTGCTCGAGCGGATCGCAGCGAGGACCCGTCCCGAGGCGTTCTTCGTCGGGAGCGCGGTCTTCCACTACCTCGGGCCGGCGTTCGCGGTGCTCCTCTTCACCCGGGTCGACCCCCTCGGCGTCGCCTGGCTTCGGATCGCAAGTGCGGCGGCGGTGTTCGCTCTCTGGCGACGGCCGTGGCGGCGGCTGGCGGGGCTCGATCGCGAAGGACACTCGGTCGTGCTCGCGCTCGGCGCGACGCTCGCGGTTATGAACGTCTGTTTCTACGTCGCCATCGACCGCCTCCCGCTCGGGACGGTGGCCGCGATCGAGTTCCTGCCGGTGATCGTTCTCGCAGCTCTCGGCGCTCGCACCGCGCGGAACGCCGCAGCACTCGGGCTCGCCGTCACCGGCGTGTATCTCCTGACGGACGTCGAGCTCGACGGCGAGCCACTCGGAGTCGCCTTCGCGTTCGCGAACGCTGCGCTCTTCGCCCTCTACATCGTGCTTGCGCACAGGCTGTCGCGGATCCCCGGCATCCGAGGGATCGACGGCCTCGCTGCGGCGATGCTCGTCGCGGCGGTGTGCGTGACGCCAATCGCCGGTTGGAGCGCCGCGCCGGCGCTCGTCGATCCCATCGCGCTCGCCGCAGGTGTCGGAGTCGGCATCGCGTCCTCGGTCGTGCCGTACGTGTTCGATCAGCTCGCGATGGCTCGCTTGCGCCGAGCCACGTACTCCCTGATGGTGTCACTCCTCCCCGCGACCGCGACTGTCATCGGGGTGCTCGTGCTGAATCAGGTTCCCACGTGGGTCGAGATCGCCGGCGTGACCCTCGTGGTGGCTGCGGTCGCCGTCCATCGCGAA
Organism: uncultured Actinomycetes bacterium; assembly: GCA_963721795.1. Lineage (GTDB taxonomy): Bacteria > Actinomycetota > Thermoleophilia > Gaiellales > Gaiellaceae > GMQP-bins7. The sequence continues at coordinate 67,946 of CAVRLT010000025.1, forward strand.
GCCGTCCCGACAGCGCGACGATCGGTGCTTTGTGGCTCAGAGCCACAAAGCATTCAGGCCGCCGACGTGCCTTCGCGTCCGTAGCGGTCCTCGACGCGGACGACGTCGTCGAGGTGCGGCGTCGACACCTCGAGGATCAGCGTGTCCTCGAGTGCGGTCACGCGATGAAGAGTTCCGGGCGGGTAGCGGAGAGCGTCGCCCGGCACGACCTCGACGATCTCCAGCGCTCCGTCGTCCGCCTGACCCAGCTCGAGGCGCGCACGTCCTTCGTGGACGAGCCACGATTCGTGCTTCACCTCGTGGTACTGGAGGCTCAGCGCCTCACCGCGGCGGATGAAGAGGAGCTTCCCGACGTACTCGGCCGCCTCGGCCCAGATCAGCTCCCAGCCCCACGGCTTCTCGACCCGGCGAGGTGCGAACGAGTACCGGTCACGAGCTGCCTCGGTCACGAGAAGCGGATCGCCTTGTCCGGGATCTGCTGGTCGGCCCCGACACGCAGGCCATGGTCGAGCTCGTTGGCCGCGCCGAGCGACGCGCCCGGCCCGAGGACCGCAAGGTTCCGCAGCTCGCAGCCGTCGCCCAGCTCCGCGTCGTCTCCGATCACGGAGCCGACGATGACGGATCCTGCACCGACCTTCGCGCGAGCACCGACGACGGCGTTCTCGACCACGGCGTTCCCTCCGAGCCGGGACCCTTCGCCGAGGACTGCGAGGCTCCCGACGCGCGCGCCCGACTCGACGACAGCGCCGGGTCCGACGTAGACCGGCGGCACCAAACGCGCGTCGGCATGAACCTCGGCCGACGGGTCGACGAGGGTGAAGTCGGCGCCGAGCGCATCGCCGATCTCGGTCGTGAACGTGCGCTCGAGCACGTCTCGGTGGGCCTGGAGGTACGACTCCGGCGTTCCGACGTCGAGCCAGTAGCCCGGAAGCGCGGCGCCGAAGACCGTCCCCTCCTCCGCGAGTCGCGGGAACACGTCCCGCTCGATCGAGACGGGCCGTCCCTCCGGCACTAGCTCCAGCACCTCCGGCTCGAGGACGTACAGGCCCGCGTTGATGAGATCCGTGTCGATGTCCTCCGGCCGCGGCTTCTCGAGGAAGGTCTCGACTCGACCGTCCGCGGCAAGCCGAACGAGCCCGTACCGGCTCGGGTCGGCCACGGGCGTGAGCAGGATCGTCGCCTTCGCAGCCGTCGAGCCGTGGAAGCGAAGAAGCTCTCCGAGATCGGCCTCGCGAAGCGAGTCGCCGTTGAGTGCGAAGAAGCTGCCCTCGAGCTCTCGCGCGGCGAAGCCGATCGCCCCTCCGGTCCCGAGCGGTTCCGGCTCGACCGCGTACTCGAGCGCAAGACCCCCGTAGCCCGCGCCGAACGCCGCGCCGATCTGCTCGGGCAGGTAGCCGCACGAGACGATCCCGCGCTCGACCCCGTATCGGGCGAGATGCGCGAACGTGTACGAGAGGAGCGGCCGGTCGACCAGCGGCAGCATGTCCTTCCTCGTCCGATCGGTCAGCGGGCGAAGCCGCGTGCCCTGTCCGCCGACGAGGATCACAGCAGGAAGGCTCATCGCGCCGCCCGTCCGATGCCTTCGTAGTCGAACCCGTGCGCTTCGAGGGCGTCCGGATCGAGCATGTTGCGACCGTCGACCAGCAGCCGATTTCGCATGCGCTCTCCTGCTTCTGCCCAGTCGAGCTCCCGGAGCTCGGGCCACTCCGTGACGATCACCGCCGCATCCGCCCCGTCGAGCGCCTCGAGCGCCGAGCTTGCGACCGCGACCCCGTCGAGCAGTGCCGCTCCGTCGGCGACGGGATCCCATGCCGTCACCTCGGCGCCCTCGGCCTGGAGTCGGCCGGCGAGGACGAGGCTCGGCGCCTCCCGCATGTCGTCGGTGCCCGGCTTGAACGCGAGCCCGAGCAACGCGATCTTCTTCCCGCGGAGCGTGCCCAGCCGGCGTTCGAGCTTGCCGACCACGCGCCGCTTCTGGAGCTCGTTGACCTCGATCACCGCGTTCAGCAGCTGGAAGCTGTACCCGGAGTTCGCGGCGAGCTGCTTCAACGCGAGCGAGTCTTTCGGGAAACAGCTCCCGCCGAAGCCGATCCCCGCGCGCAAGAAGGAAGGGCCGATGCGGCGGTCGAGGCCGATCCCCTCGGCGACCGTGAGGACGTCGGCTCCGGTCGCCTCGCAGACGTTCGCGATCTCGTTGATGAACGAGATCCTCGTCACGAGCGCGGCGTTCGCCGCGAGCTTGATCATCTCGGCCGACGCGACATCGGAGCGGATGACCGGCGCGTCGATGCCGGCGTGCAGGCGCTCGACGACGTCCGCGTCGGCCTGGTCGAAAGCGCCGATCACGATCCGGTCGGGATGCATGAAGTCGTGCACCGCGGTCCCCTCGGCCGTGAACTCGGGATTCGAGACGTATCCCACGTTCTCGAGCCCCCGCTCGTCGAGGCGGTGGCGCACGGTGCGGCCGGTCCCGACCGGGACGGTGCTCTTCATCGCGAGGACGATCCTCCGGTCGATCGCGGGCAGCTCGTCCACGACCGTCCAAACCGCCGTCAGATCCGCGTCGCCCGAGTGCGTGGGCGGTGTGCCAACCGCGACGAAGACGACCTCTGCGCCCTCGAGCGCCTCCCCGACGTCGGTCGTGAAGCGCAGACGCTCGGCGTTTCGCGCGAGCAGCTCCGCGAGACCTTCCTCGTGGATCGGAACCTCGCCTCGGCGAAGCGCGTCGACCTTCTCCGAGACGATGTCGCGGACGACGACGTCGTGCCCGAGCTCGGCGAAGCACGCACCCGTGACGAGCCCGACGTAGCCGGCGCCGAAGACCGCGATGCGCACGACTACTTGCCTCTCGCCAGCGGCTTCAAGCCCTTGGCGATCGCCAGCATCGTCTCGTTCGAGAGGCGGTCGAGCAGCGTGTTGACGACCCAGTAGCGGGCGTGCTTCGTGCGGAGGACGACCATGTGCAGCTTCGGGCCGTCGTAGTAGAGGTCGTAGATCCGGCCTTTGATCCGCCGCGTGTGGCTCTTGTCTGCGAGCGCGGGCGCGTCCTCCCAGTCGGTCATCTGGACGCCCCAGTACTCGTTCGAGCCCATGCCGTACACGAGCCGAACCGCCTTGTGCTTCTTCTGTGGGTCGATCCAGTACATGCGGATGGGCATCGTCCTGTCGGTCCAGGAGCTCCGCTCGATCACCGTCGGCACCATCAGCGGGAAGCCGACGCGTGAGCGCCGCTCGCGGAGGAGGTCGCGGGACGCGTTCGGACCGAACACGACGTTCGGGCGCTGGCGGCGCGGGGTCTGATCGATCGCCGACGCGGCCAGGCTGCCGTGGAAGGTCTGGCCGACGACGACGGTGAGCATCGCGCCGTTGGCCAGCTGGGAGATGTTCGCCGGCAGGCGCTTCAGCTCGACCGAGCCGAAGAGATTCGCGACCTTCTCCGCGGCCTGCCGCGCTCCACGCCTGCCCGGCGCGAAGTAGACCTGGGTGCGGAAGTAGTCGAACCGCGGCGCGTTCGCGGGCAACCCGTTCGGTGGCGTGAGAATCTGATAGCCACGCTCGCCGAGCTGGAACCCGGCAGTCGACGCCGAGCCTGCGACGCCGTTCCCGTTCAGGATGGTCACGGTCGTGTCGCGTGGGGCTGGTGCGCTCCGCTTGACCTTCTCCCCCAGTGCGACCGCCGTGGCGTTGTCCGAGGAATCGACGTCCGGATGCGTGAACGTCTGGACGGCCCGCGTGACGTTCGACGAGTCGGTCGTGAGATCCGCGAAGCCTTCGAGCCCCTCGATCTTCGTCTGGAAGACGCGACCGCGCGGGAGCCCGTAGCCGAACAGGGCGTACGAGAGAACCGTGCCTCCTGGCACGTCCTGGCCGCCTCCCTGCGCAACCTGCACGTTGTTCGTGATCGCATTGACCACCTTCGGGAGCGCGAGCGGCTTGAAGGTCGACTGGATCTGCGTCTTGAACGCCTTCACGAACTGCTGTTGCCGCGCGACGCGGTACAGATCGGAGTCGGTGTGGCGGTAGCGAACGAAGTCGAGCGCTCGCCGTCCGGTCAGCTGCTGGTACCCCGGGCGGAGGTTGATCGTCGCGTAGCCGAACGGGCCGCTGCGATCGTTGAAGTACCGTCGATCGACGTCGATCCATGCGCCCCCGAGCCGGTCCACGATCTGGCGGAAGCCTCGGAAGTTGACGGTGATCAGGTAGTTCACCTGGAGGCCGGTGAGGGCCTTGACGGTGTTGAGCGAGCCCTGCGGCCCGCACTCCTGGTAGGCGTGCGCGATCTTGTCGAAGTACGGCAGCCTGCCCGGGCAGCGGATCTCGACGCGCATGTCTCGCGGAAAGGACAGGAGCGAGATCGAATCCGTGCTCGGATCGGCGCGCACGAGCATCAGCGTGTCCGAGCGAGAAGGCGCTCCCTTGCCGTCCGCGAGCCGGTGGTCGTAGCCGATCATCAGCGCGACTGCGGGCTGACCGGGGAGTGGCACCTGGAGCGCGCGTGCCGCGCGCTTCACCGCCGGATCCTTGGCCGCGACGGCAGCGACCGACTCGTGGAAGTAGAGGTAGGCACCACCCGCTGCGCCGGCGACGATCACGAGCGACGCGACACCCAGCCACAACGCGATCTGACCGATGAGGCCCATGCGGGAACGACGTCGTGGCGGCAGCTGCCGGTAGACGTTGACGGGGGAGTGCACGCCCGGCGGCAGAACGGATCTCCCGTTCCCGTCCGGCGCCGCTGCACGCCCGAGGCCTCTCTTCAGGGTCGTTCGCATTGAAAACGAGTTCTCTAACCGACGAGCGCCTCGACAGGCGCCCGTCGGATCAGGATAGCGGCGTCAGCGGAAAGCGGGTGGCGCGACTGCGGCGAGAGCGTCCCCGAAGAACCGGACCTCCTCGGGGGTCCCGGCCGTGATGCGGAGCGCGTCAGGTGCCCCGAAGGGCGCGAGCGGGCGCACGATCACGCCTTCTCGCAGCAACGCGTCGCTCATCGCATCGGCGTCGCCGACGCGCACGAACACGAAGTTCGCGACCGCCGGCCCCGCCGGCTCGAGCCCGTTGCTCCTCAACACGTCCTCGAGGACCGCCCTGGTGTCGCGGTTCAGCTCACGGCGGCGTGCAACCTCGGCCGTGTCCGCGACGCTCGCCAGTGCCGCCTCCTGCGCGACCGATGCGACGTCGAACGCGCGGCGCACCTTCCCGATCGCTGTGACGATCTCCTCGGGGCCGACGCCGTAGCCGACGCGGAGCCCGGCGAGGCCGTAGATCTTCGAGAACGTCCTGAGGACGAGCACGCGGTGTCCTGCCTTCAGGTACCCGATGGCATCGGGGTAGTCCGGGTCGTCGATGTACTCGAAGTACGCCTGGTCGAGGATCGTGAGGACGTGGGAGGGGACGCGGTCGAAGTACGCGTCGAGCTCGTCGCGGGTGTTCGTCGTCCCCGTCGGATTGTTCGGGGCGGCGATGAACACGAGCCTCGTGCGCTCGGTGATCGCGTCGAGCATCGCCTCGAGATCGAGGCGCTCCTCCTGCACGGGAACGCGCACGGGGACGCCTCCGACCTTCAGCGTGTCGAGGACGTAGCTCGCAAAGGACGGCCACCCGGTGACGGCCTCGTCGCCCGGGTCGAGCATCGCGAGCGCCGTATAGCCGATGACGGCGTCGGCACCCGCGCAGACCGCCACCTGCTCGAAGCGCACGTCGTGGCGCTCGGCGAGAGCCTTGCGAAGGCGGTACGAGCCTCCGTCCGGATAGCGATTCAGGTCCAGTGACGCGCGCGCGATCGCTTCTTGCGCCGCCGGAAACGGCCCATAGGGGCCCTCGTTGGAGGCGAGCTTCACAACCCGCTCGAGCCCGAGCTCGCGCTGAACCTCTTCCACCGGCTTGCCGGGCTCGTACGGGACGAGCCCCGCGAGGGCGGGACGGATCACGAACGGATCGGTGTCAGCGACCGACGACTCACGTCGCCGGAATGGGCTCCGAGCTCACCGTGGGGGGCTCGTCGTCGCCCGCACTCTCCGCGTCGCCGGCAACCGCGTAGCCCTTGAGCTCGCTCGCTTCCTCTCCGTTGCGCCGACGAAGCACGGCGACGACGCCCGCCAAGACGCCGGCCGAGATCAGCCCGAGGCCGACGTAGAGGGCGACCTTGGACGCCTTCCGCTTCTTCGTGCGGCTGCGAAACTTGAGCGCCTCGATCGTCGCGTACCCGACGAGCGCGTTCCTCCTGTTGAAGATACTCATCTCTGCAGGTTAACCGACGAGAGCGACCCTCAAACCGATGTGGCCTTTCGCCGCGGCGGCAGGTGGATCGCACGCTCGAGGGCGACGAGGCCTGCCTCCTTGAAAGCCTCTGACAGCGTCGGATGGGGCGCCATCCCGTCGGCGACGGTCTCGATCGTCGCCTCGGCGTCGAGGGCGACGACGGCAGCTTCGATGAGGTCGGTGGCATGCAGCCCCACCATCACGACGCCGAGCAGCTCGCCGTACGTCGTCTCGTGGATGGTCTTGACCCAGCCGGTCGTCTCGCCCTGCATCACCGCCCGCGCGTTGGCGACCCACGGGAACCGGCCGACGGCGACGGTGTCTCCGTGGAGCTCGCGCGCCTGCTCCTCGGTCAGCCCCACCCCGGCGATCTCGGGGTCCGTGTAGATCGGTCGCGGCACGGCGGGCTCGCCGATGTCGACCTCGTGCCCGAGCGCGTTCTCCGCCGCGATCTCGCCCTCGCGAAAGGACGTGTGCGCGAGCTGCCAGTACCCGGCCACGTCGCCGGCTGCGTAGATGTGCGGGACGGAGGTCCGGCGATGACCGTCGGTCTCCACTCCCTTCCGCGGATCGAACGCGACCCCGGCCTCTTCGAGGCCGATCCCCTCCACGGACGGCGCCCGGCCGACCGAGACGAGCATGAGGTCGCACTCGACGCTCTCGCTGTCCCCGAAGCGAACGTCGAGCGCCGATCCCGTGTCGTTGATCTGGGTGCACTCCTTGCCGAGGTGGACGACGATCCCGCGCTTCGCGAATGCCTTTCTGAGCTCGCTGGAGGCGTCCGTGTCCTCTTGCGGAATGAGGCTCTCGAGCATCTCGATGATGGTCACGTCGCTGCCGAAGCGCTCGAAGATCGACGCGAACTCGCAGCCGATGATCCCGCCACCGAGCACCACGAGTCGCTTGGGGATCTCGGTCTGCGCGAGCAGGCCCGTCGAGTCCACGCAGCGCGGAGAGTTGATCCCGCGAATCGGAGGGCGCACGGGGTAGGAGCCGGTGGCCACGATCGCGCTCGTGAACGTGATCCCCGTGTCCTTGCCTTCGAACACGATCGAGCGCGCGTCCTCGAAGCGACCGGTCCCCTCGAAGGAGGCGACCTGGTTTGCCTTGAAGAGCGACGCGACGCCGCTCGTCATCTGCTTCACGACGGCGTTCTTCCACTCGTTCGCCTGGTCGAAGTCGAGGGTCGGCTCGCCTCTGACGACTCCGAGCCTCGGATCGATCTCCCGCGCCGCGTGCAGCGAGTGCGCCGTCTGGACCCAGGCCTTCGTCGGGATGCAGCCGACGCGAAGGCAGGTTCCCCCGAGCTCCGGCTCCTTCTCGACACAGACGGTGCGGGCCCCGAGCTGTGCCGCGCGAATCGCTGCGGTGTAGCCGGCCGGGCCGGCGCCGAGGACGGCGACGTCGAACTCCATCGGCTCGACTCTATCGACCTGCCGTCACAGCTCGCGACGCATGGTCACGCTGTCCCCGCCGTCCTCGTGGACGCGCGAGAAGCCATGCTTTCGCTCGTAGTAGGCAACCAGCGGCGCGTTGCCCTTCTCGGCGGCGAGACTGACGGCACGGTGGCCGTCCGCCCTGGCCCGTTCGTACAGTGCGTTCAGGAGCGCGTCGCCGATACCGCCTCCACGACGGCTCGGGACGACCGCAATCGCAAGCTCGGGCGTCTCCTCGTCGACGAAGCCGTACCCCGCGTGATCGCGCTGGAACAGGCGGTACCACGCCGCTCCGACCGGGAAGCCGTCCTCGACGGCGATCAGGGCGGTGTCGCCCGGCCGTCCCCACCCCTTCACGTAGAGCGAGACCGGGCCGGGGCCCTCTCCCGGCTCACGCTCGCGCCAGTAGTAGGCGTGGTGGAGCATGTCCCGCAGGAAGCGAACGTCCTGGCGGCCGCCTCGGCGGATGACCATGCGAAAGAGGCTACAACGCCAGCGACGGCGATTCGACCAGCGACTTCACCGTGCGCAGGAACTCGGCTCCCTCCGAGCCGTCGATCGCGCGGTGGTCGCAGGTGATCGTCATCGTCATCGTCGGCCGGATGGCGAGCGAGCCGTCGATCGCCGCAGGGCGATCCTCGATCGAGCCGACGGCGAGGATCGCGACCTGAGGTGGATTGAGCACGGCGATGAACTGCTCGATGCCGTACATGCCCAGGTTCGAGATCGTGAAGGTCCCGTCCTCGAGATCCGCCAGCTGGAGCTTTCCCTCACGCGCGCGGCCGACGAGGTCTGCGCGGGCGGCCGCGATCTCGAGCACCGACTTGCGGCCGGCGTCGCGGATGACCGGGACGATCAGGCCGTTGTCGGTGGCGACGGCGATGCCGACGTTGACGGACGAGTACCGGTGGATCCTCCCGTCGACGAAAAGCGCGTTGACCGTCGGATGACGCTGAAGCGCGGAGGCGACGAGGCGTGTGAGGACGTCGTTGACGGTCGGCTTCGTCTCGCCTTCCCGCAAGAGCTCGACCATTCGCTCCCTCGTCGACGCGAGCTCGGACGCGTCCGCGGTCACCGACAGCTGGAAAACGGGCGCTTGCCAGGCTTCGGTCAGGCGCCGCGCAATCGTCTTCCGAATCGACGTGAGCTCGACGACCTCGACTTCCTCTGCCGGAGCCGGAGCCGGCAGACGCGGCCGCGGCCGGCGCAGCGCCGTCGCCCGCGCGCTCGACGTCCTCCGCGATGATCCTGCCCTCGGGCCCCGTCCCGGTGAGCGCTGCGAGATCGAGCCCCCGCTCGCGCGCCATCCGCCGGGCGAGCGGGCTCGCCTTGATCGGCTCCCCCTCGGCACGGGTCGACGGCGTGTCCGCCGGTCCAGGCTCCATCGCAGCCTCGGATGTAGCACCTTGTGGCTCTGAGCCACTTGGCGTTTCTTCGTCGGGCTCCGTCTCCGATCGCGCTTCTGCCGGACGTTCCTCCGCAGCGGGCGGCGTGTCTGCTGATGTCGACGGCGCGCCGCCGTTTCCGCCCTGGGCGCCCTCGAGAAGCCCCGACACGTCCTCGTCGGCCGAGCCGATCACCGCGACCGTGGTTCCCACGCTCGCCTCGCCCTCGAGAACGACGATCTTGAGCAGGACGCCGGCAGCGTCCGCCTCCACCTCCTGCGTCACCTTGTCCGTGTCGAGCTCGAAGAGCGGCTCGCCCTTGGCGACCTCGTCACCTTCGGCCTTGAGCCAGCGGACGATCGTGCCGGCCTCCATGCCCTGCCCGAGACGCGGAAGCTTGACCTCGGTCGCCATTCGCGTCGAACCTACGCCCTCGCGACCGTGCGCCGGATCGCGTCGAGCACGTCCTCGACGTGCGGAACGACGTACTGCTCCATCACGGGAGCGAACGGGAGCGGCGCGAACTTCGAGCCGACCCGCTCGATCGGCGCGTCGAGCCAGTCGAACGCGGCGTGCTGGATCACCGCCGCGAGCTCGGCGCCGAACCCGCCCCGGACGACGGCCTCGTGCGCGGTCACGCAGCGAGAGGTCTTCTTCACGGAGGCGACGATCGCCTCCTCGTCGAGCGGGAGCAGGGTCCGCGGGTCGACGACCTCGACGGAGATCCCGTCCTTCTCGGCCTCGTCCGCCGCCGCAAGCGCGTCGTAGACCAGCCGGCCCGTGGCGACGACGGTCACGTCCTCGCCTTCGCGGTGCACCCGTGCCTTGCCGAGCGGGATCGGCTCGAGCTCGTCCGGCACTTCGCCCTTGATCCCGTAGAGCGTCCGGTGCTCGAAGAAGACGACAGGGTTGTCGTCGTAGATCGCCGACCAGAGCAGGCCGCGCACGTCCTCCGGCGTGGACGCGAAGACGACCTTGAGGCCGGGGACGTGCACGAACCACGCCTCCAGCTGTTGCGCGTGCTGCGCACCGGGAGACCAGCCCGCGCCGCCCTGCGTGCGAATCGTCAGCGGCACGCTCAGTTGACCTCCCGACATCGTCCGGTGCTTCGCCGCCTGGTTGACGAGCTGCTCCATGGACAACGTCAGGAAGTCCTCGTACATGATCTCGACGACGGGCCGCATGCCCTGCATGGCCGCTCCGATCCCGCTCCCCACGATCGCCATCTCGGAGATCGGCGTGTTGCGGATCCGCTTCGGACCGAACTCGTCGAGGAGCCCCTGTGTCACCGCCATCGAGCCGCCCATCTCGGCGATGTCCTCCCCCATCAGGAAGACGTTCTCGTCCTCGCGCAGCGCCTTCGAGAGCGCGTCGCGGACGGCTTCCCGGTATGTCAATTCAGGCATACACGTACGCGAGCGCGTCCTCGGGCTTCGGATCGGTTCCCGCCTTCGCAAACTCGACCGATGCCTCGACGGCCTCGCCGATCTCGGCCTCGAGCGTCGCAAGATCCTCGTCCGAGAGCTCGATGCGGGCCCGCAGGAGCTCGATCGGATCCTTCGTCTCTTTCGTCTTCTTGATCTCGTCCTTATCGCGATAGACCTGCGCGTCGCCGATGTAGTGGCCCGTCAGACGGTAGGTACGCAGGTGGAGGAGAACGGGGCCTGCTCCGGAGAGCGCGTGCTCGCGGGCCGCCAGCGCCGCGAGGTAGACGGCCTCGACGTCCTGCCCGTCGGCCTCGATGAGCTTCATCCCGTACGCGTGCGCTCGCTTGCCGAGCTCGTCGACGGGAAGCGGCAGATGCTGCTTCGCGGGCGTGGACTCCGCCCAGCCGTTGTTCTCGAGCACGAAGATCGCGGGGACCTTCCAGACCTGCGCGAGATTCAGCGACTCGTGGAAGGTGCCCGCATTCGTCGCGCCGTCTCCGAAGAACGCAACCGCGACGCGCTTCTCGTCGCGCATCTGGAACGCGAGCGCCGCGCCCACGACGGCCGGGATGCCCCCTGCGACGACGGCGTTCGCGCCCAGGTTCCCGACCTCCACGTCGTACAGGTGCATCGAGCCGCCGTAGCCGCGCGAACAGCCCTCGATCTTTCCGTACAGCTCCGCCATGATCCGCTCGATCGGCGTGCCCTTGGCAATGGAATGGCCGTGGGCGCGGTGTGTCGAGGCGATGACGTCCTCGCGCGCGAGCGCCGCGCACACTCCCGAGGCGACGGCCTCCTGCCCGATCGCGACGTGCAGGAAACCGGGGAGCTCGCCGGCGCGAAACTGCTCCTCGACCTTCTCCTCGAAGCGCCGGATGAGCAGCATCTCACGGAAGAAGCCGCGCAGCCCCTCCTTCGAAACGCGCCCTCCCCCGGCGCCGGCCTTCTCTTCGACCGTCGTCATGAACCGGCCATTATGCTGATCCGGCTTCGCTGCCTGCCCGCTGTTTGACCGATAGCGGCCTCGGGTAGCTCATGACGATGGGGCTCCAAGACCCGGGGCTCGGCGATCTTTCGAAGCGCGACTGGATCGACGTCTTCAAGCGGGCCGTAAGGGAGGCCCTGGATGACGGCATCACGATGACGGCCTCGGCAGTCGCGTACAGCTCGTTCTTCGCGATCCCCTCCACGCTGATCCTCGCGCTCGGCCTCTTTACGCTCTTCTCCGACGCCGAGACCATTCGCGACTTCATGGACCGCCTCGACGCGTTCATGCCTGCCGAGGCTACGCAGCTGCTCGGGGACAGCCTGACGCGGCTCGAGGAACAACCCTCGGCCGGTCTCGTGCTCACCATCCTCGGCTTCGTCCTCGCGCTCTGGGCCTCCACGAGCGCGATGACGACGTACATGGCCGCGCTGAACACCGCATACGACAGGAAGGACGGCCGGAGCTTCGTGCGCAGGCGCCTCGTGGCACTCGGTCTGGTGATCGCAATGGGTGGTGCAATCGCGTTGATCGTCTTCCTCCTGATCCTCGGCCCATTCGCCCAGCGTGGAGCGGAGAACCTGCTGGGCATGGAAAGCGTGCTCTCGTGGGCCTGGTGGGTCCTCCAGTGGCCGATCCTCATCTCGGGGCTGCTCGTGGCGTTCGCGCTCCTCCAGTACTTCGGCCCAGACGTCGAGCATCGCGCCTGGCGCTTCGTGACGCCCGGATCGGTGATCGCCGTAGTCGTCTGGCTTGCGGTCTCGGCAGGCTTTGCGGTCTACACGGGCCTGTTCGAGTCGTACAACAAGACGTGGGGCTCGCTCTCGGCGGTGATCGTGACGCTGACCTGGTTGTGGCTCACCGGCCTCGCGCTTCTCTTCGGGGGCGAGGTGAACGCGGAGGTCGAGCGCAGTCGCGAACTCCTGCAGGGTCGCCCTGCCGAGGACGGTGTGGTCGCGCCGCGAAGGTCGGACCCGAAGTAAGCTGAGCCGCGGATGCAGGCGGTCGAGCAGTGGAAGCTGATCGAGGAGGAGCTCGGCCCCGACTGGGAGGAGGCGCGCTTCTCGTTCACGGTCGAGGATGCGAGCGCGATCCGCGACGCGGCTGCCGTTCTCGCGCCGCTCTCACCCGGGCGTTCGGGCTCGGAGCTTCGCTTCCAGGTCATGCGCGCGTGGAGGCGGGCCGGACAAGCTCCGCAACCTCCTGAGAAGGCTCGACCGAAAGCGGGTCTGGGGATCGTTGGCGCTCGCGGAATCGCGCGCCGCGGCGCCGGCCGCAGCCGCCCTCGAGCAGGCACGCGACGAGAGCGTCAGCCTCGTCCAGAGCTGGGACGCTGCGATTGCGAAGCTCCCGCCCGGGTGGCGCGATCTCCTCTGCGAGCTCGAGTTGGACTCGACCGATTACCTTCCGCGCGCGACGCTCCTGGGCGCGCCCTTGAACCCGACGCGAAAACCGGCCGAAGCCGCTCTCCGCTTTCGGGTCTCGACCGGAGGGGGCTACGGGAGCTACGGAACCTCGGTCGGGATGGCGCGGCGCTGTCTCGAGCGCATGGACGGTGACGGGGTCACGGGACGCATGAGCGTCGTGGGTGTGCTCTCGGACACGGGCTACGAGGCGACGCAGGGCCCGGTCTGGCGCATAGCCGGTCGCGCGGTCTAGAGCCTCTAACACAATGAGGCGACTCAGAGCTTCATTTGTGTTAGAGGCTCTTAGGGACGCGCGGGGTCAGACCCGTAGGGTCTGACCCCTGCCGCAGGTCCCCCCGCACGTCGCGCGACCACGCGATCACGAGGGAATACGGCGCACGCCGGAGAGTGGATTCCTATGCCCGGAGCTCGCCACCGAACCGCTCGGCCAGCGCAGCGACGATCGAGCTTCTGAGCTCGGCGGCCTCGTCGTCGGTGAGCGTCCGCTCGGGCGACTGGAACGAGAGGTGGATTGCGACGGACTTCCGCCCCTCCCCCACCTGCGCACCTCGGTAGACGTCGAAGACGCGCGCGTCTCGCAGGAGCGGACCTGCGGCGACACGCGCCGTGTCCACCAGCGCACCCACCTCGACGTCCTCGTCCACGGCGACCGCGATGTCCTGGTGCACTGCCGGATACGTGATCACGTCTTCGTAGGGCACAGGGTCTCGTCCAGCAGCGGCGAGTCCCTCGACATCGAGCTCGAAGGCGCCCCACGTCCCCTGGAGCATTGCGGGGTGCACCTCGCCCACGACGCCGGCGGCTGTCTCGGCTGCCTTGCCAGGATGGAATAGCGGGTGCTGCGTACGAGCCCACATGGACTCGGCGTGAAGTGAGCGCAGAAGCGCTTCGACGTCACCCTTCACGCGCAGGAAGTCGCCTTGGGCGATACCTGCGACAAGGAGCCGCTCGTCGGGCAGCTCCTCGTCCTCTCGAGGCACGTACACACGCGCGACCTCGAAGAGCGCGACGTCCTCGCTTCCCAGGTCGGCGTTGCGTCGGGCCATCTCGACCAGCGAAGGAAGAAGCTCCGTGCGCAACACGGCCAACTCGATGGTGATCGGCTCGAGCAGGCGAAGCGCATTCTCGTCTCGATCCCGCTCGACGAGGGACGGCGTGTAGACCTCGGAGAAGCCGAGCGCAGCCAGGGTGTCCTCGACGCGGCGCCGCACGCGCTGGACGTGGCTCAGCCGTCCCGTCATCTCCCGGCGTACCGGAAGGGTGAACGGGACGTCCGCGAGGTGGAAGCGCGCGACCTCCTCGGTGAGGTCTACCTCGCGAGTGAGGTCGCGAGCGCGCCAGGTCGGAACGACGTATTCGCCGTCGCGCCGCTCGTTGCCGAGGCGGGTGAGGATGTCCTGCTGCTCGTCGGCCGGGACTTCGAGTCCCATGACCGCATTCGCCCGCTCAGAGCGGAAGCGAACGACCGGGGGCGTCGGAAGCTCGGCCTTCGCGTCCGTGTGTCCCACGAAGCGGGCTCCGGTCAGATCCACGAATCAGCTCGGTCGACCACGCGGCGGCCTGCTCTGCGAGATACGGGTCCACGCCCTTCTCCCAGCGATTCGAGCCCTCGGTGCGAAGTCGAAGTCGCTCGGAGGTGCGCCACAGCCCTGTCGGCTCGAAATTGGCGGCCTCGAGGAGGAGCTCGGTGGTTCCGTCGGAGATCTCAGTCTCCTCTCCTCCCATGATCCCGGCCAGGGCGACCGAGCGCTCCGCGTCGGCGATCATCAGGTCGGAGGGGTCGAGTGCGCGCTCCACGCCGTCCAGCGTCGTGAGCTTCTCTCCTGCGCGTGCCCGCCGAACGACGATCCTTCCACCGGCAAGCTTCGCCTGATCGAATGCGTGGAGCGGGTTTCCGAGCCCGAGCATCACGTAGTTCGTGACGTCGACGACGTTGGAGATGGGCCGCATGCCCGCGGCGTCCAGGCGCGCGCGGAGCCACAGCGGAGATGGGCCGATCCGGACGTCCCGGAAGAGCCGTCCGATGTAGCGCGGGCAACCGTCGAAGTCGTCGATCGTCACGTCGACGGGCTCGTCGCCAGCCGGCTCTGGGTCGCGACCTGGCGGCTCGGCGAGGTCGAGCCGGAAGAGCGCCGCCACCTCCCGGGCGACACCGTAGACAGAGAGCAGATCGGGACGGTTGCCGGTGATCTCGAGGTCCAGAACGACGTCCTGGAGGGGAATCGCGTCACCGAGCGGCGCCCCCGGCTCGCCGTCCTCGAGCACGATGATCCCGGTGTGATCCTGACCCAGCTCGAGCTCGCGCTCGGAGAGGATCATCCCGGCGGACTCCTCCCCGCGGAGCTTTCGCCGCTCGAGCACGAGACCTCCGGGAAGGGTGGCGCCCGGAAGCGCGACGGCAACCGTGGCGCCCGCACCGAAGTTCCACGCCCCGCACACGATCTGGTACGGCTCCGACTCCCCGACGTCGACGACGCAGAGCTGTAGGCGGTCGGCGTTCGGATGCTTGGTCGCCTCGAGCACCTTGCCGACGCGGAAGAGGCCGAGGTTGCCGTCCTCGTCCGGGACGCCGCGCCGCTCGATCGCCGCGACGACGGCCGTCGACATGTCGAGCCGTTCGGCGAGGCTCTCGATCGGCATCTCGAGGGCGACGTAGTCGCGCAGCCACGACAGCGGGACACGCATGCCTAGAACTGCCTCAGGACGCGCAGGTCGTTCTCCCAGAACGGACGGATCTCGGAGATTCCGTGCCGGAGCTGAGCCGCGCGCTCGATCCCGCACCCGAAGGCGAAGCCCGACCATTCGTCCGGGTCGATCCCGACGTTCGCGAGCACCTGCGGGTCGACCATGCCTGCGCCGCCGAGCTCGATCCAGCCGGTGAACTTGCACGTGCGACAACCCTGCATGTCGCAGATCGGGCAGGAGACGTCCGGTTCGATCGAGGGCTCGGTGAACGGGAAGTAGTGCGTGCGAAAGCGGACGCGCCGCTCGTCGCCGAAGAGTGCGCGCATTACGTGCAACAGCGTCCCCTTCAGGTCGGCGAGCGTGATCGAGCGATCGACGGCGAGGCCCTCGAACTGGTGGAAGATCGGGAAACGAGTCGCGGTGATCTCGTCCCGGCGGTAGACACGCCCGAGAGAGACCATGTAGATGGGCGGTTGCTTCGCCTCCATGACGTGAATCTGGGAGGGAGACGTCTCCGTCCGGAGCAGACGGACAGGGTCGAGGAAGAACGTGTCGCGAGGCGAGCGCGAGGGATGCTCGGGCGGGAAGGCGAGCTGGTCGAAGTTGTAGTGGACCGTCTCGACCTCGCGGTCGTCGATCACCTCGTAGCCGAGCCCGAGGAAGGCGTCCTCGATGATCCGGCGCGTGAGCGTCGTCGGATGCAGCGTTCCGAGTCGCCGCTCTTCACCAGGGAGGGTGACGTCGACCACGTCCTCGGTCAGCTTGCGGTCGAGCTCGGCCCGACGGAGCTCCTCCTCGCGGTCGCCGATCGCCGTCTCGATCTTCTCGCGCAGGGCATTCAGCGTCTGGCCCGTCTCGCGGTCCCGAACCTCACGTAGGGCGAGCTTCAGCGCGCTCTTTCGCCCGAGGTACTCGACGCGGGCCTGTTCGAGCTCGTCCCTCGACTCTGCGTCCGCGACTGCCGCGAGCGCGTCGTTCTCGAACGCCTGCGAGTCCACGGCGGCGACTGTAGCGGGATCGTTCTCTGCTTTTCGTGTCATCGTTCCTCTTTCACTCGCACACGAGATCGGGACAACCCAGGGCGGGAACTGGAGGAACGACGAGTGCTACGCGAGCGCCGAAACCCCGGTTCCGAACCGGGGCTCGGTAAAGAGCGCTGCTCGCACGGACGTCACGTGTCCAGGATAGCGCTCCGGATCAGGCGGGACCGCCGGGCTCGGCCAATTCGGCGTCGACCGTGTCGGCCCGCAGCGCCCCGATATAGACGCCGGCGAGCACGAGGGCTCCGCCGAGGACGAGGGAAGCGCCCACGGGCTCGTCGAGCAGCCAGGCGGAGACAAGGACGGTCACGAACGGCGAGACGACGAACAAGTAGGCCGCTCGGGATGCGCTCCAGAACCGAAGCACGAACACGTACAGGACGAACACTACGATCGAGCCGACGACGACGAGGTACCCGAGCGCAAGCCAGGTCTCCAGCTCTCGAGGAAGTTCGATCGTCTCCCCGACGAAGGCCGACAGCAGCACGAGCAGGGTGGCCCCGATCCCCATGCCGACCGCGTTCATCGTCACGGGATGGACTGCCGGAAAGCGGCGCACGAGGATAGCCGCCTGAGCCCAGCAGATCGCAGTTCCGAGTGCGGCGAGGAGAAATCGGAGAGGAACCCCCTCGTCCAGAGGTGCCCGGGACATCGCGATCACGCCACCGAGTGCAAGCAGCGCTCCGACGAGAGCCGCGGCCCGAAGCCGCTCCTCGCGCTGGGCCACGGCGAGCAGGAGCGTGACGAGCGGCACGAGCGCCAGGAGTATCTGGCCAAACCCGGCGTCCAGCTCGACAAGCGCGTAGTACGCGAGCCCGAAGCCGGCAGCGAAGTTCAACGCGCCGTAGACGAGCGCGCTCGTCGCTGCTCTCCCGCGCGGCAGCGGAAGCCGGAGCGCGACGACGGCCGCGAAGAGCAGAAGTGACGCCAGGGCGAACCGGAGGCCGGCGCCCCACAACGGATCGAGCTCCTGGTTGGAGAACTTGACACCGACGGCGTTGCCGCCCGCGAGGATCGCCTCGACCACGAAGGCAGCCACCACGAGATGCCCCAGTCCCACGCGCACGCCGGGAGCGTACGACGACGACCGGTGTGCTGGTTCAATCGTGGAACCCATGACCTTGTACGACCGAATCGCCGGGTTCTACGATCCGTGGAGCCGCTCCGTCACGGAGGACGTCGGCTTCTACGTCGACCAGGCGCTCGCGTCGGGCGGGCCCGTGGTCGAGCTCGCGGTCGGCACGGGCAGGATCGCGATTCCGGTCGCGCAAGTCAGGCGTTTCCGTGATCGGAGTCGACTCGTCCCCCGAGATGCTTGCGATCGCACGTGCGGCCGGTGAAGCGGCCGGGGTCGCAGACCGTCTCGATCTCCGCCTGGGCGATCTCCGCGATCCGCCGGTGTCGGAGCGTGTCCCGCTCGTCATCTGCCCTTTCCGCTCGCTGCTGCACATGGAGACAGAGGGCGAGAAGCTTGGTGCGCTCGCGGCTGCGCGCTCGCTGCTCGAACCGGACGGGCGCTACGTGTTCGACGTGTTCGCGCCGAGCCGAGACGACATCGACGAGACGCACGACCGCTGGCTCGAGCGGGAGCCCGGGATCTTCGAGCGGGCCGTCTGGGACGAGGGGTCGAGGACGCTGTCGCTCTCGGTGCGCTCGGGAGGCGCCTCGGTGACCTTCGGCCTCCACTGGCTGTCGGCTCCCGAGTGGCTAGGCCTCCTCGATCAGGCGGGCTTCGAGGTCGAGGTGGTCTACGGATGGTTCGATTCCCGGCCGTTCGAGGACGAAGAGGACATGATCTTCGTATGCCGGACGCGCGCCGCTTGATCGGCGTCAGAGCAGCTCGATGGAGTCGCCGAGCGCGATCTCGCCGCCCTCGACGACGTGCGCCAACATTCCGCGCTTGCCGTCGATCTCCGCGCGCAGACCCTCCCGAAGCTCGTCCATCCGGTGGCAGGGGTCGCACACCATCGTGATCTCGAGCACGGCCTCTCCCACCTTCACGCGCTGACCAACCGGCCAGGCCTGGACGTCGGCGCCCTCGACGGTCACGTTCTCGCGGATCGCTCCAGGCTCGACTCCCACCTCCTCGAGGTGGTGCTTCGAGGCGAGGAGCACTTCACGGCGCGGAGGGTTTCCGTGGGCGCAACCCTCGAAGCCCTGACTCTCGATCGCGAGCACCCGCTCGCGGGCTTCGGAGCGGCCGCTCTTGCGGGCGGGAGAGACGAAGAGCCCGGCCACGGTTGCCATTCGCCCAGCCTATCCATAGAGTCGGGCCGTCGTGATCTGGGTCATCGTCATCCTCGCGATCGTCCTCGTGATCGCCATCGCGGCGGTCCTTCTCTACAACAACCTGGTCCGGCTGCGGAACCGCGTGGACAACGCCTGGGCCCAGGTCGAAGTCCAGCTCAAGCGGCGCTGGGACCTGATCCCGAACCTGGTCGAGACCGTCAAGGGGTACGCGGCGCACGAGCGCGAGACCTTCGAAGCCGTCACGCAGGCGCGCACGCGAGCCCAGCAGGCGGGGACGCCGGCCGAGACCGCGCAGGCGGAGGGCATCCTGGGCGCCGCGCTCGGTCGCCTCTTCGCCGTTGCCGAGGCGTACCCGGAGCTCCAGGCGGACGAGAACTTCCGGCAGCTCCAGACGGAGCTCGCCGAGACCGAGAATCGGGTTGCCGTCGCGCGCCAGGTCTACAACGACTCCGTGCTGACGTTCAACAACGCGATCCAGACTTTCCCGGGTCTCGTGCTGGCAGGGCCGTTCGGCTTCAGCATCCGCGAGTTCTTCGAGGTCGAGGAGGAGGCACAGCGCGAGGTCCCGGTCGTGGATTTCTAGTGCGCCAGACTGGAGCTCGCTAGCGCGAGCTCCAGTCGCGCGAGAGCAGACCCCTCCATGTCTGGGCGATTCCGGAAGCCTCGGGGTGTGAAGCCGGTAGCCGGTCAATCGATGTTGCGCCTGTCCTTCCTCGTCAGTGCTGCGGCGCTCATCGCGCTGGCGTTCGCGCCGGCGGCGCTCGCGCAGTCGTACGACCTCGTCTCTGCCGACGTCCAGGCTCGGGTCGCGGCCTGACGGAGCCGTCGCGGTCGAGGAGGCGATCACCGTCTCCTTCGGCGGCGGGTTCCAGTTCACATACGGCTTCCGTGAGATCCCGTACCGGCGGGGCGAGCGGATCTCGGACGTCGTCGTCCTCGAGAACGGCAGCACGTTCGCCCCGGGCGCGTCGACCGAGCTCGAGCCGGGCGGGCCGCCGAACCGGTTCGGAGTAACGGACCTCGGTGGCCGAGTACGCGTGGTCTGGCGGTTCCAGGCACGCGATCAGACACGCACGTTCACGATCCGCTACCGCTTCAGCGGGCTGGCGGTCGGCTACGACGACGTCGTCGACGTCAACCTGAAGGTCTGGGGCGACGAGTGGGAGCAGTCGCTCGGTCGCCTGACCGCGACGATGTCGGGGCCTGGTCGCGTTCTTCGCGCGTGGGGGAAGCCGGTCTGGGTGCGCGGCGACGTGACGCTCGCCGGCTCGCGCGCTCTCCTTCGCGCGGTCGATGTCGGCGCCGGTCAGTACGTCGAGCTGCGGACTCTCTATCCGCGGGAGGCTTTCACCTCGACGTCGGCGATGCGTGTGGAGGACGGCCCGGGGCTTGCAGAGATCGTCGCGGAAGAGCAGGCCGACGCCGAGGAGTACGAGCGAGACCGCGAGCGGATCGACGGCCTGAAGGACAACCTCCTGCGGACGGCGCTCATCGCCGTCGCGCTGGCGACGCTCCCCGCGCTGCTCGTAATCGCCGCCGTCTTCTGGTTCATGGGACGAGAGCTTCGCACCGCCTACGACCGCGAGTACGAGCAGGAGCCTCCCACCGACACCGAGCCCGCCCTCGTTCCCACGCTGCTCCGCCAGGGCGGCGAGGCGGGGTCGTACGAGTTCACCGCGACGCTGTTCGACCTCATCCGCCGTGGCCACTACAAAGCGGTACCGACGACCACGGAGCGAAAGATCTGGGCCGGGCTGCGCACGGAGCACGTCTCGGATCTCGAGCTCTCGGCCGGAGAGCCGCAGGAGCTGACCCGTTGGGAGGACGACGTCGCAGGCGTCGTCGATGCCGTGCTCGACGGCGGGTCGGAACGGCTCTCGCGTTTCCGCGACCGGATCGAAGACGAGCGGGAGTCGATGTCGGAGCGCTTCGAGTCGTTCAAGGGCGCCGTGGGAAGAGAGGGCGGCCGGAGGAAGTGGTTCCGCTCGACGGGCGCGGTACCCCTCGTCCTCGCCGGGCTCGTCTTTGCTGGTGTCGGAGCCCTCCTCGTCTTTCTCGCGCAGGACGGCTGGCGCTCCGTCTATCCGCGCTACTCCGACGTCCTGCTGGTCGGCGCCGGGATCGCGCTGGTCGTCAACGCGGCTCTGCTCGGTGCGACCGTGATCTTCGCGCGCCGCGTCTGGAAACGCCGCAACCTCTCCGCGCAGGTCGAGGCCGAGCGCTGGGATGCATTCCGCCGCTACCTGACGGACTTCCCGCGGCTCGACGAGGCGCCGCCCGCGACGCTCGCGTTGTGGGAGCGCTTCCTCGTGTACGGCATCGCCTTCGGGATTGCGGACCGTGTCCTCCAGGGCGCACAGATCCACATGCCGGAGGCGCTCCACGAGGCCAGCTCGATCTACTGGATCTCGCCAGGCGGCGACCTCGGCTCCGGCGCGTCGAGCATGTCTATCGGCGACCTCGCGTCGGGATTCGGCAGCGCGCTCGCGCCCCCGAACACGGGCTCGGGCGGAGGCGGCGGCGGCTTCTCGGGCGGGGGTGGCGGAGGCGGCGGCGGAGGCGGCGGCGGGTTCGGCTAGAAGCTCGTGTCAGACATGGATCTGACAAGCGTCCGCACGCAACGAGAGAGTGCCGGTGTGTCCACAGGCGAAAGAGGTCAACGGCGCGAGATCGCGCGTGTCGGCATGACCAGTTCGAACCGGTCTCGGCAGGCCGCGTCCCACCGGGCGCGCCCGCAGTGTCTGACACAGGGTGTTACGGCGACGGCGAGCGGCGAGCGAGCTCGTAGAGCGCGATCGCTCCCGCCGCCGCGACGTTCAGCGACTCGGCCTCGCCGGGAAGCGGGATCGTCGCCTTGTGACACTGTGTCACTAGGGCTTCGGGGAGCCCTTCGCGCTCCGAGCCCAGGAGGAGCGTGAGCGGCGGAGCGAGGTCGACGTCGGCGAGGGGGTCGCCGCCGTGTGCGTCGAGGGCGACGCAGCGAGCCGGCGCGTCGTCCCACTCCACGAGCGGGACCCGGAAGATCGCGCCGGCCGACGCACGCACCGCCCGGGGGCCGAGCGGATCGGCGCACTCGGGTGAGAGCGAGACCGCCGCGCCGAAGGCATCCGCGGTCCGCATGAGTGTCCCGACGTTTCCCGGATCGGTGACACGCCAGAGCGCGACCGTCACGTCTCTCGTCCCCGCGGGCAGGTCGGCACGACGGAAGACGCCCACCACGCGCGGCGCATGCCCGAGCGTCGACACCTCGCCGAGAAGCTCGGGGAGGACGTTCTCGCCGGCCACGAGCAGCTCGACCGGCTCGATTCCCGCGTCGCGGGCGGCCTCCACGAGATCCTCGCTCTCGACGGCGAAGAGCCCGCTCTCCTCCCGGTGCTTGCGCGCAGAGAGAAGCTTCCGGACGAGCCGGAGCTTCTCGTTGTGACGCGACTCGATCAAGAGCTCCTAACGCAATGAGCGACCATGTCGCGATGCGGCGCTGGACGCCGTGATCCGGCGTCCTCAGTCGCACCCATATCCAGAGGATATGAGTGCTCCCTGCGTCCTTGGCTCCCGACGTCCAACACTCGCCTCGCGACGGGCGATCATCACGTTAGAAGCTCTAGGCGGCCGCGGGCGAGTCGGACTCGAGCGCCGCCTTCGCCCGGTCCGCGACCACGGAGAACGCCTTCGGGTCCGAGACCGCGATGTCCGCCAGCGACTTGCGGTCGAGCTCGATGCCCGCCAGGCGCACGCCCGCCATGAACCGGTTGTACGAGAGCCCGTTGGCGCGCGCGGCTGCATTGATCCGCACGATCCAGAGCGAGCGGAACGTCCGCTTCTTGACCTTCCGGTCGCGGTACGCGTACACGAGCGAACGGTCGACCTGCTCCTTCGCGAGCTTGTAGCTCGAGTTCTTACGCCCCCAGTAGCCCTTGGCCTCCTTGAGAACCTTGGCGCGCTTCTTCCGCGCATGGACCGCACGCTTGACCCGGGCATGCTCAGCCGCCCCTCAGGAGCTTCTTGACGCTCTTGACGTCGCTCTCCGCGACGCCGTACATCTTCCGAAAGCCGCGCCTACGCTTCGACGACTTCTTCTCGAGGTTGTGGCTCTTCATCGCGTGCCGGCGCAGGATCTTCCCCGCTCCCGTCACCTTGAATCTCTTCTTCGCTCCCGAGGATGTCTTCATCTTTGGCATCTGTCTTCACTCCCACGTTCTTCAATGGCGCCAGAACCATGACCATGTTGCGGCCGTCGAGGATCGGCTGCTGCTCGATCGATCCGAGCTCCTTCACGTCCTCGGCGAGGCGCATGAGGAGGTTCCGACCGCGTTCCGGATGCAGCGTCTCGCGTCCGCGGAACATGATCGTGACCTTCACCTTCGCCCGCTGACCCAGAAAGCGCACGACGTGCCCCTTCTTGGTCTCGTAGTCATGGGTTCCGATCTTGGGTCTGAGCTTGATCTCCTTGACTTGGATCTGGAGCTGGTGCTTTCGGGCCTGCTTCGCGCGCTGCTCTTGCTCGTAGCGGTACTTGGAGTAGTCCATCACGCGCGCCACGGGCGGATCTGCGCCGGCGGCGACTTCGACGAGGTCGAGCCCTCTCTTGAACGCGAACTCGAGCGCTTCCTTCGTCTCCGTGATCCCTACCTGTCCTCCGTTCTCGTCCACGAGCCGAACGCGCGGCACGCGGATCTCCTCGTTGATGCGCTCCTCCCGCTTGCGCGGAACGACCCGGTCCATGGTGGGCCGGCGGCGGCGCGGTCTCAAAGGCTAATCACCAGACTCTCGATTCCCTCCTCGTATACGACAAAACCGCTGCAAGCAGCGGCCGATCTTCCGTCCAACCTCACTCGGTTGAACCCCCTCGGATCACGTCCGGGAGGTGAGGAAGCTATCCGCTCCTGCTTGCAGAGGGAGGATGGTAGCAGCCTGGTCGTGCGCAAGACCCGGAATTCGAGGCTTGCCTCGCCCTTCGTCTGCCGATGGATCTGAGAGGGCGAGGCGAGCCGCTGCGCGGCCCCACGAGCCTTCGGCCACACGCGAGTCCCCGGAACCTCTCGAGCAACTCGTCGAGCGAGAGGGTCGACTGCTCGCCCCCACGCCCTCTCACGGCCAGCGCGTCGTCCGACTCCCGGTCGCCGTAGACGACGACGAACGGCACCTTCTCGACCTCCGCCTCGCGGATCCGCTTGCCGAGCGTCTCGTCGCGCTCGTCGACCTCGACGCGGAAGCCCTCCGCCGAGAGCCGCGCCCGCAACGCCTGCGCGGCCTCGCGATGCGCCTCGCCCACGGGCACCACCCGCGCCTGCACGGGTGCGAGCCAGAACGGGAAGTCGCCGCCGTAGTGCTCGATCAGGATCCCGATGAAGCGCTCGAACGACCCGAACAGCGCGCGATGGACGACGTAGACGCCGTGCTCGCGGTTGTCGGCGCCCATATAGGTGAGGCCGAAGCGAGCGGGCATCTGGGCGTCGAGCTGGATCGTCCCCATCTGCCAGGAGCGGCCGAGCACGTCGGTCATGTGGAGGTCGATCTTCGGTCCGTAGAACGACCCCTCCCCCGCCCCGACGACGTACGGAATCCCGTTCCGCTCGAGTGCGGCATGGATCTCGCCTTCGGCGAAGTCCCACTCCTCGTCGCTCCCGAGCTTGTTGTCGGGCCGCGTCGAGAACTCGGCGCTCGGGATGACGTCGAAGAGCCCGTACAGGTACCTCAGAAACTCGAGGCAGCCGTCGAGCTCTGCCGGAATCTGCTCCTCGGTGCAGAAGATGTGGGCGTCGTCCTGGGTGACGTACCGGACCCGCGTGAGCCCGTGCAGCGTGCCGGCCAGCTCGTTTCGGTGAAGCGGCGCCGCCTCGGCGTAGCGAATCGGGAGGTCGCGGTAGCTGCGAAGCTGGCTGCCGAAGAGCAGCATGTGGCCGGGGCAGTTCATCGGCTTGATGGCATACGTCTGATCTTCGGTGTCCCCCGGGATCAGGAACATGTTCTCCCTGAACTTCTCCCAGTGGCCCGAGGTGACCCACAGCGCCTTGTCGTAGATCAACGGCGTCTTCACCTCGAGGTAGCCGCGTCGCGCGTTCTCGCGGCGCCGAACCGCCTCGAGCTCGTTGTAGATGACCATTCCCTTCGGGTGCCACAAGGGCGATCCGGGTGAGTGCGGGTCGAAGTGGAACAGATCGAGATCCAGGCCCAGCCGGCGATGGTCGCGCGCGCGTGCCTGCTCGAGGCGCTCTAGATGCGCGTCGAGATCGGCCTGCGAGAAGAACGCCGTCCCGTAGATCCGCGTCAGCTGCGTGTTCTTCTCGTCGCCCCGCCAGTACGCGCCGGCGAGCCCGGTGAGCTTCAGCGCACCGATCGGCGAGGAGTCCTGCAGGTGCGGCCCGCGGCAGAGATCGGTGAAGTCGCCCTGCGTGTAGAGGGAGATCGCCCCGTCGGCCTCGCGAGCCAGCTCGACCTTGTACGGCTGGGACTCGGATTCGAAGCGCTCGACCGCCTCGTCGCGGGAGATTTCCTCGCGCGCCCACGTTCGGCCCTCCGCGAGCTCACGCCGCATCTCGTCCTCGATCGCGGCGAGATCGTCTTCCCCGATCGGCTCCGGAAACTCGAAGTCGTAGTAGAAGCCGTCGGCGATCGGGGGCCCGATCGCGATCTTGACACCAGGATGGAGACGCAGAACGGCCTCGGCGAGCAGGTGCGCGGTCGAATGCCGCAAGCACCGAGAGCGCGTCCTCGTCCTGCATGTCTCGCGTCGTCAGAAAGCGGATCTGCTCCCCGTCGGAGAGCGGAAGGCGAAGGTCACGCGTCGAGCCGTTCACGCGGACGAGCACGGCCTGCTCGGCGAGCTTCGGGCCGATCGCGCGCGCCGCGTCGAGCCCCGAAGCACCGTCCGGCAGCTCGAGCTCCGAGGAGTCCGGGAGCACGACCTTCATCGCGCGGGAGGATACGAGTCGGGCGCTATGCGCGGGCTGTGTCCCGGAACATCACGGTCTCACTCTACCGCGCGATGGGGTCAGGCTTTAGCCTGACCCCGGTTCGATGTTCTCCGCCACGTGGCTCGCCGTCGTCGCCGCTCCGCTCGTCGTGCTCGCGATTCTGCTTGCGCGCCCGACGATCGACGTCAGCTGGGAGAATCAGCAGGCGCACTTCTGGCTCGTGCTCGGGGCAGCCGCGGTAGCGACGGCCCTCGGCTGGGCGGTCAGCACGGCCGCACGCCGGCGACGCGACGCGCGACTCTTCCTCATCTCGCTCGCGTTCATCGCGAGCTCGGGCTTCCTCGGGCTGCACGCCCTTGCGACGCCGACGGTCCTGCTCGGCCCGAACGCGGGCTTCGAGCTCGCGACGCCGTTCGGGCTCGTCGTCGCGGGCGTCTTCGCGGCCGCCTCGTCGATCGAGCTCAGCCCGGAGCGAGCGCGCAGCGTCGTCCGGAGCGCGCCGCTCCTGCTGGCGGGGCTCTGCGGGCTGCTGGGAATCTGGGCCGTCGTCTCGCTCGCCGAGCTGCCACCGCTCGACGGCCCGCTCGAAGCGGAGGAGCTCGACGGGTGGCAGCTCGTGCTCGCCGCGGGGGGTCTCGCGCTCTACGGCTTCGCGGCGTTCGGCTTCATACGCCTCTATCGACGGCGTCCCGCGCGCTTCGTGTTCGCGTTCACGCTCGCGTTCGCGCTCCTCGCCGAGGCGATGGTCGTCATCGCGTGGGCGGCGAACTGGCAGCTCTCGTGGTGGGAGTGGCATGTCCTCATGCTCGTCGCGTTCCTCGTGATCGCCCAGGCGGCGCGCTCCGAGTGGCACGAGGAGCGGTTCAGCCCGCTCTACCTCGACGAGACGCTCGCGGGAGCGAAGAACGTCAGCGTGCTCCTCGCGGATCTCGAGGGCTTCACCCGCTACTCCGAAGCGCATCAGCCGGCCGAGGTCGCGAGCATGCTGAACGCGTACTTCGAGCGGATCATCCCGCTGATGGAGCGCTCCGGCGGCGAGGTGCACCAGATCGTCGGCGACGAGCTGATGGTCGTGTTCGGGAAGAACGAGGAGCCGGACCACGCGGTGCGCGCGGCGCGGGCGAGCCTGCTCCTACAGCGCGCGGCGCGCAAGTCGGCCGAGGGCCACGACGACTGGCCCCGGTTCCGGGTGGGCGTCTCGAGCGGCGAGGTGCACGCGGGGGTGGTCGGCGCCGCGAGCGGGCATCGCAAGCACGGGCTCGTCGGTGACGTCGTCAACCTCGCAGCGCGGCTGCAGGCCGAGGCGCCCGTCGACGGCGTGCTCATCGCAGCGGAGACGTACCGACTGCTCGGGGAGCGCGCGATCGTGCAGGCGCTTCCGCCGAAGCATGTGAAGGGCAAGGCGGAGCCGGTTGCCGCGTACCTGCTGCGCGACGTTCGCAGGTGAGCACAGGCATCCCCTGGTGGAAAGCCGTGGCGGCGGGCGTCGCCCTTCTCGCGATAGTCGCCATGTTCTTCGACCACATGCTCGACACCGAGGAGCCCTTCCCGGCGGACTGGCCGGCCTTCGCGATCAGCGTGGTGCTCATCCTCGTCGTCACAGCGATCGTGTTCGGCATCGTCGTCCGGCGCACCCAGGCAAGCCCGGCGGCCGCCGACCTCGCCGGAAAACGCGCGCTCGTGTGCAGCATCGTCTCTGTGCTGTCCCTTCCGGGGATATGGCTCGGCTTGCCGTTCGTGATCGCCGGTGGGGGCATCACGCTCGGGCTCCTGGGTCGCGACGGCCGTGGCCGCCGCATGGCCCTCGTCGCGATCGGGCTCGGTGCGCTCGTCCTGGTGCTTGCACTGGTCGGCACCGACTGGGGCTCGGACGGCTAGCCCGTCGCACGCTCCCGCGGCTCGCTCTCGAGCGCCAGCTCGAGCTCGAGATCGTCGAGCGCCCGCCGCAGGATCACGATCCGCTCGCTGACGTGTGCGTGCGCCTCCGGGTCCACGGGTGACGACGGTTGGCGCCTTCCCGGGTGCCGGTCGCGAATCGCCTGCCTCCGCTCGAGCTCGCGCGCCTCCTCCATCGAGTTCAGGACGATGCCGATCAGCACGTTCAGCACGATGAACGCGGCGACGAGGATGAAGCTGACGAAGTAGACCCAGGCCCAGGGATGGATCTCCATCGCGTCGGCCATGTACACGGGGAAGTCCTCGAGCGTGAGCATCACGAACAGCGTGAGCATCGCCCGGCCGATGTTTCCCCACTGCTCGGGAAGATCGTCGGCGAAGAGCACCCAGCCGACCATTCCGTAGACGAAGAGGATCATCGCGGTCACCGCCGCGATCGAGGCGAGCGGGGGAACGCTGCGCCAGACGCCGAGCAGGAGGAGTCGCAGATCGGGGAGCACCCGCACGAGGCGGACGACCCTGAGCAGGCGCACCAGGCGAAGCAAGGTGGAGTTCTCGGCGACTCCCGGCACGAACGTCGCCCCGATCACGATGAAGTCGAAGATGTTCCAGCCGTTCCTGAAGAACTCCCAGGGCCGCGGCCAGTAGGAGGCGATCCGGATGCCGAGCTCGACGATGAAAACCGCGACGCACGCGGCGTTCAGCGCGTTCAGCAGTGAGCCCCAGCGCTCCTCGATCCCCTCGTACGTCTGGAGGCCGAGGACGACGGCGTTGACCGCGATCGTCGCGACGACGACCACGGTGAACGGGTTCGAGTCGACGACCCGCGCGAGGGAGTTCCGGTGCGACGCCACGTGCGAAGTCTGGCGTCACCATCGGCGGCCTAGGCTCGGCCTAGACTCAGTACCGTGACCGAGACTGGAGCGGTGGAGCCGAGCGGACGCATGACGCGACTCCTGCGGGCGCCGCTCGACGCCGTCAAGAGCTACGTCGTCGATCTCGCATACGCGTTCGAGGACCTCTTTCGCGACCGTTGCCCGCAGTACGCGGCGGCGATCGGCTTCAACGTGCTCTTCTCGCTCTTCCCGCTGACGATCCTGCTGGTCTCGATCTTCGGCCTCATCCTCCAGAACGACGAGCTCCGGACGACCGTGATCGACGAGCTCCTCGACGTCCTGCCCGTCTCCACGGCGGGCGAGCAGGACGTGCGCAGCTCGATCGAGCAGATCGCCTCGCCGCTGTCTGCACTGGGGCTCCTGTTCCTGATCGCCCTCTTCTGGGGGGCATCCGGGATGATGGCCGCCATCCGCGTCGG
This sequence comes from uncultured Actinomycetes bacterium, assembly GCA_963721795.1. Classification (GTDB taxonomy): domain Bacteria; phylum Actinomycetota; class Thermoleophilia; order Gaiellales; family Gaiellaceae; genus GMQP-bins7. The sequence goes on from CAVRLT010000025.1 coordinate 96,964, forward strand.
CCTCGAGTCGGCCCTCAAGGTCGAGCGGCGACGACCTGCGGCCCATGCGAAGCTCGTCGACTTCGTGCTGGTGGGCGTCACGGGCGTCCTCGTCCTGGCCGTGATCGCCGTCTCCGCGTTCGCGGCGTTGTTCAGCCGCGCCGTCGAGTCCGTCTCCGAGCGCCTCGGCATCGAGGTGATCTCGAGCCCGACCGGCACGCTCGTCCGCGACGGCCTCCAGCTCTCCCTCATCGCGGTGATGACGTTGCTGCTCTACCGCGTCGTCCCGGGGCGGAAGCTGCGCAGAGGCGCAGCGCTCGCGGGCGCCATCCTGACGGCGGTCGGCATCTGGGGAGCGGCCAAGCTGCTCGCGATCCTCCTCGACTTCTCGCGCTACAACGTGATCTACGGGTCGATCACGGGCGTCATGACCTTCCTCGTGTTCGTCTACGTCGTGGCCCTCATCCTGCTGCTCGGCGCCGAGTTCGCGTATCAGCGGTCACAGCCGCCGCGGCCGCCCGGCGGCCCGCCGCTGAGCGCGCAGTTCAAGGGGTTCCTCCTCGGGCTCGTCGTCTACCAGGAGCCGAGCGAGACCGACGAGGATCAGTTCACGCGACGCTGAGCCGAGCCGCTAGCGGCAGATGCGAACTTGCAACGTCGCCTCGGCCTCGCGACCGCGGGTGTCCGAGACGACGGCCGTCAGCGTGTGCTTTCCGCGTCGCTTGCCGCTCGTCCGCCACGTGATGTCGTAGATCCCTGCGACGTTGCGCCGGGTGCGAGCGATCTGGCGCCGACCGTCGAAGAACCCGACCGACGAGATCGTGGCGTTCGAGCCCGCGACGACCTGAAGCTTCGCCCGCGCCGGAAGACACGCATTCCTGCTCGGGAGCACCCAGGTGATCGTCGGCCGCGGGACGACCTCCATGCGGACGCCGCGGAACCTGCGAGTTCGGCATCGGGTTGACGCCCTCGGTCTGGATGTTCTTCGTCTCCTGGAAGTCGGACGCGAAGATCCGCATGAACTCCGGCCCCGGCTGGAGCGCGTTCGCCTCGCGCGGGATCGGGAAGACGGCGATGCCGGTGTCGGAGTCGTACGCCGTCGCGGCGAGCTGGTGGTCCTGGCCGAAGAGGAGCAGCATCGACAGCGGATCGACTCCCGAGCGCGGCGTCACGCACGCGCGCGACGATCGTCGGGCGGCCCGCGGAGATCCGTCTCGTGATCAGCGTCGATGTTCGGCGGCCTGACGTCGTTGACCCAGGAGCGCAGCCGGTAGGGCCTGCGAGCGAGCGTCCCGTGAAGAAGTCGCGGCCCGGAGTCCACGGAGACGTAGTAGCGCCCGGGCGGAAGGAAGACGCCGCCGGCGGCTCCGACGTTGCAGAGGAAGTCCGGCATCAGATCCGTTCGAGTTGACCGGGATGCCCGAGTACCCCTGCACGTCGTTCTCGTCGAGCGAGCTCAGGAACCACGGGTGGATCGGGGCGTTCGAGCTCAGCATGCGCGGTGATCGCGGCATCGAGCCGAAGCCGCGGACGGTCGATGACGACGCCGGCGTTGACCGCCTGCCGGGCGATGTCGAGGGTGTAGACCTTCTCCCTGCCGTCGTCGTTGACGGAGGGGTCGACTCCGAAGATCGAGAGGATCCCGAACGGCAGCGTCGGCCAGCGGTACACGCGGGCGCGATCGTCTCCGCTGCGCGGTGTCGCCGGTCTGAAGCGGGCGCAGCGGGGTCGTCGGGCTTCCGGTCAGCTGCGGCCGCGTAACCGAGAACGCGTACGGGATGCGCCTGACCACGTCTCCACGACGGAGCAGGACGAAGCCGAAGTTGTCGCCCTGTGGCGCTCCCGCGGCGGCGCTCGCGACCACCTGGACGACCGCCGTTCCTCCGCTCGCGAGCGAGAACGGAGCCGCTCCGACGCTCGCCCCGCTCGACGTCACCTGCGGCTGGACCTCGACGCTCCAGGCACCCGCCCCGTCTCCGGCATCGGAGACGAGCACCGAGATCGCTCGGCTTGCCGCCCCGGCGTTGACGTCGAGGTAGCCGAAGGAGAGCGACTGCCGGATCGGTGAAGAGGACCGGGCGGTCGGCGCGACCCACGTTCACGAGCCCGGCGCCCTGAACGAGCACAGACGCCTCCTGGGTCAGCGCCGTGTCGGCGAACGCCGGCCCGGCGGTCGACATCAGCGCCGACTTCACCTGCTTCGCCGTCCACGTCGGGTGGCGCTGGAGGAGGAGAGCCGCGGCGCCGGAGACGTGCGGCGCGGAGAAGCTCGTGCCCGCGGAGACGATGAACGGATCGCCCGCGAACTCGGGCAGCGTCGAGGAGATGATGTTCGCGCCGGGCGCAGTGACGTCGGGCTTCAGCGCATGGCCGAACGGGGTCAACCCACCGGCCGTGAAGCTCGTCGGAACTCCCGGCCACGACGTGGGAACCTCGAGCGCCTCCTTCGTGAAGCGGACGGTCGCCGCGCCGCCGGACCCGGCCATCGCCGCGCGGAGCCTCGCGCCGTCGAGGTCGGAGATCGTCCCGCCCGCGCCCTGGAAGATCGAGAACCCGGGATCGCCGGCCGCGCTCTCCGCGATGACCATGCCGACTGCCCCGGCATCGCGGGCGCGGTTGAGCTTCGCCTGGTACTGGCAGCCGCCGCGACTGACGAGCGCGATCGACCCGTCAGCGACCCTGCCGGGAGCGAGCCCTCGCACAGAAGCCGATTCGCCCCGGCGATCGACTCCCACGTCGACGAGCCGCTGGTTCGCGTCGATCCACCCCTGCGGGATGTCGTCGGTCGGGCACGAACGGGATCCGGCCGAAGGGCCGCCCGGCGACACGACGGAGAACGACGCGTCGAAGACATGCGAGTTCGTGGTCGCGCCGACGGCGATCGCGTCGGGAGCGGTCGCGGGCGAGCCTGCGGTGCCCAGGCCGAAGAAGTCCCTGTCGTTCCCTGCGGAGACGACCGGGACGACGCCTGCGCGGACGACGTTCGCGACCGTCTCGATCAGCGCATCGGTTCGCGGGATCGGCCTGCGGGCCGCCGCCGGAGAAGTTGATGATGTCCATCCCGTCGCGGACCGCCTCCTCGAACGCCTTGACGATCTCGGGCGTCGATCCGGAGCAGCAGCCGCCGAGCGGCAACGGCACGTTGAAGACGCGGTAGTTCCCGATGTACGCGCGCGGCGCGACGCCGCTCACGTTGGCGACCGCCGGATGGCACGCGCCCTGACGTCCTCGGTGCAGAACCCGGGCCTGCCCGCGGGGACGTCCGTGCCTTCGACGCCCGCGATCACGCCGGCGACGAAGGTCCCGTGGAAAGACTGCTCACGGTTGATCGAGCCCGCCGCCCGTGCCGGGGCCGGCGAAGCCCTTGGCGACGATCACCTTCGGCGTCGTCCCGCCGCCAGGCCCCTTCGGGAAGCCGGGCGGATACGAGAGCCGGTCGGAGAGAGGAACGCATGCTCGTTGTCGACACCGTCGTCGACGACGGCGACCTTCACGCCTTCGCCCTTCGCCCCTGTCAGCCCCGCGAACTGCGGCGCGCCGATGACCGCTGGGCCGCGGTTCAGGAGCGAGGTGTACGTGTAGCTCGGGTACACCTTCTCGCCGACCCCGAGCTCGAGCAGGCTCGGGGAGCTTCGCGTACGGGACGCTGACGACGAACCCGTTCAGCAGCACCTGGTAGCGACGCGAGATCCTCGCCTCGGGCAGCGCGCTCGTGACGCTCGCGATCGCGCGTTCCTGGGCGACCTCGAGGCGGGAGAGGTACGAACGGGAGAACGAGCTCGCGAAGTTCAGCTTCCGGCGCGTTCCGACCGTCGCGAAGGCGCTACGAGGAGCCGCGGTCGCGAGAGGTGGATCCTCGAGCGTGACGATCACCCGCACACGCGATGACGCGTTCTTCGCGCTCGGCGCGACGGGTTGACCCTTGTAGAGCCGCGACTCGGCGCGCTCGATCACTTCCCGCGGACTCGGTCCGAGCGCGCCCGCAGCGGTTCCGGTGAAGGCGACGAGGAACGCTAGACAGGCAAAGGGCGCGAGACGACGCACGGGGGGAGGACTACGTGATCCTCCGCGAGAAGCTCCTGGACGCGCTCAGGCCCTCGAACACCACGGTCGCCGTTCCCCGGAAGGTCTTGCCCTTCGCGTTCGCCGGGATGAGCCAGGTGCACACGACTGCTCCACCCTGGACGCGCGCCAGCTGTGCCCGGAGCCGCGTCGCCCCGGCGCGGCCGACGCAGGTCACGCGGCCGTTCTGGAGGACGGCGCCGCGTGTCCGAGCGCGCCGTCGTCATGCGCATCGTGAACGTCTGGCCCGCTTTCGGCACCCTGGGAGTGGTCGTGAGGCGGCGTACGACGAGCGTGGGCTTCGCGATCGTCACGGTGTACGGGAAGAGCCCGACGCCACCGCCCGGGGCGACGTCCGCCTTCGAGTTCGCTCCGTCCAGGTCTCCGGTGACGGGATCGACGATCAGGCCGGAGATCGCGACGACGAAGAACTTGAACGCCTTCGTGTTGCCGAGCTCGGCCGCCGAGATGCGCGCCGTGAGGCCACCCTGGTACGAGAAGGTCATCGTCACGGCGGACGGGTCGCCGAAGCGGCGCGTGTAGTCGGTGCCGTCCCACTTGTAGAGGCTTATCTCTCCACGGACGAGCTGCATCACGTAGTCGGCGCCGCCGAGTTCGGGCGACCCGGTCGCCGGGTTGTTGTCCGTGTCGACCCAGATCTCGAAGAGCATGTCCTGCCCGAGCGTCGGCCTGTTCGGGACGTTGACGCGGAACGTGACGATGCCGGCGTCGTCGTTCGACACGGTGATCGTCGTGATGTCCGGAGCAGTCGCGTCCTCGCCGGTCGAGTCCTGGAAGGTCGCGCTGTTCGCGGCGACACGCGCTGTCTCGGAGGGAGCCGCCGCGGCCGTCGGCAGCGCGATGAGACATGCGCCGACGGCGAGGACGAATCCGATGCGAACGGGCATGCGCACGCGACTGGTCGCCAGGCTACGTGTCGCGACCGCGCGTCAGCGTCCAACGATTCGTTCAAGTTCGGCTCGACGTCGAAGACGATCGAGCGCTGCGGATGCCGTCCTGGGCCTCCATCAGCTCGAAGCCGCGGTTGACGTCGTCGAGCGGCAGCCGATAGCTCAGGAGGGAGTCGACGTCGATCTCACCGCCGAGCCAGCGATCGACGAGCTGGGGGACCTGGGTCCTCCCCTTGACGCCGCCGAACGACGACCCGGTGACGCGTCGCCCGGTGATCAGGAAGCGCGGGACGATGTCGAGCGTCTCCCCCTTGCCGGCGACTCCGACCATCGTCGCGAGGCCCCAGGCCTCACGCGCGCTCTCGACCGCTTGCCGCATCACCTGCACGTTGCCCGTGGCCTCGAACGTGTAGTCCGCGCCGAACCCGCCGGTCTCCTCGCGGATCCAGTCGACGACGTCCTCGCTCGCGACGCGCGTGTCGGTTGCACCGTGATGCCGCGCCTGGGCGAGACGGTCCTCCGAAAGGTCGATCGCGATGATCCGCTCGGCGCCGGCGAGCCGCGCGCCGATCACCGCGCCGAGGCCGACGAGACCGCAACCGAAGACCGCGCACGTCGTGCCGGGCTCCACCTGCGCGGTGTAGAGCGCGGCGCCGATCCCCGTCGAGAGCCCGCAGGCGAATGGCGCACACCCCTCGAGCGGCGCGTCCGGCGACACCTTCGCGAGGGCGATCTCGGGCATCACCGTGTACTCCGCGAACGTCGACGTTCCCATGAAGTGCCGCATCGGCTCCCCGCCGCGCGAGAGTCGCGTCGTCCCGTCGGGGAGATAGCCGAGCCCCTGCTGGTCGCGGATCGCGACGCATCTGTTCGTTCGCCCGCTCCGGCAGTGGACGCACTCTCCGCATTCCGGTGCGAACAGCGTCACGACGTGATCTCCGACGCCGAGTGACGTCACGTCCGCACCGAGAGCTTCCACGACTCCCGCGCCCTCGTGACCGAGGACGCACGGCGCGTAGCCGCTCGGGTCCGCCCCCGACGCGGTGTAGAGATCGGTGTGGCAGACCCCGCACGCGGCGAGCCGCACGAGCACCTCGCCCACGTTCGGCTCGGCGAGGTCGAGTGCCTGGACTTCGAGCGGTTGGCCGAACTCCTCGAGCACGGCGGCGCGAATCTTCATGCGGCTTGTTCCGATGAGTCGTCGGCCGCCGGACGGGGTACACGAGCGTGTGAATCCAAGGAGGAGCGGAGCATGTCAGAAGACCACCGTCGTAATGTCCTCGTCATCAGCTCAGTCGAGCATCCGATCGCGGTGCTGCGCGAGGCGCTGGGAGGCAACGTCGATGAGCTCAAGGTCGTCGTCCCCGCCGTGAAGCAGTCGCGCCTCCAGTGGCTGACGAATGCCGACGACGACGCGCGCGAGGAAGCAGAGAGCGCCGCGGCGTCGATCGACGATGCGACACCGGATGCCGTGCGGGCGGAGGCGGGCGACCCGGATCCGCTGCAGGCGGCGGAGGATGCACTGGCGACCTTCGAGGCCGACGAGCTCGTGGTCGTCACGCGCCCGGACGAAGAGGCGACATGGCTCGAGGAGGGCCGCGCCGCGGACATCGAGCGACGCTTTCCGGGCCTCGAGGTCACGCGCCTCGTCGTCAGCGAGGAGTGAGGGAGCACTCGCGGTGGTGTACGGTCGGTCGACTCAGACCGCACCTGCCACACGAAGGGAGTCGTCATGCCGAGAGTCGTCATCACCCACGCGGTGGAAGACATCGACCGTTGGCTTCAGGGCAAGGCCGAACGCGCCGCCGCCATCGAATCGGGTACCGGCAGCAACGTGACCGACTACGTCGCCCACGACGGGAGCAACAACATCGCAATCACGACTGACGTCTCCGATCTCGCGACCCTGCAGGGGATGCTGGCCTCGCCGCCACCCGACGTCCTCGCGGCGATGGAAGCCCACGGCGTCGTCCAACCGATCACGGCGTACGTCGAGGCGTAGCCGCGTTTCCGCGTAGGGAACGAGAAAACTCCGCGTAAGCGCGGCTTTCGGATGGATCACCCCCGGCTTTCGGGCACGACCTAGCCACCGAAGTCGCTCCTCAGCGCGGAGAGCATCTCGTATGGACCGCGTTGACGCCGTCGTGATCGGCGCAGGGCTGGTGGGCCTTGCGGTGGCTCGCGCCTTGGCGATCGCTGGACGCGAGGTCGTGATTCTCGAGTCCGAGGACGCCATCGGCACGCACACGAGCTCACGCAACTCGGAGGTCATCCACGCCGGGATCTACTACCCGCGGGGCTCACTCAAGGCACGAGCGTGCGTCGAGGGCCGGGAGCTCCTCTATGCCTACTGCGCCGAGCGCGGTGTGCCGCACCGGCGATGCGGCAAGCTCATCGTCGCCACCAACGCCGCGCAAGTGGAGGAGCTCGAGGGCATCCGACAGAAAGCGCACTTGAACGGCGTCACCGACGTCGTGCGGCTGACCTCGGCTCGAGCGCGCGCGATGGAACCGGAGCTGCAATGCGTATCCGCCCTGCACTCGCCCTCGACGGGAATCGTCGACAGCCACGCTCTGATGCTTTCCTACCTCCGCGATGCCGAGCGTGCGGGTGCGATGCTCGCGTTGAAGAGCCCGCTTGCGAAGTGCGTGGCGCGGACGAGCGGCTTCGAGTTGCACGTCGCGGGCGCGGAGCCGATCCTTGCCGAACAGGTCGTGAACAGCGCAGGACTGCATGCCCCGAGCCTCGCGCGGCGCATCGAGGGGTATCCCGGCAAGCTCGCGCCGTCCGAGCTCTACGCCAAGGGCAACTACTACGCGCTGGCGAGGAGGGCGCCGTTCTCGCGCCTCGTCTACCCCGTGCCGGAGCCGGGTGGACTCGGCGTGCACGTGACGCTCGATCTCGGCGGACACGCGCGCTTCGGCCCGGACGTGGAATGGGTGGACAGGATCGACTACACGGTCGATCCGCGGCGAGCCGACCAGTTCTATGCCGCGATCCGGCGCTACTGGCCCGGACTTCCCGATGACTCGCTCGAGCCGGGCTACGCAGGCATTCGCCCCAAGATCTCGGGCAAGGACGCGCCGGCGGCAGACTTCGTCGTGCAGGGCCCACGCGCGCACGGCGTGCCGGGCCTGGTCAACCTCTTCGGCATCGAATCGCCAGGACTGACGGCCTCGCTGCCGCTCGCCGACGCCGTGCTCGAGGAGCTGAGGTGGCAGTCGTAAGCCGGATCACCCCGCCCCTCATCGTCACAGCTCGCTCAGAAGTTCCTCGGCGCTCTCCTCGCTGATGAGCCCGCGCTCGCGGTCGTGGTGGATCAGTTCGCGTGGGTCACGAGTCGGCGGTGGGGAAGGATCCCAGCCTGCCTCCGGGCTCGGCTTGCGGTTGACGATCCAGCCGTCGGTGCCGGCGTGGGTCAGGAAGTAGTCCCACTCGTCGACGGTGACACAGTGGTAGCGACCACCCTTGTACCGGCGGATCGGTCCCGAGCGGACGAACGCGACGAAGGCGTCGAACGTCGCGCCTCGATGGTCGCGCTCGACCACGTACCAGTGCGGGTTGTAGTGCGCCATCGTCTTCGCGAACCGCCACTCGACGGAGCGGATGAACTGGCTCGGGTCGTAGTCGTCGCCGGTCGTCATTCGGATCGTATTACCGCTCGTCGACGATCTCGCCGTCCTCCGAGGTGGCCTCCCGCGTGAGAGACCATGCAGGACCAGCCTCGGGAAACGGCGCCTGAGCGAGGGCAGCCTGCATCTGTTCGGCCGAATCCCAGCGCCAGGTATCGAGGAATGCTCCATCGTCCAGGCGGACTAGGCGAGTTTCGGCAAGGCCGGGATGGTCGACTCGAATGGCGGCGATGAGCGCGGCTCGCCGGGCGAGCAACTCCTCGAGATCCGCGGGTTCGACGACGTATCGATGGATCCTGATGTCTGCCATGTTGGCTCCCTTCAACCTTTCGTGGTCGGGGAAGAGACGAATGCAGGACCCGCGACAGGACACCCGTGGACAGCGGTAGCCGCCCGGGAGTCCGCCTCGAGCTGTGCTCAGGACAGCTTCTTCAAGGCACGACCGAGTGCCTGGCCGCCCGCGAGCACGGGCTCGAACAGGTCGCCGTGCTGTTCGACCCGCTCGAGCGCCTCGCGCATCCCGAAGCGGCGCGGCGTCACGTCCTCTGTCAGCTCGTCCCAGCGAAGCGGCGTCGAGACCGGCGCGCCCGGCTTCGGCCGCACCGAGTAGACCGAGGCGATCGTCTTCCCCCGCGCGTTCTGACGATGGTCGACCAGCACGCCCTCGCGCTTGCGCTTCAGCCACTCGGTCGTGACCAGCCCTGGGTGCCGCTCCTCGAGCCCGCGCGCCACGCGCTCCGCGAACGCGTAGGTCTGCTCGTAGGTCGCTCGGCGCGCAATCGGGACGAGCACGTGAATCCCGTCGGCGCCGCTCGTCTTGACGTAGGACTCGAGCTCGAGCCGCTCGAGCTCCTCGCGGATCAGGTGAGCGACGCGGATCGCGAGCGCGAAGCCGCCGTCCGGCGGGTCGAGGTCGAAGAGCACGAAGTCCGGGCGGTGCGGCTTGTCGACCCTCGAATACCAGGCGTTCATGTCGATGCAGTTCATCTGCACCATCCAGAGCACCGCCTCCGGCGAGTTGACGAGCGGGAAGTCGACGAGCCGCGACCCGCCCTCGCGCGGGTGGGTGCGGAAGGTACGCGTCTGGATCCAGGAGGGCATCCCCTTCGGCGCCTGCTTCTGGAAGTACACGTCGCCGCCCACTCCGTAGGGCGAGCGTTTCATCGTGAACGGTCGGTTGCGCAGGTGCGGGACGAGCACCGGCGCGATCGCGCGGTAGTACTCGAACAGGTCCTGCTTCGTGATCCCTTCGTCGGGGAACAGGACGCGTTCCGGGCTCGTGAGGCGGACCGACCGGGGCGCCACGCAGCGGGTTGTACCTGTCCGGTGGCGCGCGATGTCGACGCGCAAGGTCGCCGGCAGCCTGGAAACGTGTCCGGGTAGGATCGGGATCGCCCATCCGGACGGTGCCGTGACCGAGAGGCTCGCGAGTTGACCAGACATCGGGAGCCTCATGAGCGTGTGGTGACGACCGACGACGGCGTCCGGTTGGCGGTGAGCTCGTCGTTCCCGAGGTCGCAGGCTCCGCGCCGCCGCATCGTGCCCCGTTCGAGCCGTCACGCGGCCGCAAGTTCGTGGCCTACGACGCCGATGCGCGCGGATCTCGCCGCGCGGATCGCGTTCTGGGCGCGGCTACTCGGGTTCGCCGGACGTACGGTTGATCGCCGGTCGACATCGAACGCATCGCTCGAGGACGCTGCGGGGCCACCGATCTCGACAGGCCCCCGGATGCGCCAAAACGCGCCGGGGGTTCAAATCTTACTGTCACCAGCGTCGGGCCGGCGAGGGCGCGTCACGCGAGCACTCGCTCGAGCGCGGCGCGCCGAGGTCGGAGGCGCTCGGCCGCGTGCAGTCAACCGGCTCACGTGGAAGTGAACGCCTGGGCCGTGGCTCGCGGGTCTGAGAGACTTCGCCGAGTGCCGCTTCGCGCCGCCGCGATCTGCGGACTTCTGGCCCCGGTGACCTTCGTCGTCGGCCTCGTGCTCGGCGATCTCGCCCAGCCCGACGGGTTCAGCCCGGCCAACGACGACATCAGCGATCTCGGCGCCCAGACGGCCGACCAGGCCTGGCTCTACAACCAGATCGCAGCGAACCTCAACGGACTCCTGATCGTCGCCTTCGCGTTGGGCCTTTGGCGCGCGCTCGGACCCGGCTGGCTTGCGCGGCTCGGCGTCCTCGGGCTGGCGATCCTGGGAGTGACCAGGTTCCTCGAAGGCTTCCTGCGGTTGGACTGCCGCGGCATGGATGACGGCTGCGAGAACACGTCCTGGCAGGCCGACGCGCACGGCATCGAATCCGGTATCGCCTCGGCGCTCTTCTTCCTGGTCCCGCCGGTGCTCGCCGTTGCGTTCCGACGGCTCCCGGAGTGGCGCGACCTGTGGCTACCAACGCTCCTCGCCGTGCCCGCCGTGGTGGTCGCGAGCGTCCTCTTCAGCGGCATCGGCGACGGCGCGGCGGTACGCGCTGCGAGCATCACCTGGTTCCTCTGGCTCGCGCTGCTGGCGTGGCGCCTGCTGAGTCTCGCGCACGGCAGAATCGCCGGACCGGCTGGGGAGGCGGTCGACTAGATCGCGAACTCAGCACCGTGGCGGCCGGGCCGAGCTAAGACTTGGACCGAACGCAGTACGCTCGGGCGACTCAAGCGACATTCCCGCACGCTCGCCCACGCGGCGTTCGCGTTCCTCCGGGTCGAGGACCTCACCCGCAACGACCTCAACCGGGTCCTCGCGAAGATCGCCCGACCGCGAGCCCGACCTCCGACTCGCGGCCTAACGATCAAGACTTCCGGACAGCTCTACTGGTCAGCCCACCAGTCGCGCTGGCCATCGACGTCTTCGCGCGGATCCTCGCCGAGGTTAGGCGCGCCGATGACGAGGATCTCGAGGCCCTCCGGCCCGGCCTCGTAGCCTCGCCACGTGCCGGGCGGGACGCGCACCGCGTCCCATTCTTTGAGCTCGACGATCTCGTCGTCGACCTTCATCCGCCCGCTGCCGTGCAGGACCACGTACACCTCTTCTTGCTTCATGTGCGTGTGGCCGTACGGAAAGCGATAGCCGGGCGGGACGCGCTGGTAGCTCAGGGCGGATTTCTGGAGCTCGAGCGTCTTGGTCGCCGCGCGGAACTCCAGGTCCGGCGCGCCGTCGAACCTAGAGCCGATGTCCTCCAGATCCTCCTTGATGTTCCTGAGCGTGAACGGCACGGCGCGATCGTATGGCACCGCGCAGGACGTGCCATCGCGCTACATAACCTCGCCACCGGCCGCGCTGCTCCCTCAACCCATTTCTAATCCGTACGGCGGCCATGCCATTCGAGGGGCGGATCGAAGGCTTCCCCCATGGGTCCCACGCCTACGACGATCTTGCGGATGCCGGTGAACTCGTTGTCATAGGCCGGGTAGTCGCGTGTCACGGGCGTCAAGTCGTCCATGCCAGGTGGAGTCCTGCAGCCCCTCGGGAGAAGGCGTTCTCGCCCCTCGGAACCGGGCATTTCCCGGGCACGCCTGCTGAGGCGTTGCCATCCTGAGAACAGAAAGCCCCGCTACGCGGGGCATTTCCTGATGCGACTCAGGCCCACTTATACGGTGTGGGGTCGCCACGGCTCGTGCTCGTGTGCGAGCCAGACCAGCTCGGGGTCAAGTGCAAGCACCCGCAACCGGCCTTCGGTGGGCGGCTCGTCGAACTCGCCGAACCAAACCGCCACATCGCCGCCGACGACGACCGGACGCCCGCCAGTCTCGGCGACGACCACCTGGTGCCCGTCCGTGTGCCCGGGTGCCGGCAGCAGGCGGATTCCCGGTAGCAGCTCCACCTCGCCCTCGTGCTCGACATACGTCGCGCCGTCGAAGTCCACCCATTCACGGATCGTGTAATCGTCGAGCGAACGCGCGTCGGCGAGCTCGCGCGCCTGGACGTGGATCGGCCTGCCGGCGAAGAGGTGGTTGGCGCCGCAGTGGTCGGCGTGCAGGTGTGTGTTGACGACGATGTCGATGCCGGCGAGATCGAAGTCCTGCTCGCTTAGTGGCTGAAGGCGGGGGTCCATATCGGCCATAGCCGGGTGCAGCTCCGTCATGCCAGTGTCGACCAGCACGCGCGCATCGGGATGGTCGATGACGTGCACGTAGACCGGCATCCGCTCGCCCTCGACGTGCAGGTCGGCAACGAGCACTGGCGTGATGGCGATTGAGGCGGGGGCGTTCATCGTGGCTCCGCTCAGCCGAGTTCCTCAGCGAGACCAATGAGTAGGCCTTCGGGTCCGCGGATGTAGCAGAGCCGATACGAGTCTTCATACTGGACGACTTCGCTGCTGACGAGCTCCGCGCCGTGCTTGCGGAGCCGGGCCAGCGTCTCGTCGATGTCGTCCACGGCGAACATGACTCGCAGGTAGCCGAGAGCGTTGACCGGGGCGTTCCGGTGATCGGCAACCACTGGCGGCACGAGAAAGCGCGAGAGCTCGAGCCGGCTATGGCCGTCAGGCGTGCGCATCATGGCGATCTCGACGCGCTGGTCACCCAGCCCGGTGACGCGCCCTGCCCACTCTCCTTCCACCATGGTTCGCCCTTCGAGCTCGAGGCCGAGCTCGCGAAAGAACTCGATCGTCGCTTCGAGGTTGTCGACGACGATGCCGACGTTGTCCATTCGTTTTAGTGTCATGTGCCCAATCTAGACATGTCGTCTCTTCTGACAACGGCTTGGTGAAAAACCGGCGGCTCATGCTTCGCCCCGCAAGACGCAGGATGTGCTCGCTCACTTCCGGGAACGGGGTAGCTCGCCTGGGCGAGCGCAACCTCTCACGATCGTGCTCGTTGTGTCAATCGGACCCCCGCGCTCGGGCGTGCCTCTCGAGCCCCTCCGCTCGGGAGAGAGGTCGACCTCTCTCCGCGCGCACCCCTGCCCGCCTAGCCTGCCTGCGTGAAGACGAGGTCGATCACGCCAGTCAGCCTCCGGGACGAGATCGAGATCCAGGATCCCCTCCAGGTTGTGAGCGGATACCTCGAGTCATGGCGCTTCGAGGCCGGCGATGCCTCGTCCTCGTTCGATGAGTCTGATCTGAGGTTGGCGAACCGGGGAGGCGCTCGCATCTCGGCGGCCGAGATCGCGGCCACCCTCGAGCGCCGTCGGGCGATCGAGCTCGCGCTGCAGGCGATTGCTCCCGGTGTCTCGCTGGCCGGGACGGGAAGGCTGGTGCCATGGCAGCCATTGGGGCAACTCTTCGACGCGTTCGCAGACATCCGCGGGATCGGCCTCTCGAAGATGACGAAGGCTCTTCATCCGAAACGCCCCGCGCTCGTCCCCATGCTCGACAGCGTCGTCCAGACGTACCTGGCCCACGATGACCTCGGAGCAGACGCTCCGTTCGGAGAACGCGCGCTCGCGCTCGTCCGCGGCTACAAGCGCGACCTCGACCTCAATCGCAGGGCGCTGCGCGCGACCCGGCGGGAGCTCGTAAGACGGGGCCACGACCTCACCGAGGTGCGGATCCTCGATCTGCTGATCTGGTCGGCACGAGTCGCCGGCTGATCGGGCCTCGCGTTGGTCGATCGACACCCGCCGATGGGCTCCCGATGTGCGCACGCGTATAGGTGTCACAGTGCTGACTGCGAGGCTGGCCGCCGGAGCTCATTCGTCGGCCGCCATTGCTGGCACCTGGTTGAACCGGGTAAGTTGACAGGCCAAGCAGCGCACGTAGACGTTGCGGCGCGCCAGAATGCCGTGACGTACGGCAGCGTCGTCGACGTGATCGACACCACCTTCGACTTCAGATCTGATACGCCGCCCGGACTAGATCCGGACACTTACAGTCCAACACTCAGGCGGTATCACCAGCTCCTGTGGAGCAAGCCGTTGCCGGGTGGCGTGCCATTCGTGCTCGACATCACCACTCCGCGGTATCTACACCACCTTTCGGAGCTCGGCGAGTTCTGGTTGTCGAGCGATACGGTGATTCCGTCCTTCTCGAGGTGGTTGAGGATGGCGCACGTCATCGATCAGATCCCGGACGTGGAGCGCGAAGAGTTCAATCGCATCGGCTACACGATCGGCGGGATGATGATCTTTCCCGCCAATCAGGTCGATCGCAAGCCGACGATCAACGGTGCGCGTGGATTGGACGCAAGGATCGCGGACCGGTTCGATCTGACGGTGGAGTGCATCCGGCGGCACTACCTTGACGAGCCCAGCCCGCTCCGTAGCACGCTTGCCCGGTACGCAGACTTCTTCGGTCTGTTCGGCGACTTCGCGGGCTACGTCGACTTCTTCCTCCTGCAGGATCTCGTGAACGAGGTCACGTCCACGGTCAAGTTCTTCACGCCGTTCGAGGACTTCACCGCGTCGCCGCTGCCGGGAACCCTCGATGCGTACCTCGGATACCGCCAACTCGCGATCGAGTTCATCGAATCGCGCAACCGGCGGATCGCCGCTTACGACCGCGCGGGCAGCTGATCGACTCGCCCGCACGCCGCTTCGCCTTGGACTACTTGCTGCCGGCGCTGGCACTTGGAAGCGACGCACCCCCTTCGAGCCGCTCCACTCGGACTCGGACCCGCGAAATGTTCCCCACGCGTAAGTGTTCAGTCGGCGTGAGGGCCTCTGGCGCCACCCGCATGCGATCGTCCCGGAGATCATCTTGCCGTCGCGTGGACGAAACGTGGACGGCGCTCGCCTGCCTCCGCGCCGCAAACCCACTCCACGATAGAGATTGCGGGAGTGGGCGGTACTGGGCTCGAACCAGTGACCCCCAGCTTGTCGAGCTGGTGCTCTCCCAACTGAGCTAACCGCCCCGGTTCGAGGATTCTAGCGAGCGCCTCGCCACCTTGAACGCCGTTGCCGCGCCGGTCAAGATGAGGCGGCCTGGCCCGCGATGACGAGACGCCTTCTCAGCCTGCTCGCCGTGGTCGTCGCGGCCACGGTCGCCGTCGAGACCACCGACCGCCACCCTGCGGCAGCTCGGACGTCTCTCACGACGGGACCGACAGCCGACTGCCCTCGGGAGCGCGTGAGCTCCCGCTACGTCAAGCGCGTCGACCGCGCGCTTCGCTCTCGGCGCGACTCCTGGGGCGAGCAGCTTCTCGCAGCGCCGAACGGGCCGACGTACGAGAAGGCACAGCAGTATCTGACGCCGCTCTTCCTCGCCCGCACGAAGAACGGTCGGCTGCTGACCCGCTCCGGCGCGCACTACGCGCACTTCTCGCAGCCGCCGAACCTGAGAGGAGCCACGTCGGTGGCGCTGCACGTCGCCGACGGGAGCCAGATCATCAGCAGGCGCTCTCACGGGCGGCATCTGACCGTCGGCGTGGGGGTGCGCGGCCGCGAGCTCTACGGGTCGTGCCTCCGGCGGCTCGAAGCGCCAACCCTCGCCGAGGGTCATCTCCCGATCCTCCAGACGAGCTACGTCGACGCCCACGGCGTCCGGTACTCCCAGGAGTCGTTCGCCGTGCGGATCCCGGAGACCCCCTCGCTGGTCAGCTTCGTGAGGCTCACCGCCGACGCGAGCCGCTCGAGAG
This sequence comes from uncultured Actinomycetes bacterium, assembly GCA_963721795.1. Taxonomy (GTDB): domain Bacteria; phylum Actinomycetota; class Thermoleophilia; order Gaiellales; family Gaiellaceae; genus GMQP-bins7. The sequence goes on from CAVRLT010000025.1 coordinate 113,046, forward strand.
CCGGGCTCGTGCGGGTTCGCCTGACCCCGTCCGCGAAGGGGCTGTCTCGGAGGGGATCGAGGCTGACTCGGGACGGACGCACCTTCATGTTCTTCGGCCCTGGCGGAACGTACGGCCGCCCTTCCGTCAAGTGGAGCGTCTCGCGAGGAGAGATCCGGACCTTCTATGCCGTATGGCTGCACGTACCGCGTCGAAGTGACGAGATCGTGCTGGACGAGTTCCGCTACGAGGAGGCCCTCGCCTCTCTGCGCTCGTACTGGGAGCGACGGCTCGCACACGGCGCGCGGATCACGGTGCCCGAGCAGGCGGTCATGGACGCCCAGCGGAACCTCCTCATCCAGAACCTCGCGCTGACGTGGCGCTACAGCGTCGGCAACAGGTACGAGCAGCTCTCGACCCCGGAAGGGGTCGACATCGCGCGCGTCCTCGCCGGCTACGGGCACCTGGGCGTCGGGCGCTCGATCCTCCGGACGTCTCTTCGCAAGAAGCCGACGCAGCCGAAACCCAAGCGGATCCGCCGGAGCACGAACTGGAGGATGGGCGCACGGCTGGTCGGATTCGCCAACTACGCACGGCTGTCAGGCGATACCGCCGAGATCCTGCGTGCGACGCCCGTGCTTCATAGCTACGTCAAGCGGTTCGAACGTCAGCTCCAGGCGAGTCGCTACCGGCTCCTCCAGCGCGAGCGGTACTCGTCCGACGTCTCGTCATCGGTGTTCGGCCTCCATTCGCAAACAGTCGCGTGGCAGGGTCTCCGCTCCATGGCGCCGGTGTGGGAGGAGACCGGCTACACGCGTCTCGCCGCGACTTGCCGCCGGCTCTCGCGCAAGCTCGAGGCGGGGCTGCGGCGAGCCGTTCAACGCTCCCAACGCCGGCTGCCAGGCGGAGCGCTCTTCCTCCCGGTCACGCTGCTCGACGGCGAGCGGCCGTACGGTTCGCTCACGGCATCGCGCGGCGGCAGCTACTGGAACCTCGTCATGCCCTATGCGCTTGCGTCCGGCTTCTTCCAGCCGCAGGCCCGAAGGCGAAGGGCATCCTCGCCTACCAGCGCCGGAACGGCTCCCGCCTGCTCGGACGCGTGCGGGCCGGCGCCTACGGCCTGTACGGGCCTGCCGCCTATCCGAGGTCCGGCTCGAGCCCGGTGTACGGACTCAACCTGGCTCGCTTCCTGGCCGACAACGACCAGCCCGATCAGCTCGTGCTCGGCCTCTACGGACAGCTCGCGACCGAGATGACGCAGGGAACCTTCGTCTCCGGCGAGAGCGTCGGCGTCGCGCCGCTCCCAGGGGATCACTACCGCTCGACCTATCTCCCGCCGAACGGCGCCAGCAACGCCGCTTTTCTCGAGACGCTCCGTCTGATGCTCGTCCACGAGACAACGGACTCGAGGGGCGGCTCGGGCCTCGAGCTGGCGTACTCGACACCTCGGGACTGGTTGCGTCCCGGTCAGTCGATCGAGGTGCGAAGGCTGCCGACAAGCTTCGGTCGCGTCTCGTTCGCCATCGAGTCGCTCGGCGACTCGGCAGGATCTCGCTCGATGTCCCCGACCGGAGCCGCTGACGTCGCTCCGACTGCGGCTTCGCCTGCCGGACGGACGACGCGTGACCGAGGTGCTGCAGGACGGAGTCCCGTACGGCCGGGTGCTCCCGGACGGACAAACGGTGGTCCTCCCGCCCAGCCAGGGCACTTCGAACTGGAGGCGCGCCTCGGCTGGAGTGCCGGAGGGCGGCGGCTGTAGCCAGCCGCCAGACTGATAGCCGCCGCACCTTGTCCGGCGATCAATTGATGCCGGGACCGGGACGAAACTTGCGCCCCGCGTGCAGATTCCCTCGAACGAGGGACGGGGCGGCTAGAAGATCTCCGGGCACCAGGGAGCGCGATCGGAGGCGAACACCGCGTCGGCGCGGGCGAGCCCGCCGCGTGAGGCCTCCTCGACCAGACCCGCCCGGGAGAGCTGCGCGAACGAGAACCCACCCAGGTACACCGCTCCCAGCGACTGGACGTCGAGGCGCAGGTCCGGGCGCCGGCTCGATCGCTTCGCGACGCCGTCCGCGACGGTCCAAGTGCCGTCGTTCCACG
>CAVRLT010000026.1:0-152566 GCA_963721795.1 uncultured Actinomycetes bacterium
ATCATCGGCGTCCCGGCCGCGCGACAGACGGACGTCTTCGCGGAAGGGCAGGTTCAGATCGTCGAGTTCGACATCGAGGAGAGCGCCTCGCAGGACGTGCTCGGAGCGCCGCTGCGCGACGCGAGGATTCCCCGGGACTCGAAGGTCGCGGCGATCATCCGCGGAGAAAAGATGTGCTCCCCGGTGGGGACGAGGTGATCCGTCCCGGCGACCGCATCGTCGTCATCGGCTCGCCCGAGGCGGCGCAAGCGTGGAGCGCCCTGCTCGCCCCGGAGGGTGGGACTGTCCGGGACGTCGTGATCTACGGGGCGGGACGCGTCGGCTCGGCGATCGCCCGCGTGCTTCTCGATCAGGGGATCCGCGTCCGGCTGATCGAAGCGTCGCCGGAGAAGGCCCGCAGCATCGCCGAGGCGCTCCCCAAGGCGCGCGTCTACAACGCGACAGGGATCGATCCCGACTTCCTCGAGCGCGAGCGCATCGGACACGCGAACGCGGCGATCTTCGCGATGCGAGACGACGCGAAGAACCTCTACGCCGCGTCGCTCGCGGAGGTGCACGGCGTCCGCTTCACGATCGGCATCGCCCACGAGCCCGTTTCGGTCGAGGCGTTCGAGCACGCCGGCATCGACGTCTCGGTGAACCCACGTGCCGTCACCGCGGAGGAGATCATCCGCTTCGCGCACGACCCGAGGACGAAGCAGGTCGCGCTGCTCGAAGGCAACCGCTACGAGGTGATCGACGTCACCTTGCGCGATACGAGCGAGTACATCGGGAAGGCGTTCAAGGAGATGCCGGTCCGGGGCGCGCTGATCGGCGCGGTCGTCCGCAACGGCTCGGCGATCTTCCCGCACGGCGACGACGTCCTCCAGCTCGGTGATCGCGTGATCGTCTTCACCGAAGCCTCGGACGCGCCCCGCGTCGTCAGCGCGTTGTGACATCGATCCGAGCTGTCGCGCGCCACGACCAGCCCGCTCGGCTCGCGGTCGACGTGCGAGCGACGATCAACCTGGTCGCGGTCCTCGCGAAGTACCTCGGCCTCACAGCCCTGTTCCCGACTGCGGTCGCACTCTGGTACTCGGAGCCGATCTGGCCGTTTCTTGCCACCGGCTTGATTACGAGCGGAACCGGGCTGGCAGTCGAGCGCCTGACGGCGGAGGACGTCCGTCGCGTGGGGATGCGCGAGGGGTTCCTCGTCGTGTCGGTCACGCTGCTGATGACGGCGGCCTTCGCGTCCCTTCCATTCCTCTTCGTCGGCGGCGATCAGCTCGGCCACCCGATCGATGCCTATTTCGAAGGGATGGCCGGAACGACGACGACCGGTGCGAGCCTCGTGACCGACTTCGACGAGCTCTCCAGGTCGCTCTCGATGTGGCGTCAGTTCACCCAGTGGCTCGGAGGGATGGGGATCATCATCCTCGCCGTCGCCGTGTTGCCTCGTCTCCGGGTCGGGGGCCGCCAGCTCATGGAGTCAGAGCTGCCTGGCCCCGAGGTCGCGCAGCTGCCCGAGCGGATCAGGCAGACGGCGCGTCTCCTGTGGATCCTGTACATCGGCCTCACCGCGGTGCTGGTTCTCGCGCTCGCGTCGCTCGGTTGGCTGGGGATCGACGACCGAATGACCGAGTTCGAGGCCGTCGCACACGCGTTCTCCACGGTCTCCACCGGTGGATTCTCGACGCAGGCCACCTCGATCGAGCCGTTTTCCCCGGCCGCACAGTGGATCATCGCGTTGTTCATGCTCGTCGGGGGCATGAACTTCGTGCTCCTCTACCGAGGAGTCGTGAACCGGCGTCCGGGCGTCTTCGCGCGCGACGAGGAGTTTCGCGTGTACATCGCGCTGGTTCTCGTCGCAGCGATCGTGCTCACCGTTCAGATCTGGAGCTACGACATCGAGCGAGGCGAGGAAGCCGTGCGCGCGGGCGTCTTCCAGGCCGTCTCGATCGTCACGACAACGGGGTACGCAACCGAGGACTTCGCGCTGTGGCCGGTCCTGTGCCTGATGACGATCTTCGCCCTCATGTTCGTCGGCGGCTCGGCCGGCTCGACGACCGGGTCGATCAAAGTCGTCCGTCATCTTCTCGTAGGCAAGATCCTGCGGCGCGAGCTCGGCCAGACGGTGAGCCCGGAAGTCGTGATGCCCATCCGGCTCAACGGGGCGCCCGTCGACGAGCGGACGCTGCGCGCGATCGCGGCGTTCATCCTCCTCTACGTCGGCCTCTGGGTCGTCGGCTCCTCCGTCATCGCGATCGACTCCGCCATCGGCGACGTGCCACTCGGCGCGCTCGACACACTCGCGCTCTCGGCGAACGCGCTCGGGAACGGCGGCCCCGGCTTCGGGATCACGGGACCGTTCGCGTCGTTCGCGCCGCTCGGGGACGTGTCCAAGGTGACGATGATCCTGCTGATGTGGCTCGGGCGACTCGAGATCATCCCGGTCGTCGTGCTGTTGACGCGCCATTACTGGCGCCTCTGAGGACGCGGGCGAGGCAAGCCTCGCCCCTACACGCCGAGCAGAGCCTTCCGCAGCGCCTGGCCTGAATCGTTCGAGACGACCGCGAGGACCTGGTCCCCCGGCCGCATGACCGTCGTCGGCTCCACGAGCTCCGTCCGGCCGTGGCGAAAGACCGAGATCAGGCGCGAGCCCTCAGGCAGCGAGATCCCGCCGACTCTCGAGCCGGCGACCGGGGAGTTGCTCTCGATCTGCACCTCGACGATCTCGAGGCCCTCCTCCTGGAGCTGGAGCAGGCGCACGAGGCCGTGCTCCGGAACCTCGTGCTCGACGAGGCCGAGGATGCTCGTCGTCGCGCAGACCGTCTGCCTGATCCCGAGCAGGTCGAAGTGGGCCTGGTTCCGCGGATCGTTGACGCGGGCGATCGCCTTCCCGACCCCGTAGCCCTCCTTCGCGATCTGCGAGATGACGAGGTTGTCCTCGTCGTCGCCCGTGACGGCGAACAGGAGCTCCGGCGGCCGAGCGATGCCCGCGCGCTCGAGCACGCTGATCTCGGTCGCGTCGCCCCGCATCACCACCGGGCCGAACTCCTCCTCGAGCCGCGCGAACCGATCGGGCCGCTGCTCGATCATGGTGAGCTCGTGCCCCATCTCGAGGAGCGAGCGGGTGACGTTCGCTCCGACCTTGCCTCCTCCGGCGACGATGATGTACATGCCCCTCGGCCTCGTGCGGCGCGGGCGCGCTCGACCGCACGGTCTCGAGGAGGACGGAGATCGCCGTCTGCGTCGGGCACACGGTGTTCAACCCGCGCTCGGCATAGAACTGGGCTCGGGCGGGGTCGAGCACGCGGACGACGACCGTGCCCGTGCCGTAGCGACGCTGAAGAACCTGCCCGATCACGACGTTCGTGTTGTCACCAGACGTGGCGACGACGGCCGCGTCCGTCTCGGCGATCCCGGCCTGCTCGAGCACGCTCATATCCATGCCGTGGCCGATGACGAAGCCGCCACGCCAGCCGGGGCCGAGACGCACGAGCGCGTCTTCGCTCTCGTCGACGACCGTGACGTCCCAGCCGTCGGCGACGAGGCCATTTGCGACCGCGGAGCCGACCCTCCCGCATCCGATTACCAGCGCTTTCACGGCGGGTCAGCCTACTCCTCGAACACGCCCGTCGGGGAACGCGACCACCAGGACCTCGCACGGCGCGCGCCGCAGGACGAAGTCCACGGTCGGCGAGAAGAACCGCGACTGGCGCCTCCAGCGAGCCGCGGAGCCGAGGACGATGAGATCCGCCTCGCGCGACTTCGCCTCGTCGACGATCGCGTGGCCGATCGAACGAGCACGAACGACGTCCGTTCGGACGTCCACACCGTGATCGACGCCGAGCAGGCGCGCCTCCTCGAGCGAGGCGTCGACGCGAGCGGCGACCTCGGGCGGGAACGCGCCCTCGAGCTGGTACCGGCGCGGCACGCGCACCACGGTGATGGCCTCGATCTCGGCGCCGGATTCGCGGGCCAGCGCGATCGCGGTCGCCACCATCTCCTCCCCGATGTCTCCGAGCTTCATCGGGACGAGGATGCGCCCGAAGTCCGCGCCCGGGGGAAGCTCGACCGTCGAGACCTCCTCCAGCAGGCCACGCCGCCTCACCAGACGGACGACGACGAAGACCCCGAGCCCGGTCAGGAGCCAGAGCGGGCCGACGTAGCGGGCGCCGGCGTGCGTCACGAGCGCGAGCACCCACACAGCTGCCGTGAGGGGTGCGCCGACGAGCGCCGGGACAGGCACTTCGATGCCGCGAATCGAGACGTTCGGCCGCGCCCTGAACGGGCGCACGAGCGCCGGCTCGCGCATGCGAAGGCGAATCACCGCGAGCTGTGCGGCCGTGAACGCGATCAGGACGCCGAAGGAGTAGATCGCAGCGAGGAACTCCGGGTCTCCGCCGGCTACGACCTCGGTGGCGACGATGAGCGCGATGGCGAGCCCCGCCGCGATCAGGATGGCCTCGCTCGAGACGAGCGCCCGCCGCTCCAGCCGACCGAACTCGCGCGGGAGCGCACCGTGACCGGCGAGCGAGTAGCTCAGCCGCGTGATCCCGGAAACGGAGGTCGTGGCCGCGGCAACCAGGATCAACGCCCCGGAGATCCCGACGGCGATCCGCAGCGCATCGACCACGAGCGACGGGAGCGAGCCTTCGAATGCCGCCGCGATCCCGACGAGCGGCGCCTCGAGCCACTCCTCGCCGAGCGCGGTCTCCCCTCCCGAGACGGGAAACGCGGACAGCCCGATGCCCGCGATCAGGACGGTGACGACGACGACGAGACCGATCGCGGAGAAGAGCGACCTCGGGAGCGTCCGACCAGGTTCGCGCGCCTCCTCCGCGAGGTTGGCGACGGTCTCGAGCCCGGTGTACGCGAGCATCGCGAGCGGCAGCGCGAATGCGAGATCCCCCCAGTCCTGTCCGGCCGCGAAGCCGAGGCCTTCGGAGAGCGTCTCAGGTGAGAGCAGGAACGCGATGCCGAGAACGACGAGGAGCCCCTGGACCACGAGGTCGAGCATGGCGACCGCCAGCGAGCCGACGTGGAGCCTCGTACGGCGGGTGAGGCGCACGCCGGCGATCGCCGCGATCAACGCGCACCCGACGATCGCGTCCCACGGCTCGTCACGGAGCGCCGGGACGGAGATCGCCTCGGCCACGTAGTGCGGGACGAAGAGCGCCGAGAGCGCCATGACGATGAGGAAGTCGAGGAAGAGCGCCCACCCGGTCAGGAAGCCGGCGAGGTCGTTCGACGCCCGCCGGACGAAGGTCGCCGCCCCTCCCGTCTCCGGGATCGCGGCCGTTCCCTCCGCGTACGACAGCGAGACGACGAAGAAGAGCGCGCCGGTGAGCAGGAGCACGAGGGGCGTGAGCCCGAGCGCCACGGCGGCGACGATCCCGAGCGCGATGTACAGCGACGACGCGATCTCGCCGTAGGCGACGGCGAAGAGCGAGGGCGCATCGAGCACACGCTCGAAGCCGCGGAGCTTACGGGCCACGCCTTCTCCTCTCGAGACTGAGCCGCCCGACGCCGAGCGCGACGAAGAGCCCGCCGAGCAGGAACCCGACGACGCCACCGCCCTGGGCTGCCGTGACCGCGAGCAGCGCGATCCCGATCCCGACGAACGCGAGGGAGAAGAGAACGACTGCCCAGGAGTACACCTTCACGGCGTCTCCGACGCGGCCACCAGCACCCGGCAGGGAGCGTGCTTGAGCACGTAGTCGACCGTCTTGCCGAAGACCGCGGACTGGGCTCGCGGTCAAGGAACGGCGAGGCGAGCCGAGCACGATGATCTCCGAGTTCCGCGCATCAGCCTCGTTCACGATCGCCGTTCCCGCGGAATGAGCCCGCTCGAGCCGCGTGAGAACGCGAACGCCGTAGGAGTCGCCGACCGCCGCAGCCTGGTCGAGCTCGCGGTTCGCATCGCGCTCGAGCTCGGGCAGCTCATCGGTCACCGGCCGGTCGAGCGGAACCTCGAGCACGCTGAGAGCCACGATCCGCGACCCGCGCTCCGCGGCGAGCCTGCAGGCGAGATCCATCGCCGCATCGGAAGGGTGCCCGCCGATGACGGGAACGAGCAGGCTGCGGTACTCGAGCGCCAGCGCGGCACCGAACGCCGGTGGCGCCTTCACGGTCTCGCGCAGGCTCGCACGCACCACCCTGCGTCGGTAGATCGCGTACCCGACGAGCCCGAACGCCAGCCACCCGAGCCCGACCCAGCGCGTCGCCGGGTTCTGCACGACGAGCACGAGGAACGAGATGCCCGTCGCAACCCCTCCGACGATCGCGAAGAGCGGCCAGTCGACGCCGGCCACGCGCAGATTCGGCCGCGCCCGGTAGGGACCTCGTCGCCGGCGCGCAGCAGCATCCGCATGCGGATGATCGAGACGTGGGCAACGGTGAAGGAGAGCGTCGCGCCGAGCGAGTAGAGCGTCCCGACGAAGTTGACGTCTCCGGGGAGGATGACCAGGATCGGCGCGATCCCGGCGAAGACGACGAGTGACAGCCACGGCGTCTTCAACCGCGGATGGAGACGCCTGAACACCTCCGGCATCTGCCGGTAGCTCGCCATCGAGTACGTGATCCGCGACGCGCCGATCACGCCCGCATTCGTCGCGACGAAGAGGATCGTCGCCGCGAGGACGCCGACGTAGATCTCCATCCCGTCCAGCAGCCAGCCCTCGTCGACGCCGAGGTTCTGCACGACTCCGAGGATCGGGTCGTTCGCGTAGCCACCTTCCTCTGGCGGGAGCGCGAGCCGTGTGGTCAGCTCGCCGCCGATCCGCTCGACGGGAAGCGCCGAGAGCGCGACGAACGGAAGCGTGAAGTAGATGGCGAAGACCGCGACGGCGACCGCCTTGTACGCGTTCGGCACGGTGCGAACAGGGTCGCGCGCCTCTTCGGCGAGGTTCGACACGGTCTCGACTCCCGTGTAGGCGAGCATCGCGACCGGGATCGCGACGGCCAGGTTCCCCCACGTCGGCGCGACGCCCCAATGCACGTTGCTCGTCAGGATCTCCGGGTTGAAGACGAGCGCGAAGCCGACGATCACGAGCAGGAGCTGCGTCGCGAAGTCGACGACCGCGAGCGTGATCGAGAGCTTGGCCGCCTCCTGGACGCCGACGACGTTGAGCGCGACGAGGACGACGATCACGATCGCGCCGCCGACGATGTCCCAGGGGTTCGTCCGCAGCGGCTCCCAGAAGATCGAGAGGTAGTGGGGGACGAAGAACGCCGACACGGCGACGGTGACGATGTAGACGAGCATCTGCGCCCACGCGGCGACGAAGCTGACGAGCTCGTCGAAGGCATGTCTCGCGAAGCTCGCGGAGCCACCCGCTTCCGGGAACCGCGCCGTGCCCTCTGCATAGGTCGCCGCCGTCGCGGCGAAGATCACGCCCGCGATCACGAAGACGAGCGGCGTCAGCCCGAGCGCGTATGCGGCGGTGAGCCCGAGGGCGTAGTAGATCGAGGAGCCGACGTTGCCGTAGGCGGTGGCGAAGAGCCCCGGCGTGCCCAGCACGCGCTCGAGCTCGACCTCGCGCCTTCGGCGACGCCCTGGCACCGGCGAAACTACAGCGCAGGCCGTACAAGCCGGGTCAGGCTGAAGCCTGACCCCAACCACAGTGCTGACGGGGTCTGGCTTCAGCCAGACCCGGTCTTCGTCGACCGCTAGCCGTGAATCGAAGCGATGATCGGTATCAACAGGATCGCGACGATGTTGGCGATCTTGATCATCGGGTTGATCGCCGGGCCGGCCGTGTCCTTGTAAGGATCGCCGACCGTATCTCCCGTGATCCCGGCGGCGTGGGCGTCCGAGCCCTTGCCGCCGTAGAGCCCGTCCTCGATCGACTTCTTCGCGTTGTCCCAGGCGCCGCCGCCCGAGGTCATCGCGATCGCGAGGAAGATCCCGGTCACGATCGTCCCGATCAGGAGACCGCCCAGCATCTCCGGCTTGATGATCCCGACGATGATCGGGATCGCGACCGGGATCAGCGCGGGGATCATCATCTCCCTGATCGCCGAGCCCGTGACGATCGAGATGGCGCGCGAGTAGTCGGGACGCGAGGTGCGATCCATGATTCCCGGGTCCTCGCGGAACTGGCGCCGCACCTCCTCCACGACCTGGCCGCCGACGCGGCCGACCGCCTGCATGGCGAGCGACGCGAACAGGAACGGCATCATGCCGCCGACGAAGAGCCCGGCGATGACCCACGGGTCCTCGAGGCCGAACGAGACCTCGACCCCCTCCTCCGCGAGCCCGCGCCCGTACTCGTCGAAGAGGATCAGCGCAGCCAGGCCCGCGGAGCCGATGGCATATCCCTTCGTCACCGCCTTCGTGGTGTTGCCGACCGCGTCCAGCGGATCGGTGACACCGCGCACGCTCTCGGGCAGGTCTGCCATCTCGGCGATGCCGCCGGCGTTGTCGGTCACGGGGCCGTACGCGTCGAGCGCGACGATCAGGCCGGTCATCGAGAGCTGCGCCATGACCGCGACGCCGATGCCGTACAGAGCCTCGCCGGCCGCGTAGTACGCGCCGACGACGCCTGTCGCGATCACGAGCACCGGGAGCGCGGTCGCCTGCATGCCGACGGCGAGCCCGGAGATGATGTTCGTCGCGTGGCCCGTCTGCGACGCGCGCGCGATCTCCTTGACGGGAGGCCAGCGCGTGCCGGTGTAGTACTCGGTGATCGCGACGAGCAGGAACGTGACCGCAAGCCCGATCAGCGCCGAGCCGTAGAGATTCCAGAAGCTGAAGTCGCCGCCGTCGTACACGAGGGTGACGGGGATGAAGCCGAGCGCCGAGAGCACCGTCGCGATGAGAACGCTGCGATAGAGCGCGTTGATGATCGCGTTCGGGCCGCTCGAGACGTGCGTGAAGAAGGTCCCGATGATCGACGCGATGATCGAGATACCGCCCAGGGCCAGCGGGTACAGCCAGAGCTGGCTCTCCTCGAACCCGATCCCGAGCAGCATCACCGCGACCGCGGTGACGGCGTAGGTCTCGAAGAGATCCGCGGCCATGCCGGCGCAGTCGCCGACGTTGTCGCCGACGTTGTCCGCGATCACCGCGGGGTTGCGAGGATCGTCCTCGGGGATGCCCGCCTCGATCTTGCCGACGAGGTCGGCGCCCACATCCGCCGCCTTCGTGTAGATGCCTCCGCCCAGACGGGCGAACACGGAGATCAGCGAGCCGCCGAACGCGAGCCCGATCAGGTCGTCGACCGCGGATTCGGGGCTGTTCCCGATCCAGTCGGTCAGCACCCAGTAGTACCCGGCCACGCCGAGGAGGCCGAGCCCGACCACGAGGAGCCCGGTCACCGAGCCGGCGCGGAACGCGACCTTGAACGCGGGCTGCAAGCCTTCGCGGGCGGCCTCGGCCGTGCGGACGTTCGAGCGCACGGCGACGTTCATGCCGATGAACCCGGCGGCCCCGGAGAAGATGGCGCCGACGAGGAAGCCGAACGCGGTCCCCCACCCGAGCTCCGAATAGAAGCCGAGCAGGAAGAACGGGACGATCGCGACCACGGCGATGGTCGTGTACTGCTTCCGCAGATACGCCGCAGCGCCCTCCTGGATCGCACGCGCGATCTCCTGCATGAGCTCGTTCCCCGCCGGCTGCCGGAGCAGCCACCAGGTGAGGTAGATGCCGTACAGCACCGCGAGCACCGCGCACGCAAGCGCGAATCCGACAGCGTGGTCTACGAAGAAGTCCATCGATCCTCCGGTTCTCTGCCCGTCACAAACTGAGCGCCGAGTGACCTCGGCGCGGCGGATTATGTATCACAAGCTCGACCGCGAAAAGTGCGAAGCGCTTACGCGACGCACTTTTCGCGGCGGGTCGGTTGCGAAGGAGACAGGCCTATGACTCCTCGGAAACCGCCTTCGCGTACGCGAGCTGCAGGTTCGCGCGCGCCTGCTCGAGATCGCGAACGAGTGCCTCGTCGACGCCGGCCTCGCGCAGCACCGGGTCGAGCGCGCGCAGCGCCTCGATCGCGAGGCGGGCCTGCGCCAGGTCGCGGGCCTCGGTCGAGACCCGGCGGAAGCCGATCGACGCCGTCGTCGCCAGCGCCTGGACGAGGACGTCCGCAACGCCGATGCGGTCGAGGGCCTCGAGGAGCTCTTCCTCGGTCGGAGCGTCGCCCCTAGAGCTCGGTTCAGAGCTCTCAGCCACCGATCTTCTCCGTTGCCTTGACCTGCTCCGCGTAGATCTCCTCGAGCGACGCACCCTCGTCGAAGCGCTCGAGCTGGCGCTCGGTCGCGTTTCGATCGGGAACCGCGAGAAACGGGGCCGCCCCGATCTCCTCCGCGACGGGAAGCACCCACTCGATCAGCTCCTCGATCCGCTGTCGCGCCGGGATCGCCTCACCCCGGTCGAAGTCGATCAACTCGCCGGGCAGCCCGTAACGGATCGCGCGCCAGAAGTTCTCCTCGATGAGGCGATGCGGAAGCGGCTCCACCGGGTCGCCTTCGTCGTACGCCCGAGCGACGCGCGCCGTGAGCGCCGTCGCGAACGCCGCGAGCGACTGCGCCTCCGCGAGCTCGGGCTGACCGTCGCAGATCCTGATCTCGACGGTCGGGAAGGCCAGGTGCGGGCGGACGCTCCACCAGATCTGGGTGTGCTCGGTGATCGAGCCCGTGTCGTAGAGGAAGCGGACGAAGCTCTCGTACTCCGCCCACGACGCGAAGGCGTCGGGGACACCGCAGCGCGGGAAGAAGCGGGTGAAGATCTGCGTGCGCGCGGAGTGCAGGCCCGAGTTCACGTTCTCGACGAAGGGCGAGCTGCACGAGAGGGCGAGCAGCTCGGGGAGGAAGTTGCGCATCGCTCCCGCTACCGCGATCGCGCGGTCCGGCCCCTTGATCGCAACGTGCACGTGCAAGCCGAACGTGTTGTTGCGCCAGACGACATAGCGCAGCAGCTCGTCGTTTCGCCGGTAGTGCGGCGTGTCGATGATGCGCTGCTCCTTCCAGTCCGCCCAGGGATGCGTCCCCGTCGCGCCGAGAAGGAGCCCCATCGGCTCGACGAGGGCCTGGAGCTGCGCCCGGCGTTCCGCCATCACGCCAGGCACGTCCGCGAACGTCTCGCAGCGCCCCGTCCGCACCTCGACCTCCGACGCGATCAGCTCTCCGACGAGATGGTCTTCGAGCGACGTTCCTTGCGCCGCGGCCTGCACGTCCTCGAAGCGGTTCGTGAGGGCGAGCGAGGCCGGGTCGACGAGTGCGAACTCCTCCTCGACGGCGACCGTGAAGTCCGTCGCAGCCTCGAACTGCGCCCGTGAGCGGGCGATCATCTCGTCCGAAGAGAGGCGCTGCTCCTCGCCCATGAGGGCCACTACAGTAGTGAAAGCGTTGGCAGCGGCTTCAGCGAGCGAGCGGTTGCCAAGTTGGAGCAACGGCTGAGTCGCGTCTCCTGGTGCAGGAGGTCAACGGCTTTACCCGTCCGCTTGCGATATCGAGCAGGTGGACGGCGGAGCACTCGATCGTGGGTGACGTCTCGAATGCGATCGTCCGCCCGTCGGGACTCCAGGACAGGCCGTAGGAGCTGTACGCGAAGTACCGATGTTCGAGCAACAGCCTCTCGCCGGTGCCGTCGCGATTCACGATGAAGATCGCGGCCTTCCCGTCGTAGGGTGCCTGCTCCGCGGCGCGCGCGAACGCGATTCGCGAGCCGTCGGGCGACCAAGCGGGCGCGGTCTCGAAGGCTCCTGCGGTGCGGGTCAATCGTCGGAGCCCGCCGCCGACGGGGTCGACGACGTAAAGGTCCATGTCCCCGTTCGGCCGATTGAGATCGCTGCCGCGGACGAACGCGATCTCCCGCCCGTCGGGCGACCAGGCCGGAGCAGCGTCCGGGCCGCCTCGTGTGAGCGGTCTCGTCTCGCTTCCGTCCGCATGCATCACGAGCAAGTCACCGAACATCAAGGCCGTTGCGGCCACCACGGCGGTCGGCACCGACTGCCCGCGGACGAACGCGATCTCGCGCCCGTCCGGAGACCAGGTCGGCTGACTCGAGGAGCTTCCCTCCTGCTCGACTGTGAGCTGCCGTGGGTCGTCGCCGTCGGCGTTCATCACGAACACGTCGTCCTCGGTGAACGTCGTGGACTCGCCGACGTCCTCGTTTCGCGTAAACGCAATCCGGCGACCATCCGGAGACCAGGCGGGATCGGTGGTCGTGAGCCGCCGAGTCAGGCGTCGCCTCTCGGTGCCGTCGCTCGTCATGACACAGATCGCGTACCAGCTGTTGCCCGGCTCCTTGCAGCTGTACGCGACGAGGTCGCCGCGCGCCTCGGGATCGTCGTCGCGCACGATCGCAAGCACGGCCGCAGTCGTGCCAAGCACCACGGCGACTCCAACCGCGCAGGCGAGATAGAGACGGCGCTTGTTCGTCAGCCGATCATGCCAGCAGCCGTTCGGCGACGCTTGACCAGCTCCACCGCTCGACCGCCGCCTGTCGGGCTGCCTCGGAGATCGCCGCACGCTCGAGCGGACGTCAGTGACAGGAGCTCCTCGAGCTTCCGCCGGAGCTCAGCTGCGTCGCCATTCGTGAACGACGCCAGATGCCGGAGCTCGGGCGGATACTCCGCCTCGAGACCCTCTGCGACCTCGGCGAGGCCGGAGTGACGCGCGACGAGCGGCGGGCATCCTGCCGCGGCCGCCTCTGCAGCGACCATCCCGAACGCTTCCGGGAAGATCGAAGGGACGACACAGGCGTCGGCGAGGGCGAGCAGATGGACGAGATGGCGGTGCTCCAACGGGCCCGTGAAGAGCACGTTGGCGGGATCCGCGAGTGCCTCGAGCTCCTCGCGATAGTCGCCGAAGCCGACGATCACGGCACGGGCGTCGACGCCCTCGAGCGCCTCGAGCAGGACGTGGACGCCCTTGTTCAGCAGGAGCTTCCCGAAGTAGACGACCGTCGGCCGCTCGCCCGCGAGGAACGCGGCGAGTCGCTCTGCGTTGCTCTCGTCGGGAAGACGCTCGTTCGCGCTCCCGGGATTCGGGGGATCTCGCCGCGCCTCCTCGAGCAGCGCGGCGAGCGCCTCCGCTCGAGCGCGCGGCCTCCACTCCTCGACGTCCACTCCCGGAGGAACCTCGTGGACGCGGTCGACGTGACCGCACACGTCCTCGAGGACGTCTCGGATGTGGGCCGAGCCGACGAACACCGCGTGCGCGTGCGCAAGCGACTCTCTCCCCCAGGCTGCGAGCTCCGGACTCCCGCGCATCGAGTACTCGAGCTCCGAGCCATGGGCCTTGACCGCAAAGCGTGCACCGGCGGCGACCCCGACCGGCCCGCCGAGGAGAACGTGGTTGCAGAACACGAGATCCGCGGGAAGCCGCGCGCGGAGCGCTGCCGCATTCGCCTCGACCCAGCGGTCGAGCTCCTCCCGCGCGCAGTCCTGCAGGAGCTTGACCTCATACCCCTCGTAGCGGTCGAGGACGAAAACGGGGAGGAGCCCGCCGACGTCCGGCCGGACGACCTCGGAACCGCCGAGATCGTGCGCCTCGGGGTGCGGGTCCTGGCAGAAGACCGTGACGTCGTGCCCCGCCCGCGACCACTCGCGGGCGAGCTGGCGCGTATAGACGTTCGATCCGGTTCCGCCGAGGAGATATCCGTGCCAGAGAAGGATCTTCACCGCCACCGTCCGACCGTTACGAGGTCGCCTTGTGACACTGTGTCACTTGGCAGCTCGTGCCCGGACGTCAGGTGAGGTGGAAGTACAGGGCGTAGAGCAGGTCGACCGCGGGGTTCGACGTGTGCACGTTCACGTCCGCCGGGACATCGAGGAGGGCCTCGGAATAGTTGAAGATGATCTTCACGCCGGCTCCGATGAGCGCATCGGCCGCGTCTTGGGCGGTCTCGGCGGGAACTGCGATGACGCCCACGATGATGTTCCGGTCGCGGCAGATCTCGGCTACGTCCGCGATCGAGCTGACGGTGATGTCCCCGACGCGATGGCCCACCTTCTCCGGATCGATCTCGAAGATGGCGGAGATGGTGATCCCGTGCTCGGCGAAGATCGGGGAGCTCGCGATTGCGCTGCCCAGACGTCCTGCGCCTGCGAGCGCGATGTTGTGCTGGCCCTGCGTGCGGAGGATCTTGCGGATCTCCTCGAGCAGCGCATCCGTCCGATAGCCGACTCCCCGCTTCCCGAACCGTCCGAATGCCGACAGGTCGCGCCTGATCTGAGTCGCGTTGATGTTGGTGTACTCCGCGATCTCCTGGGAGGAGATCCGCTCCTTCCCCATCTTCCGAGCCTGGGTGAGGACCTGCAGATACCTGCTCAGGCGAGCGGCGACCCCGACGGTCAGGCGCTCGGCCACAGGTCCCCTCTCGTCGACGCTTGTGACAAATCGTCACGATTGTGCCAGCGGCCCACCGATCGGCCGCGAGGGAACCGTCAGGAGCTCAGGCGCTCACGCAACGCACTCGGCTCGACGAAGTGCGTGAACACCCGCTCGCCGTCGATCTCGACCACCGGGAGATGCTCACGGTGATCGGCTTCGAGCTCGGGGTCGCCGTCGATCGAAACCACGTCGAGGTCGAAGGCGACGTCCGCCCGAACCTCGCGTACGACCTCGAGCGCTCGCGCGCAGAGCGTGCAGCCCTCGGCCGTATAGACCACGACGCGTCTTACGGGTAGAGGCCCCTAGTCGTGGTCGCCTCGGCAACCCGCTGCACCGCGAGCCCGTACGACGCCATGCGCAGGCTCGTGTCCTGACGGTCCTTCGTCTGCCACGCCTCCTCGAAAGCGCGCGCGACGATGTCGTGGAGCTTCGCGTTGACCTCGTCCTCGCGCCAGAAGTACTCCTGGAGCCCCTGCACCCACTCGAAGTACGAGACGACGACGCCGCCTGCGTTGGCGAGGATGTCCGGGAGGATGAGCACGCCGCTTGTCCTCGAGCACCGCGTCCGCAGTAGGCGTCACCGGGCCGTTTGCTCCCTCGCAGATGATGCGCGCCTTCACCCGCGCGGCGTTGTCCTCCGTGACGACCTGCTCGAGCCCGCACGGGGCGAGGATGTCGCACGGGAGCTCGAGCAGCTCCTCGTTCGTCACCTGCTCCGCGTTCGCGAGGCCGAGCAGCGTTCCGTGCTCCTGCTTGTGCGCGAGTGCTGCCGGGACGTCGATGCCGTTCGGGTTGTGAACGCCGCCACGCGAGTCCGAGACGCCCACGACCTTCGCGCCCGCCGCGTGCAGGAGCCGCGCGAGGTTCGCGCCCACGTTGCCGAAGCCCTGGATCACGACGGAGTACTCCGAGAGGCTCTCGCCGTTCTTCACCGAGAGCGCCTGGATGCAGTACAGCGCGCCGCGGGCGGTCGCCTCCTCCCGCCCGAGCGAGCCGCCGACGGAGAGCGGCTTGCCGGTGACCACGCCGAGAACCGAGTGGCCCTTGTTCATCGAGTACGTGTCGAAGATCCACGCCATGACGCGCGGGTCCGTACCCACGTCCGGCGCCGGGATGTCCCTCTCGGGCCCGATGTCGTTGATGATCTCGCTCGTGTAGCGCCGGGTCATGCGCTCGAGCTCCTTCGGGGAAAGCATCTTCGGATCGCAGATCACACCGCCCTTGGCACCGCCGAAGGGAAGACCCATCAGTGCGCACTTCCAGGTCATCCACATGGCGAGCGACTTGACCTCGTCGAGCGTGACGTCCGGGTGGTACCGGATCCCTCCCTTCGAAGGCCCGCGCGCGATGTTGTGCGTCACGCGGTAGCCGAGGTACACCTCGATCGAACCGTCGTCCATCGCGACGGGAACCGAGACCTCGACCGCCTTCTTGCACTGGGAGAGGACGCGAATCAGGTTGGGATCGAGGGCGAAGATCTCCCCCACCCTGCGGAGCTGCGACTTCGCGAGCTCGAACGGGTTCTCGCGGAGGTGAGACGCCTCAGCGGTGGACATCAGTCATCACGCCTCCTGGATCGCCGACGGCGCCGAGTATATGCCGCTATCGGACCCGATACACGACGTCCTCGACCTGCTGGCGCAGCCCGTCGCCGGGACGGGCGACCACCCGCACGACGTAGCTCCCGCGCCTGAGCCGCTCCCCTCCCGGACCGCGCCCCGTCAGCCCGAAGGTGTACCGGCCCGGAAGGACCTCGCGCAGCGTTGCGAGCACCCCGAGCAGCTCGTCGCCTCGCCGAAGCTGGATCTCGAGCATCTCGAGCGGCCGCACCTGCGGGCCCGGCGCAGGGATCAGGGCCCCCGCGATGAGGCTGAGCGCGGCAGGTGTCACGTCAGAGACCCGATCGCCTGTTGGCTCGAGCCTCACGCGGGAGAGCAGATCGACATTCGCTCCCGGGACGGCGACCGCCCACGGAACGTGCACCTCCGGGGACTCGGAGACCGCAAGCACGAGCTCCCCCGTTGCGGCGCCCGCCTGATCCGAGAGATCGCTCGTGTTCGCGCGCACGACGACGGTCGCACTACGACCCGCGCGGATCCGGAGCCGCTGCGGGTCGAACGAGATCTGGACCCCTTTCGGCGCGAGCGCCGAGGATTGGATCGAGACGGTGAGCCCCCGGGTCGACAGGTTGCGGATCCGCACGACCTGCTCGAGCTCGAGGGAGCTGCGCGTCGGGATCCCGAACGAGATCAGCGCGGGCTCCGCGACGATCTCCTGCTGCACCGCCGAGCGGAGATCGAGCAGCCCGGCACCTGAAGCGGTCGCGTCGAGATCGCGCCGCTGCGCGGAACCGGCGAGGAGCCCACCGAGGTCGACCGCTCGAGCCCGCGGTCGGCCCTCTGCGAGGACCGCGGCCGCCCCCGCCGCGACCGCGGCGGCGACGCTCGTTCCGCTGACCGTCCCGTACCGGACTTCGCCCTCTTCCCCGCGCCCCGGCTCGGAGGTGGGAACGGCGACTCCGGGAGCGACGAGATCGGGCTTCAGGCCGCCCCCGAAAGCCAGCCCGTGCGAGGAGAACGCCGCAACCGAGCCACCTGCGTCGTTCTCCGCGACGTCGACGGCGCCGACCGCGACGGTGACCGGAACTCCCGCGGCGAGCATCGCGCGAACCTCACCCACGAGTTGCGCCGGCAGCCCTACGACCGGGACGCCGACCGGGACGTCGAGGCTGAAGGCTCCGGCCGGGAGACGGCCGTCCACGAGCACGGCGACCGCGCCCGCCGTCGTCGCTTCCTCGACGGTCTCCTCGGAGACCAGGCGTCTCGGGAGCAACGCCGCGCGCCCGGCCACGGTGCTGATGCCGTCTGCCCGGAACAGGCCCGTAATCCCTCTCGCCGCGGCAGCGCGGGACACCGGAGCGACGTCGGCGGTGACACTCTCGGTGGGTGCGCCGCCGAGCGGCAGGGTGTCCTCGAAGAGGACGCGGAGCCCGGCGCGAACCTGCACCCGGACGGTCGGCGTCGCGGGACGCCCGTCCGCAGCCGCCACGGTGAGCGCGGCCGGCGCGCCACCGGGGCCTGCGATGCTGCCGAAGCTCGGCCCTGCGCGGCCGTCGTTTCCGGCCGGGACGACGACGAGCATGTCGAGCGTCGTCGCGCCGCCGATCGCACGGCCGAGCGGGCCGCTCGGGAACGACGCGTAGGGCTCGACGAAACCGATGAGCGCGATGCGTGCTGCGTCGTGGGTGTCGCCGTCGTCGTTCGGATCGACTGCTGCCTCGAGCCCGGCGATTATCTGGTCGGTGCGGGCGTAGACGGTGTAGCCGCCCTCGGCGTCCGGCTGCCAGCCGGCGACGCGAACCGGCAGGATCGACGCGCCGGGCGCGACTCCGTGCAGCCCCCCGGGACCGTCGGAGCCCGAGATGATCCCGGCCAGCTCGGTTCCGTGCCGCTCAGGACGTCCGGGAATCGTCGGGTGGGGCTGCGCGACGGCCCCGCTGCCCGGGCTGATCAGGTCGATTCCCGGGAGCAGGCTCCTGCGCAGGTACGGGTGCGAGGGGTCGATCCCGGTGTCGAGCAGCGCGACCGTGACTCCGGTCCCGTCCACGCCAGGGATCTCGAGCCCACGGACCGCCGAGGGAGTCACGTCGGGCGCCTCGACGGCCTGGGCGGGAAACGCAGCCCGCACGGGGTACACGCTCGCGACCTCGCGGTCGCTCTCGAGGAGGGCCAGCGCGGTGGGATCGAGTCGCGCCGAGAAGCCGTTGAGCACCCGCACGTACCGGTGCTCGGGCGCCACACGCGCCCCGGCTGCTGCGATCCGCGAGAAGAACTGCTCCTGCTCTCGTTCGGCGGCCGTCGTCCAGCTACGCATCTGCGCCTCGGTCGCCTGCCCGCCGGCGACGCGGACGCGGGCCGCGAGAGAGGGCTCCTCCAGCAGGACGACGTACCGCTGAGCCGTCGAGACGACTGCGCGGACACCGAGCACGCCCTGCCAGCCCGCCTCGTCGATCGCCGGGAGCGGGGTCTCCTGGGCATGCGCGCCGGAGCCGCCGGCGAGGACGACCAGCGAGATCAGTCCGAGTGCCGTCAGTGCGACGACTACGCAACCGACGCATAGGCATCCAGGCCGAGGTACTGCGGATACGGAAGAGGCACGGCGTAGCGGGCGGCCGAGGCGATCATCGCCGCATTGTCCGTGCACAGGTCGAGCGGCGCGAAGCGTGCGTCGGGCAGCGCCGCGCGCAACGCAGAGTTCGCCGCGACGCCCCCGACGACGGCGACACGCTCGAGCCCCGATCCTGCGCTGGCGGCGTGCACCTTCTGCGCGAGCGCGCGCACGATCGCGTGCTGATACGAGGCCGCCAGATCCGCTTTTCGTCGCCCCGCCTCGTCCTCACCGAGGTCGCGCACGGTGTAGAGGAGGGCGGTCTTCAAGCCGGAGAACGAGAAGTCGAAGCCTGCGACGCGCGCCACCGGAAACGAGAACGCGTCGGGGTCGCCGTCGTGCGCGAGGCGATCGATCTCCGCGCCGCCGGGGTAGCCGAGGCCGAGAAGCCGCGCGCCCTTGTCGAACGCCTCGCCCGCCGCGTCGTCGAGCGTCGTCCCCAGCCGCTCCGAGCGCCCGCGCTCCCGTACCGCCAGAAGCAGCGTGTGCCCCCCGCTCGCGAGCAGGCAGAGGAACGGTGGCTCGAGCGGCTCCTCCCCGAGATAGAGCGACGCGACATGCCCTTCGAGGTGGTCGACCGGGACGAGCGGGAGCCTGCCCGTCCACGCCATGGCCTTCGCAGCCGAGATCCCGACGAGCAACGCGCCGACAAGACCGGGTCCCTGCGTCACCGCGAGCCGGTCGACCTCTCCGAGCGTCGCGCCTGCGTCGCCCAGCGCCTGGCGAACGACAGGCGTCACGAGCTCGAGATGCCGGCGCGAGGCGATCTCGGGCACGACCCCGCCGTACCGCGCGTGCAGGACCGCCTGGGACGACACGACCGAAGAGAGCACCTCGCCCTTGTCAGTGACGACAGCCGCTGCAGTCTCGTCACACGACGTCTCGATCCCCAGAATCACGATCAGCGTGGGGGAACCCGTGGTTCCCCCACGAGCCCCCTCCTTCCGTGCGACGCACATCGTGAGTTGCGCCAGGCCTCCCGGCCGGCCAAGCCGGCCTCCGGCCGGGTCGCCGCTCGGATCGAGCACCGCGTGCGAGCCAGGTACCAGATGTGCGCGGCGGTCGTGGTCACGAGGCCTTCTCCGAAGGTGCGGACTCGCGCCACATGATCAAGGCGTCCTCACGGTTGTCGGTGTAGTAGCCGCGGCGGATACCGCGGGCCTCGAAGCCGAGTTGCTCGTAGAGCTGAATCGCGTCCGCGTTCGAGACTCGCACCTCGAGGGTGTAGCCGCGGCGACGATCGTCTGCGGTGATGTCGAACAGGCGCGCCAGGAGCGCGGTCGCGATTCCCCGTCGTCTGAACTCGGGCGCGACGGCGACGTTCATCACGTGCCAAGCGTCGACGTACCGAGAGACGAAGGCGTAGCCGACGAGCTCACCGGTGTCGAGGTACGCGCCCAGGGCAAGTGCGCTCGGCTTTCGCAGCTCAGCAGCGAACATCGAGCGTGACCACGGAGTGGGATACGACGCCTGCTCGATGACCTCGACCGTGTCGAGATCGCGCTGCTCGAGTCGTCGCAGCTCGAGGTTCATGCGGGGCTCCGGACCTTCGCGTCGGGGGAGCGGACGTACAGGGGCGCGACCTCCTCGGCCGGCAGGAACTCGCTCGCGAGAGCCGCGTGCAAGCGGGCATGCGGGAGATGGATCTCGTCGTCGTCGGCGGGGACGTGGGCCCCCTTGTCTTCCAGCGTCGCCCGATACCGGACCGCCCCGCTCCCGACGACCGTCGTCCCCGGCTCCAACCTCGAGATCGGTCGGAGCGAGCACGCGCGGGCCGAGGACGAAGACCTCGCGGCGGCGAGCGTCGACGACCGGGTAGACGCCTTCCCGCGCACGGGCAAGCGCCTCCAGGGTCGAGATGCCGGCGACCGGCAGCTCGAGCGCGAGCCCGAGACCCTGTGCGACTGCAAGGCCGATTCGCGTGCTCGTGAAGCTTCCCGGACCGGTGCCCACGACGAGCGCGTCGAGATCGGCAGGTGAGGCACCTGCGTTTCGGAGCAGCTC
Organism: uncultured Actinomycetes bacterium; assembly: GCA_963721795.1. Taxonomy (GTDB): domain Bacteria; phylum Actinomycetota; class Thermoleophilia; order Gaiellales; family Gaiellaceae; genus GMQP-bins7. The sequence goes on from CAVRLT010000026.1 coordinate 20,494, forward strand.
GTCGACGTCCTCCAACAAGGTCCGCGGCACGGACGTCCGCTCGCCGAGCACGCGGCCGTCGTCGACGAGCGCGCTCGTGGCGACATCGGTCGCCGTGTCGAAGGCGAGGAGGAGCATTACGCGATTCCTTCTAGCAGCGCGTCCTCGTCCGCGAGGAGGCTCGATCGTCCGGCGGTCACCTCCCGCATGCTCGATTCGAACGGCAACGCTGGCGGCGGGGAGAGCGGCGAGGCCGGCCTCCGGCCACTCGACGAAGACCACGGCGTCGTCGAAGTACGGCTCCAGATCGCCCCATTCCGCCGGCGAGAGCCCGCTGAAGCGGAAGAGATCGAGATGGGAGACGTCGATTCGGCCGCGATACCGATGCCCGATGGTGAACGTCGGGCTCGTCACAGGCACGCCCACGCCCAGCGAGCGACAGGCGCCGCGCACGAAGGTCGTCTTCCCGCTCCCGAGCTCGCCCGAGATCGTGACGACGTCACCTGGCCGGAGCCGCTCGGCGAGCCGTGCCGCGACCGCCTCGGTCTCCTCCGCCGAGGCCGTGGCGAGCGTGAGCCGCACGTCAGAACAGGCCGAGCTGAACGGGCTCCGGCTCTCGCTCGGCGACCGGAGGCGTCTCGAGCTCGGGCTGAGCGCCATGCGCCTCGTCGAGCAGCTCGGGGATGCGTGCGAAGTCGTCCTCGAGCACCTTCAACATCGACGGGGTGTAGAGCGCGGCGGCGGGGTGGTAGAGCGGGTAGAGGGAGACCTTCCGCGAGCCGAGCGTGACCTCCTGTTGCTGACCGTGCACGCGCGTGATCCCGGCGGGGCGTCCCGACAGGAGCTTGGTCGCGAAGTTCCCGAGCGTGGCGACGAGCTTCGGCTCCATGAGCTCGATCTGACGGAAGAGATGAGGCTCGCACGCGGCGATCTCCTCGGGGAGCGGGTCACGATTTCCCGGAGGCCTGCATTTGAGCACATTGACCACATAGACGTCGGCACGCGTGAGCCCGATGCCCTCGAGCAGGCGGTCGAGGAGCTTGCCGGCTTGCCCGACGAACGGGACACCCTGCTGATCCTCGTGGAACCCGGGTGCCTCGCCCACGAACATGAGATCGGCGTTCGGGCTCCCCGAGCCGAAGACGACCTGCGTGCGTCCGGCGGCGAGCGCGCACTTCGTGCACGTCGCCGTCTGCTCCGCGTACTCCCGGAGCGCCGCTGCGCGCTCGACGGCATCCATCGGACGGCAGTTTACGCGGGTGGCCGGATGCGACTCTGAAGCGGCTATCCGCAGCCGCAGGAGCCGCCGCAGCAGCCGCCACCGCTCGCTCGCGGAGCCGAAGGCGCGACGCTGACCTTTGCCGCACCGTGCACGGCGAACGTCGAGAACTGCTTCAACACCTTCCCGGCGCCGCACTCGGGGCAGATGACCGCTTGGTCTCCCGAGCGGACGAGCTCCTCGAAGTGCGACTCGCACTCCATGCAGGCGTACTCGTAGATCGGCACGCGCCGAGTGTACCGGCCGGCTGGAGCGCCTCGCTGTGGAGAAGCCCGACGCTGCTACCCTCCGGCTGCCCGGTATCCGGAGACGGAACTGGAGCAAGCGATGATCGAGCGAATCAGAGTCGTGGGCGCGGGTGGACGCGTCGGTTCTGCGGTGAGCGCGCGGCTTGCCGAGCGCGGCGTGCGCCTCGACTCCGACGAGCCCGAGCTCGTTCTCCTGTGCGTGCCCGATCGCGCGATCCCCGAGGTCGCCGGCGGGATCGCGCCCGGCCCCTGGGTCGCGCACGTGAGCGGCGCAACGCCGCTCGCAGCGCTCGACCCGCACGCTCGACGCTTCGGCATGCATCCGCTGCAGTCGTTCTCGAAGAGCACGTGGGCCCGAGCAGCTCGACGGCGCATGGGCAGCGGTGAGCGCGGAGAGCGACGAGGCCCGGACGACAGGGTTCTGGCTCGCGCAGACGCTCGGCCTTCGGCCGTTCGCGCTCGCCGACGACGCCCGTGCCGCCTACCACGCGGGCGCGGCCGTCGCCTCGAACTACCTCGTGACGCTGCGAGAGGCGGCCGGCTCGCTTCTCGCGAGCGCCGGTGCGCCACCGGAAGCCCTCGAGCCGCTCATGCGCGGCGTGATCGACAACGGGTTCGAGCTCACGGGCCCGATCGCGCGGGGCGACTGGGAGACCGTCGAGCGGCACCTCGCCGTCATTCGCGAGACGCGCCCCGAACTGGAGGAGCTGTACGTGGTGCTGGCTCGGGCGACCGCTGCGCTCGCAGGCCGCACGATGCCTAGTGACACAGTGTCACAAGGCAATACAACCGCGATCGCCTTCGAAAGAACCTCAAGTGACACAGTGTCACAAGGCGAGCGCGGCTCGGCGACGGTCTGCCGGACGATCGCCGGGCTCCGCGCGCAGCTCCAGCGACGCGGCTCGACCTCCGTCGGGCTCGTGCCGACGATGGGATCCCTCCACGAAGGCCACCTCTCGCTGCTACGGGCCGCCCGCGCCGAGTGCGACACGGTCGTGATGAGCCTCTTCGTGAATCCGGCCCAGTTCTCCGAGGCCGACCTCGGACGCTATCCGCGAGACGAGGCGCACGATCTCGCGCTGGCCGCGGAGACCGGCGTCGACCTCGTGTTCGCGCCCTCCCTCGACGAGATGTACCCCGAGGGCTTCCAAACCTGGGTCGAGGTCACCGAGCTCGGCGCGATCCTCGAGGGCGCGTTTCGGCCGGGGCACTTTCGCGGCGTCGCCACCGTCGTCCTCAAGCTGCTCTCGATCGTGCGCCCGCAGCGCGTCTACTTCGGGCAGAAGGACGCCCAGCAGGTGGAGGTGATCAGGCAGCTGATCAGGGACCTCGCGCTCGACGTCGAGCTGCGCATCCTCCCCACCGTCCGCGACGAGGACGGCCTCGCGCTCTCCTCCCGCAACGCCCTCCTGAGCGCTGACGAGCGCCGTCGTGCCCTCGCGCTCTCCCGAGCGCTCGCCACCCGCGACCCCGAAGCCGCACGCCGCATGCTCGCGGAGTCGAACGGCCTCGCAGTCGACTACATCGAAATCGCCGACTTCGACCCGCCAGTCCTGGCCGGCGCGGTCCGGGTCGGCGCCACGCGCCTCATCGACAACGTCCCGCTGGAAGGAGAGTCATGAGCATTCGCCCCCAGAAGCCGGCACCGGCAACCCCTGCGCCCGGAAAGCTGCCGCTCCCGGAGCTCGCCGAGATGAAGGCGCGGCGGCAGCCGATCGTGATGGTCACCGCCTACGACGCGCCCGGTGGCCGGCTCGCCGACCAGGCCGGCGCGGACCTCGTGCTCGTCGGCGACTCGGCCGCGATGACCATGCTCGGCCACGAGTCCACGGTCCCGGCGACGGTGGAGGAGATGCTGATCCTCACCCGCGCCGTGACCCGCGGCGCGGATCGTCCGCTGGTCATCGCTGACATGCCGTTCGGGTCGTTCCAGGTCTCCGACGAGGATGCGACACGGAATGCCATCCGCTTCGTCAAGGAGGCCGGAGCCGACGCCGTGAAGCTCGAGGGCGCGGGCGTGATGCTCTCCCGGGTCAAGAGCATCGTCGCCGCAGGGATTCCGGTCATGGGCCACCTCGGGCTGACGCCGCAATCGGCGACGATGCTCGGAGGGTTCAAGGCTCAGGGTCGCTCCGCCGAGAAGGCGCTTGCGCTACTCGCGGACGCTCGGGCGCTCGAAGCGGCCGGGTGCTTCTCACTCGTGCTGGAGGCCGTTCCTGCGGAGGTCGCGCGGCGCATCTCGGAGGAGCTCGCGATCCCCACCATCGGCATCGGCGCAGGTGTGCACTGCGACGGGCAGGTTCTCGTCTGGCACGACCTCCTCGGTCTCTACGACGGGCGCGCGGCTCGCTTCGTCAAGCGCTACGCGGAAGTCGGCACCGTCATTCGCGCCGCGCTCGAGGCCTACGCCGCCGACGTGCGGGAGCGCCGATTCCCCGAAGACCAGCACACCTACGCGATGCCGGACGAGGAGCTCGCGCTCTTCGAGCAGGCGGCAGTCGCGTGTGTCAGATCGTGGCGAATAGGCCGACGATCGCTGCAAGCAACGCAGCGGCGGCGCCGAGCGTCGCCAGTGAGCGCGGCCAGCTCCACCCGTGGACGACCTTCACGCCGATCAAGAGCAGCGCCAGCGACCACGCGACGAAGAGGAGCTGGAGCCCGAGCAGGACGGATTCGCCGCTCCCTTCGTCCGCACCGCCCTCGCTGAACGTGTCTCCTCCGTAGAGCGCCAGCCGCAGGGGAAGCAGGACGAGGAACGAGAGCGCCAGCGGAACGGCCGCGAAGCCGACGATCTGCCGCTCGCGGCGAAAGCTCCCGAGGCTGCCCAGCAGCCGGGCGCCGAAGAAGAGCGCGAAGCCGAAGACGAAGTAGCCGACCGCGCCATAGATGCTGCCGGCGATGAACGTCCATACGGCCAGGACGAGCGGGTCGTACTCGGGATTGTCCAGGAGGCCACCGGCGGTGGGCGTCGCCAGCACGCGAGGCCGCGCCGGCGAGCCCGACGAGCAACAGGATCGGCTCCGACCGTGCCGCGACGTCGTCCGGGTCCTCCTCGCGCAGCGCGAAGAACACGGGCTGCGGACCGACGAGCACGGCGGGGACGCGCAGCCACCAGGCGCGGTCCGGTGACATCTCCTCCCGTCTCCCGGCGGTATCCAGGAACGCCACGACCCGGAGCGTAGCGACCGGCGATCGAGCCAGTCAGCGTGCGTAGAGTGCGTGAATGTCCAGCGCCCCCGAGCTCACCGCGACGGCTCGTTCGGCGATGCCGTTCGCAGCGACGCTCGGGCTGGAATTGCTCAGTGCTACAGCCGACGAGGTGCGCGCCCGAATCGCGTGGGAGGAGCGGCTCTGCACCGCCGGCGGCATCCTGCACGGCGGCGCGTTGATGTCGCTGGCCGACGCTGCAGGCGCCTACTGCGCGTTCCTCAACCTCCCCGAGGGCTCAGCGGGTACAGCGACGATCGAGTCCAAGACGAACTTCTTCCGTGCGGTGCGCGAAGGCCATGTGGACGCGACGTCACGACCCCTCCATCGAGGCCGCACCACGATCGTCGTCGAGACCGACCTCACGACGCGGCCGGAGAAGCACGTCGGACGAGTCACGCAGACGCAGGCGGTGACTCCCGCGGCTGATAGCGTCGCGCGCGGCACGCAGCGGGTCTCCGCTTGACAGACGCCCCCCGCGGAGAAAGGATCCCGCCAGGTGGGAGCAGGGAAATCCCCTGCTCGTGACGCTCGAGGAGGGAGAGCATCTTGCACAGGAGACACCCGTTCCGACCGCTGGTCGGATTCGTGTTCGCGGGTCTCGTCGGCGCACTGGCCTTTACCTCGGCCGGCGTAGCCAAGGAGAAGCCGGCAGTCGCCGGCGTGGAGGGCATTCAGGTCTCGTACTACACACCGCGCGGCCTGAGCCGCGGCCCCGCGAACATCATGGTCCAGCTCGCCGGCGAGACGGTCGCCGAGGTCATCGCGGAGCAGGGCAGGGTCACGGCCGCCGAGAAGGCGGACATCAAGGCCGAGCTCGGTGCGCGGCAGGACGCGATCAAGCCCGCGATTCAGGCCCTCGGGGGTCAGGTACTGGCCGACTACCAGGTCGCCTACAACGGCATCAAGGTTCGTATCAACCCGAACTCCATGGACGCGGTTGCGTGCGCTTCCGGGTGTCATCGGGGTCCACTTCATCCCGAATCACGAACGGGACAACGCGATCAGCGTGCCGTACCTCGGCACGCCGACCGTGTGGAGCTCGCCGAACTTCATTCGCGGTCTCGACAAGAAGATCGCGATCATCGACACGCGGCATCGACTTCATGCACGGGAACTTCCGGGCTGCGGGTACCGTGGCGACCCCGGCGGAATACGCAGCCGCGAACGCCGCCGACACGCTGCCTGCGAACCCGGCGTTCTTCGGCCCTGGCGCCCCGAAGGTCAAGGGCGGGATCGACCTCGTCGGTGACAACTACAACGCGAGCGGTAGCGGCGCGCAGCTGATCCCTCAGCCCGATCCGAACCCGCTCGACTGCAACGGCCACGGCTCGCACGTCGCCGGCAGCGCAGCCGGATTCGGCGTCCTTGCCAACGGCGCCACCTTCGGCGGCCCTTACGACACGACGACCCACACCCCGAACCGGTTCCGCGTCGGCCCCGGAGTCGCTCCGCGAGCGCACATCTACGGCGTTCGCGTGTTCGGTTGCGCTCGGCTCGACGAACGAGACCGTCGACGCGATCGAGTGGTCGGTCGACAACGGCATGGACGTGATCAACATGTCGCTCGGCTCGTCCTTCGGGAAGAGCAACGACCCGTCTGCGGTCGCGGCGGACAACGCAGCACTGGCAGGGATCGTCGTCGTGACGTCCGCCGGCAACAATGGCCCCAGCCAGTACATCACCGGATCGCCCGGTACCGGCAGCCACGTCGTCAGCACGGCAGCCAACGAATCCCTGGACGGGTTCCCCGGCTTCACGCTGACGCTTCCGACGATGCCGTCGCCGATCACGGGATCAACGCCAACGGCGAGTCGGATGTCGCGAACGGGACGCAGTACACGATCGTCTCGGTCAACGACAACCCGGCAACTTCGGTCGACGAGTCGCTCGGCTGCAACGTGTCCGACTATCCGACACCGCCGAACGCGACCTCGCTGGCCGTAACCGTCCGCGGTGTCTGCGCCCGCGTCGGGAAGGCCATTCGCAGCCAGCAGGCCGGCTACGCGGCGGCGGCGATGGTCAACAACTCGACCGCGCTGCCTCCGTTCGAGGGGCCGATCTTCTCGCACCCGGACACGGGCGAGCAGTTCACGGTCACGATCCCGTTCATCGGGGTTCGAGGCCTGGCCACGACGCCGACATCCGACGGCGCCCGGCTCCGTGCCGCTTCCGGGACGCTGACGACGATCAACAACACCACTCTCGTCAACGCGAACTTCACGGGCCTCGCCAGCTTCACGTCCGGCGGACCGAGGAACGGCGACAGCTTCCTCAAGCCGAACATCACGGCACCCGGCGTGAGCATCTTCTCGACCGGGGTCGGAACCGGCAACGCTCCGGGAGGCAACTCCGGAACGTCGATGGCGTCACCGCACGTCGCGGGTGTCGCCGCGATCGCCCGCCAGGCTCACCCGACGTGGTCGGGCAACGAGCTCGCGGCGGCGATCGTGAACACCGGTCGGCCCGGGTCGATCGTCGGCACGACTCCGTACCGGACCAGCCGTGCCGGAACGGGTCTCGTTTTCCCGTTCGGAGTCATGCGCACGCAGGCCGTCGCCTTCGCGGGCCAGCAGATCCCGGCCGCGAACTTCGGCTTCTACGAGAGCGAGGACGACTTCAGCGGTGTACGGACGATCCGCGTCTGGAACAAGGGCACGACGCCGATGACCTTCGACGTCGGAACCTCCAACGTGAGCGGCTCGCCGCACACGTTGACTCCGAGCGCGGCGACTGTCACGGCCGCACCCGGCACTTTCGGTGAGGTCAACGTGACGCTCGCCGTCCCGATGGGTACGGCCGGAAGCGCTGCGGCGTTCCGCGAAGTGTCCGGGCTCGTCACGTTCACGCCGCAGGGTGGAGCGAACAACAACATCGCCCTGCGTGTCCCGTACTACCTCGTTCCGAGGCCGAGCTCGCTGGTCGACATCTCGGTAGCGGACTCGACGCCTGATCTCCCGACGTTCGAGACGACGGCGACGGTGACGAACGACGCCGACGCAGCAGTCGCGGGCACGGCGGACTTCTACGCGTGGGGTCTGCGGGACGGGGAGGACGCAGATGGCTCGCCTGCTGACATGCGCGCGGTCGGAGTCCAGTCCTTCGACGATGGTGGTGGTGTCCGGTTCATCGGCTTCGGCGTGAGCACGTGGCACCGCTGGTCGAACGCGTCGACGACCGAGTTCGACATCTTCGTCGACGTCGATCCGCAGAACGGGAACGGAGACGACTACATCGTCGTCGGGGCCGATGTCGGCGCGGTCACCGCCGGCGTCTTCGACGGTCGCTTCGGCAGCCTTCGTGTTCAGCACGCGAAGCGCAGGAGCGACCGGTTCCGTGGCGACCGCACCGACGGACGGGAGCACGGCGTTCCTGCCGACGTTCTCGACGCAGTTCTGCCGGGCGGGCGAGCCGTGCCTCAGCGCGGCGAACCCGCGCTTCACGTATCACGCGATCGGGTTCGACCTCAACGAGGAAGAGGAAGACGACATGCCTCTCTCCGCGAGGTTCAACCCGTGGACGCCGTCGATCTTCACGGACAACGAGTTCGACTTCATCCCGGTTGCTCCGGGTGCCTCGGACTCCACGACCGTGACCATCGACCGGCCGGAGTGGAACCAGACCCCGGCGCGCGGCCTGATGGTGATCGTGAACGACAACAAGAGCGGTGAGCTGGAGGCCAAGCTGATCGACGTCGCGCCCTCCTCGTAGCACCAGCTCGCAGCACGGCGAGAAAGGCCCTCGGCGCTTCGGCGCCGGGGGCCTTTCTCTTCGCGGGAGGAAACCGACGGTTTCCTCCCGCGTGCCTCCTTCCCTTCGCACCGGGTACAGGCGGGGCAAGGCGAGGCCTGCGGGCGATAAATCGCCGTCCGGCCTCGGCCGAGCCGACGACTCGGCTCGCCGGTGAACCGGGTGGCTAATCCGGCGTCGAGCGCCGCTTACGCCGGCGACGCGCAGTCTGGTTGGTGCCGGCGGAGCGGCACGATGCGGGCGCTCGAGCCCTTCGATCCAGAGCCCTGATCGTGAACCGCGAGCAGGCACCGAGCGAGACCTGAATTGGACGGTGAAGACTCCTGCGCGAAGCTCGCGACGTGCGTCGGAAGCGCTGGCTCCCGTTGACGGCAAGGAGCACCTGAACGCGCTCCCCCGGCTCGAATCCGGCGCCGCGGACCGCGAACGGTCGCGTGTCGGTCACGGCGAGCGACGGACGCTGCTCCTGCGAGCCCGCACCGACAGCCGAGCCGGCCACGGTCAGGAAGCAGAGCCCGGCCAAAAGGGCTGCAGTCCTCACGTATTCAGTATGCCAGCGGAGTGCTAGGCCGCCGCTGCGGCGGGCTCGGCGAGCACCCCACGGAGAAACCGCCCCGTCGAGGACTCCTCGACTTCGGCGATCTCCTCCGGAGTCCCCACGGCGATGACCTCTCCACCGGCCTCTCCGCCCTCGGGGCCGAGGTCGACGATCCAATCGGCCTGCTTGATCACATCGAGGTTGTGCTCGATCACGAGCACGGTGTTGCCGGAGTCCACGAGCCGCTGCAAGACCTCGAGCAGCTTCTCGATGTCGGCGAAGTGGAGCCCGGTCGTCGGCTCGTCGAGGATGTAGAGCGTCTTGCCGGTCGCGACCTTCGAGAGCTCGGCAGCGAGCTTCACGCGCTGCGCCTCGCCGCCGGAGAGCGTCGTCGCGGGCTGGCCGAGCTTGACGTAGTCGAGGCCCACGTCGTGCAGCGTCTGGAGCCGCCGGCGGATCTTCGGGATCTTCGCGAAGAACTCCAGCGCCTCCTCGACCGACATCTCGAGCACGTCCGCGATCGACTTCCCCTTGAAGCGCACCTCGAGGGTTTCTCGGTTGTACCGGCGTCCATGGCAGGTCTCGCAAGGGACGTAGACGTCGGGGAGGAAGTGCATCTCGATCTTGATCGTCCCGTCGCCCTTGCACGTCTCGCAGCGACCGCCCTTCACGTTGAAGGAGAAGCGGCCAGGCTTGTAGCCGCGCACCTTGGCCTCGGGAGTGAGCGAGTACAGCTCACGCACGTGCGTGAAGAGGTCGGTGTAGGTCGCCGGGTTCGAGCGGGGCGTGCGCCCGATCGGCGTCTGGTCGATGTCGATGACCTTGTCGAAGACGTCGATTCCCTCGACGCTCTCGTGGTCGCCGGGCTTCGTACGCATCCGGTTGAGCCGGTTCGCGAGCGCCTTGTACAGGATCTCGTTGACGAGGGTGGACTTGCCGGAGCCCGAGACGCCGGTGACGGCAACGAAGCGGCCCACCGGGAAGTCGACGTCGATCGACTTCAGGTTGTGCATCGACGCGCCGCGGATCGAGAACCAGCCCCGGAGGTCATCCTCGCGCCGCAACGGCACGGCTATGCGCCGCTCCCCGCTCAGGAAGTCGCCCGTGATCGAGCCCGGGGTGGCAGCGACCGTGTCCGCCGTGCCCTCGGCGACGATCTCGCCTCCGTGCTCTCCCGCTCCCGGCCCGAGATCGACGATCCAATCGGCGGAGCGCATCATCTGCTCGTCGTGCTCGACCACGAGAACCGTATTGCCGAGATCGCGCAGCCGCTCGAGCGTCGCGATCAGCTTCCCGTTGTCCCGCTGGTGCAGGCCGATCGAAGGCTCGTCGAGGATGTAGAGGACGCCGACGAGCTGCGATCCGATCTGCGTCGCGAGGCGCAGCCGCTGCGCCTCGCCACCCGAGAGCGTCTTCGCGGCGCGGTCGAGCTGCAGGTAGCCGACCCCGACGTTGTCGAGGAAGGTCAGCCGCTCCCGCACCTCCTTGACGATCCGCCGCCCGATCAGCTCCTCGGTCTTCGTCAGGTCGAGCTCATCGAGGAACGCGAGCGCCCGCGTCACCGACATCTGCGTGAACCCGTGGATCGACAGCTCTCCGATCGTGACGGCGAGGATCTCCGGCTTCAGGCGGGCCCCGCCGCACTCCGGGCACGGGCGGAAGCTCATGTACTCCTCGATCCGATCGCGCTGCTGCGAGGAGTCGGTCTCGCGATAGCGTCGCTGGAGGTTCGTCACGAGCCCCTCGAACGCCATCGTGTACTGCCGTCGACGACCCATCCGGTTGCGGTAGGTGACGAAGATCTTGTCGCCGCTCGTGCCGAGGAGGAACCGGTCCTGCTGCTCGCGCTCGAGGTCACGCCACGGCGTGTCGAGCGAGATCTCGTAGCGCTCGGCAATAGCCTCGATGACGCTGTCGTAGAAGCTCTGGCTGCCGATCGTCCACGGCACGAGGGCGCCCTCGTTGATCGAGAGAGACGTGTCCGGAACGAGCAGATCGGGGTCGATCTCGAGCTGTGCGCCGAGCCCCGTGCAGCGGGGGCAGGCTCCGTGTGGCGAGTTGAAGGAGAAGACGCGCGGCTCGAGCTCCGGGAGCGAGACGCCGTGCTCCGGGCAGGCGAGGTTCTCGGAGAACGTAAGCGAGTCTCCGTCGACGATGTCGACCACGACGAGACCCTCCGCGAGCGACGTCGCGGTCTCGATCGATTGCGTCAGCCGCTGCCGGAGGTCCGCCTTCATCGCCAGGCGATCGACGACGACCTCGATCGTGTGCTTGTACTTCTTGTCGAGCTCGATCTCGTCCTCGAGCAGCCGCTGCTCGCCGTCGACCTTGACCCTCGTGAAGCCGTCGCGGCGAAGCTCTTCGAAGACGTCCTTGAACTCGCCCTTGCGGTCGCGAACGACCGGGGCGTTCACTGTGAACTTCGTGCCTTCGGGCAGGCGCAGCACCTGCTCGACGATCTGGTCGAGCGACTGGCCGGCGATCGGTCGCCCGCAGATCGGGCAGTGCGGCCGGCCGATCCGCGCGAAGAGGAGCCGGAGGTAGTCGTAGATCTCCGTGACCGTCCCGACAGTCGAGCGCGGGTTGCGGGAGGTCGTCTTCTGGTCGATCGAGATCGCCGGTGAGAGGCCGTCGATCGAGTCCACATCCGGCTTCTCCATCATCTGCAGGAACTGACGCGCGTACGCGGAGAGCGACTCGACGTAGCGCCGCTGCCCTTCCGCGTAGATCGTGTCGAACGCGAGCGACGACTTTCCCGATCCCGAGAGCCCGGTCACGCAGACGAGGGCGTTCCGCGGGATGCGGACGGTGACGTTCTTCAGGTTGTGCTCGCGGCCGCCGTGGACGACGAGCTCGTCTGCCGCTGCCATAGGCGCGCCATTCTACCGAGACGAACAGACGTTCGATAGCGCGGAGGTCGCCGACGTGGAATGCTCGAGAGCGTCAGCGCGCCAAGGAGGTAGGGAATGGCAGACGCGGGTCTTTTCATCGGCTGGGGCGACGTGGTCCGGGGTCGCGAGACCGAAGCCGTGGAGCTCTTCAACGAGACGCTCGCGTATTACGGCCGGCTTCAGGAAGAGGGCACGATCGAGGGGTTCGAGCCCGTGTTCCTCGAGCCGCACGGCGGCGATCTCAACGGCTTCATCCTCATCCGCGGCAACGCGGAGAAGCTGTCCGCGCTCCGCGTGAGCGAGGAGTTCACCCAGTTCGCGACACGCGCCACGCTGCACGTCGACGGCTTCGGTGTCGTCGGCGCGGATCTCGCAGAGCGGCTCCAGAAGCAGATGGAGTACTACATCGAGCAGATCGGCGCGATCGCTTAGCAGTTCTTGACAAAGCGCGTGTACAAAGGCGGCGTGCGCCTCTTCGGGTACGCCGCCTTCGTCATCTCCGCAGTCGCCTTGGCGGGGTGCGGCAACGACGTCGAGGTCGAGCTCGTCTGGGGCGGGCCCCCGGACCCTGAATCCGGCGGCATCGTCTCGACGGCCGGCTTCGCCGCCTACCAAGGGAACGTCGACGAGCACTGGGAGCGATCGGCAGCCATGGCGGCGGCCGAGTTCCTCCGTCTGGACGAGCGCACGGCCGTGAGGACGACCATCGACGGCAAGTCCTCGGGAGAGGGCACCGGCCCGCAAACGGTGACGGTTACGCTCGACGGCCTGCTCGACGACTCCGTCCGTGCAGAGCGCTGGACACTCGTCTTCGAGCGAGAGGGTGAGACGTACGTTCTCGCGAACGCGCTCCGCGAGCAGCGCTGCCAGCCGCAACGCGGGCACCAGGGCTTCTCCGCCGACGACTGCGTCTAGCAAGTCCGAGATAGTGCGGTCGTGACCCAGCGACGCTCCACGCGGCTCTATGCCGCGACGCTTGCGATCGCCACGGCCCTCTTCGCGACGTTCGCGGCAGCGGTGCTCTTCTGGGAGGACGCTGACCATCTCGACATCCGCTTCGTGAACTGGGTACGCAGGACCGCACCTGAGGCCCTCGTCCAGACGATGGAGATTCTCACGTACGCAGGAAGCGTCGTGATCCTGGGCCCGCTCGCTATCACGGCCGGAATCTTGCTCAACCGGCGAGGACGAACCAGCGCTGCATGGTTCGTCGTCGCGGCGTTCGTGGGGAGCCAGGTGCTAGGCCAAGCGCTAAAGGCGGTCTTCCAGCGAGGTCGTCCCGAGTTCGAGGACCCCTTCGTCCAGCTCACGACGTACGCGTTTCCGAGCGGGCACGCGTTCGGTGCGGCTGCGACCTACGGGGCACTCGCGCTGGTGCTCGCGTCTACCGGAGGCAGGGGCCGCCGCGCCGCCCTGCTCATCGGGACGGCGGTGATCGTCGTTGTCGTCGTCGCCGCAAGCCGCGTGATCGTGGGGAGGCACTTCCTGTTCGACGTGTCCGCCGGCGTCGCCGGCGGAATCGCGCTACTCAGCGCCTTGCTGCTCATCCTGCAACGAGCGCGGAGGCCCAGCCTCCACCTCGACCTCTTCGCGGGGAACGAGGAGCCGCAGCGCGCCGGGGTCGACCCGTAGCTCGATCGGCGATTCGAACACGAGAGGCTCGCCGTCCACGGCCGCAGGGATGGAGTTCCGGCTCGTCTCGATTCGTACCTCCTGCGCCCTGCGTTCCGTCCAGCGCAGGCGGCGTAGGCCGCGCGCCGCATAGATCGCCAGCGTGCCTTCGTCGACCCGGTCACGCTCGCCGATGGAGAAGAGGTCGACCCGATACTCGTTGTTGGCCACGAGCAGGACACTCGCGCGCACCGGCTCGCCGTCGACGACGAACCGCTCGATGCGGCGCCGGTCCTTCAGCGACACGAGCAGCGCGCGCAGGCGTGCGAGGGCCTCGCCGCGCCGGCGACGCTGCTCGCGGCGGTGGACGAGGCGCGCGTAGACGCCGAGCGAGACGTTGTTGAGGAACACCTGCTCGCCGACGCGGCCCACGTCGACGCGCCGCTCGACGCCTTCCTCGAACGACGCCAGCGTGCCGAGCGGATCATCGGTGTCGAGCCCGACGTCGCTCGCAAAGTGATTTCGCGTGCCCCACGGGACGCACGCGAACGGCAAGTCGCGCTCGATCGCGACGGCTGCCACCGCCCCCAACGACCCGTCTCCTCCCGCCATGCCGAGCACGTCGGTGTCGGCTCTGCGGGCGAGCTCTCCCAGCTCGTCACCGTCCGTGAGAACGTGCACGCGCACGCCAAGCGCTTCTGCGGCAGTCGTCAGCTCCTCGACGCTCGGGCCGCCCTTCCCCGAGCCGGGATTGACGAAGAGAACGCGACGCACCCTAGACGCGGCGGTAGCGGGCTTCGAAGAAGCAGAAGAGCGCGTAGCAGACCAGACCCGCGGCGACGATCCCGAGCAGCATAGGCCCGTAGCTCGCGTCGACGATCTTCCGGAGCGCACCGTCGAGACCGATCGCCTCCTGGGAGTCGTACTCGTACGCAGCTTTCACGAGGAAGACGCCGATCAGCGAGAAAACGACGCAACGGGCGAGCAGCCCCAGGGAGCTCAAGCGCGGTCCCCACCGCCGCTCGAAGTCGCTCATCTCCCCGGACTTCCAGTTCTCCTCGAACTTCTGCGTCACCGCCCGATAGCCGTTGAAGACGCCGACCCCGATGAAGATCAGACCGCCGAGCGCGACGAGCCAGCGTCCGGCCGGCCAGTCGAGCACCTGCGCCGTCGTCCGTCTCGCCTCTCCCGTCTGCGACTCGTCGTTCCCGGTCCCGTCGAGCAACGCAAACGCGCCCCAAGCCAACGCGCCATAGATCACGGCCCTGCCGACGTAGCTGACGCGCTTCGCGATGCCCTTCGCGCCGGTTCCCTCGTCGTCCCGGTCGAAGATCGCCTGGACGAGGCGCCAGAGCCCGTACGCGATGAAGCCGAGCGCGACCGCGACGAGAACCGCTTTGCCGTAGCTCTCGCCGGCGAACACCTCCAGCGCGCCTTCGCGGCTCGCAGCCTGTCCACCCCAGCCGACCGCCAGCAACGCGGCGAGGACTCCGACGAGCCCGTACGAGAACCCCTTGGCGGCGAGACCGTACCGAGCGACGCCGTCGACCCAGTCACTCTCCGCTGCGCGTCGAGTTGCGGCGCCCGCGCGCTCGGCGGCCTCCTGTACGCCTCCGCCTTCCACGGCGTACGGCATACCCGCGAGGACGGATTCGCGAACGTCCTAGGTCAGGCTCAGGCTTTGCGCGCGCGGCGGCCGAAGATCAAGCCGCCGACGGTGAAACCGAGGCCGAACGTGCCGACGGCGAACGCTCCGATGGCGATGAACTTCCGCCACAGCGAGAGCCGTCGCCAATGCCCGATCGCCTCTTGCTCTTCCGCCGAGAGGGGCTCGCCACGCCGCTGCTTTCGTACCGCACCTCCGGCCCGAAGGCCGAGGTAGACGTCGTCGAACAGCTCCGGCGACTCATTGGCCACACTCCGAGTCTAGCTGCATGGAAAGACGCCACGATCGCCGAGGCCGAACGTGGATAGCCTCCGCGGACCGTGACCGCGCGCATTCTCCATCTCTCCGACCTGCACATGGGTCACGGGGAGGCATGGGAGCCGCTCGCCGCGCTCGGTGAGCTGATCGCCGACCTGCAGCCCGAGGTGCTCGTCGCGACCGGCGATCTGGCCCACCGCGGCCGACGTACGGAGCTCGAGACGGCCGCAGAGCTCCTCCGAGGCCTCGGCCTGCCGTTTCTGGCGGTCCCGGGGAATCACGACATCCCGTACACGTTCCCCGCCCGTTTCACGCGGACCTTCGCCGAGTGGGAACGCGTCTTCGGCCCCACCGACCCGGAGTACGCGAGCGCGGGTGTCGTCGTCGTCGGGCTCAACTCGGCACGAGCGTGGCGGCAACAGGGCGGCGCGCTGGACGAAGATCGCCTGACGTCGGCGTCCCTTCGCCTCCAGGAGGCGCCTGATGGTGTGCTCCGGATGGTGGCGCTGCACCACCACCTCGCCGCCCCTCCCTGGCGAGCGGCGAGAAAGCGCCCGCTGAGCCGCCGCGACGACGTCCTGCGCACGCTCGTGTCCGCCGGGGCTGAGCTCGTGGTCGGAGGGCACGTGCACCAGGGAGGCATCGCGGAGCGGCGCGAGTTCAAGGTTCTCGAAGAGGGGCCGCGCCGTGCGCTCGTCCTGGCGACGGCGCCCGGGCTCGGCCGCCCTCGACCCGAGCGGCGGGAAGAGGCACGGGGGTTGAACGTCTACGAGTCCGACCCGGAAACGCTCACGGTGCGCACGTATGCCTGGGACGGTCAGGCGCTGCTCGAAGTGGGTCGACGAACGTTCGCTCGTACGTAGAGTACGAACTGCGGCCCATGGCAGACTCGCTCGCCGAGCTCAAACGGCGTCTGGCGGAGATCGACGATCTCGAGCGGACGCAGCTCCTCCTCCAGTGGGACACGGAGGTGTGGATGCCCCCGCTCGGAGAGAGCTCGCGCGGCCCCCAGCTCGAGACACTCGAGACGATCGTCCATGAACGACAGATCGACGATCGGATCGGTGAGCTGCTGGACGAGGTGGAGCCGTATGCGGCGAGCCTCCCCCATGACGCGGACGACGCGTGCCTCATCCGCTTCGCCCGACGCCGCTTCGAGAAGAAGCGACGCGTTCCGACCGACCTCGCCGTCGAGATCGCCGGAGCGCAGGTCGAGGCCTATCAGGCATGGGTGAAGGCTCGCGAAGAGTCGAGCTTCGCGGGATTTCGTCCGCAGCTCGAGCGGATGCTCGACCTCAAGCTTCGTCTGATCGAGTGCTTCGCGCCGTACGAGGATCCGTACGACGTCCTGCTCGACGACTACGAGGAAGGCGTCTCGACCGCGGACGTCCGAACGGTCTTCGCGGCGCTCCAGCCCGAGATCAGCGCTCTCGTCGCCGAGCACGCGGGCGCGCAAGAGGCGTTCCTGCACGGCCCGTTCGCGATCCCGCCGCAGGAGCGGCTTTCGCGGGAGCTGATCGAGCGCTTCGGCGCGACCTGGGACGCGTTTCGCCTGGACCTGACCGTCCACCCGTTCGCCGCGGCGGTGGGGCTCGCCGACGTCCGCCTGACCACCCGCTACAGCGCGGATGACTTCAGCTCGCTCTTCACCGCCATGCACGAATGCGGTCACGGCCTCTACGAGCGCGGCGTCGATCCCGCCCTCGCCCGGACGCCACTCTGCAGCGGTGCGTCCTATGCGCTGCACGAGTCCCAGAGCCGGCTCTGGGAGAACATCGTCGGCCGCTCGCTGCCCTTCTGGCGCTGGTTCTATCCCCGCGTCCGGGAGACGTTCCCGGACGTTCTCGGCGACGTCCCGCTCGAAGACTTCCACGCCGCGGTCAACCGTCCGCACCGAAGCTTCATCCGCGTCGACGCGGACGAGACGAGCTACGGGCTCCACGTCATCCTCCGCTTCGAGCTCGAGCAGGAGCTGATCGCGGGACGGCTCGCGGTCGCCGACCTCCCCGACGCCTGGAACACGCGATTCGCCGAGCTGATGGGGCTCGAGGTGCCGAACGACGCGGTCGGCGTCCTCCAGGACTCCCACTGGTCGAACGGGTACCTCGGCTACTTCCCCACGTACCTGCTCGGAAGCGTGCTCTCGGTGCAGATCTGGGAGAAGGCACGCGAGGCGCTCCCGGACGTCGAGGAGCAGATCGAGCGCGGCGAGTTCGCCGACCTGCACAGCTGGCTGCGCGAGAACCTGTACGCGCTCGGGGCGAAGTTCACGCCCGCGGAGACGATCGAGCGCGTCGTCGGCGGCCCGATCGATCCCGAGCCGTATCTCGAACTACCTGCGCGACAAGCTGAACACGCTCGCAGCGGCCTAGGCCGCCGGCCTCTAGGAGGGAGTGGTCTCTATCGGGCGCGGGCTGTTTCACTCGCGGCGTAGAATCGCCTCCGAAGAGAGGCGTCTTGATCTTGTGGTTGCAGATCTGGGGCGATCCGATAGACCGTCTGTGGGAGAGACCGACCTACCGCCCTTGGTTCATCGAGCGCTTGCGACGACTTCGCCAATCGAAATGCCAATCTCTCCAAGATCTCGCTGGAGTCGTGGGCACTACCTCGAACCTCCCCGATTTCGAGCTGATCGAACGAGGCATCGACGATCTCGCGCGAGGCGAGGAAACTGTCGAATCGGTGCTGGCGTCGATCGGCGCTTGTCGCCTCGAGGCACTCGGCTACCGCCTCGCGCCATCTATCTCCTCGCCCGAGCATCGGCTCTACGACCTGCTCGCATCCGAGGAGCCACTCCCGGTACAACGCGCTCATTCGCCGGTTGGTGAGCTTCGAAAGCGCGGCTGAATGTGCGAGAACGCAGCCAGTTCGCCGCACACGGACGACTGACCTTCTAGACGGCGACGGCGAGCTCGTCGTCGAGCTCGCGGGCGAGGACACGCTCGAGCGCATCGACGCAGCGCGCGTCGAAGATCGTCCCTGCGCTCCCGCGCAGCAGGCGGAGCGCCTCCTCGTGCGTCCACGCCGCGCGGTAGACCCGCCGTGACATGAGAGCGTCGTAGACGTCGCACACGCTCAGGATCCTCGTGTCGAGGTCGAGCTCGGCGCGACCGAGGCCCTGCGGGTAGCCACTCCCGTCGAGGCGTTCGTGATGGTCGCGAACGAGGCGCAGCACGCTCTCGGAGAACCCTCCGAGCTCGTGCAGCAGCTCGTCTCCCGCGCTCGGGATGTTGCTCGATGAGGTCGAACTCCGCCTGGGAGAGCGGGCCGGGACGCTTGAGAATCGCGTCGGGGATGCTCAGCTTGCCGATGTCGTGCAGGAGCCCGCCGACGGCGAGATCGCGAAGGCGCTCCGGCGCGAGACCGAGCTCCTCGCCGACCTGCACCGCGCGCAGGGCGACGCGGCGCGTGTGCTCTTCCGTGTACTCGTCCTTCTCGACCAGGTCGACGAGAAGCGCGCGCACGTGTGACGCCGAGAAACGCTTCCTCCTCGGCCACGAGATCGGCGCCGCGGAGATCGCCGAGCAGCGGGCGTGAGCGGGCGACGCCTCGTGCGCAGGTCGAGCGCGACGGGAATCCCGACGATCGCGATCCCGACGATCTCGAACCCGTGCCCGAGCCACCAGCCGAGGTCCCACCACGCGAGGAGGAGCGCAGCGGGGAGCGCACTCGCAAGCCAGACGATGCCGACCGCGACCGATGAGATCGCCAGGCCGACGGGTGAGGCGAGAAGGTACGGAGCGCCCGCCAGAAGAGCAGCGCGAAGAACGTCATCCCGGCGACGAGCACGACGAGCGCGACGCGGGCTGCGGGGCTCGGGTACCGCAGGTACGAGACTCGGGCTCGAGCAACGCCGCGATACCGAGGCCGAAGATGAAGGCGACGCGAGCCGCGAGCATGGCGAGGAGCGGCTGACGGCCGCGGGCCGGCGAAGCGCCGGAATGACGCCGAGCGCGAGGATCGCAGCGCCTACGGGAAGCGTCGCGCCGCCCGTGAACGCGACGACGCCGTTCATCCCCACGAGGACGCCGGGAGTCGCGAGCCCGTGCAGGCAGAGGAGCGCCGCCATCACGGAGAACGCGCTGCCGACGAGGACGGCGTGCCCGTCTTGCTGGCGGGCGCCGCGATGGTCAGCGCGAGCGCAGAGACGGTGGCGAGGCCCGCGCCGAGAGCGACGACGGCGAAGTGGATCCACCCGTCGACCGAGACCGTCTCCGTCCGACGAAGTGCAGGAGCGCGACGGGGACCACGGCCGCAAACGCGGCCAGGCCGAGCATCGGAGACCTTGGGTGCGCCACCCGTGATGTATCGGCATGGCGACCGGGATGTTGAAGCCGGTTCCGCTAGGCGGCGCGGCCGAAGCGCTTCTCGGCGCGGGCGCGAGCGCGAGCGGCCTCGACGTCACGATCGCGCGGAGTCGAGCTCGTGACGAGCTCCGCCAGCAGCCGGCGGGTCGTGTTCGCGACCTCGTCGACGGCGCGCGCGAAGACGGCCTCGTTCGCCTTCGACGGCTTCTGCGACCCGCTCACCTTGCGCACGTACTGGAGCGCCGCCGCGCGGATCTCTTCCTCCGTCGCCGGCGGCTCGAAGTTGTGGAGCGTCTTGATGTTTCGGCACATGGCCCCAGACTAGATGATCGATGCCACGATCCCGCGTCCAGTGGCGCGTCGGGCCGCTTTCGCCGGGCGGCGCCCGGAGACGCCGATCTCGTGGCATCGATCAGCCGGCGCGCCACGAGCGCGAGATGCAAGAAACACGGTCCGCCCGGCGTCCTGTGGGAACACGATCAACACCGAGACCCGAGCGACGCAGGGCTGGAGGCAGGTGTGATTCCGACGTTCATCCGGTTGGCGGGAATCGTCACTCCCTCGCTAGGCGTCGTAGGCATGCTCATCGCGGCGAGCGGTGCGGCTGCGGGTGGCTCGGCCGCGCTCGGGAGCGACACACCGTCGTGGTCGCCGGACGGGAGCATGATCGCCTACGCCGGCTTCCGAGAGGGACGGGCAGGTGACATCTACGCGATGCCCGCCTACGGCGGACGTGAGATCAGGCTCACCGCCACACGACACCACGACGACTTCCCGCGCTGGTCACCGGACGGCCGCCGGATCGCCTTCGTGCGCACCGTGAATCTCGTACGCCAGCTGATCGTGATGAACGTCGACGGCACCGGGCAGCGCCAGCTCACGCACGGACGGGACGCGAGCTTCGAGCCGAGCTGGTCACCCGACGGCGGAAAGATCGTCTTCACGAGAGGCCGGGACGACGAGGACACCAGCGGTGCCCTCGACATCGACGGCACGTGACACAGGGGTCTCCGACGAGGCGACGGGCCGTGCCGCCTCGGACATCTACGTGCTCGATGTCGAGGGCGGCGGCGAGACGCGCCTCACCTCACGACCCGGCGATCGACTCGTCGCCGGCCTGGTCGCCAGACGGCCGGCTGATCGTGTTCACGAGCAATCGGGGCGCGGCCGGTGCGCACCAGCTCTTCGTGATGCGATCGGACGGCAGCGGGCAACGCAAGCTCACCGACCATCCGGTCTCGTATCACAGCGAGAAGCGGCCGGCGTGGTCCACGGACGGCTCGAAAATCGCCTTCGTCACGGACAACCGGCATCCTCCGGTCGGCAATGCCGAGATCTACCTGGTCGATGCGGACGGAAGGAACACACGGCGCCTGACGTACTACATCGGTAACGACGACTGGCCGTCGTGGTCGCCGGACGGACAGATCGCGATCGCTCGCGGACTGACCATGTTCCGACCCGAAGTGCACGTGCTGAACGCGGGCGGCGGCCTCGGCGCCCGGAAGCTGACGGGCAAGTACCTCAGCTTCGCGAGCATGCGCATGTCGCCTCCGATCCCTCGGGCGAGCAGGCCCTTCACCGTCGAGCTCGTCGTACGTCCCGCGATCGACGGGTTCACCGATGTCGAGTGCCGCGCGACGCTCGGCGACCAATTGCTCGTGGACCCACTCGTGACCCGCAGGGGAAACGTTGCGCTGCGCCTGGAACCTGCCGTCATACGCGAAGGGCCGGATGCTCCGCGGCCTCGTCCTCGCGAAGCACGGGCGGCTCCGAGGTGACCCGCACGTTCGCCTTGCGCGTTCGCTGACGAGACGCAGTGCACCGCGCGCGGGACCGCGTTTGCCTGCGGTGCGTCCGACTGACAGAATGCGTCCCTTCGGGCGAGGCGAGGGAGGCGATACGCGGGCGTTCAGGTCGTTGGTCGGATGGTCGGCCCTCTCCGTCGGCGTGGTCGGCCTCGTCCCCGTCGCGGGAGCGCGCGTCGACAGCCCGTCGCCGGCACGCGTGCCTCAGGCGTCTGCCCTCCCTCACGCTGTGGCAGCACGCGACCCAGGCCCTCGGTGTTCCGATCGGCCACGACATGCCCTCGTGGTCTGCCGACGGGCGCAGGATCGCGTTCGTCGGCTTTCGTAACGGCCGGGTAGGGGACATCTTCACGGTCTCCCCTGACGGCGGCGACGAGCGTCGCTTGACTGCGACCACAGGGCACGAGGACATGCCGAAGTGGTCGCCTGACGGAACCAAGATCGCGTTTGTCCGCCACACGGGCGGCGCCTTGACCAACTTCCACATCTTCGTCATGAACGCGGACGGGAGCGGACAAACGCAGGTCACACACGATGGCGGCCCGAACTTCGCTCCGGCATGGTCGCCCGACGGGACCAAGATCGCCTTCGTCAGTCAGCGCGACTCCAGCTCGGAGATCTACGTGATGAGCGCCGACGGAAGCGGCCAGACGCGCCTCACCGAGAGCGTCGGCCTCCCTACCGGCCGACCCGCCGGCAACGACTCTCCCGACTGGTCGCCGGACGGCCAGCTGATTGCGTTTGCGAGCAACAGGGGCGAGACCCTCGCGTGGCGCCTGTACGCGATGCGGGCAGACGGGACGGACGTGCGACCGCTGACCGCCAATCCGGTGTCCTGGCACAATGAGCGGCGCCCAGCCTGGTCACGCGACGGGTCGAAGGTCGCGTATGTGAGCGGGCCCGGCAGAGACTTGCCGGTGACCAACAGCGAGATATACGTGGTCAACGCGGACGGGAGCAACGAACAGCGACTGACGCGGACCGACGAGGGCGAGACCTCGCCGTCATGGTCGCCCGACGGAAACCGGCTCGCGATCGCCCGGGGGCTCGGATCGCTCCGTCCGGAGCTCTACGTCATCCCCGCGCTGCCCGGCTCCGCGCGCAAAGTGACCGGAGGCACCATGAAGTTCGTCGGGCTCACGACCACTCCCTCGCGGCCGCGCGCGGGGAAGTTCTTCACGGTAGACCTCGCAGTGGCCCCGAGCCTGACTGGCAGCCGCCGGTACGCGGATATCGCCTGCCATGCGGCCGCCGGGAAGACGCTTCTCGAAGTGGCGCTCGGCACCGTCGTGAAAGGACGACTACGGTGCACGTGGCGCGTCCCGCGCGCGCACGCGGGAAAGCAACTGACGTACCTGGCAAGCGCCATCTTCGGCCACTCGCAGGTAACGCGCGTGTCCAAGGCCCCAATCGACTGACCCCTGCCTATCGCGTCAGGCGACGGGGCGAACGGCGGTCAGCTCCCGCCTCAGCTCCTTGATCTCGTCACGTAGCTTGGCCGCGTACTCGAAGCGGAGCTCCTCGGCCGCGAGGTACATCTCCTCCTCGAGCGTGATGACGAGCTTCTCCAGCTCGTCGGCGGACATCCCCTCGACCTCGGCCTTTCCGCGCCGGCGGCGCGACGACGGGACGTGCGGCGACTCGAGCGAGAGCAGCTCGGCGATGTCGGACACGCCCTTGACGATCGTCTCGGGGATGATCCCGTGCTCTTCGTTGTAGGCGACCTGGTACGCGCGCCGCCGGTTCGTCTCCTCCATCGCGCCGACGATCGCCTCGGTGCGCTTGTCCGCGTAGAGCAACACCTTTCCGGCCGTGTTTCGCGCCGCGCGGCCGGTCGTCTGGATCAGCGCCGTCTTGCCGCGCAGGAAGCCCTCCTTGTCGGCGTCGAGCACCGCGACGAGCGACACCTCGGGGAGGTCGAGCCCCTCGCGCAGGAGGTTGACCCCGACGAGGACGTCGTACTCGCCGAGGCGGAGCTCGCGGATGATCGCGATCCGGTCGAGCGTGTTGATCTCGGAGTGCAGGTAGCGCGCCCGCACGCCCGCCTCGAGGAGGTAGTCGGTCAGGTCCTCGGCCATCTTCTTCGTCAGCGTGGTGACGAGCGTGCGCTCGCCGGCCTCCTCGCGATGGCGGATCTCGTTCAGGAGGTCGTCGATCTGGTTCTTCGTCGGCCGGAGCTCGACTTCAGGGTCGACGATCCCGGTCGGCCGGATCAGCTGCTCGGAGATGACCTTCGAGCGCGAGAGCTCGAACGGGCCTGGCGTCGCCGACACGAAGACGAGTTGCTCGACCTTGCCCAGGAACTCGTCGAAGCGGAGCGGCCGGTTGTCGAGCGCCGAGGGCAGGCGGAAGCCGTAGTCGACCAGCGTCTGCTTCCGCGAGCGGTCGCCCTCGTACATCCCGCCGAGCTGCGGCACGGTCTGGTGCGACTCGTCGACGAAGACGACGAAGTCGTCGGGGAAGTAGTCGATCAGCGTGAACGGGTGCGTGCCGGGCGCGCGAGCCTTCGAGGATGCGCGAGTAGTTCTCGATCCCGCTCGTGAAGCCGAGCTCCTTCAGCATCTCCATGTCGTACTCGGTCCGCTGCCGGATCCGGTGCGCCTCGAGCATCCGGTCCTCGGCCTCGAACTTCGCGACCTGCTCCTCGAGCTCCGCCCTGATCTCGTCGATCGCCCGCTCGATCGTCGGGCTGCGAGGTCACGTACTCGGTCGCGGGCCAGATGACGAGGTTGTCGAGCTTCGCGTAGACCTCGCCGGTGAGCGGGTCGAAGTGCGTGATCTGCTCGACCTCGTCGCCGAAGAAGGAGACGCGGTACGCCGTCTCCTGGTTCGCGGGCTGCACCTCCATGACGTCGCCCTTCACGCGGAAGCGCCCGCGCCCGAGAATCGTGTCGTTCCGGACGTACTGGCTCTCGATCAGCTTCCGGAGGACGTCGTCGCGATCCTGCTCCTCCCCCACCTCCAGGATCAGCACGCGTTCGCGCCACTCCTCGGGCGAGCCGAGCCCGTAGATGCACGAGACCGACGCGACCACGACGACGTCGCGCCGGGTCATGAGCGAGGACGTGGCCGAGAGCCGCAGCCGGGCGATGTCGTCGTTCTGCGACGAGTCCTTCTCGATGTAGAGGTCGGCCTGCGGGATGTACGCCTCGGGCTGGTAGTAGTCGTAGTAGGAGACGAAGTACTCGACCGCGTTCTCGGGGAAGAACTCCCGGAACTCGTTGCAGAGCTGGGCGGCGAGCGTCTTGTTGTGCGCGATCACGAGCGCGGGGCGCTGGATCTTCTCGATCGTCCACGCCATCGTCGCCGTCTTCCCGGTTCCGGTGGCGCCGAGCAGGGTCTGGAAGCGGTTGCCTGCGCTGACCGAGGCGGCGATCTCGTCGATCGCTCGCGGCTGGTCGCCGGTGGGCGCGTACAGGTCTGTCGCTCGGAACTCCCGCACCGGCTCAGCGTAGCCGCGCCCATTCTTTGAGCGCACCTTGAGCCAGGTTGCCGACGGTGCGTCCCATGAGCGCACGAACGATCCTCTCGATCGCAGCTGCGACGAGCCTCGCAGGTGTGCTGCTCGCGGGCGCGTCGATCTGGACCTCGGGCAGCAGCTCGAGGGTCTGGACGAGTCCGGGGCACCGCGAACGTGCCCGCGGTCGAGGCCTCGTTCGAACGCGAGAGCTATCGGCCCGGCGATCGGGCGAAGCTCGTGATCATGGATCGCTCGCAGAACCTGACGATGCAGGTCTTCCGGTCGGGTCCGGAGCGTGTCGCGACCCTGAGTGACACGGTCATGAACGGTGTTCGGTGTCGCCCAGGGGACCATTCGCAGGCCCTCCGGTCGACACGTGCTGTCGCTGCGGGTCGGCGGATGGAATAGCGGGTTCTACTTCGCCCGCCTCGAGCGCTCGACGGGCGCATCGGCTTTGCTCCATTCGTGGTCGGCACCGCGGCGTATCGGCGAGCAGCGAGTGGCGGTCGTCCTCCCGACGCTGACGTGGCAGGCCTACAACTTCCGTGACGATGACGGCGACGGGCAGCGCAGACTCCTGGTATGCCGGCAAGCCGTGAACACCGTCCGGCTCGGGCGGGCACACCTCGATCGCGGCGTGCCGTACGGGTTTCGCTATCACCTCGGATTCCTCAACTGGCTCCAGTGGACGCGCCGGAAGGCGGACTACCTCTCGCAGTGGGACCTCGAGCAGGTCGAGAGCCCCGCAGCACTCGCCGGGCGTACGACCTGATCGTCTTCGCCGGGCACCACGAGTACGTGACCACGCGTGAATACGATCTCGTCGAGGGGTACCGCGACCTCGGCGGAAACCTGATGTTCCTCTCCGCGAACAACTTCTTCTGGCGCGTCGAACGGGCGGACGTCATCGTGAAAGCCAGCCGCTGGCGGGACCTCGGTCGTCCCGAAGCCGCGCTCGTCGGCGTCCAGTACGTCGCTCATCAGCGTTCGCCGCGGGGCCGTGGGTCGTCCGGAAGACTCCGCGCTCGCTGGATCTTCGCGGGAACCCGACTCCACGTGGGATCCCGTTTTCCCGCGGTGGGGTCGAGATCGACCAGGTCACCTCCGCATCGCCACCGGCAGTTCGAGTCGTCGCCGAGATCCCGAACCTCTTCGGCCCAGGGATGAGTGCACAGATGACGTATTACGAGACGCGTGCCGGGGCACGAGTGTTCGCTGCCGGAGCGTTCCATCTCACCCGAGCGGTGACGTCGGATCCCGTCGTCTGGCGGATGCTCGAGAACCTCTGGGCTCGGCTGGTGAGGCGATGAAGCGACTTGCCTCGACCTGCGTGCTCGCGGCTGTGCTGCTGGGGATCGCCGGCGAAGCACACACTGCGGTGCCTCCTGCTCTCGTGTGCAAGCTGCCACGAGACAGCAATCAGATGCTTCCACCGACTGCGCGGCATGGCCTGATCAATCACCTGCCGCAGTACCCGTCGGTCTCGCTCGCAACGCCGCGTCAGCGAGCGCGGGCGGCGCTGGTCCTCGACCGACTCGTCGCAGCTTCCCAACGAGGGGGTTGGAGAGAGGTACGTACCGCAACCCGGGTGGGGTATGACACGCGGTCCCGACCTCGCAAGCCCGACGACCGAAGCGTCTTCTTCTTCCACGCGGAGCGACGTGAAGAGCCGCGCGGCCGGTCCATCTTCGACTTCACCCGACCCAAGGCACTGATCTACGCCAACGCCCCGGGACGGCCTCTCGTCCTCGTCGGCGCGATGTGGAGCACGCGGGACGGCGAGGTCGGGCCCACGCCGGCCGGCCCGATCCTCCGCTGGCACTCGCATGTCGTATGCAAGCAGGGGAAGAAGCGCGGACTGAAGCCTCCGCCGAGCGGAAAGTGCCCGGCGGGCTCGCGGCTCACCCAGGGCGCGAGCGAGATGCTGCATGTCTGGTTCACGCGCGACCTTCGCAGCGCCTTCGCCATCAGTGCGCCGCGCCCCGAGCTGTGCGCCGCGGGCCTCCTTCCTCGAGACGGCTGTCGCGGCTAGCGGAGGTAGAGCTCGCGCTCTTCGGGCGCCAGCTCACGGCCCGTCGCGGCCAGCCGCTCGTCGGCCAGCTCGAGCAGCTCGTCGATCTCGCCGCAGATCGCGCACTCGTACGTGGCGACCACGCCTTCCTCGGTCACGGCGACGATCGTCCGCGAGTCGTCGAGGAACGCGGCGGCCGTGAACGGGCCGGCCGGACCGAACAGAAGCCGAGTGAGCTCCCCGTCCGACGCCTTCCACAGCCCGACGGATCGCGGCCCAGCGGTGACGATCCAGCGCGCGTCCGGGCTGAAGCGGGCGTCCGAGACCTCGCCGAAGTGGCCCCGCAACACGCGCAGCGCCTGTCCCGAAGCGACGTCCCAGAGCACGACGTCACCCTCCCTCCCCGCGCTCAGCAGCCGCTTTCCGTCCTGGTCGAACGCGACGCTCGTCACCGCCAGACGATGGCCCTCGAGCTCCGTCACGGTGCCGTCACTGCGTTCGAGCTGGAGATCCCCGTCGATCACCGTCGCCGTCGTTTTCCCGTCAGGGCTCGTGGCGGTCGATTCAGCTGGCTCGGGTGGATCCAGATCTCCCTCGTCGAGCTGAGGTCGGGTACCCGCATCCCACAGCCGGACGGTGCCGTCCTCGCCGCCGGTCATCACCGTGAATCCGTCAGGTGAGAAGCGCGCATCGATGACGGTCCCCGTGTGTCCGGCAAGTGTCGTGAGCCGGCGACCGTTCAGCGCCCAGGTTCGCGCAGTGCCGTCGTCACTGGCGGTGACGACGGACAGTCCGTTGGGGCTGAAGTCCACCGTGCGGACGAAGCGCGTGTGGCCGAAGAGCGGGGCTTCGAGCAGGCCTGACGAAACACTCCAGATTCGTGCGGTTCCGTCGGTGCTCGCCGTCGCGACCTCGGTGCCCGACGCCGTGATCGCGACGTCCAGCACCTGGCCGTCATGGCCTTCCAGCTGCCGAATACGACGGCCGTTCAAGCCGCTCCAGATCCGGGCGAGCTGTCTCGGCCTCCGGTCACGACCAGTCGGGCATCCCCGCTGAACGCGAGGCTCGTGATCTCACCCGGATGCACCAGCCGATGGAGCACGCGTCCGGTTGGCAGGTCGACGATCCGCGCCTCTCGACCGGACAGGAACGCAACACGCCTGCCGTCAGGGCTCGCCACGAGTCGTACTGCCGTCTGGCCGACTCGGCCGATCGAGCGGACGAGACGACAGCTGCTCACGTCCGAAACCGCACCGATCCCGTTGCGCACGGCGACGACGAACCTCCCCGCGACGACTGCGTCGGCGACAGGCGCTCGACCGACGCTGCAGCGAGGGTCTCCCGTTGCGGGGTCGAGCACTCGAGCGGGGCCGACGAGCCATGAACGAGGACCGAGCCGAAGGAGACTCCCCCATTCGAACCCACCGTGCGGACGGCAATCTCCTCGCCGGTTGACGCATCCACGACGCGGGCCGATCCGTCCTCGCTCGGCGAATCCGATCTGACGCCCGTCAGCCGCGAACGCGAGCTCGGTGATCGGTCCATCGGTCGTGAACACGTCCCGCACGTGAGATGTCAGGAGGAACGTCTAAGCGCATCCTCCGCTGTCGGTGCGGGTGCACTTCGGGCGGACTCGGAAGCCAGTAACAGGCTCAGCTCCGGATCCTCCTCGAGCAGCCTGATCGCCGACGCATCGAGTCGACGAGCCTGCGCCTCGCGGGACTGCTCGTTGGCGTTCGAACGCTGAACGAGGGCAAAGCCGGCGACGACCGCGACGATTGCGACTGCCACCACCGTAAGTGCAAGCAGGCGATGGAAACGTGAGCGACGTCGTTGCTGTTCCACGAGGTGGCGCTCGACCTCGCGCTCAGTGCGATGGCGCGCGCGCCAGGCGAGCACCGGCTGGGCGAGGACGTCATGGAAGATCTCGTAGCGGACGGTCGCCGCTTCCTCGACGGTGCGGAGGATGCGCCGCTCGGCGAGCGTCCCGAGCACCGGGCGAAGTTCCTCGAGTGAGACGTTGCCGAAGTCGCCGAGGTCGGAGATCTCGTGCGCGATCTTCGTTCCGGAGGGAGTGACGAGGTGGTTGAAGAGCTGAGCGGCGACGTCCTTCTGTTCCGGTGTCAGCTCGGCCATCGCGCCCTCGAGATGCTCCTCGACGATGTGCTGCGCCCCGCCGAGACGCTCGAGCGTCTCGACGCGTAAGACGCTCGACCCGGAGGCTCGCTCTTCGTCCCACAGGCGCTGCATGACGAGCTGGAGGTACGGCGCTTCGATCCGCGCGCCGTCGTCGACGCCTTCGACCGCCCCCAGCCCACCGAGCGCCGGCTCGATCTGCCCTGCTCCGACTTCGCCGAGCACGCGTTCCACGAGCGCAGGCTCTGCGGTGACAGCGACGCCGGTCAGCTCGGCGAACCGCTCGATCGGACGTTCGATCGCCGCCTGGGCGGCCTGCCGGTCGAGCCGGTCGAGCCGAAGCGTGTTCGCAAAGAGGCCCGGGATCCGGCCGGTGAAGCGGTCGAGCTTCGCGAGCGAGTCCTCCCGAAGCGAGACCAGGACGTTGACCCGGAGCGGAGTCGCCAGCACCGTGGGAAGCGCCTCGGCGAAGGAGCCCGGGCCGCTGTCGTCGGCGTGATAGAGGAAGTACTCCTCGGCCTGATCGAGCACGAGATAGACATCCCGGTCGGCCTGCGCCTGTTCCAACGCGGTGATCGCCGAGCCGTTCGGGCCGACGCCGGCGGCCTCCGCGAGCGCCTCTGCCAACGCTGCCGACGGATCCTCGCTCCAGCGGGAGAAGACGACGACGAGTGGATCCTCCGGGAGCTCTCGCAGCGAACGGGCGACGGCGGCGCGCAACAGAGACGACTTGCCGACTCCGCTCGGGCCGTACAGCACCGTCAACCGCGACGCGATCAGGTTGGCGACGACGATCTCGCGCTCTCGCTCGCGCCCGAAGAAGAGCAGGGCGTCGAGCTCGGAGTCCTCGAAGGCGTTCAGTCCTTTGTACGGGAGACTCCGGCTTCGCGGTCACGCCGCGTCCAGCCTTCGCTCGCAGCAGCTCGACGTATGCCTCGGGCTCGACGTCGAGCGGCGTGACGTCGTATCGCTGCCAGAAAGCGCGGGCCAGCGGGCTCGGCGAGCGCTGCACCGCCCACGACCGATACGCGACCGGCCGTTCGCCCCAGATGCGGTTGAGAATGAGCCGCAGGTTCCAGTCGGCCATCTCGTAGCCGAGGAAGAGGAAGTGACTTCGCCGGAGCTTCGCGGCCAGAGCGACGGGCACGACCGCCGTCAGCTCCGATCGACCCAGGTAATCGATGTAGTCGTCCTCGGTGATGACGAAGCTCTCCCATTCACGCTCGGGAAGAGGGTCGACGGCGCCATGCAGCTTGAGCAGGATCGTGCGGCGCTCGAGCGACAGCTCCGTCGCGTAGGTGTTCGGAACGTCGATCGGTCTCGGAGGTTGCCCGGGCGGCCGGTGCCAGAAACGGCCGCGGTGCGTACCTGTGGCGACGTAGGCCACGATGTCGAGCTCCTCGCCCGCGTCCTCGAACGCACGCTCGAGCGCAAGGTCGTAGTTCGTGCTCACGATGAGCTGGTGTGGAGCGCCGCGCTCGCGAAGAAGCTCGGGAAGCTGGGCAAGGAACCGGTGGAGCGCCGAGGGCTCGACGGCCGCCTCGAACAGCCCGTGCAGCTCGTCG
The DNA here is from genome assembly GCA_963721795.1 of uncultured Actinomycetes bacterium. Classification (GTDB taxonomy): domain Bacteria; phylum Actinomycetota; class Thermoleophilia; order Gaiellales; family Gaiellaceae; genus GMQP-bins7. Next base: position 51,208 of record CAVRLT010000026.1, read on the forward strand.
TAGAGCGGGCCCTGAGCCTTTCATCGTCGCGACGTACTGAGAAACGCGCGCGAGATCGACCGGGCGGTGGTCCGGGACCGAGAAGGCTTGTGCGAGATGGGCTGCAAGATCGCTCACGCCGTCGAGGCCCAGCACCGGCACGACGCGCCCCGCGAGGAGCGCGCCGATGATCTCGGCGTCGTCGTCGACGGCGGACGTCGCGCCCGGTGCCGCGATTCCGGCCTCGTGCCGCAAGATCTCCGTCTGGAGCTGCTTGAGGTCCGGGCCGGGCTCGATCCCGAGCTCCTCGACGAAGCGTGTGCGCGCGTCCTGATACGCGTCGAGTGCTTCCGCCTGCCGTCCCGAGCGGTAGAGCGCCAACATGAGCTGGCGCGCGCAGAGTTTCGCGGAGCGGGTGCTCGCGAACCAACGCCTCGAGCTCGCCCGCTACGTCACCGTGCCGGCCGAGCTCGAGATCGGCTTCGATCCGCTCCTCGTGAGCTACGAGGCGCAGCTCTTCGAGACGGCGGGTCTCGGCCTGCGCGAAGTCGTCGAATGCGAACTCGGCCAGTGCGGAGCCCCGCCAGAGCGACAACGCCTGCTCGAGGAGCGTACGCCGTTCCTTGGCACCCGCCCGCCGTGCGTCACCGAGCAGAACCTCAAACCGCCGGGAGTCGATCTGCTCGGGTGCTGCGCGGAGCACATACCCGGGCGCCCGCGTCTCGAGCACGTCGGCGCCGAGCTCTCGCCTGAGCCGCGAGATCGAGTTCTGAAGCGAGGTCGTTGCCGTCTTCGGCGCCTCTTCGCCCCAGACGAGGTCGACCAGCCGGTCCGTCGCGACAACGCGCCCGGCATCGAGGAGCAGGACCGCGAGCAGGGCTCGTTGCTTTTGCCCGCCGAGCGCGATCGGCCCGGACCCGCCCTCGACCTCGAGGGGGCCCAGGATCCGGAACTCGAGCTGGGGGACCTCAGTCACGAACACCTCGGTTTTCTCGTGCAGCGGCTCTCAGTTGAGCACACGTCTCGCTCCTCTTTCAATCGCCCGGCAGGCGGATTCGACGTGAGCGCACTCAGGACCTGCTCAAGAACGCTCATTGGCGAGCCGTTGGCGGCCCGTTGCCGACCGGTTGGAGCCCCCTTCGACCGTGCGGGTCATGACGACCTCACGCACATACTCCGTCGCGGCGGCGATCGGTGCTCTGACGCTCGCCTCCGCTGTTGTGTCGATGTTCCACCCGCCTTCTCAGGCCGAGGCCGCGACTCGTGTCCGGGCGAGCGCGGCGACCGGGCCATCCGCCTACGGCTGGCCCATCAAGCCATTCGACCGGCAGCACCCGGTTCGCGGCTTCTTCGGCGATCCCCGGATCTCGAACCACGGCCGCTCGCGGCAGTTCCATTTCGGCATCGACGTCTCCGCGCCCAACGGGACGCCGGTGTACGCCACGCTCAGCGGGACGATCTCTATCCACTCGCTGCACTCGACGACGGTGTTGATCGCCGGCGTCAACGGCGTCGAGTTCAGCTACTGGCACGTCGTCCCGACCGTTCGTAGCGGACAGCGCGCGGTTGCCTACAAGACGGTGATCGGGCATATCGAAGAGCCCTACGGTCACGTCCATTTCTCCGAGTCCTCGAATCGGCGCTACCTGAATCCGCTCAGGCCTGGCGCGCTGGGACCGTATGCAGACGACACGCGCCCGCGGGTGACCGCTGTTCGTGCCGAGCTCGACAGACGGAGATTGCAATCGTCCATCGCACACGACGGGTTCGACCTCGTCGCGGCGGTGCAAGACACGACGCCGCTGGCCGTTCCGCGCCCCTGGCACGACCTCCCAGTCATGCCGGCGGTCGTTCGCTGGCGCTTGCTCGACGCGCGCGCCCGTGTCGTCATCGGCTGGCGTACGACCGTGGACTTCCGAGAGACCATTCCCCCCGCGTCGGAGTTCGACCGCGTCTGGACGCCGACCGCAACTCAGAATCACGTTCGGGCTCCCGGCCGGTACCGCCTGTATCTCGCCACCAGCCCCGAGATGGCGAGGCTCCGGCTCGGCTCGTACACCGTCCAAGTGGCAGCTGTCGATACGCGCGGGAACGCAGCGCGGGCCTCGTTCCCGCTCGTGATCTCCTCGAACTGATCCAGAGCAACGCCTGTTGGCGTGTCGTTAGCCGGCGGTTGGGGGCTGGTGTGGCGCTGCTTCGACCGTGCGTGCCATGTCCAGCGCACGCCTCTCCCCACCGCCGGCCGCCTTGCAGCCCTGGCGATCCCGGCCGTCGCAGCGACTTTGGTGGCGACCTTTGCGCTCGCACCGTGCTCGACCGGCTCCGTGGTCCCTCGACCGGCACAAATCGTGGCCCATGACGTCAGTCGACCCACACCGCGGCACGCACCGGCTCCGCAGGCGGAAGCCCCTCGTCTCCCCAGAGCGACGCCCGTCCCGATTCTCATGTACCACGTGCTCGGAGATCCGCCTCCGGCGCCCCGTTTCCGCAGCTCTACGTCTCGCGCGCAGAATTCGCCGGCCAGATGCGGTGGCTGGCGCGCCATGGATACACCGCGGTGACGCTCCGCGCGGTCTGGGGCCACTGGCACGGTCGCGCATCGCTTCCCCCCGGCCCGTCGTCGTGTCCTTCGACGACGGATATCGAAGCGTCGCGCAAGCGGCGCTGCCGGTGCTACGCGAGCGAGGTTGGCCGGCGTCCTCAACCTCGCCGTCAAGAACCTGCACGTGCGCGGCGGAATCAGCGAGCGACAGGTGCGAAGGCTCATCGCCGGAGGCTGGGAGATCGACGCGCATTGGCTCACCCATCCCGATCTCACCACCCTCGACGAGCGCCGGCTGACGCGCGAGATCGCGGGCTCGCGGCGTGCTCTGCAAAGGCTCTTCGGGATCCCGGTCGACTTCTTCTGCTACCCGGGCGGCAGGTACGACGCGCGCGTCATCGGGGCCGTGCGTGCGGCAGGATTCCTCGCCGCTACGACGACGGTCGAGGGCCTCGCAAGTCAAGCCGCGCCCTTCGAGCTCCGGCGCGTGCGCGTCAGCCGCGGCGACGGCGTCTCGGGCTTCGAGGCAAAAGGCGGAGGCGCTCGGCCGCGCTGGCATTGAGTGGATCTTGAGCGAGCTTGCGCGAGCCTCCCTCCATGAAGGAGCAAGGACACATCGACTCCGAAGCGCTGATGCTCGAGGTCACGCGGTACCTCGCGGCCGTGGATGCCTTTCGGTCGAGAACCGCGAGCCGATGTGGCTGCCCGAGCTCGTCTCGATTCGAGCCTCTCAGAGCCAGCGCGTCGATCTCGACACGAGCTCGCTCGCGTCCGGCAAGCATCTCCACTAGCCGCCCGGTGCGGTGATCTCGAGCGATTTCGGCGCTGCGGCGCCGAAATCGCTCGAGAGGAATAGCTCTGATCTGAGCGCAGGCGAAATTGCACGTCGTCACACGACTTCGGTTAGCGATTCGTTGGCGGATTGTGGTCGCGCGATTAGCGCCCTCCCCGAGCGTGATCGGCAGGAACTCGATCACCCGGAAAGGAGGGACACGATGCACCAGGTCACGCGCATGCACCGCACGCTCGTCGTGCTGGCAGTCGGCCTGCTCGCGCTCGCGGCTCCGCTCGTCGCTTCGGCGAACGGCCGCGGCCCGGGCACCGGCTAGCGATGCCTCCACATCACTCAAGGGCCCGCCACGGCGGGCCCTTGCGCTTTCAGGCCAACGCAACGTCTCGAGATTCGCGCGCGACACGCTCGGCTCCGACAACATTTCCCTTTGCTCGTACAACTCGAGCGCTTTCGCGAATGCGTCTCGCGCTTCGCGTGCGTCTGCCTGAGCAAGAGAACTTCCCCGAGATCCGAAGCGCCTTCGCATGCGATTCAGTGCGTCGGTCGGCGCGGCGAGCTCGACGGCATCGCTCGCCAGCGCAGAGCTTCCTCGAGAGCTCCGGCGCGAGCGAGAATCTTCGCGCGAACTGGCATCCATCAGACCAGGGCATCGATGTCGTCAGCAGCGGAGTGTGCTTCTGCGATCTCGGTCCAGTCGGCCGCATTCGTCAAGACGCTCGAGAAGGTAGAGCGCCTCCGCCAGGTCGCCTGCTCTGCTCGCCAGATGACTGTACGCCTGGTCTCATCCAGTCCGTCGCATACCCAGCGGAGCGTTGCAGCCGCCTGAGCGCTCGCCGGCCAGAAGCTCGACGTCCCCGAGAATCGCAGCACTGACCGTCGCCGCGGACGTCGCGTTGACCGAGCTCGTCGAACGTGCTCCTCGCCGAGGCGATGAGGGCGCGCGCGTCGTCGAAATCCCCCGCCTGAGCCACGAGCCCGCCCGAGGTAAACCTCCACGTTGGCTCGTCCGTGCCGACCGAGGCCTCGTTCGCAGGAGCGCGCTGCAGTCATCGATCGCGTCAGGTACCGGCGTTGGCCCGTTGTAGAGCGCGTCGGCGATCTCACCGACACAAAGCGAAACGGGCCAGGTCGAGCGACTGTAGTGCACGAGAGCCTGTTCGGCTGCGTCAATCTCGCCCGATGGTGCCCTCGATGGCCGCCCTCGACCCAACCGGCGAAGAGCCAGGGCACGACCGACGGCGCGATCGTCACCTGCGGCCTCGAAGACGGGGATCGCAGCTGAAGTGACGCTCGAGCAGCTCGTCGCCAGTCGATCCGAGATCCGCCTGGCCCGGACGATACTCGAGTTCCATGCGTGCGCGCAGCTCGATTCGGTTCTGTCGCGCGCATCGTGCGTGCTTCAATGGCCGCTTTCGAACACCTCGACCCGTCGAGATCCCCCGCAGCATCCACGCGATGGTGCATCCCAAGCTCGACGAGCAGCTCGCTCCGGAGCGACGCAGCGCGGCGAAAGTTGACGTCGCGCGCCGGAGCAAACCGACCGCGGCGGGAACATCGCCGCGCTTCAGGCCCGGACGCCGGCGTCCCGAGCCGGCGTCCCCCGTCCTCGGCGAGCCGCTCCGTCCGCCGGTCCGACTCGCCGAGCTCGGTCCGCAGGCCGTACGCCTGCTCGAGGTGGTAGCCGACGAACTCGTCGAGCTCGGCGAGGTCCGCATGGTCCTGTCGAGCCGGTCCGCGTAGCGCTCGTGGAGCTCGGCTCGCAGCCGCTTCGGCGCCGACGCGATAGACCGCCTCCTGGACGAGGACGTGGCGGAAGCCAAACTGGCCGTTCTCCGCGGCCGCACGAACCCGCGGCCCGCGAGGGACTGCGAGGTGCGCGTCCGCGGTCGGCGCCGCATCGGGTCGAGGAGCGCGATCACGTCGTCGGGCGTGAACTCCTTCCCGACGACGGCGCCGCGCTCGAGGACTGCTCGCTCCCCCGGGCCGAGCCGGTCGAGGCGGGCGGCGAGCAGCGCCTGGATCGTCTCGGGCAGCGCGCGCTCGGCGAGGCCGCCCTCCAGCCCGAGCGCGAGGAGCTGCTCGAGAAAAAGCGGGTTGCCCTCCGCCGTCTCGACGATGCGGGCTCGCTGGTCCGACTCCAGGATCGCCCCGCCGAGACCTTCGAGCAGGGCGTCCGTCTCCTCCGCGGACAGCGCGTCGAGCAGGATGCGGTCGGCGTTGGCCCGTCCGTCGAGGAACGCCGGCCGGTCTTCGAGGAGCTCCTCGCGAGCAAGGCAGACGACTGCGATCGGCCCTTCCCTTGGTCGGCGAGGTGCTCGACGAGCTCGAGGAAGGTCGGCTCCGCCCAGTGGACGTCGTCGAAGACAAGGACCAGCGGCCGTCCGCGCGCGACTCGCTTCGCAGAACTGGCGGAAGAGCCAGGCGAGCTCGGGCGCCGGAGGCGGCGTCTCGGCGTCGAGCGCTGCGAGGACCGCGTCGCGCTCTGCGCGCTCTGCCGCCTGCCGAGAGCCTCGCGCAGCGGCCAGTACGTGATGCCGTCCCCGTACGAGAGGCAGCGGCCCCAGAGCGTCGTGACGCTCTTCGCGCGCCGCGTGAGCTCCGCGGCGAGCCGCGACTTGCCGACGCCGGGCGGGCCGACCACGACGCGTGCGCCGAACCGCCTGGTCGTCAACGGCCGCTTCAGCGCCTTGCGGAGAGCTGCGAGCTCGCGCTTGCGGCCGACGAGCGGCGCGTCCGCCGGGGCTCGAACGCGGGTGAGCGGAGTGAGCTCGGCGAGGCGGAACATGCGCGGATCGGCGCCTTCCGTCGTCTTGACGTCGAGCTCGCCGAGCGGCTCGAGCCGCGCGGCGTGATCGATCAGGCGCGCGACGAGCTCGCCGACCACGATCTCGCCCGGAGCCGCTGCCTGCTGGAGCCGAGCGGCGACCCCGACGGCGTCGCCCGCGACGAAGCGCTGGCGCGCGTCGGTCGGCGTCGCGACCACCTCGCCCGCCGCGATCCCGATCCGGACCTCGAGCCCGATGCCGTGCTCGGCTCGCGAGCCGCTCGCTGAGAGCCGCCAGCCCCGGCCTGGATCTCGAGCGCGGCCCGAGCGGCGCGCAGCGCGTCGTCCTCGTGCGACACGGGGATGCCGAACGCGGCCATGACCGCGTCCCCGGCGAACTTCTCGACCGTGCCTCCGTGGCGGGTCAGCGCGGCGGAGACCGTGTCGAAGTACCGGCGCAGGACCTGGCCGAGCGCCTCGGGGTCGAGCGTGTCCGCCAGCGCCATCGACTCGACGACGTCGCAGAAGAGGATCGTCACGAGCCGCCGGAACTGCATTGCCGGCACCGGCGCTTCCGCGTCGGGAGCAGCGACTCGTCCTGACGAAGGATCGCGGCCTCGAGCTCCTTGAGCTGCGGGCCGGGCTCGACGCCGAGCTCCTCGACCAGGGTGTCGCGGGCGGCGCGGTAGGCGGCGAGCGCGTCCGCCTGCCGGCCCGAGCGGTAGAGCGCGAGCATGAGCTGCGCGCGCGGTCGCTCGCGCAGCGGCTGCGAGTCGACGAGGGCCTCGAGCTCGGCGACGAGCTCGACGTGGCGGCCGAGCGCGAGATCGGCCTCGATCCGCTCCTCGAGCGCGACGAGCCGAAGCTCCTCGAGCCGCGCGATCTCCGTCTGCGCGAAGGGCTCGTAGATGAAGTCGGCGAGCGCCGGCCCGCGCCAGAGCGCGAGCGCCTCGCGCAGAGCCGTCGGCGGCCACCGCATCGCCCGCGGCCAGGCCTCCCGGCCCTCGTCTGCGAAGCGCGCGAAGCGGTGCACGTCCACTCTGCCGGATCGAGCTCGAGCACGTAGCCGGGCGCACGCCTCGCGATCGTCTCCGCCCCGAGCGCCTTCCGCAGCTGCGAGACGTACACCTGGACCGCATGCGCGGCCGTGTCGGGCGGCTCGCCCGGCCAGAGGCTCTCGACCAGCCGGTCGACCGAGACGACGCGGCCGGGCTCGAGCGCGAGCGCAGCGAGGAGCGCCCGCGGCTTGGGCCCGCCAAGCGCGACGGGTCTCCGTCCTTCAGCACCTCGAGAGGCCCGAGGAGCCTGAGCTCGAGCTCCGGTTCCCGTCCCGGCACCCTTCACCCATTCAGTCGGACTTCGCACGGAGGCGCTCGGCTGTCCGCGCCCGGCTTGAGCGTTTCTTGAGCGCCGTGCTCGACGCTTCGGCCTGCGGAACCTCGTCAAAGGAGACGGGCATGGCCGCTTCATCGTCGACTCCCCCCCCGCGCGACCCGGTGTACCCTCGACGGCGTGCGGCTGAGCATCTTCCGGGCTCGGCATCACCCGCGGTCTTCCCCGCGCCGCCCGTTCTGGATCGGATACGGCTTCGTACCCGAGCCCGGCGGATCGAGCAGGCGCACGCTCGGCCCCGAAACGGGTTCGAGCTCGACGTCGACGGGAAGCGCGTCGACTCGCGACGGACCTCGGGATGGGCGGGCGGGCCGTCCCGAAGTTGAGCGTCGCTGCGTTCTCGGCCGGTCTTCCGGCCGGCTGGCACCGCTTCTCCGGGCGCTGGTACGTCGCGGGCAAGCTGCCCTCTCGAGCGACAGGTCGATCGAGTTCATCGAGCGCTAAGCGCTTGAGCGCTTCTTGAGCGCGCTCTCCGAGGACGATCCGAGCACAGCAAGCAGAAAGAGGAGGCGGCATGAAAAAAACGTCGAACGCACCGAAGGATCACGATCGCAACGACGACGATGTCTGTCGCGACGGCTGTTCGCAAAAGTATCGTCGTTGCGTCCGCATTCACAGCGAACATCACGGGAACAGCAGGAAACGACGTCCTGCGCGGCACGCCCAAAGCCGACAGGCTGAACGGCGGCGCCGGCGACTACCGCCTGCACGGCCTGGCTGGCAACGACCGCCTGAACGGCGGTGCCGGGATCGATCGGTTCTTCTGTGGCGCGGGAGTGACTTCGTCTCCGCACAGGGAACCGAAAGGGTGGCACGCGACTGCGAGGCCGTGAAGTGCGTCCTCTATTTACCTGCTCGACCTGGCCGCCCGCGCCTCCCCCGCCCGCACCTCCTCCCCCGCCCCCGCCTCCGCCGCTCGCAAACCCCGGGAAGTACTGGGCTTCACGAACTCGGGCGGAGGCATCTGCTTCGAGATCGGCCAGAGCGGAGCGACCCAGTTCTTCACCAAAGCCAACTTCGAGCAGACGAGCGACTGCGAGCCGGCCTCGCGGTTCCGGCTGACGATTACCTTCGGCGGCCAGGTTCGGCTCAGCCCCGAGCTGAGGTTCTCGTACCCGGTCCCATCCGGCGAGCTCGCCGGTAGCCGCATCGAAGGTTCGGTCGACAGCCAGGGCAAGCTCAGGGCACGCTCCAGATGAGGGCGGCGTTCGACTACAGGGTACGCGCTACACCTGCGGCTCGCTGACCACCTGAACCGCGAACCTCGGCCGGTGATTCAGATGACCACTTAGACCAAGAAAGGGAGTTGACGTCAACAGACGCCCGAGACTGCAACGGACGTTGGTAGGCCCCGGATGGCCGTCGTCGTGCTCCTGGCGGCCGTGGGCGGCGCCTCGCGCGCGGCCCGGATCGCTGGGCCGTGCACCAGCTCACCTACGAGCAAGCCCGGACGCTCGCGACGCTGCCCCTGGCGTGTAAGGACGCCGGCGCGAACAACCGCAACCTGTGCGGGACGCCGGCGCAGGCAGATGTCACACCGAATGCCTTCGCCGGCCAGCCGGTGCACTGGGTGTACGCGGTTCCTTCGACTAACCCCATCGACTCTCGTCGTACGCGAGCGCGATCCAGACGGACGCCGAGTCGATCGACGCCTGGTGGCGGGGCCAGGACCCGCTCGAACTCTGCGCAGCCACCTCGCGCCGTTCTCGTGCGGCTCCAGCTCGACCTGACGCCCATCCGCCTCACCCAGTCCGCGCCAGCTGTCCTCGCTCGATGCACGTTTCGCGCGATCGCAGCGGGCTGATGAGACGCCGCTTCCGCCGCGCCACACCAAGTACGTTGCCACTACGATGGCCCGGCGCATCTTACCTCCGGCCAGGGCGGACGACTCCCGGGCTCGGCTTCGCGGTCGTGTACGTGCAGGCGTGTCCCGGTGTCCCTTGGAAGACGACCGCGGCGCACGAGCTCTTCCATGCGCTCGGGGCGGTCCCGACCGGCGCCCCCAACGAGTGCCCGGCGCCAAACGACGGACACGTCTGCCACAACCCGTAGGACTTGATGTATCCGTTCGGCGACGAGACTCCCATCACCGGGCTCGCGCTCGATCGGGTCGTGACGACTACTACGGCCACTCGGGAGCGTGGCTGGACACTCAGGATTCACCGTGGCTCGTCCAGCTCGACCACCAGGTGCCGTTCGCGCTCACCGTCTCGGGATCGGGCTCCGTCACGGCGGACGTCCCAGGTCTCCAGTTGTGGCCAGAGCTGCACGACGACCTGGAGTGCGGGCACGCCACTCGAGCTGAGTGCGACGCCTGCCGTCGGGAATGAAGCTCGTCGGTTGGTGGGTCGAGCTGCTCGGGACGGTCGACCTGCAAGGTGGTCGTGGAGACCGGGCAAGTCGGTATCGGCGGGTTCGCCCCGGGGCGGCCTACCGGTTCACCGTCGCTGTCAGCGGGCCGCGGCTCCGTGCGAAGCTCGTGTCCCGGCGGCATCGCCTGCTCCCCGCGCTGCTCCTCACTCGTCCCGTCCTACGAGGCGACCAGGCTCGGCGCCCGCGGCGGCGAAAGGGGCGGCGCTTCAAGCAATGGAGCCGCGCTTGCCGTGGACGGGTGGCTGTGTGCTCCGTTCCGATGACGCGCGCGTAACGAGCGCACGCGCCGTCTTCGTCCGCCGATGGTCGCGGGCTCGCCGAGCGTGTCGACGTCGCGATGGCGCAGGACGATCGCCCCGTACACGGCCGCCATCGCAGTAGCACCCGCAACGACCGTCGTGAAGAGCGGGACGATGCCCCAGTGCTCGATCACCAGCCCCGCGGCAATGAAGCCGAGCGGAGCAGCGAGGGTGTTGATCGTGATCACCGCGGTGATGACCATCGCCCGCAGCTGACCCGGTGTGCGAGCCGTCAACACCGCGATGAGCGGGCCGTTGATGAGCGGCGTGCAGAACATCGCCAGGAAGAGCGCGACGAAGACGACGGGCCACGGGGTAGGAACGGCAGCACCCACAGCGGGACGACGAAGGCGAGCATGGCGAGCCCCGAGAGGCGTAGCGGCGCCATCTTTCGAACCGCTACCACCGCAACCAGGCTCCCCACGAGAGCGCCGGCGCCGAGAGCGGCATAGAAAAGGCCTGCGATGCGCGCGCTCCCGTCGAAGGCCTCGTACGCATAGACGGGAAGCCTGGTCAAACATCCCCGGCATGAAGAACCCGAACGCGACGATCACCGCGGCGATGGGGCCGAGCAGCGTGTCCCCGAGCAGAAAACGCACCCCGGCCAGGACCTTGGGGCGCACCGCGTCGACGATCGGCTTCCGCTTGGGCACGAAGAACATGACAAGGAGGAACGCGACGAAATAGGTCGCCGCATCGACGTAGAGGACGTTCCGGGCGCCGATGACAGGAATCAGCAGACCAGCCAGCGCAGGCCCGATCAGGGCCGAGAACGCGGCACCGCCCTCGATCAGGCTGTTCCCCGCGACATCAGCCGCTCGTCCTCCCCCACCAGTCCGGCAGATCGTGCGCTGCGAGGCGTAGTAGGGGGGCATGAAGCAGCCGAGGAGGGCGACGAGCCCGAGCAGGAGCGGGAAGCTGAAGAGCCCGGCCGCGTGGAGGAGCGGAATCGCGGCGAGGATCGGGGCGCGCGCGAAGTCGGCGAGCAACATCGTCGAGCGTGCCCCGAATGCGCTGGACGAGCATGCCGCTCGGTATTCCGAGAACCGCCATCGGCGCGATCTCCGCGGCGAGGACGAGGCTGATCTTCCCCGGCGAGCCCGTCGTGACCAGAACGGAACCAGGGCAGCGCGAGAAAGGTCATCCGCGTTCCGAGCACGGAGATCAGCTCGGCTGCCACCAGCCCACCCACCGCTGTTCTCTTCACCGAGACGAACGAGCTCTCCATCGCCGAGTAATATAAAACGTCCGTACGGTTTTGTAAAGTTGAAGGTGACGATGCCAAAGATCTCCGACGAGCGTAAGACCGAGAGGCGCGAGCAGATCCTCTCCGCGGCTCGCCGCTGCTTCGCCAAGCACGGCGACCAGGGCGCCACGGTGGTGCGCCTGGAGAACGCGACCGGTCTCTCCCGCGGCGCGATCTTCAACTACTTCGGCTCGAAGGAAGATCTCTTCCTGGAGCTTGCGGCGCGAGACAACGAGCGCCTCGTCCAGCTCTGGATCGAGAAGGGCTCGGAGTCGACGCTACGGGAGGTCGTCCACGAAGACCCGGATGGGATCGGCGTGTACATGGAGATGGGCCGGAAGATCCGTACCGACCCGGAGTTCAAACGGCGCTACGAAGCCCGCACCCAGGAGTCGCTCGCTCCCCCACTCCTCGAAGCACGTCCACGCCGAGCAGGAGCGCGGGGGGCGCTGCGAGCGGATGCCCCGCCGGAGCAGATCGTCAGGGTTCATCGGCCTCGTCGCGAACGGGGTGGCGGTTCAGCTCGGTGCCGTGTCGAGCCGATCCGGAACGTCGAAGCCTTGATCGAGTTCGTCTGTTCGGCCGTCACAGGCCGAGCTCCGACGGGTACGCATCCGCGTACACGTCCCTGACGCGCAGCACGTCGGCGACGTAGCTCCGCGTCTCCGGGAACGCGATCCCGGCTCCGTCCGCACGCCATCGATCGACGTTGCCCTGACCCGCGTGATACGCGGCGAGCATGAGCCTGGTGTCGTCGTATCGTCCCCGGAGGTGGTCGAGGTACCAGGAGCCATAGCGGACGTTGATCTCGGGATCGCGTAGGTCGGCCACGACGAAACGCTCGCCGCCCGTGCGGAGGGCGATTCCCTTCGCCGTGTCCGGGAGGAGCTGCATCAGCCCGACCGCGCCCGCCGCCGACTCCGCCTGGGGGTCGAACCTGCTCTCGACGTAGACGACCGCGGCCAGAAGCGCCGGGTCGAGGTCGTGGTTCGTCGCATGCCCGCGCAGGATGTGCTCGAACTCGAGCGGGTAGCGCGCGCGCAGGTAGGCGTCAGGCTCGCGTCTTCACGACCCAGGCGGCCAATGCGGCCACGCCGAGAACAGCGACGGCTATGAGGGTCAGGAACCGCACGGCGCGTTTGCGCCGAACCGAACAGGGCCGGCCAAGTGACAAGTTGTCACTTGGCTATTCCTCCGGATCCGCGAGGTCAGGGTAGCCATCACCTCTCCGACCCAGGCATCGAGCTCCTCCGGCGTTCCGGTGTTCACGTAGACGAAGTCGCCACGCTTCGCCTTCTCCTTGTCCGGCAGAAGCCGCGCTTCGCGATCGTCCTTGCGACCGCCGCGACGGGCCTCACGGAGCTTCGCCGGTGCGGTGATGACGACGACCTTGTCGAACCGGGTCTCGGCGCCGACCTCGTAGAGGAGCGGCACCTCGGTCACGCAGACGCGCGGGGGAGTGGGCAGCGCGGCGAGCTGCTCGCGCCAAGCGAGGTATTCGCGCGACACGAGCGGGTGGAGCAGCTCCTCCAGAAAGTCGAGCGCGTCTCGATCCTTGAACACACGCAGCGCGATCCGCTCGCGATCGGGGGCTCCGTCCTCACCGAGGATCTCGTCGCCGAGCCGCTCGACGAGCGCGCGCTTGACCTCTGGGTCGGTGGCGAGGAGGTGATGGACGATCTCGTCGCTCGAGACGGTCGCCGCGCCGTGCCGGCGGAAGCTCTGGAGCGCAGCTCCTTGCCGGCGCCGATACCGCCGGTGATCGCGACCGCGAGTGGGCGCTGCAAAGGGTTAGGAGCTGGTCGCTCGGGTCTCGTCGCGCTCGGACTGGTCGTCGTCCGAGGCCAGGGCGCTCGACCGCTGACTCCACGAGCAGCTTCGACCTCGACGGTGCTCGGCCGGCCTCGGCTGGATCTCGCTCGATCTCGGCTCGGCCTCGGGCTCGATCCCGATCTCGGGCTCGACGACCGGCTCGGTCCCGAGCTCGGGCTCGGCGACGCCTCGGACGCGATCTCGATCCCGGCCTCCTCGCCTCCGTCGCTCTTCGCCGTCTCCGCAGTATCGCCCTCCTCGTCTGCCACCGCGGTCGCTCCACCCGCGGGGAACGCCTCTTCCGAGAGCACCAGGTTCGGCGTCTCGTGAACGGACTCGGCGCCGTCCGCGCGCGGTACGGGCTGGTCGCCCTCCTCGACGCGCTTCAGCGAGAGGGAGAGCCTGCGCCGGTCGCCGTCGATCTCGAGGATGCGGACGTTCACGGCCTGGCCCTGGGCGACGACCTCGCGCGGGTTCTCGACGTGATGCGCAGCGAGCTCGGAGATGTGCACGAGCCCCTCGACTCCGGGGAGGATCTCGACGAAGGCTCCGAACGTGACGACCTTCGCCACACGACCTTCGACGACGTCGTCCTCGCGGTACGAGTCGAGCACCTGCTGCCACGGATCGCTCTGCGTCTGCTTCAGCCCGAGCGAGATCCGCTGGCGGTCGCGGTCGATGTCGAGCACCTTGACCTGGACCGTCTGCCCGATGTCGAGCACTTCCGACGGATGGTTGACGTGGCTCCAGGAGAGCTCGGAGATGTGGATCAGCCCGTCCATGCCGTCCAGGTCGACGAACGCCCCGAAGTCGACGATGTTGGAGATCTGGCCCTCGATCACGTCGCCGGGGCTCAGCCGGTCGAGAATCGCCTGGCGCATCTCCTTGCGCTCGTCCTCGAGGACGGCGCGACGGGAGAGGACGACGTTGTTGCGCGACCGGTTCAGCTCGATGACCTTGCAGCGCAGCTCACGCGCCATGAACTCGTCGAGGTCCTGCACGCGGCGAATGTCGACGAGCGACGCGGGAAGGAAGCCACGGACGCCGAGGTCGAGGATCAGGCCGCCCTTGACGACCTCGATGACCTTCCCGACGACGGCCTCTCCGGACTCGGCCGCAGCCTCGATCTTCTTCCAGGCGAGCTCGAAGCGAGCGCGCTTCTTGGAGAGGATGAGCCGCCCTTCGGCGTCTTCCTTGGTCAGGACGAGCGCGTCGATCTCCTCGCCGAGCGCGACCTCGTCCGCCGGATTGACCGAACGGCGAATGGTGAGCTCGGCGACGGGGATGACCCCTTCGGACTTGTACCCGATGTCGACGAGCACCTCGTCCTTGTCGACGCGCACGACCGTGCCGTGGACGACCTCGCCCTCGTTGATCTCGGGAAAGGACGATTCGTAGTCCGGTACGAGCTCCCCGTCGGGGCCCGTGATCCAGACGCCTTCCTCGACCGCTGCCGGCTTCTCCACCGTGTCGTTCGCCATCGGATCGCGGAGTATAGCCAGGTTGCAGGCCGTTTTCAAGCCTGCGCGGGCGTTCTTGTCTAGCGACTTCGCCTCCGCCCAGTCGTCGCCGACGCCGACGTCGACCGCGAGCGGCGGGTCGAGCGGGTACGCGCCGACCATCTCCTCGCGCACGAGCTCCCGCACGGCCGTGACCTCGGTCTCCGGCACCTCGAGCAGGAGCTCGTCGTGCACCTGGAGGACGAGCCGCGCGCCCCGTCCCTCCGCTCGAAGTCGACCGTGGATCGCCACCATCGCGACCTTGATGATGTCCGCGTTCGAGCCCTGCATGACGAAGTTCACTGCGACGCGCTCGCCGAAGCCACGCGTTTGGCGGTTCGACGCGCGCAGCTCGGGAACCGGTCGGCGCCGCCCCAGCAGGCTGGTCGCGTATCCATCCTCGCCGGCCTGCGTGATCGTCCTCGCGATGAACGCCTGCACCTGCGGGAAGCGCGCGAGATACGCGTCGATGTACGCCTGGGCCTGCTCCTTCGGGATGTCGAGGTTCTCGGAGAGCCCGAACGCCGAGATCCCGTAGACGATCCCGAAGTTGATCATCTTGGCGACGTTCCGCTCGTCCTTCGTCAGCGTCGCGGGATCCTTGCCCAGGACCTCCGCTGCGGTCGCCGTGTGGATGTCCTCGCCGCGAAGGAACGCTTCGCGGAGCTTCGGCTCACCCGAGACGTGGGCGAGGATCCGAAGCTCGATCTGCGAGTAGTCGGCCGACAGGAGGCGGTGGCCGGGCTCGGCGACGAACGCCGAGCGGATCTCACGCCCGAGCTCGGTGCGGATGGGGATCGCCTGCAGGTTCGGGCTCGAGGTCGAGAGGCGTCCGGTGGCGGCGACGTGCTGGTTGATCGTCGTATGCAGGCGCCCGTCCTCGCCGATCAGGGTCGGCAGCGGGCCGAGGTAGGTGTTCACGAGCTTGGTCAGCTCGCGCCACTCCTCGACCACCGGGACGATCTCGTGGTCCGCGCGGATTGCGCGTAGCACCTTGCCGTCGGTCGAGTAGCCGGTCTTGCCCTTGCGGCCGGGGGTCAGCTCGAGCTTCTCGAAGAGGATGCGCCCGAGCTGCACCGGCGAGCCGATGACGAACTCCTCGCCCGCGAGCTCGTACGCGCGCGCCTCGAGCTCCTCGACGCGGTCGGAGAGACGCGCAGTGATCTCCCCCATGCGGTACGTGTCGATGCGGACTCCCGCGTCCTCCATCGCCGCCAGCACGGTCGAGAGCGGAAGCTCGATCTCGTCGTAGAGCCGCTCGAGGCCGCGCTCGCGCACCTTCCCGCGCAAGAGCGGCGCGAGCCGGCGCGTTGCTTCCGCATGACGGACGAGCGTCGCGGTCTCGTCCTCCGTCGCCGGATCCGGCTCGAGCTCGAAGCCGTACTCGGCGGCGAGGTCGTCGAGCAGGTACTCCGCGCGGCCGGGGTCGATCAGGTACGCGGCGATCAGCGTGTCGTCGGCCGCGTGAGGCGGAGCGCCTTCGCGTCGTGCACAGCGAGCGACGCCCTCACCTGGTGGAAGAGTGTTACTTGGGCGGGGGGCGACGACGACCTCCTCGCCGGTCGCGACCGCGATGCGGTCGGAGTCCGCTGCCAGGCCGAAGCGGCCGCGCAGCTTCGGCAGCGTCTCCTTCGCGCCAGGCGACGGCTTGGGACTCCGCCTTGGGTCTCTCCGCCGCGGGCAGAGCATCGTCGAGCGTGTCGATGCGACCGAGCAGCGCCCGGAACTCGAAGCGGCGGAAGATCTCCTTGAGCTGCGAGCGATCCGGCGGCCGCGAGACGACGTCCTCCAGGTCGATGTCGAGCTCGAGGTCGCGCCGCATCGTCGCCAGGAGCTTCGATGCCTGCGCCTGCTCCGCGTGCTCGATGAGCGACCGCGAGCGCGCGGGCGAGAGCTCGCCGGCGTGCTCGAGCACGGTCTCGACCGAGCCGTACTGGGCGATGAGCTGCCCCGCGGTCTTGTCTCCGATGCCCGGAACGCCGGGGATGTTGTCACTCGTGTCGCCCTTCAGACCGATGAAGTCCGGCACCTGGTCGGGCCTGACGCCATAGCGCAGCTCCACCCGCTCCGGGGTGTAGACGTGGACGTCGGCGACCCCCCGCGGCGTCATCATCAGGCACACGTTCTCGGACACGAGCTGGAAGGCATCGCGGTCGGTGGACACGACGCACGTCTTGATGCCGGCCTCGTCCGCACGCGTCGCGAGCGTCGCGATCACGTCGTCGGCCTCCCAGCCCTCGAACTCGAGGTTCCGGTATCCGAACGCCTCCACGATCGGGCGGAAGTGCGGAAACTGCTCGCGCAGCAGGTCCGGCATCGGCCGGCGTTCGGACTTGTACTCGGCCGAGATCTCCGTGCGGTGCACCGGCCGCGTATCCCATGCGACTGCGACGCCCCGCGGCTTGTAGTCGGAGAGGAGCTTGAAGAGCATGTTCGTGAAGCCGAGCAACGCATTCGTCGGCTGCCCGTCGGTCGTCTGGAGCTCCTCGGGGAGCGCGAAGAACCCCCGGTACGCGAGGTTGTTCCCGTCGACGAGGAAGAGCTCCGACTCGCGCGCAGGCCCGTCGTCGAGCTGCAGCTCCTCGCCGGTCAGAGTCTTCGGACTCATGCCCCAACTCTACGGGCTGGTAGGATAAGGGCCTGAGCCCAGCGTGATTGACTGGATGACTATGCGTCGCGTTCCGTTGCTGTCGGGGTCGCGCGTGGTGCTCGTTCCGGCGGGCGACGACGACGTGATCCTGCGCCCGCCGCCGCCGCCCGAGCGAGTCGTCGATGTCGAAGCCGCAGTTCGGGACGCGCTTCGCTTCCCGCTCTCGGGCGATCGCCTGGAAAGGCTCGTCACACCCGGCGGACGAGCGACGATCCTCGTAGAGCCGGCGGCGCTGCCGCTGCCCGGGGCACCGCAGGATGCCCGGCAGTCGGCGATCGCCGTCACCATGGCAGAGCTGGAGCGCTGTGGCGTGCCGGACGAGCGTCAGACGATCCTGGTGGCGGGCGGACTGGGGCGCCGTTTTGGTCAACGCGATCTCGAACGTGTTCTCTCGCCTCCGCAGGCCAGGGCATTCCGAGGCCGGGTCGTCGTGCATGACGCCGAGGACGAAGCGCTCGTCCCGATCGCCGGCGCAGCTCGCATCCATCCGGCTCTCGTCGAGACTGATCTCGTCCTCGCGGTCACCGCTGCCGAAACGGTTCTGCACGGCGGGCCGGGAGCACTCATCGCCGCCTGCGACGCGGCGACGATTCGACGCACCGCCTCGGCCGACTCCCTGCTCGAAGCTCCGGCTCGCCCGCCTGGGCTCTCGGGCTCGTGCTCGAAGCGGCCGTCGGCGCGCGTGCTGCGCTCGCCGGAGTCTCCCTCGTGCTCGACCTGCCTCGCCTGACCGGCACGTTTCGCGGCTATCCGGACGATCCCGTGCAGACTGCTCGGATCGCCCGTTCTCCGTTGCGGGCGATCTTCTCGCTTCTCCCCAACGCGGTGCGGCGCGACCTGCTCGCCGGTCAGGGACGCCGCATGGCGGCGACAGGCGCCTACGCGGGAACGCCTTCGGTCGCTCACGCGGAGGCCCTGCTCCGCGGCATCGCGTTGCGCGGGACCGCGCTCGAGGAGCCGGTCGACGCCCTCGTCGTGGGAGTGCCGTGGATCGGTCCGCACGTGCCGCGCGAGCCCGTCAACCCGATCACGGTGGCCGCGATTGCGCTCGGCCTCGCACTACGCCTGCGGCGTGACGCGTTTCCGATCCGGCCCGAGGGATCCCTGATTCTGGTTCATCCCCTCACGCGCTCGTTCGCACACGGCACCCAGGCGCCCTACGCAGCGATGTTCAACACCCTGCGGACCGTCCGAGACGACCACGAGCTGACCGAAGCGGAGCGCGCTGCCGCAGTCGACGAACGCGCGCTGAGCGCGTATCGAGCCGGTACCGCGTGCCATCCGGTGCTCCCGTACGCCGACTGGGCGGGATGCGCGCCGGCGCTCTCGAGGTTGGGACGGGTCATCGTCGCCGGCTGTCGCGACGCGTCGGCAGCGAGAACGCTCGGGTTCGTGCCGAGCCACGGGATCTCGAGCGCGCTGGAGATGGCTCACGGGGTGGCCGAGGGCGAAGCCCGGGTCGGAATCCTGCTGGCCCCTCCCTACGCGCCCCTGCTCGTCGGCTGAGCTACCCCTGCGCTGCTCGGTGCGTCCACATCCGGACGAGCGCGGACGCCAGCCAGACGAGCACGACCACTCCGCCCGTGAAGATGGCGATGTCCGCGACGTTGAACGCATTCGGGCCCGAGCGGATGAAGTCGGTGACCAGGCCGAGGCGGGCGCGGTCGACGAGGTTGCCGAGTCCACCGCCCACGAGCAGCCCGAAACCGATCACCAGCGAGACCCGGCCGTGACCCCGCTGGGCTAGAAACTCGTACAGCCCCAGCACCGCGATCATCGCGAGCACGGCGAGCGGTAGCGCCCTTGCCTCCAGCCCCCCACCCGCGATCCCGAAGTTCTGGACGTGGTGGATCGAATACGAGCCGAAGAGATGCGTTCCCTCCCCCGGCTCGAGATTTGTGCGGACGCTCTCCTTGAGGGCCTGATCGACGGCCACGACCGCGAGCGCGATCACCGACAGCGCTGTCCAGCGCAGCCCTCGTCCCGGAGCCCCTGCCACGCTGTCACTACCCCTTCCCAGCACGCCGTCTCCCCACTGCGAACGTCGCCCCCCTCGGCCGAAGTATGCCCGAAGCGAGCGTCCTCAGCTCTCGCCGAGGTAGGTCTTGCGGACGTCCTCATTCGTTCTCAGGTCGCTCGCCTGGCCTTCGAGCACGATGCGCCCGGTCTGCAGCACGTACCCGCGCTGCGCGACCTCGAGCGCCATCAGCGCGTTCTGCTCGACGAGGAGGATCGGAGTTCCCTCCTTGTTGATCTCGACGATGGTCTCGAAGATCCGCTCGACGAAGATGGGCGCGAGCCCCATCGACGGCTCGTCGAGCATGAGCAGCTTCGGCCGCGCCATCATCGCGCGTCCGATGGCGCACATCTGCTGCTCGCCGCCGGACATCGTCCCCGCCTTCTGCGTGCGCCGCTCGGCCAGGCGCGGAAAGAGCGTGAACACGTGCTCCATGTCCGCCTTGATGTCGGCCCTGTCGTTGCGCTGGAACGCGCCCATCTCGAGGTTCTCGACCACGCTCATGCGCGGAAAGAGCTTCCTCCCCTCGGGCGACTGCGAGATGCCCATCCGGACGATGTGGTGCGCGGGCTTGCTCGTGATGTCCTCGCCCATGAACCTGATCGTCCCGGTGCGCGCCGGGTTGAGCCCGTTGACCGAGCGGAGGGTCGTCGACTTCCCGGCGCCGTTTGCGCCGATCAGCGTCACGATCTCGCCGGCGTGCACGTCGATGGAGATGCCCTTCAGCGCCTCGATCGTCCCGTAGAAGGTGCGGACGTTCGCGAGCTCGAGAATCGGGCCGCTCTCGGCGCTCACCCGACGGCCGCCGTTCCCAGATAGGCCTCGATGACCTTCGGGTCGCCCTGGACCTCCTGCGGCGTTCCCTCCGAGATCTTCTGGCCGTAGTCGAGCACCGTGATCCGCTCGGAGACTCCCATGACCAGCTTCATGTCGTGCTCGATCAGGAGGATCGTGAGCCCCAGGTCGTCACGCACCTTGTTCACGAAGCCGACGAACTCGAGCGTCTCCTGCGGGTTCATGCCGGCGGTCGGCTCGTCCAGGAGCAGGAGCTTGGGCTGGGTGGCGAGCGCCCGGGCGACCTCGAGCCGACGCTGATCGCCGTACGGGAGGTTGCGCGCGTAGTCGTCGTGGTGACGCGCCGAGCCCACAGTAGTCGAGCAGCTCGACCGCGCGCTCGTGGGCGCCATGCTCCTCGCGCCTGACCCTCGGCGTGCGCAGGATGCTCCCGAAGATCCCGGTTTTCAGCCGGCAGTGCATGCCGACGAGGACGTTCTCGAGCGCCGTCATCTGCTGGAAGAGACGGATGTTCTGGAACGTGCGGCCGATGCCGCGCTCGGTTGCCGTGTGCGGCGGCAAGCCGGCGATGTCCCTGCCGTCGAAGACGACGCGGCCCGATGTCGGCTTGTAGACCCCGGTGATCATGTTGAAGAAGGTCGTCTTGCCGGCGCCGTTCGGCCCGATCAGGCTCACGATCGCGCCCGCTGGATCGTGAGGTCGACGTCGTTGACCGCGACCAGGCCGCCGAACTCCTTGCGCAGCGCGTCGACCTCGAGGAGGAGCTCGGCCCGCGTCGGTCATGATTCGACGTCCATCAGCGGCTCGTCGTGAACGCCCTCCTCGATCTCGCGCTTGCGCCGCTCCTCCGGGATCAGGCCCTGCGGCCGGAAAAGCATGGCTAAGACGAGGATGGCGCCGTAGATCCCGGTCGCGAGCAGCGGCGCGTTCAGGCAGCCGGCGCTGATCGGCCGCGACGGGATCCTGCGCGACCGGATCGCAGGCGAAGGCGACGAAGTCTCGCTCGTTGAACCAGCCCGCGACGTTCGAGAGCCCTTCCTTGTCCAGGTACGTGAGGAAGGCGGCGCCGGCAATCGCCCCCCAAACGTTGCCCATCCCGCCGAGAATGACCATGCAGAGGAGGAAGATCGAGAAGTTGAACAGGAAGTCGTCGGGGAAGACGCCTTGCTTGAAGGAGCCGTACCACGCTCCGGCCAGTCCGCCGAAGAACGCGCCGCTCGCATATGCCCACGTCTTCGTCCGCATGAGCGGGATCCCCATCGCGGAGGCGGCGACCTCGTCCTCTCGGATCGCGATCCAGGCGCGGCCGAGCCGCGAGTCTCGCAGCCGGAGGCTGCAGAAGACGTGAACAGCAGCAGCCCGATCGCGGACCAGTAGACGAGGCTGACGAAGTTCACGTACGAGCCGTTCTCGACGATGAAGTTCGCGGGCAGCCCGAGCTTGTCGGACAGCCAGCCCCCGAAGCCCGGCGGGTCGACCGGGTTGATCCCGAATGCGCCGTTGGTGAGGTTGAACTCCGTCTCGCGATCGAGCAGCGCGCTGATCCCGTCGGCGTCGCCGTTCACCGCCACGCGATAGATGATCTCTCCGAATCCGAGCGTGACGATGGCGAGGTAGTCGCCACGGAGGCGGAGCGTCGGCAGGCCGATGAGCACGCCCGCGACCGCCGTCGTGACCGCGGCGATGACGAGGAGGAGCCAGATCGAGATGTGGAAGCCGTCCACGTCCGGCGGCACGCCGACTGCGCCGAGCTCGAAGTCGATCGAGGAGAAGTGCGGGGAGGCGAACCAGGCCGCCATGTAGGCGCCGATCGCGTAGAAGGCGACGTAGCCGAGATCGAGCAGGCCTGCGTAGCCGACGACGATGTTCAGACCGATGGCCATCATCGCGAAGATCACGATCGCGACCATCGTGTCCATGTTCGGGAACGCCTTGAAGATCGGGATCTCGAAGAGGGCGTTCGTCCCGTTCAGCTCGTTCGCCCACAGGATCGGGTAGACGATCGCGACCCCCAGGACCGTCAGCGGCAGCGCGATCCGCCGAATCCGCGGTGGCAGCAGGTAGAGGGCGTACACGATCGCGAGGAGCGCGAGCAGCGTCGGATGCGGCGGTACTCCGAGCGCCCACGCGGGCAGGACGACGAGCGCCGGCGATGACGAGCGGAGGCACTGCCCGCTGCAGGAACGGGGACTGCCCCTCCCAGCGCCGGCGAGCGTCCTTGACCCCGACGCCCTCGAGGGCGCGCCAGAAGCCCGTTGCACCCGCGCGCGCAGCTCGTCAGCCTCCCTCGGGCGTCTGCTCGCCGAGCAGTCCCTCGGGCCGGAAGACGAGGATCAGGATCAGGATCGTGAAGACGATCGTCTGCGTCCAGCCGGCGCCTGGCGAATGCCAGGACAGGCCCTCGACGAAGGCCTGGATCAGGCCGATGAGCATCGCGCCGAGAACGGCGCCCGGGAGGTTGCCGATCCCCCCGAGCACCGCCGCGGTGAAGGCGATCAGCCCGATCGTGAAGCCGGTGTCGTAGCGGATCGTCTGGAAGTAGAAGGCGAACAGGACGCCTGCCGCTCCTGCCAGTGCGCCCGCGAGGAGGAAGACGAACCCGATCGTCCGGTTGACGTCGATCCCCATCATCGCCGCCGCGTCCTTGTCCTGCGCGGTGGCGCGCATCGCCTTCCCGCGCCGCGTGTAGCGGACGAGCCAGACGAGGCCGAGGAGGACCGGCACGGTGATCAGGAGCGGGAAGAGGCGGTTCCAGCGTGTAGACGACGCAGTCCGGGCAGGTGCCGACCGTGAAGATCGGCCCGTCCGGGAGCGACCGCGGCATCGCGACCGGCGCGGAGCCCTTCCAGATCAGGGCGACGTTCTGGAGGATGAACGAGACCCCGATCGCCGTGATCAGCGGCACGAGCCGCGGCGCCCGCCGAAGCGGCCTGTACGCGACGCGCTCGATCGTCGCGTTCAGCAGCGCGCAGCCGGCCATGGCGAAGAGCAGCGCGACGAGAATCGCGGGGACGAGGGTTCCCAGAGCCGGGTCCTCCTGCAGGCTGAACATGCTCAGCGCGACCGTCGCCGCGATCATCCCGCCGATCATGAACACGTCGCCGTGAGCGAAGTTGATCAGCTCGAGGATGCCGTAGACGAGCGTGTAGCCGAGCGCGATCAGGGCGTAGAGCGAGCCGTTCGTCAGCCCGATGAGGAAGATCCGGAAGAACTGGTCCCAGTCCTTCGCCAGGTTGATGCCGAGCCAGACGAAGACGAGCGCGACGAGCATCAGCCCGATCGCGGGGACGACGACGGAGGAAGCCCGAATCCGCCGTCTCAGCGCGACGGCCTGCGCCTGAACGTCGGTCGCGATCTCGGCCTCCTCATCCACGTGGGGGAGGGCCCCGAAGGGGCCCTCCCCTACGTCGGTTCTCGCGGGCGATCGCCGCGTGCTACTTCCCTACCTTTCTCGACGACCGCGAACACGGGAGACGCCGGTCTTCCCCGCAGCTGGTCGAAGCTGATCCACTTGTTCGGAACGATGTCGCCGTTCCTGTCGAAGCGGAACGTGCCCATGATCCCGTTCTTGACTCTCGTCGTGAACATGCTCCTTGACCACCGAGGCACGCGTGCCGTCCGAGCGCGCGATCGCTCCGAGCATGATCTGTGCCGCCTGGGCCTGGTAGACCGCATACGGAGGCATGTTGCCCTTGATCTTCGCGTAAGCCCTGAAGTGCTTGATGAACTTCTTGCCCGTCGGGCCGAGCCTTTCGAGCGGCTGGCCCGCGTAGCTGATGTACATGTTCTGGGCCGCCGAGCCTGCACCGAGGGTGGCGGAGTAGGGCGTCCAGCCGTCGGGCCCGACGAACACGACATTCGGCCCGACAACGGCGCGGAGGTCCTTGAGCAGCTTCACGCCGTTGTTGCAGACGATGCCGCCGAGGTACACGGACTGCGCGCCCGACTACTTGATCTGCTCACCGATCGCCTCGTAGCTCGTCGCCTTCGCGTCCCACGGCACGAAGCCGAGCACCCTCATGCCCCTGGCCCTCGCCCTGGCCTGGAACGCCTGGGCGACGCCTTTCCCGAACGTCTGGTTGTCGTGGAGGATGAAGACGTTCCGGATCGGCCTGAACTTCCTGCCCTGGGCCAACTTGAACGCCTTGCTCTGGAGCATGGCGACTGCTGCCGGGCCCTGGTAGTCGTCGGATCGCCGCCACGCGCGCGTAGTTCCTCACGCCCGTCGGGTAGTAGATCCTCGGCTCGCCGGGGCTGTTCCACGGCGCGTTGTGAGTCAGTCCGACGTTCGTGTTCGCCGAGCTGAGCATCGCAACCGCTCCGCCCGGAGCCCGATTGAGGATCGGAAGGATGAGCTTGGCGCAACCGGAGTTGAACGTCCCGAGCACCCCGAGGACCGCCGGTCCGCGGCGTAGGCGCGTGCGTTCGACGAGCATTTCGCCGGGTCCCACGCAGCGGTCTGGGCCGTCGAGTCGTCGCAGCCCTGGTAGCCGACCGTGAACTTGCCGGCCTTGAAGTTGAACTGCCTCTCGAGCACGAACTGGACCGCCTGCTGCATCGCCAGTAGTCTGCGCGCGCTGCGCTGACGTGAGCGGCAGGTCGGTGGCGATGAGGTACTGAGGGCTCCCGGAGCCCTTGTAGAACACCGGACCGCACGAGGCCGAGGGCAAAACCGACGTGCTGCTCTCGGAGAGCGGTCCGGCACCGGCCACCGCGCCCATCGCGAGCCCGACGACGGCCGCGATCGCGCTGGCGACCAAAAGCCTTTGTCTCACTTGATGTTCCCTCCTCTGCCGTTCATTGATTGACGCCGCACGCGCAGGGCGGTCCTGCGCCGCTTGCGGACCGCGCAAGTATCACGCCTCGGGCTGCGAGGTTCAAGTTACGTCGGTCGCTCGTGCGACCTACGCGGAAAGCTCGGACAGGGGGAACGAGCGGTGAGCGCGTGGCGGCACGAGGAAGTTCTGCCGATGCGTCGTTGCGAGAATCGAGTTGAAGCCTCGTGCCACGGCTCCCCGGCTCGAAGACGAGACGAGGCCCACCAGGCAGGACTCCGTCCATCGCCAGCCTCGTTCGCCGGAAGTCGTCGCTCGTGGGGTTGAACACCACGAAGTGGAGACCTGCGGCCGGCTCCTCTGAGAACACGTCGCGCGCCGGGGTCGCGCCGACCAGAAGAACGGGTTGTCGAGGGTGTTGAAGTCGGCGCGCTGCGGGACCGCGGTTCCCTTCGGATAGCGCGTGCCGTCGGGACCGACGACATCGGCGGCGAGGCGTGACGCGGTCTGAATCGACCCCGAATGGCCGATTCGCCGGTGACGCTCGTAGTCGCGCCGGACGTGCTCCACGCTCTGGGCGTCGCTCGATCCCTGGGCGACCGTCTGCGTCGCCTGCGGAGCGACGAGGCCCGGCCGGAAGGTCGTGTCCAGCCGTTCCTGGAAGTCGAAGATCTGGTACCAGGCCGCTACGTCCTCGAACAGGTGCGAGAGGTGCAGATGCGTTCCCTGCGCGAAGTAGTCGCTCGGGCCGAGGTCGGCGTAGCCGAGCGTCTCGAGATTCGCGATCCTCGCGGGACCGAGCCCCGCCTTCTGGGTCGACGTGAACCCGAGGAAGAGCTGCGCGCCATCGGGGATGAGCTCGGCGCCGTTGATGCCGGCGGCCAGCGCCATCTGCTTCGGAAGTCCCGGGCCGCCCTCCAAGCCGCCTCCGACGAAGCCCTTGCGGATGCTCGTCACGCGGAACACGTCGTCGAGCTCGTCGAACAGCACCCTGGTTCCCTCCGCGATGTGCTCGAGCGAGTCGCTGCGAAGCACGATCGCGAGGTCGTTCTTCTCGAGTCGTGTGGTCTCCGGGTCGCTCGGGAAGCGGATCGCGTCCTCGAGCACCCGTACCGGGCGGCCCCGCGTGGCGGTAGCCCGCAGGTCGAGAGGAAGATGCTTCTCCGTCTGAGCCGGAACGTAGCGCATGAAGTAGGGCAATCCCCACGCGACGGTCACGCCAAGGCCGCTCGGGGTCGGATCGAAGCGCTCGTCGAGCCTCTGAAGCGCGTTCTCGAGCTCCTGCCGAGCCTCGCGCAGCTCCGCCGCGCTCTCACCCGCGCGCACCCTGGCGGTGACGACCTGGTGGTGCAGGGGCGGTACGAGCACCTCGACCCCGTTGTCGCGCACGACGCGGATGCCGTCGAGCAGGTGCTGCTCTGGTCGCAGCGACCCTGCGATCTCACGCGCCGGCGGGGCCGTCAGCTCGTCGACCAGCTTGTAGATCCCGCCGGCGGCGAGCACCGACACCGCGGCGCCGCCGACCAGCTGCGTGCGGGTCAGCCGCCTGCCGGAGCTAGGTGGCGGTGGGTTCGACATGCACGAGCTGGCGCATCATCCGATCGAGGTGCGAGATAACCTGGTCGTACGAGTACGGCTCGGAGACGTGCTCCGAGAGCGTGTACAGGGAGCCGTTCTTGCGCCACGCGTAGAGGACGTGCCACATGTCGGCGCCCTGGTTCGCCGTGTAGACCGTCGCCGTCACGCCGCCCAGCCGCTTCTTCCCCTGGCGGTCGCTGAAACAGGGAAGCTTCTTCTCCACTGTCTTCCCGCCGACCGTGAGCGTGTCTTCGCAAATGGGAATACGGGTCGATGCCCGGATAGCCGCGGAGGTTGACGTGCACCTCGCTGACGAACCCCTGGCCCGCCTCGAACCAGACGAAGCTCACGAGGTACGAGCGATCGGGATCCACGGAGCGACCGTTGAAGAACCTCCCGCTGAACTTCCCGACGAGCGGCTGGGGAAGCCAGGAGGGGCAGTACACGGGCGCCTTGATCTCGTTCGCGAGCTTCTGCCAGCTCGCGTACTCGGACTGCCGACACTCAGGAGGCTTCGGAGCCGCGGCCGGCGTCGGCGACGAGTCTCCGCCACCGCCGCAGCCGGCCGCGACCAGCGTCACCGCGACGGTGAGCAGACCCGCAAGAAAGTAGGTCGTGCGCTTCCTGACGTTCACGAGGTTCCTCCGATGGCCGGCGGACCAGCCGTTGCCCACAGCGGCTCGCAAGGTAGCAGCCGCAGAGCGGAGACAGAGCCCTAGAGCACGGCTTCGAGGAACCTGCGCGTCTCGGGCCGCCCGGGCTCGTTCAGGACCTGCGCGGGAGTTCCCTCCTCGATGATCTGCCCCTCGTGGACGAACACCATGCGTGAGGCGACCTCACGCGCGAAGCCCATCTCGTGCGTGACCACGAGCATGGTCATGTGCAGCTCGGTGGCAAGACGTCGCATGACGCCGAGCACTTCCCCGATCAGCTCCGGGTCGAGCGCGGACGTCGGCTCGTCGAACAGCATCACCTTCGGGTTCATCGCGAGTGCGCGGGCGATCGCGATCCGCTGCTGCTGTCCTCCCGAGAGCTGAATCGGGTACTGGTCGGCCTTCTCCGGGAGCCCGACCAGCTCGAGGAGCTCACGCGCGGTCATCTCGGCATCGCGCGCAGACTTGCCGAGCACCGTCACGGGGCCCTCGGTGACGTTCTCGAGCGCGGTGCGATGCGGGAACAGGTTGAAGTCCTGGAACACCATTCCGGTGCGGATGCGCAGCTGGCGGATCTGCTCGCGCTTCGCCCGAGTCCGGTGCCCGCCGCCGGCGATGCGTATTCCCGCGACCTCGATCGTGCCCTCGTTCGGCTCCTCGAGGAAGTTGATGCAGCGGAGAAGCGTGCTCTTCCCCGAGCCCGAGCGGCCGAAGACGACGACGACCTCCCCCTCCACGACGTCCAGGTTCACGTCCTTCAGCACTTCGTGCCCGTGGAAGGACTTCCACAGGCTCTCGACCCGTACCGCGCGGTAGTCGTCCGCGACCGAGCTCACGTCTTCCTCGCCGCTTCTCGAGACTCCCGCTGACCGGCGACGGCGACGCGAGCCGTGCCGCGGACGTAGCCCTTGCTCAGGCGCCGCTCGAGCCGCATCTGGAAGTACTGGAAGATCGTCGTCAGCCCCCAGTACATGAGCGCCGCCACCAGCAAGGCCTCGAGGTTGCGAAAGTCTGCCCGGCCGAGGAGCTGGGCTCGGCGGAAGATCTCCATCTGGTCGATGCTGGTGCCGAGGAAGCTGACGAGCGCGGTGTCCTTCATCATCGCGATGAACTCATTGCCGGCCGGCGGGATGATCACGCGGAACGCCTGTGGAAGCACGACCCGTCGCATCTTCTGGAAATAGGTCATGCCGATCGCATCCGCAGCCTCCGACTGCCCGTGCCCGACCGACTGGATGCCCGCCCGGAAGATCTCGGTCATGTAGGCGCCGTAGTTCAGTCCGAGCGCGATCACGCCCGCGGTGATGACGTCGAGCGTCAGGAGGTCGGCCCACGGGTCGCCGAGCGCGATCCCGATCTGCGGGAGCGCGAGGTAGATCAGGAACAGCTGGACGATCAGCGGCGTGCCGCGGAAGAACGAGATGTAGAAGCTGGTGACGCCGAACGCGATCGCATTGCCGCTCAGCCGCCCGAGCGCGCCGAGGAGCGCCAGCACGCAGGCGAGCGCGATCGAGAGCACCGCGATCACGATCGTCCAGGTGATGCCCCTGGCGATGAAGCCCGCGTTCTCGCGCATCCAGCCGGTGTCGAAGTCGGCCGCGGCGAAGAGCGCGACGAGGGCGCCCAGGATGAGCGCCCAGACGACGACGAGCTTGAGGCGGAACGGGACCCGAGCCGAGTAGAGCTCGAACGACTCCCGCCGGCTGCGCTTGTGGTGGTGGGCCGGGGGGAGCGGCGGCTGCACGACGTGCTCGCCGCCGCTCCCGCGAACTCGTTGTCACGAGACCGATCCCGGGTCGGCTACCCCGTCACTTTGCGAGGAGCGACGGTGAGGTCGGTCCCGTACCACTTCTCCGACAGCTCGACCATCGTCCCGTCCTCGTGCATCTCCTCGATGATCTCCGAGATCCGCTCGACCAGGCTCGTGGGATCGAGTTGCGAGCTCTTGTCGACTGCGACCGACAGGGGCTCGTAGTAGAGATCCGGAGGGACGATCTTGATCGGCTTGCCGGCTTCGGCTGCAGCCTCGAGCGTCGGGAACGCGGAAATCACGGCGTCGAGCCGGCGTCCGTCACCGAGCGCGAGGTCATCGATCGCGGACGAGTCAGTGTCGTACGTCTTGATCTCCGGGTCGGTTATCTTGGATTCGATCGCGACTTTTTCCCCGGACTCGTCCGTGGCGATGTTGAGCTTGCCCTGGAGATAGAGGTCGTAGGTGCAGCCTCCGCAGGCGCCGATCGTCTTGCCCGCCAGGTCGTCGACATCCGTGATCGACGTGTTGTCATCGTGCACGGCGTACGCGGCCGGCGTGTAGTAGTAGGGCGGCGTGAAGTGCAGTACCTCCGCGCGCTCGGGCGTGATCGTCATCGAGCCGACCGAGATGTCCCAGCGCCCGTTCCAGCTGCCCGAGATGATCGTCTCCCACGCGGGAGCCTCCCACGCGATGTCGACCTCGAGCCGCTCGGCGATCTCCTTCGCGACGTCGATGTCGAACCCCTCGTACTCACCTGTCTCCTTGTTCAGCTCCGACTGCGGTGGATAGGCCGGGTCGGTCGAGACCGTCAGCACACCCTTGTCCTCGATCGACCCCAGCAGGTCGTCAGCACTCTCGTCGCTGCCGCCGCAAGCGGTGGCCGCGAGAGCCAAAGCCAGAGCCAGAACTGTCACCAGCGCGGCCACTGCTTTCGACACCGTCATTCCTCCTTGGTTGTTCGCGAGAACCCCGAGCGGCAAGCGTAACTGGCCGCACGCAAGCTTGTGCCGGAGGTGGGGGTCGAACCCACACGTCCCGAAGGACACGGGATTTTGAGTCCCGCGCGTCTGCCTGTTCCGCCACTCCGGCGAGCAGGTCGATGGTAGCGTCGGGCTAGCCGAAGAACGCCCGCGCGACGTCGTACCATTCGGGTGGCACGGTCTTGAGCTCGCCTGCGGCCTCCTCGAGCGACACGTCGACGATCGCGTCCCCCCGGAGTGCGGCCATGCGGCCGAAGCTCCGCTCGTGGACGAGATCGGCTGCCTTCAAGCCGAAGCGCGTGGCGAGCACGCGATCTCTCGGCGTCGGCGACCCTCCCCGCTGGACGTGCCCGAGGACGGTGACGCGTGTCTCGAACCCGGTTCGCTCCTCGATGTCCCGCGCGAGCGCATCACCGACGCCGCCCAGGACGACATGGCCGAACTGGTCCGTGTCCCGCGCCACGCCGGCGACGAGCCGGTGCTCGCCCGACTCGTAGGTCAGCTCGTAGCCCTCGCTGACGACGACGATCGAGAAGTCCTTCCCGCCTTCGTGGCGCTTCACGAGCTCCGCGCAGGCCTCCTCGACGGTGATCGGCTGCTCGGGGATGAGGATGACGTCCGCGCCGCCCGCGATGCCGCTCATCACGGCGATCCACCCCGTGTGCCTGCCCATCACCTCCACGACCATCACGCGGTTGTGCGCCTCGGCGGTCGTATGCAGCCGGTCGATCGCCTCGGTCGCGATCGTGACCGCGGTGTCGAAGCCGAACGTGTAATCCGTCCCCGGGACGTCGTTGTCGATCGTCTTCGGAACGCCGACGACGGGAAACTCGTGCTCTCGGTGCAGACGGGCCGCGACGCCGAGCGTGTCCTCCCCGCCGATCGCCACGAGCGCCTCCAGCCGCTCGTCCGCGAACGAGCTCAGCACTGCCTCGACGCCGCCCTCGACCTTGTAGGGATTCGTGCGGGTCGTCCCGAGGATCGTGCCTCCGCGCGGGAGGATCCCCGAGACCTCACGCATCCCGAGCGGCGCGAAGACGCCCTCGACGAGCCCCTTCCAGCCCTCGCGCACTGCGATCATCTCGTGCCCGCGGTCGGTCGAGCGCCGGACGACCGCGCGGATGACCGCGTTCAGGCCAGGGCAGTCGCCGCCGCCGGTCAGGATCCCGATGCGCATCTAGCGAGGTCGTAGGCGAGGCAAGCCTCGTCCCTACACGTCCGGAGGCTCGGAGCCGACGAGCGCAGCGACGCTGCCGGCTGCGACGAGGACGCCGTCGACCCCGGCTCGCTCGAGCTCGGCGACGTCTTCCGCGGTCGCGTCGTGGAGCTCCGCGATCGCGAGCTTCCCGGCGGGGACGTCGTGCAGCAGCTCGAGCAGGATCTCGAGCGGGTCCTCGTCCGAGTCGGGCTCCGCCGAGAGCAGGAGGATCTCCGGGTCGAGCTCGGCGAGCGCGCGTTCGAGGTCGTCCGAGTGCGAAACGCGCACGACGCACTCGAGGCCCAGCGCCTTGCCCTCGTCCCAGGCGCTGGTATCGGGCGAGACGACCACCGCGTCCGCTGCCCGCACGCTTTCCTCCGTCGCGCCGCCGAGGTGAAGGAGCGGCAGCTGCGACGACGCGCGGACCGCGTCTGCACCTTGCCTGACACCGAGACCGTCTGCGCCTTCCCGCTCGGCCGTGCCGGCGCCGGCCGCATCGCCCACCTCGGCGAGGATGGAGATGCCGTCGCCCTCTGCGATCGCCTGGCTGAGCCTGCTCACGGCGGGCATCGTAATGGGCGGCAACCGGACGACATCGATATCTATGGTCTCCGTGGTCATGCGGATCGTCGCCACGGTTGCGCTCGTGCTCGCCTTGGCAGGCGTCGCCGAGGCGGCGCGCATCGTCGGCACGGCCGTGAACGACCGCCTCGTGGGGACCGCGCGGGCGGACACGCTTCTCGGCCAGGGAGGACGGGATCGGCTGTTCGGTGCCTCCGGGGACGACTTCCTGCACGGAGGCCCGGGCGCGGACACCGTCGACGCTGGGCCGGGAAACGATCGGATTGCCGTCCAGTACGACGGCGCGAGGGACAGCGTGCGCTGCGGCGGCGGCGCGGACCTCGTGAACGCGGATCTGGTCGACCGCGTGACCTCGGACTGCGAGCTCGTCAGCCGCAGGCTGTCCCGCGACCCGTACACGGGCGACGAAGCGCAGCACGAGTCGGAGGTCGAGCCGGACAGCTTCACGTTCGGCCGCACGACGGTCGCGACGTTCCAGGTCGGGCGCCGGTTCTCCGGCGCGGCGGACAACATCGGGTTCGCGGTCTCGAACGACGACGGGCGCACCTGGCGAAGCGGCCTGCTCCCGGGCCTCACTCCGGTGAGCGTGCCGGCCGGCGCGAACGAGCGGGCGAGCGATCCCGTCGTCGCGTACGACGCCGTCAACGGCGTCTGGCTGATCGGCACGCTCGCGCTCGAGGGACAGGTCACGCGCCTGACCGTCAGCCGCTCGAGAGACGGGTTCACGTGGGGAATCCCGATCACGGCCATCGAGGCCACGGCGCCAACGGGAATCGCCTTCGACAAGAACTGGATCGCGTGCGACAACGGCGTCTCGAGCCCCCATCGAGGCCGCTGCTACATCGTCTACACCGACGCGCTCCGCTCAGACCGTCTCGCGGCGATCGCCTCGATCGACGGAGGCGTCACGTGGTCGGCGCCGGTTGGCATCCCCGTGACCGACGCAGTGGGCGCGTTCCCGGTGATCCGGCCGTCGGGTGAGCTCGTCGTCGTCTACCTGCGCTCCGGCGACCGTCTCGGCTCGAACGTCTCCACGGACGGCGGTCTGAGCTTCGGCCCGCCCGCGGTCATCGCCGATGTGCAGACGCGGCCGGCTCGCGGGCTTCGCTTCTTCCCACTGCCTTCGGCGGACGTCGACCCCTCCGGGCGCGTCTGGGTCACCTGGCACGACTGCCGGTTCAGCTCCGGATGCGCGGCCAACAGCGCCGTCGTCGCGACGTCGACCGACGGGCGCGCGTGGACCGGGCCGACCAGGGTCACGTCCGGGCGACACGCGTTCCTGCCGGCCATCGGAATCCACCCGACGACCGGACGCGTGGCCGTCGTCTACCACGTCGTCCGCGCGACGGGTGGCGTCGACGTCGAGCTCGTCGAGTCGCAGCCGGTGGCGGCGGGCCAGGCGGCGAGGTTCCTTGCTCCGAGGCGCTTGTCGGCCGAGACGATGCGTCCGGAGTGGATGCCCGACACGGTCTCAGGGCGGATGCTCGCCGACTACCTCTCCGTCCACTATGCGGGCGACCGACCGCTTGCCGTGTGGGTGCTCGCGTCGGAGCCGGTCGGCCAGAGCCTGCGGCAGGCGGTGTACGCGACGAGGGGCTAGCAGCGAGGGGCTGGCGAAACGCGAGCCCGGTCAGAGCCCGATGGGATGCCAGACGGTCTTGAGCTCGAGGAACGACTCGATCTCCCACGGGCTCTGTGCGTCGGCCGACGAGCGCACGACGCGCTTGACGTTCTCCGCGGCGAGGCGCTCGAGCTCGGCTGTCGTCCCGTCGGCGCCGGTGACGTCGATTGCGTTGACGTCCATGTGCCCGGCCAGCCATGGTGCGAGCTCGTCGCGGAAGCCGGTGAGGATGTTGACGGCGCCCGCCGGGAAGGTCGGACGTCGCGAGCGCCTCGCCCAGCTCGACCGCGGCCAGCGGGTGAGTCCTCCGAGGCGACCGCGACGACGCGTTTCCGCCGACGAGGGCGGGAGGATCCGCGAGACGATCCCGCCGAGCGCGGGCTCCGGCGGCGCGAGCACGGCGACGACGCCGGTGGGCTCCGGCACGGTGAAGTCGAAGTACGGGCCTGCCACCGGATTCGAGCTCCCGAGCACCTGCGCCAGCTTGTCGGCCCACCCCGCGTACCAGATGACGCGGTCGATCGCCGCGTCGACTTCCGTCGCGGCCGGAGCAGACGCGCTCGAGGTCGGAGGCCCGCGCCTCCATCATCTCCGCCAGCCGATAGAGAACCTGGCCGCGGTTGTACGCGGTCAGCCCGGACCATCCCGGAAACGCCGTGCGGGCCGCGCGGACGGCGTCTCGCGCGTCCTTGCGTGACGCGCGCGCGACGTTCTGGCCCTCCGACTCGTACGTCCGCCCGGACTCCGAGCGAGGGAACGCGCCTCCGATGTAGAGCTTGTACGTCTTCTTGACGGGAAGCCTGCTCATGCGAGCTCACTCGCGAGGGGAAGGAGCGATTGACACACATTCGACACGAGCCCGTGTCTCTCTTGTCGTCGGTCGGTCGATAGGATCGACACCGGGTGGAGGGTGGACACGATCCCCACCCTGGGTGGGGAGCTGCGGACGGCTCGCGCGCGACCCGCCGCCTGCGGACGCCCCGCTCACTCGTCGAACCTCAGGTAGGGCTCGAGGCCATGGCGGCCGCCTTCGCGGCCGAAACCCGACTCCTTGTAGCCGCCGAACGGCGACGAGGGGTCGAAGCGGTTGAACGTGTTCGCCCACACGACGCCCGCGCGCAGGCGCTCGACCATCCACAGGATTCTCGAGCCCTTCTCCGTCCACACGCCCGCCGAGAGCCCGTAGGGCGTGTTGTTCGCCTTCTCGATCGCCTCTTCGGGGGTCCGGAACGTCAGCACGGAGAGCACCGGACCGAAGATCTCCTCCTGAGCGATCCGGTAGCTCTGCGCGACGTTGGTGAACAGCGTGGGAACGAACCAGTACCCGCGCTCGGGCAGCCGACACTCAGGCTGGTAGATCTCCGCGCCCTCGGCTTCCCCGCTCGCGACGAGCTCCGTGATCCGATCGAGCTGGGCCTTCGAGTTGATCGCCCCCACGTCGGTGTTCTTGTCGAGCGGATCTCCGACGCGCAGCGTGGACAGCCGGCGCTTCAGCTTCTCGAGCAGCGGCTCGTAGATCGACTCCTGCACGAGCAGGCGCGAGCCCGCGCAGCACACGTGTCCCTGGTTGAAGTAGATGCCGTTGACGATCCCCTCGACCGCCTGGTCCAGCGCCGCGTCGTCGAAGACGATGTTCGCGGCCTTGCCGCCGAGCTCGAGCGTGAGGCGCACGTCGCGCCCTGCGAGCTCGCGCATGAGGAGCTTCCCGACCTCGGTCGAGCCCGTGAACGCGAGCTTGTCGATGTCGTCGTGCCGAACGAGGTGCGCGCCCGTCGTCCCGTCTCCCGTGACGATGTTGACGACGCCCGGCGGCAGCTCTGCCTGGCGGCAGATGTCGGCGAAGATCAGCGCGGTCAGCGGCGTGGTCTCCGCCGGCTTGAGGACGACGGTGTTCCCGCAGGCGAGCGCAGGCGCGATCTTCCACGAGAGCATCAGCAGCGGGAAGTTCCAGGGAATGATCTGCGCGGCGACACCGACCGGCCGCGGCGTCCGGTTCGGGAACGCGTACTCGAGCTTGTCCGCCCAGCCCGCGTAGTAGAAGAAGTGCGCCGCAGCGAGCGGAAGATCGACGTCGCGGGACTCGCGGATGGGCTTCCCGCCGTCGAGCGACTCGGCCACGGCGAGCTCGCGCGAGCGCTCCTGGATGATCCGTGCAATGCGGAAGAGGTACTTCGCGCGTTCTGCGGGGGCGAGCTTCGCCCAGCCGTCCTCGTATGCGCGGCGGGCGGCGGTGACGGCGAGGTCGACGTCCTCGGCGTCCGCCTGGGCGACTTCGAAGAGGCGCTCCTCCGTCGAGGGCGAGATCGACTCGAACCACTCGCCGGATCGCGGCTCCACCTCCTCGCCGCCGACGAAGAGCCCGTAGCGCTCGCGGATCTCGACGATGTCGCGCGCCTCGGGCGCGGGCGCGTACTCCCACTCGAGGGGAGCGGGAACGGATGCGGCGCGTTTCTCGACCTGGGCCATCAGTCGATCGTGAAGTAGTCGCCGGACTGATACCGCCCCGTCTTCTCCTTGCGGATCTGCATGAGGACGTCGTTCAGGAGTGACGAGGCGCCGAAGCGGAAGAGATCGGGGGTCATCCACTCGGGGCCGAGCGTCTCGTAGAGGGTCACCAGGTACTGCACAGCCTGCTTCGAGGCCCGGATCCCTCCGGCCGGCTTGATCCCGATCTTGCGCCCCGTCTCGGCGTACACGTCCCGGACGACCTCCATCATGCAGAGGGTCACGGGCAGCGTCGCGGCGGGGCTGATCTTGCCGGTCGACGTCTTGATGAAGTCGGCGCCCGCGGCGATCGCGAGGAGCGATGCGCGGCGGACGTTGTCGTACGTGCCGAGCTCTCCGGTTTCGAGGATGACCTTCAGGTGCGCGTCGCCGCAGGCTTCCTTCACCTGGACGATCTCGTCGTAGACCTTCGAGTACCTGCCGGAGAGGAAGGCCCCGCGGTCGATCACCATGTCCACCTCGTCGGCACCGAGCTCGACGACGGCCCGCGTCTCCGCGACCTTGAGCTTCGTCGGCGATTGGCCTGACGGGAACGCGGTCGCCACCGACGCGACCTTGACGCCGCTCCCCGCGAGCCGCTCCTTCGCGCCCGCGATGAGGTTCGGGTAGAGGCAGACTGCCGCGACCGGAGGCACCGTGGAGTCGACCGGATCGGGTCGCATCGCCTTCGAGCAGATCGCGGCGACCTTTCCAGGCGTGTCCTGCCCCTCCAGCGTGGTGAGATCCATCATCCGGATCGCGAGATCGAGCGCCTGCAACTTGGACTCGCGCTTGATCGAGCGCTTCGCGAGCGTCGCCGCGCGTTCCTCGAGCGCGACCGCGTCGACCGAGCCGACACGCGGAAGCCTCGGCCCCGCGGGGAGCTCGAACCCGCCGATGAGCGCTGGGGCCTTGGCCACGACAAATCTGAGTGTAGAGAGCATCGCGCTCCACACCGTGTCGGCGGCAGGTGCTCGCAGAGCTAGGGGCGTCACCTCCTCCCGGGCTGTCTTGGGATGCCCAGCCGCTTCTCGAGAGTCCGGGCCTCGGCGATCTCGAAGGGCTCGGCAACTTCCCCGTCGACGAGGAGGCGCAGGCACTTGAGGAGCATCCACCGGGAGCCCTGAGACCGAAGTTGCTCGGCACACCGGCGGACGACCGCCGGCGCTCCCGCCTCCGCACACGATATGCGTGCCTCCAGCAGCGTCCGGGCCGCCTCGCCGAACGACGAAGGCTCCCGCTCGAGACCTGCGCAGAAGATCTCGAGCGAACGACGCGCCTCGACGACCTGCCCGCGGAGGAGACCCTCCTCGACGACGACGTCGACGGCCTCGAACCACGACGGCAGGCCTCCTCCTTCCGCGATCGACGCTTCGAGCTTCTCGAGCTCGACCCGGAATCCGGTCGTGAGGCCTGCGCGTTCCACGAGCGCGTCGACCGCGGAGCGGGAAATCAGACCGTACGGCGTCTCGGGGAACGCGACCGGCTCGTACCACGCCACCGCCCGCTCCAGGGTCGTCCGATCCGCGCGGGCTGCGGCGATCGGCACGACCACGAACCAGGAGCGCGCGGCGACGCGGTGATAACTCCGCGCCTCGCCGAGCTCGATCGCAGCCAAGCCGGCATCGAGGGCATCGTCCCATCGGCCACGCACGAACTCGACCTCCGCGAGGTAGTAGTCCGCCCAGGCGCCGGGTTCCTCGAGCTGATGGGCCTCGGCAAACGACGCGAGCCGTGCGGCTGCGCCGCGAGCACCCTCGAGATCGTCGGGAAGACAAAGCCCGGTCGACGCGCGGCGCGCCTCGGCGACGTCCGGCCAGCGCCGGAGGGCGGTTGCAGCTTCCTCGATCTCCGCCCAGGCCTTGCGCAACGTGTGTGGATTGCGCTCGTCCCATACCGTCCACATGCGCGTCTCGAGGTCGAGCTCGGGATCTCGGGTCGTGCGCGCGATCTCCAGCACGCGTGCGCGGTCGCTCGCGGTCTTCTCCCACTCATCGTCCCCGATCATCGCCGCGCCGCGGATCCGGGTCAGCAGAAGCCGCGCGCTCGCCGCGTCGTCCCGGTCGCCGAGCTCGGCGAGGGCTTCGCCCGCCAGCCGAACCACGTCGTGGAATCGGAGCTGCTGGGCCAAGATCGTCCCCACCAGGACAACCGCCCGCGACGCCTGCTCGCGCATGTCGTCGAGCGAGCCCGTACCGTCGCGCAGGCATCCCCGATAAAGAGCCAACGCCTCCTGGGCCGCCTCGAGCCCCGCGGCCATGTCCGACGTGAAGGCAGTTGCGCGCGCAAGTCCGAGAAGTCGCCCTGCGCGCTCCGCCGGAGCGTCGGCCTCCGTGAGCTCGAGGGAGCGCTCGAAGAGCCGCCCGGCGGCGTCGTATGCCGAAGCGGCGAGCGCCGCGAGACCGGCGCGCTCGAACCAGCCGGATGCGAGCGCCGCCGCCGTCTCTCGCACGAGCCCGTCGCCGAGATCGGGGGCGAGTCTGGGGGCGGAGTCGAGGGCGGCCGCATAGTGCCGACCGATCACCTCGGCGACCTCGTCGGGCTTCGTCTCACCGGCCTGCTCGAGCCACTGCGCCATCCGCACGTGCAGGCGCGCGCGTTCAGCGCGGGAGAGACTCGCGTAGCCGACGTCGCGGAGGAGTGCATGACGGATGACGAACGACGCGCCGAGAAGGTCGTCGGGAATCGGGCCGCGGATGATTCCGCGTCGCTCGAGCGCCTCGATCCCGTCGCGGTGGTCGGCTCCCAGAGCGCCGAGTACGTCCAGGGGGAACTGTCTCCCGGCGACCGACGCTCGACGGATCACCGCGCGCGCTGCTTCGGGAAGATCGTCGAGCTGTGCGGCGTACACGCTCTGGACGGTCGAGGGCAACTCGACCTCCCCCACGTCGCGCGCCAACCGCCAGCCCGACGCGGACGGCTCGAGCAGCCGGCTGCCGGCCCAGGACCGGAGGAGTTCCTCGACGAAGAGGGGATTGCCTCCGGACTGCTCGACGATTCGAGCGACGAGCTCCTGGGGAAGCGCTTCGCCGACCAGGGCGCGAACGAGACCGCCTGTCGAAGGCGTAGAGAGCGGTTCGAGCTCCAGAACCTCGCCGCTCGAGACCCACTCGGGGTCGGACTCGAGAAGCGCAGGGCGGGACGTGCAGACGATGAGTCGGCCGACTCCCTCCGTCGCCGATCTCAGGAATGCGCGGTCGTCGCTCCCGGCCCAGTGGACATCCTCGACGAGCCAGATCTCGGGGCGTTCACCGAGGGCTGCGAGGCCCGCGGACCAGGCCGCGAAGCGCGCCGAGCGGCGTCCGGCGTCGAGGCCGTCAGCCACGTCCTCCGAGGCGCGGACGAGCGCCGCGAGCTCGTCGGCGACGACTGCCGCGCGGGCTTCGCCGAGCGTGACGGCCAACGTGTCGCGGATCGCGTCACCTTCGGTGAGACCCTCGTTCGCAAGAGCGTCTGCGACGAGATCGGCGACGGGACGGAACGCCGAGAGCACGTCGGGACGTACGCGAGCTCGACGCACGGCCGCTCCGCGTGTCTCCGCGAGCCCCGCCACCTCCTCCAGCAGCCGGGACTTGCCAGTTCCCGGAGGTGCGACGACGGTGAGCCGGAGAGACGCGTCGGACGTACACCGATCGAGGGCCTCGCCGATCCGCGAGAGCTCCGCGTCGCGACCGATCGTCGGCGCCTTGAGGGCGCCCATCGCACGTTCGCGCTCGGGCTCGGAGTGGAGCGCGACTGCTCGCGACGCGCGAACAGGCTCGGCCTTCCCTTTCAGCTCGAGCTCGCCGGAGAGCTCGAGCTCCACGGCGTGAGCGACGGCAAGGGCGGTCTCCGGACCGAGCAAGACGCCGTTCAGGGGAGCGGACGACTGCAGGCGGGCTGCCGTGTTGACGACGTCGCCGGTGACCATGGCCTCGCCCGCCACGGGTGTGGGATGCACGACCGCCTCTCCCGTGTTCACACCCACACGAACGTGGAGCGCGCCGTCGTCGAGCCCGATGCGTGTTCCGAGCTGCTCGATCGCTCCGACAAGCGCGAGCCCGCAACGTACACCGCGCTCTGCGTCTCGCTCGCCCGCGGTCGGGACCCCGAAGACGGCCACGGCAGCATCTCCGATGAACTTCTCCAGCGTCCCTCCGTGCCGGCCGACCGCCTGGCGCACTGCCTCGAAGTACGCGTTCTGGACGATCGCCACGTCCTCGGCGTCGAGCCGTTCCGAGAGCGAGGTGAAATCCGCGAGGTCGCAGAAGAGGACGGTGACGACTCTGCGCTCGAGCTCGCGTAGCAGCGGCTCCCCCGACTCGTCGAGCCTCGTCACAGACCCGAGGCGTTCGAGCAGCTTCGGGTCACTGCGCCATTTCGGGCGCACCTTGACCACGAGCTCGAGAAACACGGGGTGGCCGACGAGCGCCTCGACCTCCGGCCGGGCGCGCGTCCCGATCTCGCGCACCATCGCGCCCTTCTTGCCGACGAGGATGCCCTTCTGCGACTCCGTCTCGACGTAGAGGAGCGCGCGCACGACCTTCTCGCCGATCTCGTCGACCTCGACGAGGATCGCGTGCGGAACCTCCTCGCGCGTGAGGCGCAGCGCCTTCTCGCGGATCACTTCGCCGACGCGCTCCTCGAGCGTGAGGTTCGTCTTCTGCTCGGCAGGGAAGTACGCCGGCCCTTCCGGGAGCAGGAACACGAGATCGTCGCGGAGCTCCCCCACTCCGTCCTTCGTCACGGCGCTGACCGGATGGAGCGCGTGGAAGTCACCGAGCTGCGCAGCTGCCTGCATCTGAGAGAGGACGTGACTCGCGCTTCAGCCGGTCGATCTTGTTGAGGGCGATCACGACCGGCTTCTCGAGCGCGAACACCCGGCGCGCGACGAAGCGATCGCCCGCGCCGATGCGCGCGCGGGCGTCGACGACGAAAAGCACCGCGTCGACGTCGTCGAAGGAGGCGTCGACCGTCTCCTGCATCTTCTCGGTGAGGGGGTCGAGCGGACGCTGGAACCCGGGGAGGTCGATCAGAGCGAGCTGGTAGTCAGGTCCGTCCGCCACCCCGAAGAGGCGACGCCGCGTCGTATTGGGCACGTCCGACGTGATCGCGACCTTCTCGCCGCAGAGGGCGTTCACCAGGGTCGACTTGCCGACGTTCGGGCGGCCTGCGACGGCCACCAGCCCTGATTTCACGGGCACCTCTCATAGGGGCACCCCATCCCACCACCCACTGCGATCGTAACGAGGAAACGCGCACGGAGGACACGCGACTTCGTGCCGAAAGCGTGTGAATCGCTCCACAGGCTCACGGGAGATCCGACGCCTCGAAGGCCTCCGGCAGGAGCTCCGCGGGCGTCATCGTGACGACACGGCCGCCGTTTCGGAACACGACCTGCTCCACGCCCATCTCGAGCAGCCACTGGCGGCAGCCACCGCAAGGCGAGGCGGTGATCGCGGCGGTCACGAAGTCACCGGGCCGGAACCCCTCCGAGATTGCCCGCGCGAACGCAGTTCGCTCGGCGCATACGCCGAGCGGATACGCGGAGTTCTCGACATTCGCGCCCTCGACCACGCGACCGTCTCGCGTGAGAACGGCGCACCCCACGTTGAACTGCGAGTACGGGGCGTAGGCCTTCTCCGCGGCAGCGTCCGCCCGAGCCAGGAGCTCCGCGGCCGTCATCCGAACGCCTGAAAGAGGAAGAGGGTGACGAACGCGCCGAGCGCACCGCCGCTGGCCACCTCGGTGGCCGAGTGCACTCCGGTCTCGACGCGTGTCTGAGCCACGAGCAGCGCCATGATGAAGGCGAGCGACGAGATCAGGAAGCGGTGGGACGAGTCGTCGAGAAGGAGGGTCATCGCCATCCAGCCGGCGAACGCGACCGCAGCGTGCCCGGAGGGAAGCCCGCCCCGCAGCGGCGTCCCCCGGCCGGTGTACGCCTTCAGCGCGATGACGATGATCACGGTCACGCGCGAGCGACACGAGCGTGAGCTCCGCCGGCGCGTCGCTCAGGCGGTCGAGGAAGCGCGAGCTGCGGTCGGCGACCTCGCCCGAGAACACGAGATACCCGACCGCCACCGCATTCAGCGCGGCGATCAGCACCGCTCCGGCCGCGATGTCCTTCGCGAGCTTCGCCATCGGGTCGAAGGACGTGGACGCGACATCCACCGCCGCCTCGATCGCCGTGTTCACGAGCTCGGCGACGAGCACGAACGTGATCGCGAGCAGGAGCACCATCAGCTCGATCCGGGAGACTCCGAATGCCACCGCGGCGACCAGAACGGCAGCGGCGAGGGTGAAGTGGATCCAGAGGTTTCGCTGCGTCCGGAGCGCATGAATGACTCCTTCCGCTGCGTAGTTGAAGCTGTCGAAGAGCGAAGGGCTCCGCTGCGGACTGCTCATCGCGCCGCGTGCTCCCGCTCGCGGGCGGTCATCTCGTCACCGTGCTCGTAGCCGAGGAGATGCAAGAGGCCGTGGACGAGGGGCCCCCGCCACGCCTCCCCCACGATCGCGGGGCAGAGCACGACGTCCCCGAGCGCGCGCGGGACTCCGTCCGGCACCTCGTTGCGCCCGTCGAGCGGGAAGGAGAGGACGTCGGTCGCCTCGTCGATGCCGAGGTGCTCGCGCTTGAGCTCCTGGATCTCGTCAGGCGCCACGAAGACGATCCCGAGCTCGCCACTCTCGATTCCCTCAGCCGCGAGCACGAGCCGCGCGAGCTCCGCAGCGTCCACCTCTCCGACGTCCACTCCGCTCCGATTCTGGGTCTCCACCACGATCACGCGGCGCCTCCCTTCATCGGCTGCGCGCCGTCCCGGTCTCCTCGGCGTGCCTCTTGTAGGCCTCGACGATCCGTTGCACGAGCTTGTGCCGGACGACGTCCTCGTTCCCGAACTCGACGAAGCCGATGCCGTCGATCCCCGCGAGGATCTGCCGCACCTGGATCAGCCCGGACGCCTGCTCTCGCGGCAGGTCGATCTGGGTGATGTCTCCGGTGACGACCATCTTCGAGCCGAACCCCAGGCGCGTCAGGAACATCTGCATCTGCTCCGGCGACGTGTTCTGCGCCTCGTCGAGGACGATGAACGAGTCGTTCAGCGTGCGCCCGCGCATGAATGCGAGCGGCGCGACCTCGATCGTCCCGCGCTCCATGTACCCGGTCAGCCGCTCGGCCTCGATCATGTCGTAGAGCGCGTCGTACAGCGGGCGGAGGTACGGGTCGACCTTCGCGAGCATGTCGCCCGGCAGGAAGCCGAGACGTTCTCCGGCCTCGACCGCGGGTCGCGTGAGGATGATTCGCCCGACGGTCCCCTCGGAGAGCGCCGAGACGGCGAGCGCCATCGCGAGGTAGGTCTTCCCGGTGCCGGCGGGCCCGACGGCGAACGTCACCGTGCGGACGCGGATCTCGTCGACATAGCGCTTCTGGTTGACGGTCTTCGGAGCGATCTTCTTGCCGCGGTGCCGCCAGACGACGTCCTCGAAGACGTCACGGACGTCCTCGGCCTGGTCGATCGCCGCGAGCACGGCACCGACGGTGTCCGGCCCGATCTGGTGGCCTCCCTCGACGAGCTCGACGAGCTCGTCGACGACCGCTCGCGCACCCGCCACGTGCTCGTCGTCGCCCGCGAGCGTCAACCGGTTCCCGCGCAGGGCGATCGTGCAGCCGAGGCGCTCACGAAGCGCGTCGAGTACGCCGTCCTCGACTCCCGCGAGCTCGGCCGCGACCTCGTTCGAGACATCCAGCACCTGTTGCACGGCCCAAAGTGTAGGGGCGACGCTTGCGTCGCCCTCGTCCGCAGCTGCCCCACCATGAGGGCGAGGCAAGCCTCGCCCCTACGCGAGTTTCTCCTTGACCAGCTGGTTGACGGTCGAGCCATCCGCGCGGCCGGAGACCTTGTGCATTACGCCTGCCATCACGCGTCCGAGGTCCCGGATGCTCGTTGCCCCGACCTCCGAGATGACGTCGTCGATGATCTCCTCGAGCTCCTCCTCGGAGAGCGGCTCCGGCATGAACTCCTCGAGCACCTCGAGCTCGTACTCCTCGTCCTCGGCCTGCTCTTCCCGCCCGCCCGAGCGAAACGCATCCGCCGCCTCCACGCGCCGCTTCCGCTCGCGCTGGAGCACCTGTAGCTCCTCGTCGTCCGAGAGCTGGCGCTCGAGCTCCTTCTCGGCGTTTCGAAGCGCGTTCAGGATGAGGCTGAGCGCGTCTCGCCGGTCGGCGTCCCGCGCGAGGCGCGCCGCCTTCAGCTCCTCCTCCATCCGCGCGATAAGGCTCACGCATCCTCCTCGGCGAGCGCCGTCGCGAGGCGGCCGGCATCGACTCGCCCGCCGAGCACATGCCAGTGAAGGTGGAAGATCGACTGCCCGGCTCCCGCACCGACGTTGAC
This sequence comes from uncultured Actinomycetes bacterium, assembly GCA_963721795.1. Classification (GTDB taxonomy): domain Bacteria; phylum Actinomycetota; class Thermoleophilia; order Gaiellales; family Gaiellaceae; genus GMQP-bins7. The sequence continues at coordinate 95,359 of CAVRLT010000026.1, forward strand.
GAGCACCCGGTAGTCCTCCAGCCCGACCGCGCGCGCAGTCGTCGCGACGAAGCGGAGCATGCGTCCCGCCTCCTCGTCCGGGAACGCGTCGATGTCCTTGAACGTGTCGATGTGCCGCTCGGGAAGGACGAGGAGGTGCGTCTCCGAGAACGGGTTGATGTCGCGGATCGCGACGAAGCCGTCCGTGCTCGCGACGTGCTCGCCCTCGGCGACCAGGCGACAGAAGAGGCAGTCCTCAGGCGGCAACGGCAAGGATCCCTTCTTCCGAGAGCGCGACCGCGCGCACGCGCACGATCTCACCGACGTCCGCCTCGACGAGCCAGGGCGTGTAGTCGTCGGCGTACCCGCGCCCGGGCCGGTCGACGAGAACACGCTCGGTCCTCCCGAGCTTCTGCTGCCAGCGGCGGCGGCAGAGCTCGTCCGAGAGCGCGCGGAGCCGCGCGCTCCGCTCCTTCTTGACCTCCGCAGCGACCGTGTCGCGAGCAGCGGTCGCCGTTCCGGGGCGTGGCGAGTACGGGAACACGTGCACCTTCGTGATCCCGGCGTGCTCGACGACCTCGAGTGTCCGCTGAAACGCGCGCTCGTCCTCGCCCGGGAACCCGACGATCACGTCCGACGTGAGGTTGAAGTCCGAAAGCGGCTCGAGCTTGGCGAGGAACTGAGCGGCCGTGTAGCGGCGCCTCATCGCCTTCAGCACGGCGTCGTCCCCGGACTGGAGCGGAACGTGGAGATGGCGGGACACCGACGCGGTCTCGCGGAGCGCCGCCACGAGCTCGACGCTGACGTGGTTGACCTCGATCGACGAGAGGCGGAGACGCTCCACGCCGTCGATGACCCCGGCTTCGCGGACAAGGCGTGCGAGCGTGTACCCCTCCTCGCGATCGCGGAAGCAGCCGAGGTTGACACCTGTGAGAACGATCTCGGGATGTCCTTGGGAGACGCGCCTTCGGATCTCCGCGAGAACTGCCGCGGCACGCCGGCTGCGAGTCGCTCCGCGCACGAGCGGGATCACGCAGAACGCGCACGAGAACGAGCAGCCGTCCTGGATCTTCACGAATGCGCGTGTCCGCTCGAGGCGAGCGTCGGACCGCACGCACCCGATCGCGCCCACGGCGGTCGCGACGGCCTCGGCGATGTCCTCGCTCGGGCGTGCGACGACGGTGACGTTGACCGCGGCGGCGTCGAATGCTCCCTCGAGATTGGCGGCGCACCCGGTGACGTGTACGTGCTGATGCGAGCGGGACGCACGCGAGACCGCCTGTCGGGACTTCGAGACGGCCTCGTGCGTCACGCAGCACGTGTTGACGACCGCAACTTCCCCGGCATCGTCGACCTCGGTGTGACCGTCGGCCAGCAGGCGCTCGCGCACCGCTTGCGCGTCGGCGTAGGAGACCTTGCAGCCCAGGAACCGCACGGAAAAGGTGGCCACGGGCCCTCTAGCTTAGAAGGTGCTCTCGCGACGCGACGAAAACGTCCGCTGCCCAGCCGTCGAGCTCGACGCGCGAGACCTGCTCCCAGCCTTCGACCCTCGGTACGTCGCGCACGAGATACCCGGACGTGACGGCACTCGCAGCCGGACGCCGCGCGAGCAGCGCCTCGACGGCGCGAAGCTCGATGTTGGCGAGCACGAGCTCCACATCAGGCAACGCAGACGTGAGAACGTCGCCTTGCACGACCTCGACATCGATGCGGTTCAGGCGCGCCGTGCTCAACGCGACCTCGACCGCGACAGGGTCGCTGTCGATCGCGAAGACGGGCTCGAAGCCGAGACGCGCTGCCGCGGCGGCGATCACGCCCGACCCGGTCCCGGCATCGAGCAGGCTGCAGCGGTCGAGCCCGGACAGGAGCTCGATGCACGCTCGCGTCGTCGCATGCGCCCCGGTGCCGAACGCGCGTCCGGGGTCGACCACGACGGCAGGCGCGCCGGGCGGCGGCGTCTCCCAGGGCGGGCCGATCCAGATCCCGCCGGCGAGCGCAGGACGATGAAACGCGCGCCAGCTGTCCTCCCATCCGAGCGGGACGGCCTGGGACGACACCTCCCCGCCGAGCGCAGATCTCAGGCTCGCCTCGCCTGCTTCGTCGGTGTAGACGGCGAGCTCGAGCAGCTCGCCCAGCTCGACCTCCTCGATCCCGGCCGGTGAGAGCGGCAGGAGCCGGGCGCGCGCAATCTCCGCCTCGGACGTCGGTACCCGGATCGAAACTCGGAGCAAGCTCAGCGCAACGCGCTCTTCAGGCGGCGAAAGAACCCCTCGTCCTCGTCGTCCCGCGGCTCGTAGGTCTCAGGCCCCGCCTGGCGGCCGAAGTCTTCGAGCAGCTGACGTTGCTCCTCGGTCAGGTTCGTCGGCATGGCAACGTCCAGCCGGACGTAGAGATCGCCATGGCGAGAGCCGTGGAGCGACGGCATTCCCTGCCCCCGGAGGACACGGACGACCCCGGGCTGGGTGCCTGGAGCAACCTCGAGCTCGAGCTCTCGGGTCAGCCCGTCCACCCGCGCAGTCGTGCCGAGCGCAGCGTCCGTCATGGTCAGCCCGATCGCGGTGTGCAGGTCGTCACCGTCGCGAACGAACCGCGGATCCGGGCGCACTCGAACCACGACGAACGCGTTGCCGGCTTCTCCCCGCTGGAAGCCGGCGTGGCCCTCACCGCGGATGCGGATGCGCTGGCCGTCGTGGATACCCGCAGGCACGTCGACGTCGAGCCGCCGCTCGAGGACGAGCCTGCCCTCGCCGCTGCAGTCTCGACACGGCGTGTCGAGGACGCGGCCGATGCCACTGCACTCGGGACAGGTCTGCTGGTGGACGAACTGCCCGAACACGTTCTGCGACACGCGACGAACGAGGCCCGCGCCTCCGCACGTCGAGCACGGGCGCGAGCCGGTGCCCGGCTCCGAGCCGCCGGCGTCGCAGCGCTCGCACGGGGCCGCGACCTCGACGGGCACGGTCACGGTGATGCCGGTGAAGGCTTCGTCGAGATCGATCTCGACGACCGCCTGCAGATCGGGGCCACGCGAAGACGGACGAGCACCCCGCGCACCGCCGAGGAGGTCCTCGCCGAAGAACGCGGCGAACACGTCCGAGAGGTTCCCGAAGTGCGCCATCCCCGGCTCGAACCCTCCGCGGCGGAGACCCGCATGACCCAGACGGTCGTACGTGGCCCTGCGGTCGGGATCGGTGAGCACCTCGTACGCCTCGGCGACCTCGCGAAAACGGTGCTCGGCGTCCGGCGAGGTGGACACGTCCGGGTGCAGCTCGCGCGCGAGCGCGCGAAACGCCTTCTTGATCTGGATCTCGGAAGCGCCCCGCTTCACTCCCAGCACCTCGTAGTAGTCGCGCTCAGACGTCGCCATCAGTGCTTCCCACCGTGAGTACGGTCGTGATTCGCCGGCGAGAACCGAGCACGTACGTCAGGCTTCCTCGTAGACGTCCTCGACGAAGCGGCTCAGCTCGAAGGCCGCGGCCCGCACCGTGCGAATCGCCTTCTCGTAGTCCATCCGCAAGGGGCCGATCAGCCCGACGGCGCCGAGTGGGGTTCGCCGGATCCCATAGGTCGCGCCGACGAGAGACACGTCCTGCAGCTGACCTCCGGCGACCTCGCGACCGACGTGCACGACCGGGCGCCTCGGTTCGAGAGCCTCGCTCACGAGCTCGAGGACCGCTGCGCGCCGCTCGAGCAGCTCCAACAGGCGCATCGTCGCGTCGAGCTCTTCCGCGCGTGTCTCTTCGATGAGCCCCGCGGCCCCTCCGACGAAGACCTGGGGGCCTTCCTCCGACCCGACGTCGAGCAGAGCCTGGCCGATGAGCGCCAGAAACGCCCGCTCGCGAGGCGCGAGCTCGGGGGCGTCGAGGCGACGCCGAACGGTGCTCGTTCCGAGCCGCACTCCGCCGAGGCGCTCGTTCAGGTACTCGGACGCCCACGCGAGGAGGCCGTGGTCCGCGGGCGCCTCCAGGCGAAAGACCCGCTTCGTCACGCCACCGGTCGACGTGATGACGACGACCATGACGCTCGTCGGCTGCAGCGCGAGCACCTCGACGTGCCGGATCGACGCGGTCTGGAGCGACGGGGCGGAGACGAGCGCGAGCAGCCTCGTCGCGTGCGAGAGCGTCTCGGTCGTCGCCCTCAGGGCATCCTCGATCTCGTCGCGCATGTCGCGGAGGTCGACCCCGAGGCCGTCGGGTCGGCCTTCCAACGTCTCGACCAGCTCCTCGGCGTAGAGGCGGTATCCGTTCTCCGTCGGAATGCGACCCGCCGAGGTGTGCGGGTGCGTCAGGAGCCCGAGCCCCTCGAGCTCTGCGAGCTCGCTGCGCACCGTCGACGGCGACACCTCGAGACCGGAGCGCTCGACGAGCACCCGCGAGCCGACCGGTTGCCCCGTCGCGACGTACTCCTCGACGACTCGCCGGAGAATCTCGCGTTTGCGGGCAGAAAGGAGCATCGGATCCGGATGGTAGCGGCGGGATCTTCCGGCATCGTCCGCGGCTCGGAGGGACGAGACGGCCCAACGCGACCCCTAGTTTCGCGGTTGAGTCATCAGCTCCGCGGTCACGCCCCCGCCGAGGAAACGCCCGCGGTTCGTGAGGCGGAGCTCGTCGCCGGTGCCGTTCGAGGACAGCTCGACGAGACCGGTGATCGTGAGACGGCGGAGGGCTGCCGCGTCGACCGACCCGTCGACGTCGGCGACGCGCACGGGCTCGTCGAGCCGCAGCCCGAGCATCAGCCTTTCACGCGCTCGCGTGTCCTCGTCGAGCATCTCGACCTCGCGACGCGGCCGCTCACCCGACGCGAGCGCGGCGATGTAGCCCCCGAGCCCCGGGAGGTTGCGCGTGCGGATTCCGGAGACCGTCGACACGGCGCCGATCCCGACGCCCAGGTAGTCCCGCCCCCGCCAGTACGCGAGATTGTGCTGGCCTCGCAGGTCGCGTCCCGCAGAGCGCTCCGAATCGAGGCAGAAGTTCGCCGTCTCGTACCAGCGGTACCCGGCCCGCGTCAGCGTCTCGACGACCGTCTCGAAGTAGCCCTCCATCGCTTCGGCCTGCCGCTCGAGCTCAGTCCCCATGCGTGTGCGTGAAGCGCGTGCCCGGCTTCGCCTCGAGCTCGTAGCAGGAGAGGTGCTCCGGCTCGAGCGCAAGGGCGTCGTCGAGATCCAGCTCGAGATCGGCGGGGCTCTGGCCAGGCACGCCGTAGAGAAGATCGAGTGAGATGTTGTCGAAACTGGCATCACGAAGAAGGTACACGGCCCGTCGGACGTCATCGGGGCGAGCACGACGCTCCAAGATCTCGAGCAGATCGGGGCGGAAGCTCTGAGCGCCGAGAGACACCCGGTTCACGCCGCTCTCGCGCAGGAGGCGCGCGAGCTCCGGGGTCACGGTCTCCGGGTTTGCCTCCACCGTGAGCTCGTCAGCCTCTGGGAGAGCGGCGAGGAGCCGGGCGAGCTCTCGCGGCTCGGTGAACGTCGGCGTTCCTCCGCCGAGGAAGATCGTGTCGAGGCGATCCGCGAGAGCACCGCGCTCGAGCGCCAGCTCCGCGAGCAGCGCATTCACGTAGGCGGCGTGCCCATCTCTCCGCCCGACGACCGTGACGAAGTCGCAGTACCCGCAGCGGTGCGCGCAGAAGGGGAGGTGGACGTAGAGATGCCGGACGCCGCCACTCATCTCTTGCGCTCCGAGTCGAGGTTGAGCACGGCCAGGAACGCCTCCTGCGGGACCTCCACACCGCCCACCTGCTTCATCCGCTTCTTGCCCTTCTTCTGCTTCTCGAGCAGCTTGCGCTTCCGCGTGATGTCGCCGCCGTAGCACTTCGCGAGAACGTCCTTGCGCCTGGCCTTGATCGTCTCTCTCGCGATCACGCGCGACCCGATCGCGGCCTGCACCGGCACGTCGAACATCTGCCTCGGGATCTCCTTCCGCAGGCGCTCGACGAGCTGCCGTCCGCGGTCGTACGCCGCGTCGCGGTGAACGATCAGCGACAGCGCGTCGACCTGCTCGCCGCCGACCAGGATGTCCACGCGCGTCAGCTCTCCCGGACGAAAACCGGCGAGGTCGTAGTCGAAGCTCGCGTACCCCCGCGTGCGCGATTTCAGCTGGTCGTAGAAGTCGAGCACGATCTCGCCGAGCGGCAGCTCGTAGGAGAGGAGCACGCGCTCCTCGCTCAGGTACTCGAGATGGTCGAAGCTGCCCCGGCGCTCGTTGGCGAGCTCCATCACCGCGCCGACGTACTCCTTCGGGACGATCACCGACGCCTTGACGTAGGGCTCCTCGACGAGCTCGAGTCTCGAGCGGCATCTCCGCGGGGTTGTGCACCTCGACGATCTCACCGGTGCGCTTCGTCGCCTGGTAGGCGACGTTCGGGGCCGTGATCAGGAGGTCGAGGTCGAACTCGCGCTCGAGACGCTCGCGGACGATCTCCATGTGGAGCAGACCGAGGAAGCCGCAGCGGAAACCGAAACCCAGCGCCTGCGACGTCTCGGGCTCGTACGAGAGGGACGCATCGTTCAGCTTGAGCCGTTCGAGCGCATCCCTGAGCTCCGGGTACGTGTCGGAATCGGTCGGGAAGATCCCGGCGAACACCATCGGCTTGACGTCCTTGTACCCGGGCAAGGGCTCCGCGGCCGGGCGCCGGCGCGAAGTGAGCGTGTCACCGACTCGGAGCCGGGAGACGTCCTTCAGCCCGGTCACGATGTACCCGACCTCGCCAGCGCCGAGCGAGTCGACGGGCTCCCGTACCGGCGACATGACGCCGAGCTCCTCGGCCTCGAACGAGGTTCCCTGAACCATCGCGCGGAGCGGCTCGCGCGTCTCGAAGCGCCCGTCGACGACGCGCACGAACGCGACCACTCCGCGGTACTGGTCGTAGGAAGAGTCGAACACGAGCGCACGGGCCGGCGCGTCGGGATCACCCGCGGGCGGTGGAATCCTCTCGACGAGAGCATCGAGGACCTCCCCGACTCCCGTCCCCGTCTTCGCCGAGATGCGAAGCACCTCGTCCGGCGCCTCGCCGACGAGCTGCCCGAGCTCGGCCGCGGCCGCATCTGCGTCGGCCTGCGGCAGGTCGATCTTGTTGGCGACCGCGACGATCTCCAGGTCGTTGTCGAGCGCGAGGTACGCGTTTGCGAGCGTCTGCGCCTGGATGCCCTGCGAGGCGTCGACGAGGAGGAGCGCCCCCTCGCAGGCTTGCAGGGAGCGCGAGACCTCGTAGCTGAAGTCGACGTGCCCAGGGGTGTCGATCAGGTTCAGATAGTGATCGCGCCAGCGGACTCGCACCGCCTGGGCCTTGATCGTGATCCCGCGCTCGCGTTCGAGCTCCATCGAATCGAGCACCTGCTCGCGCATGTCGCGCTCGGCGACCGCGCCCGTCAGCTCGAGGATGCGATCCGCGAGCGTCGACTTCCCGTGGTCGATGTGCGCGATGATCGCGAAGTTGCGAAGGCGGTCTTGCTCCATAGGAAGAGGCGCTTCTAGATGCTTGATCGGAGATTGACGCGCCGCCGGGGGTGGTCACGACCAAGCCGGGCGACGCACTCACTCGTCGTGCAGGCTAGTAAGCCTGGACGGCGAGGGAGGGTGGCGATCCGGCGCCGTGTCGTGGCCGCCCTCCGGCCCGCCGTGAATCTCCGATCAAGCATCTTCAGGCTCCTCGCGCCGGGCTCGCAACAGTAGCAGCGTCTGGAGCTCGCGAATCCCGAGCGCCCGGGAGACGCCCGCGTAGACCACGCCGCCCGCGACGAGAGCGGCGCCGAGCGACACGATCTGCGCGGGGGTGGAACGACCGAGCGCGTGGTCGAGCCCGTACCAGGAGAGGAACGCCACCGCGGCTGCCAGCGCGGCTGCGAGCACGATCCGAAGGACGACCGCGATCGACCGGCGGACGTGTTCCAGCCCGAGGCGCCGCCTCATCATCACGAGCAACGTCGCCGCCCCGACGACGTTGACCGTCGCCGTCGCGAGCGGGATCCCCCAGATCCCGAACCGGTAGAACACTGCGTCCAGCGCGGCGTTGAGCCCGACCGTCCCGAGTGCGATCGAGGTCGGGATCCAGTTCGACTGAACGGCGTAGAAGCTCCTGTTCAGCAGGAGCATCCAGCCGTTGAACACGAGGCCCACCGAGAACGCCTGCAGGCAGTCGGCCACGACGGTCGTGTCGCTCGAGGTGAACTCTCCCGCTCGTAGACGAGCCGGACGATGGGATCAGCGAGCGCGATCGCCACGAGGCTCGCCGGGACGAGCAGAAAGGCGATCTGCCGGAGCCCGCCGTCGAGCGTACGCCGGAGGGCCGGCTCCTCACCGCGCGCGGAGAGGCGGGCGAGCGTCGGAAAGAGGACGGTCACCACCGCGACCCCGAAGAGGCCCTGGGGAAGCATGTACAGCCGGAACGCCTTGTCGATCGCGGTCGGCGCGAGCTCGGGATCGAGGAGCCTGGACGCGAAGAGCATGTCCACGAAGAAGCTCACGTTGATGAGCCCGATCGTCAGCGTGACCGGGAGCATCAGTGCGAGCACGCGCCGAACTGCCGGATCACGCCAGTCGAGGACCATCGTCAGCTGCCCGTCCAGCCGTCGCAGCCACGGGACCGGCAGCAGGAGCATCACAAGCGTGCCGAGGACGACCACGGCCGCGTAGAGATAGAGCTCCGCGCTCTCGCCGTCGACGCGAGGAATCCCGAGGACGAGCCCGAGGATGATCACGAGGTTCCACGCGACCGGGGCGAGCGCGGGCAGGGCGAAGTGGTTGTAGGTGTTCAGGATCCCGACGACGATCCCCGAGAGCCCGAGCAGCACCACCGTCGGGAAGAGGACGCGCGAGAGCCCGACCGCAAGATCGAAGTCGCCCCCGGGGTCGCCGAAAGGCCGCATGAGGAGCGGCGCGAGCAGGATGAAGAGCGCGGTGACGGCGCCGAGCCCGAGCAGCGTCAGCCAGAGGAGCGTGGAGGCGACCCGCCAGGCACGCTGCTTCTCGCCGCGTTCGAGGAGCTCGCTGAAGACGGGGACGAACGCTCCTGAGAGCGCCGCGTCGGCGACGAGCGCTCGGACGAGGTTCGGGATCTGGATCGCGATGGTGAAGGCGTTGATGCGCCCGGCGACGCCGAAGTAGTAGGCGCTGACCATCTCCCGGACCAGCCCGAGCACACGCGAGACAGCGGTGGCGAGGGAGAAGATCGCGGCCGAGCGCGCCATGCGGCGGGTCTGACCGGGCTGCTCGCGGCCTCGAGACGGCGGCATGTCGAGTGGGGGTTCCATCGCGCTTCGCGGTCGATTCTCCCAGTCGCTGCTGCTACCATCGCCCGGCCCGCCGTTGCGGGCGTTTCCTCGAATGGCCAACATCAAGCAGCAGAAGAAGCGCGTTCGGACCCAGGCACGGGAGCGCCTGGAGAACCTCCGCTACCGCTCGACGATCAAGACGCTGACGAAGCGGCTCGAGGTCGCGGCAAGCGAAGGGGACGCCGAGAAGGTCGCGACCGAGCACCGCGAGCTCGTGCGCACGATCGACCGGGCCGCAAGCCGGGGTGCGCTCCACCGCAACACCGCCGCCCGCAAGAAGTCGCAGGCCGCGAAGCTCGCCTCAAGCGCCTCGTCCTAGCGATCGCCGCAGAGCCGCGGCCTAGTTAGGTGGTCGCACCCAGGCGACTTCACACCCCGAACCTTCCGGTTCCGGGCTCCCCATGAAGGGGTTTGCTTCCGCGCGACCGGGATCCGCGCTAGCGGATTCCGGTCTTGCGCACAAGATCGTTGCGCACGAGATCCACCAGCGCGCGCTGGATCTCGAGATCGGGAGCGAGCTTGCTCTGCCCTTTGAGCGCGCCGTCGAGCTCGGCCATGCGCACCGTGGCGTCGCGCAGCTCTTCGTGTGAGAACTTCTCGGCCTGCCCGTAGAGGTTCCGGACGTAGTACTGATTCATCCTGAGCCGCTCGGCTGCCTCCTTCGGCCGAAGTCCCTCTGCGGCGGCGCGCTTGATCGAGCCGAGCCGGCTCAGATGGCTGCCGAGTGCGCCTGCGAGTCGGGCTGCCGTGTCGCGGCGTGTCTTGGACTCGCGCTCGAAGATCGTCTCGCTCGCCTCGAGCGTCCGAGCCGCGTCGCGAGCGGCCCACGCGTCCGTGAGCTTGAAGATCGGTACGTCCGCAACAGCCGCGCTCAGGAGCTCGACCTCCCGCTCGCCGATCGGCTCGCCGGCTGCCCAGGTCGAGAGCTTGTCGATCTCCGCCGTGAGCGCGTGCAGGTCTTCCGCTCCCACGAGCTGGACGAGGAGCGCACACGCTTCTGGCTCGGCCTGGACGCCCCGCTGCTGAAACTGCGCTGCGACCCAGCTCTGGATCGCCTTCTTGTCCACGCCGTACTCGAGGACGTCGCCGGACTTCTTGCACGCTTTCCAGAGCGCGGTCGTCTTCTTGACGTCCTCCCCGACGAGGGCAAGAACCGTCTGCGGAGCGGGGCTTGCGAGGTAGCTCGCGATGGCCCCGATGTCGGCCGCCTTCCAGCCTCCTTTGAGACGCCTGTCCGAGTCGCGCCGCCCGTCGACGCCCTCGGCGATGACAAGCCGGGCGTCGCCGAAGAGGCTTCCCGCATTGCACAGGGCCACCACTGCCTCCCCCGAAGTGTCGAGCGCACTCACGGTGTCGGTGGCCTCCGGTGCGAAGTGGGCTCGGAGGCGGGAGAGCGCCGTCTCGATCTTCGGCCGATCGCTGCCCGTGAGGAGATACACCGGCTTGCCGGGAGCGTCGGCCACGCAGGGAGCCTAGCGCGCAGTCCGCACACGAACTCCACGGCCATCCGACTCGACGACGACGCGGCCGTCCGTGTCCGTCCTGTAGACGGTGAGGCCGGGGACGCCCGCGAGCGCGGCCAGCGTCTCCGCGCGCGGATGGCCGTAGTCGTTGTTCCGTCCCGCGGAGATCACGGCGACGTTCGGTCTCAAGACGCGGAGCTGGTCGTCGAGACCGGGGTCGGCCGAGCCGTGATGCGCGACCTTGACGACCTCGAACGCTCCCAGGCGGAGGCGTGAGGTCACGTCGGATTCCGCGTCCGCTGGGAGGAACACGTCGAGCTCGCCGTACGTGGCCACGAGGACGGTGGCGTTGAGGTTCGGATCCTCCGAAGGGAGTCCGGGATCGGGAGGCCAGAGCACACGAACGACGAGCCCGCCGGCTTTGAACTCCGAGCCCGACCGAATCGTCCGCACCGGCACCCGCCGCGCGCGCGACGCGACCATCGCCTCCTCGTAGTCCGGACCGGTGGCAGCCAGCCCGGGATCGAGCACGGCCCCTACTTCCAGCCGGCGAATGACGTCTGCGGCCCCACCGATGTGGTCGCGCTGGGGATGGGTGAGCACGAGCGCCGACAGCGCGCGGATTCCCATCCGCAGGAGCTGGTCGGCGACGTTCGCCTCGGGTGGCCCCTGGTCGACGAGGAGCCGGGCGCTCGGCGTCTCGAGGAGAACCGAGTCTCCTTGCCCCACGTCCAGGAACGTCACTCGGAGCCCCGCCGGTTCCTGCCAGGCCGGGGGCGCGCGCAGCGACCACGCGGCCGCGACCGCTACGAGAGCGACGCCCGCCGCGGCGAGGGCAAGAGCACGGCCAGGGCTGCCGACGCGCGACCTCCCCTGACGGGAGATGACCCACGCCGCGGCGCAGACGAGCATCACCGCGAATGCCGCACGTGCATCGACCTGCGCGCCCGGCAGCGAAGCGACGAGACGCGCGACGAGCTCGAGCCACGCTGCCGCCCACCCAGCGAGCCAGGCGAGAGCCGACGCAGCAGCGGGAGAGAAGGGATCCGCCGCGGTCGCCAGCAACCCCAGGCCGAGCACCGCGGGCATCGCGGGGAACGCGAGGGCATTCGCGGGGACGGTGTAGACGGGCGCTTGACCGAAGTGAAAGAGGACGATCGGCGCAGTGACGAGACCGCACACCAGGGCCACCCCGAGCACATCGCTGACACCGCGTGGAACCGGGTATCCGTCCAGGCGCGCGTTGAGGCGGGGAACGCCTGCGAAGATCCCCGCGACAGCGGCGAACGAGAGCTGGAAGCCGGGCTCGAGGAGCGACGTCGGCGCCCAGGCCAGCAGCACGAGCGCCCCGATGGCGAGGAAGTGCCACCGGTCGCGCGGTCTCGCCGCGAGCCAGGCGAGCGACGCAAGCGCGCCGGCGACTCCGGCGCGGATCACGGACGGCTGCCAGCCCACCGCGAGCACGTATGCGGCGATCGCCCCGAGCGTCATGAGCTCCCTGAGGACCCGCGGGATCCGGAGCAGCCAGCCGAGCCCGTAGATGCCGACGGCGATGTAGGCAACGTTCTGACCCGAGACCGCCAGGAGATGCGCGAGGCCCGACGCCCGGAAGTCCTCCTTGACGGCGTCCGGCAATCCCTCGTCCTCGCCGAGGACGACGCCGAGCACCAGCGCCCGCCGGACTCCGTCGGACCCGCGCCCGATGGCACTCTCGATTCGATTGCGTAGCCGATCGCCGCCTCCGGCGATACCGCCACGGCTGCCGAGCTGGCGCCACGTGCTCCCGCGGAGAACGACGTGGATCCCCTGACGAGCGAGCCAGGCGCGCTCGTCGAACTCGCCCGCGCGATCGGCGACGCGCGGCTCGGTCACACGAACGACTGTCTCCAGGATGGCGCCGCGCGGAGGGGACCGACCTACGGGGAGCGTCAGAAGGACCCGTTCGCGCAGATGCTCTCTCCGGAAGCGTCGGATCTCGGCCGGAACCCGGACTGCCCATGGCGTCGGGCGTGCCGGTCCCGTCACTACGACCTCCGCGCGCCCGGACTCGCCGATCTCGGCGAGGAGTGCGCTCTCCCGCATTGCGTCCAGCCGTAAGGCGCCCCACCAGAGCCCCGCGAGCGCGAGGACCGCCCCGACGGCCGCGACCCGCGCCCACGCGTCGAGGAGCAGGACGCCGAGCAGCCCGACGAATGCGAGAGAGACGAGTGCGAATGTGCTCAGCGCGATCCAGTTCGACGCCGCCAGACCGGCGCACGCCGCTCCAGCGAGCAGCGCCGGCCATTCGAGCTCGACGACTCGCCTCACGGGGTCACGAGGTCGCGCAACTGCTCGACGCGGGTCGGGCCGATTCCAGGGACGGCGTCCAACTCGTCGACCGATCTGAACGGTCCGTGCTCGGCGCGGTAGTCGAGGATCTTCTGCGCGGTGACCGGCCCCACCCCGGGGAGCTCGTCGAGCTCTTCGGCCGTCGCCGTCCCGAGGCTCACCTTCGCTCCCAGCCCCGCGACCGCCGCGCCGGGGGCGGTGACGTCGGCGCCGCCCGAGAGGTCGATGCCCGCCGCTCTCACGCGAGTCGGCACAAGAACCTGGATGCCGTCGACGAGCGGAGCGGCGAGGTTGAGCGCAGCGAGCTCCGCGCGACGCGTGCTGCCTCCCGCTCGCGCTACCGCGTCCGCGACCCGAGCGCCTTCCCGAAGGCGGTAGAGCCCGGGACGCCGAACCGCGCCCACCACATGGACGACGAGAGCCGCGCGCGCCGGGGACGACGCGGAAGGCAAGGAGACCGGCTCGAGCGGAGCGACGATCTCGGGCGCCGAGGCCGTTCCGGTACGCGCCAGGCGCCCGCCGGCCAGGACGAGAATCGCGAGCAGCGCGCTTACGAGGACGAAAGCGGTCGAGCGCGAGACCGAGACGAACGGCATGGAGCCATGGTTCCCGGCATCCGATCACGGAGGGGAAACGGCTTCGTCACGAGAGTGCACCAACGGCCCGGCGCCGACGAGACGGCGAGCCGGCGGACTACGCGCGAGCCTCAGAGGACGAAGTTGACGAGCTTGCCGGGCACCACGATGGTGCGGGCGGCCTCCCCGCCGTTCATGTGAGCCTGCACCCGCTCGGAGGAGCGTGCGAGCTCCACGAGCTCGGCCTCGGCCAGATCAGGCGAAACGTGCAGGCGGTCGCGAATCCTCCCGTTCACCTGCACGACGACCTCGACCGTCTCGACCTCGAGCAGCGCTGGATCCGCCTCGGGCCAGGGGTGCTCCCAGAGGCGCTCGTGCCCGAGTCGCTCCCACAGCTCCTCGGCGATGTGCGAGCCGTAGGGCTGGATCAGGCTCACCGCGGTCTCGACGGCGAAGCGGGCCGCAGGATCGTCAGGGTTCCGCTGGATCTCGTTCACGAGCTCCATCACGGCCGCGATCGGAGTGTTCAGCGCAAAGCGCCGGCCGATGTCGTCCGTGACCTTGGCGATCGTGCGATGGGCCTTGCGGGCGAGGGGCGTGTCGGGGACCGGCTCGACCACCGGCTTCTCCGCCTGCTCTCCGGCGAGGCGCCAGAGACGGTGCAGGAAGCGCACGATGCCCTCGAAGCCCGCGTCCTGCCACTCGGCGTCCTGCTCGACGGGGCCGATGAAGAGCAGGTACATGCGAGCGGCGTCGGCTCCGTAGCGCTCGACGTACTCGTCCGGCGAGATCGTGTTCCCCTTGGACTTCGACATCTTCGCGCCGTCGCGATAGAGCATCCCCTGCGTGAAGAGCCGCGCGAACGGCTCGCGGAACCCGATCAACCCCAGATCGTTCATCACCTTCACGAAGAAGCGCGCGTACAGGAGATGCAGGATCGCGTGCTCGACTCCGCCGATGTACTGGTTGACGGGGAGCCAGTAGTCGACGAGCTCGCGGTCGAACGGCGCCCGGTCGTTGTGCGCGTCGGCGTAGCGCAGGAAGTACCAGGACGAGTCGACGAAGGTATCCATCGTGTCGGTCTCGCGGCGCGCTTCGCCCGCGCAGCGCGGGCACGTCGTCCGCACCCAGTCCTCGGCGGCGGCGAGCGGCGAGCGCCCCTTCGGCAGGAACTCCGTGACGTCCGGCAGGAGCACCGGGAGCTCCTCGTCCGGGACGGGCACGATGCCGCACTCGTCGCAGTACACGATCGGGATGGGCGCGCCCCAGTACCGCTGGCGGGAGAGCAACCAGTCGCGGAGTCGGTAGCGAATCGCTGGCTGCGCCAGGCCCTGCTCGGCCAGCTTCTCGACGATCCCGCGGCCACCCTCGGGCGCCGGCATGCCGCTGAACTCGCCCGAGTTGACGAGGCGCTCGTCTTCGGTGTGCGCCAGGAATACCCCTTCTGCAGGCGCTTCCGACCCCTCGGCGGGCTCGACGACCTGGCGGATCTCGAGCCCGTACCGCTCGGCGAATGCGAAATCGCGCTCGTCGTGTGCGGGCACGGCCATGATCGCGCCCGTCCCGTACTCCATGAGCACGTAGTCGGCGACCCAGATCGGTATTCGCTCGTGGTTGACCGGGTTCACGACGTAGCGTCCGGTGAAGACGCCGTCCTTCTCCTTCGTCTCCCGCTCGACCGCGGACCGCGCGCCGGCGTGCCGTACGTAGTCCAGAACCTCGGTCTCGCGATCCGTGCCCTCGACCAGCCGAGCAACCAGCGAGTGCTCAGGCGCCAGTACGAAGAACGTCGCGCCGAAGAGCGTGTCCGGCCGGGTAGTGAAGATCTCGACCTCGTCACCGAAGTCGTCCACACGGAAGTGCACGTCCGCGCCCTCGGAGCGGCCGATCCAGTTCCGCTGCATCGTCAGGACGCGCTCGGGCCATTCCTCGAGCAGCGCCATCTCGTCGAGGAGCACGTCGGCGTAGTCGGTGATCTTGAAGAACCACTGCTCGAGGTTTCGAGCCTCGACCTCGGCGCCGCAGCGCTCGCAGCGTCCGTCCACGACCTGCTCGTTCGCGAGCACCGTCTGGTCGTTCGGGCACCACTTTACCGGCGCCTCCTTCCGGTAGGCGAGCCCCTTCTCGAAGAAGCGGAGGAAGAGCCACTGCGTCCAGCGGTAGTACTCGGGCTCGTGCGTGGCCAGAACGCGATCCCAGTCGATCGCCCAGCCCATGCGTTCCATCTGCGCGCGGATCGCGGCGATGTTCCTGGGCGTTTCGTCGCGGGGATGCGCGCCCTCCTTGATCGCGGCGTTCTCCGCGGGGAGGCCGAACGAGTCGAACCCCATGGGGCGCATGACGACGAACCCGTGACGGCGACGGAAGTGCGCGAGGACGTCGCCCAGCATGTAGTTGCGGACATGCCCCATGTGGAGGTCGCCGGACGGATACGGGAGCATCTCGAGGACGTAGGTCTTCCGGGCGTGACGCTCGAGCTCGTCGGGGTCCGGATTCGGCACCTCGAAGGCTCGCTCGTCCTTCCAGACGCGCTGCCACTTCTCTTCGATCGCTCGTGGGTCGTACTGCTCCATCGCCGTTCCTTGTTCGCCTCGGACAACAAAAAAGCCTCTCATGCGAGAGGCTCCAGAGGAACGCCCGCGGCTCTCGCCGCGCCCGCTCCCTTCGTTATGGAAGAAGCTGCACCATCTCTCAAAAGGGTAACAGGCAAAATCGGGCAGTGCTGGATTCATCTGGGCTCGATCTTTTCCCGGATTCGGTGCGGATCGAGCATGGTGAGCTCGAGCTCGGCGGCATCGGCGCATCCGAGCTCGCCAAGCGGTTCGGGACGCCGCTCGTCGTCTACTGCGAGGACACGCTCCGGAAGCAGGCACGTGCGCTGCGACAGGCCGCTGGGGAGGACGGACGTGTCTTCTACGGCACGAAGGCGTTTCCGAACGTCGCTCTGCTGCGGCTCTTTCGCGAGGAAGGGGTCGGCGCGGACGTCGCTGCCGCCGGCGAGCTCGCGTTCGCTCGGGCGGCCGGTCTCTCCGGCGACGAGCTCGTCGTGCACGGGAACAACAAGGACGAGGCGCTGCTCGCGGACGCGGCCGCCGAGGGCGCCGCCGTCGTGATGGACGCGCCCGACGAAGCGGCGCTCGCGTCCGTGGGTGGCGTCGATCGTGCCCTCGTGCGGGTGACACTCGGCGTCGACGCGGACACGCACGAGGCGATCGTGACCGGCCACCACGGCTCGAAGTTCGGGCTTCCTCCGAAGCAGGCAGAGGTGCTTATCGCCGACGCGCTCTCTCGCGGGCTCGACGTGCTCGGTCTCCACGTCCACGTCGGCTCGCAGCTCGCCGACTTCTCCGCCCAAGCGGAGACGATTCGTCGCCTCGCCGCTTTCGCCGCCTCGTGCCGCGAGTCGCTCGGCTGGACAGCTCGGGTCGCGAACCTGGGCGGAGGCTTCGGAATCCGGCATCACCCCGAAGACGAGGTGCCCGACGCCGCCGAGCTCGCGGCCGCCGCGGCGGCTACCGCACGGACAGCGCCTTTGCCGATGCGGCGTTGCCGGAGCCCGCGATCTGGCTCGAGCCGGGCCGATGCCTCGTCGGTCGAGCCGGCGTCACCCTCTACCGCGTCGGCTCGGTGAAGCGCCTCGAGGAACGGACCTGGGTCGCCGTCGACGGCGGGATGTCGGACAACCCGCGTCCGCAGCTCTACGACGCCCGCTACACGGCATTGAGCGCGCTTCGCGCCGACGAGGAGCCCGACGAGCTCGTCAGCGTCGCGGGGATGCACTGCGAGTCGGGAGACGTCCTGATCGACGACGTCTCGCTCCCGTCCGCGCGGCGCGGCGACCTGCTGGCGGTGCCGGCGACCGGCGCCTACACGCTCGCGATGAGCTCGAACTACAACGGCGTCACGCGTCCTGCTGCCGTGCTGGTGCGAAACGGCGACGCCCGGGTGATCCGCCGTCGCGAGACGATCGACGACCTGCTCGCGCTCGAGGTCTAACTCGGACGCGCGCCCACCAGCCCAGGCCGCACGAGGCGCGGCGGCGCGACCAGGCCTGCGTCCCGCACGGGTGGATTCAGCGGCTCGGCCAGCGGCGCGGCGCCGAACGAGGCGCGGACGCGCTCCTCGGGGGGATCGCCGTACAGCGTGGTCCGCTGCCGCGGGACTCGACCCGCCGAGCGGATGAGCTCCTCCATCCGCTCGGGAGGCATCTCCTGCCCGTACTCCGCGCCGGCCGAGCGCGAGATCGACTCGTTCATCAGCGTGCCGCCGAGGTCGTTGACTCCGGCCCTGAGCGCCTCGCGCGTGCCGTCCGGGCCGAGCTTGACCCACGACGCCTGGATATTCGTGATCCACGGGTGCAGCGCGAGGCGGCCGACGGCGTGCACGAGCAGGGTCTCGCGGAAGGTCGGTCCGCGCCGCGCGCGGCCCTTGACGTACATCGGCGCCTCCATCGGCACGAACGGGAGCGGCACGAACTCGGTGAACCCACCCGACCGCGGCTGCTGCTCGCGCGCGCGTAGCAGGTGGCGCGCCCAGCTCCGCGGGGTGTCCGCATGCCCGAACATCAGCGTCACGTTCGAGCGGAGCCCGACGCTGTGCGCCGCGTCGTGTACGCGCGAGCCACTGAGCCGTCGTCACCTTGTCGGGGCAGATGACCCTGCGCACCTCGTCGTCGAGCACCTCGGCAGCGGTGCCGGGCAGGGAGCCGAGGCCGAGGTCGCGGAGATGCGCGAGGTACTGCTCGAGCCCGAGCCCGAGGGTCGCCGCCCCCTGCCAGATCTCGAGCGCCGAGAACGCGTGCACGTGGATCTCGGGGACTTCCGCCTTGATCGCGCGCACGACGCCCGCGTAGTAGTCGCCGGTGAACGCGGGATGGATCCCGCCCTGGAGGCAGACCTCGGTCGCGCCGCGCTCCCAAGCCTCCCGCGCGCGGCGGACGATCTCCTCGAGCGGAACGAGGTACGGCGCCCCGCGCAGGTTCCGCGCCAGCTTCCCCTTCGAGAACGCGCAGAAGCCGCAGCGGAAGTAGCAGACGTTCGTGTACTGGATGTTCCGGGTCACGACGTACGTGACCTCGTCGCCGCAGGTCTCGCGGCGGAGGCCGATCCGCAGCGGCGAAGACGCGCTGCAGCTCCCGGCCTCGCGACTCGAGCAGGCGGGTGAGCTCGTCCTCGCCGAGCTCGTCGCCGGTGAGCTCGAGCGGCGGCGCGTCGCGGCGGACGACGAACGGGATCGCGCCCGGGCTCGCCCGGCGCCCACGCGTCGTCGCGCGCGAGCCCGACGGCGTCGGAGGCGCGCCGCACGAACGGCGCGACCGCCGGATCGACCCAGCGCTCGAGCTCGGCGACGTACTCGGGGTAGATCGCGAGCCGGGGCGCGAGCTCGAGCCCGCGGCTCCGGGTTGCCTCGGCGAGGCGCTCGATCTCCGGCCACGGCGCTTCCGGGTTGACGTGGTCGATCGTCACCGGGGAGACGCCGCCCCAGTCGTCGATCCCGGCGTCGAGCAGCCGCGGGAAGTCGTCGTACGCGAGGTTCGGAGGCGCCTGCACGTGCCAATCGCGGGCCGAGCAGGATCCGCGCGGCGGCGATCGTCCACAGGTGGTCCTCGAGCGCGGGCTCGGGGTGCGCGGCCATGCGCGTCCCCGGCTTGGCGCGGAAGTTCTGGACGATGACCTCCTGCACGTGCCCGTGCTCGTCCCCGAGCGCGCGGAGCGCGAGCAGCGCGTCGATCCGCTCCTCCCTCGTCTCGCCGATCCCGATCAGGATCCCGCTCGTGAACGGGATCGCGAGCTCTCCGGCGAGGCGGATCGTCTCCAGGCGGCGCGCCGGGATCTTGTCGGGCGAGGCCCAGTGCGGCCCTCCCCGCTCCCCGAGCCGGTCAGCGGTTGTCTCGAGCATGATCCCCATCGATGCGCTGACGGGGCGCAGGAGCTCGAGCTCTTCCCGGGTCATGACGCCGGGGTTCAGGTGCGGCAGGAGGCCGGTCTCCTCGAGGACGAGCCGCGCGCAGCGCGCGAGGTACTCGAGCGTCGTCTCGCAGCCGAGCGCACGCAGCTCCTCGCGCGCGACCTTGTAGCGCAGCTCGGGCTTGTCCCCGAGCGTGAAGAGCGCCTCGCGACAGCCCGCAGCGGCGCCGGCGCGCGCGATCGCGAGCACCTCGTCCTCGGTCATGAACGCGCGCTCGCCGCGCCTGGGCGGCCGCGCGAACGTGCAGTAGCCGCAAACGTCTCGGCAGAGCGTCGTCAGCGGGATGAAGACCTTCGGCGAGTACGTGACGACGGAGCCGGGCCGCAGACGACGGGCCTCCGCGAGCAGGTCGTCGAGCGACGCAGCGATGAGATCGGCGGCGGCGATCACGTTCTTCGCGAGCATAATTCTGTTTTACGTCGATGAGGCGAGTCCACATTCGTCTCATGCGGAACCGAGCGAAGGAGACGAGATGAGATTCCTGTTCCTGATCCACGGAGACGACGCGGCCGAGGCGGCGATGACGCCCGACGAGCGACGAGCGATCGTGGGCGAGCACATGGCATACGCGGCGATGCTGCGCGAGCGGGGCGCATACGTCCTGGGCGAGGCGCTCGAAGCGGCGCGACTCGGCGGCGGTCGTCCGTCCCGGCGAGAAGCCGTTCGTCACCGACGGGCCGTTCGCGGAGACGAAGGAAGCGGTCGGAGGGTTCTACGTCGTCGAGTGCGAGAGCCGGGAAGAGGCGCTCGAGCTCGCCGGCCAGGTGCCGCCGAGCCCTGGCGCGGCGGTGGAGGTGCTTCCGATCGCCGAGAGTGACCCTAGCCCGACACGCGCATTACCGCATCGGCGATCGCCCGGTATCCAGCGTCCGTCGGATGGGGATCACCCTTGGAGCAGATGAAGCTGAGCCTGCAAAGCCGGGCGGTTTGCGCTTGCTTCGGCGCGGGCGGGTTGAAGACCGGGAGCATCCTCGCGGCACGGGCATTCGAGCTCGTGGCGGCACGCACGATCGACGCTTCGAGGGAGCGATAGATCGGCTTCAGGGCCGCAAGCGAATCCGGATCCGGGTTCACGCGCCCGTCACGATGATCTCGGCGGCCGGCGCAGCCGCTCGCAGCCGCCGGACGATCGACGTCAGCCGCGATTCGAACGCTGCGATCGTCTTGGGGCCGCGCTTGCGGACGCATGCGACGTTGTTCTTGCACGTGTCCAGCACAGCGGGAACCAGTCGTTGCCGAACAGCGACACGGTTATCGGGCTGACCTCCTCGGGATGCGCTCGTAGGAACGTCAGTGCCGCCTGCAGCTGCGGCCCATGGAACGCGTCGTGCAGCGTGATGCGGTCGACGAACGCCGGACACCCGCCGCGCGTAAACGTCACGGTGGACTCACCCGGGCATCCGTAGTTGACGACCTCGAGGCCAGGAGACTGCTTCCGCAACCGATCGGCGAAGACATCGACGTACCCGGTCCTGAACGCCGACGGAGGAGCACCGACCTTGGTCGGCTGGGACCCGTACGTGATCGAGTCCCCGAGCGCGAGGTAGTAGCTCTGCGGCGAGGCGCTCGACGCGGAGGCATGGGTCACGCCGGCAGCCACGCCGGCGGCGGCGATCGCGGTCGTGCACCAGATGATCCAACGAAAATGCTGCATCGAATCCTCCTTCGTTTGACCTGAACGAAGCTAGGCGGCTCGCGCCGCGAGCACATCGACGCCAGTACCGGAGCTGACTCGGTGCTGGTACCGAGATCGAGCTACGCGACCGACGCGCGGAGGTACGTCACCACGGCGAGGACACGCCGGTGCGTGTCGCCGTCCTGCGGCAGGTCGAGCTTGCCCAGGATCGAGCGAACGTGCGTCTCGACCGTCTTCTCCGTCAGCCAGAGCTCCTTCGCGATGCCAGAGTTCGTGCGTCCCTCGGCCACGAGCCCGAGAACCTCGCGCTCGCGCGGGGTCAGAGCCGACAGCGGGTCGCCGTCGCGGGGCGGTGCTAGCAGCTGCTTCACGACCTCGGGATCGAGAGCGGAGCCCCGTCCGGCAACGCGCTCGGCTGCGTCGAGGAACTCGCCGACGTCGAGCACGCGATCCTTGAGCAGGTATCCGAACGCGCCGCCGGAGCTGACGAGCTCGAGCGCGAAGCGGCTCTCGACGTGCTGCGAGAGGACGAGCACGCCGGTGTCGCGGGTGCAATCGTGCGGATCTCGACGGCTGCGCGCATGCCTTCGTCCTCGTAGGTCGGGGGCATGCGGACGTCGACGATGGCGAGATCCGGGATCGTGCTCGGCGACAACGGCGAGGAGCGAATCGGCGTCGCCGACGCGGGCGACGACGGTGTGTCCTGCGTCCTCGAGCAGGCCGGCGAGGCCCTCGCGGAGAAGAACAGTGTCCTCGGCGATCACGATCCGCATGGGATCGCCACCTCGACGCGCGTGCCGTTCCCGCGCGGGCTGACGACTTCCAGTGTGCCGCCATGGGCCGCAACGCGGTCCCGGAGACCGGCGAGACCCGAACCGCGGCGGACGACGGCGCCGCCCACGCCGTCGTCGGCGACGGTGACGTGCAGCGTGCCATTGTCCTGAACCGTGCGAACCGTCACCTTCGACGGCGATCCGTGCTTGACCGCGTTCGTCAGCGCTTCGCAGGCGACGAAGTAGGCGGCCGCCTCGACGCTCGCCGGCGCGCGCTCGCTGCTCGCTTCGACGTCGACGGGGACCGGAGATGTGCTCGCGAGGTCGCGCAGTGCGGCGGCGAGCCCGTCGTCGAGCCGAGCCGGTCGAACCCCGGCGGCGATCTGACGGAGGTCGGCGATGGCCTCTCCCACCTCGGAGACGACCTGATCGAGCGCCGGCGAGAGGATCTGTGCCTCGTGCGGCAGCGTCAGCTGGAGGCGCCTGAGCTGCACGCCGAGCGAGACGAGTCGCTGCTGAGCACCGTCGTGGAGGTCGCGCTCGAGGCGTCGCCGCTCCTCGTACCCGGCTTCGACGATCCGGGCCCGCGACGCCTCCACCTCCGCGAGCTGGAGGCGCACCTCGACGGTGAGCCGCGCCATCTCGATCGAGAGTGCGGCAGCCGCGAGGACGCCGTTCGAGGAGATCGCGTCGCTCGAGCAGCGTCGGATCGTGGAGCAACACGGCCGTCGGCGTACCCTCGCGTTGGATCTCACGACGAGCTCGCTCGTCCTGCGGAAGCTCGTCCAGCCGGTCGCCGGTCGTGTCGGCGTACGCGCCCGTCTCGGGGATCCAGAAGAAGATCTCCGCGAGCGGATCCTGCAAGCGCGTCGGCGAGAACCGCGCCGAGCTCCTCGGGTGCCCGGACGCCGTCGCGAACCTCGTCCTCGAAGGCGCGAACCCGTCGGACACCCTCGTACCGAGCCCGGCGGTAGCGACGGTCGACGAGATCCTGGATGCGTGCGCGCAAAGGACGGAATGCAAGCGCAACCACGAGCGTGGCCAGTGCGACGACCCACGCCGAGTCGCCACCGACCACGACACCCAGCACGATCGTTATCGCCGCGTACACGGCGAGGAGCAGGAGCGTCAACGTCACGTAGACGAGCGTGCGATTGACGAGGCGCTCGATCGCATACAGCCGGTACTTGACGACCGCGATCCCGATCGCCGCGACGAGCGCGAACTGGGCAACGAGGAGGAGTCCGAACGTCAGGGCACCCCCGCCGCCGAACCAGGTGCTCATCACGATGTCGAGCGCGATGACGAGGGGGATCAGCGACGCACCCCACAGGAGCCACTGCATCTGCAGGCGCTCGACGCCGGCCGATCGGCGGAACCGGAGGATGACCGTGAGTGCGCCGGCAAAGAGGCTCGCGAGGACCCCGACGGCGAACGGGATCCAGAGGCCGGTGTCGATGATGAACTCTCCGACCGCGTTGCCGAGGAGAGGGTTCCTGAGGTCCTCGTTCGGCTCCGGGTACGGCTCAGGGTCGAACAGCTTCAGTCCGATCGTGAACGCGAAGCTCACGATCGCCATGCCAGCGACCCAGCGCCAGCGCCGCGACAGGAGCCGGCCGTTCGGAAAGACGAACGCGACGGCGAGCGGCCAGGCCAGGAGGACCGGCGGCACGGTTGCACCCTCGGTCTGGTACGCCCACGCCGCACCGACGATCTGCTCCGCGGCGATCTGGAGAGCGGGCAGGAGCGCTCCGAGCAAGAGGATCCACGCGATGCGGTTGCGTGGGAGCTGGAGGGCGATCAGGAGGCCGACGACCGCTGGTGACAGGATCGCGAGTGCGAGGAAGGGGTAGATCGCGAGCGGGATCCAGTCCTCCTGGTCGGAGGGAAGAACCTCGAGCACCTGCAGCAGTCCGACCGTCAGCGCCGCGAGCGTCGCGAGCGCCACGCCGCAGGCGAAGATCCGAAGACCGCGCATCCTGGAATCATTCGCGTCTCTGGCCGGAACCGCAATACGTGCCAGTACCGAGATTCGATCGGTGCTGGCGCCACCTCCGATCTGTGGGGGTGGCGCTCTCTACAGCCGGTTCGAGGTCCAGAGCCCGCCGAAGGGCACCCACTTGCCCTTCGTCCAGCGCTGGAGCTGGCCCTGCTGCACCGGGAAGCTGTCGCCCTTTCCGGTGCGCACGGCGATGCCGGGGAGCAAGAACGGGTTCGCCGGGCTCGTGATCGATCGCGCTCGCGCTATCAACCCCGCGCGGGTCGGGTTCGCGCCGAGGCGCTTGAAGAGCGACACCGTCTCGAAGGCGACTGCCATGCCGTACACGTGGTAGACGTCGCTCTGGTTCGCGCCCTTCGCGTACCTCCCCATCACCGAGCGGTACGTCTTCATCCCCGGGTCGTTCTTCCACTTCGGGTCGGTCGGGTCCTTGAGGAAGTTCAGCGAGATCGTCCCCTCGATCGCCTTGTTCTTCCCGCCCTCGGAGGCGAGGAGCATGATGTTCGAGGCGCCGGAGACGGAGTTGTTGATCATCTTCGGCCTCCACGCGAGCCGGTTCGCGTAGACGAAGGCCTGGATCGCGAACTTCGGTGTCGCGAACACCGCCAGGACGTTCGCGCGCGAGGACTTGAGCTTCGCGATCTGCGACTGCACGTCCGGCGCCGTCACCTCGTACGGCTCCGCGGCGACGACGCTCGATCCCGAGCGCGCGAGCCCGCGCTTCAGGCCCGCGAGGAGATCCTTGCCGTAGTCGTCGTTCTGGAGGAGGACGGCGATTCTTGCCTTCTTCATCGTGCGGGCCACGTACTGGCCGTACACCCAACCCTCGGCCTGGTAGCTCGGCTGGAACCCGATCGTCCACGGGTACTTCGCGGCGTCGCGGCCCCACGTGGTGGCCCCGGAGGCCACGAAGAGCTGCGGAACCTTGGTCTGGTTCAGGTACTCGCGAACGGCGAGGTTCTGCTCGGTGCCCAGCGAGTTGAACACGGCGAAGACCTTGTCCTGCTCGACGAGCTGCCGCGTTGCCTGGACCGACTGAGCCGGGTTGTACGCGTCGTCCACGATCTTGTAGTCGAACTTCCGCCGCGCGACTCCACCCTTGGCGTTGACCGAATCGAAGTACGCCTTGGCGCCGCGCGCGACGGACGCGTACGCGGCGGCTGGGCCGGTCAATGGAGACGTCCCGCCGAGCACGATCGACGTGGCGGTGATCCCCGGGTCCGCGCTCGAGCTCGCGAAGGCTCCGGTGAACGTGGCGAGCCCTGCGACCAGCGCGACGGCGGCAATGGACGACACACGATTCATCTAGCTCGCACGAGAGTAGCGCCAGCGCGCGACCGTATGTCCCGCCCGTCGGAAGAGGCCGCCGACGCCGTTCGGAAGGAAGAACATCAGCAGGATCAGGACGATGCCGTACACGATCGCCGGGCCGCCCGGAGCCTTCGAGCCGGGAATGTTCATGCCGAAGACCGTCCCTCCGTCGAGGAGCCAGCCGGGGAGCCGCGAGGCGACTCCCTCGCCCTGGGCCCAGAGGGGCAGGAACTGGATGAAGAGTGCGCCGAAGACGAGACCCGAGAGCCCACCGAGGCCACCGACCACGACTCCGACGAGGAGGAAGATCGAGAGCGCGACCGGGAAGGTGTCCGGGTTGACGAACGTCGTCGCGATTGCGAAGAGTGACCCGGCGACGCCCGCGTACGCCGCGCTGATCCCGAAGGCGAGCGTCTTGTAGCGCGCGAGACTCACGCCCGACGAGATGGCAGCCGTCTCGCTGTCGCGCACGGCGCGGAACGCTCTCCCCGTCCGGCCGCGCAGGATCAGCCAGGCGACGGCGAAGGCGACGAGCGCGATCGACCAGCAGAGGTAGTAGAGCCAATCGTTGAACACGAGCTCCTGACCGAAGATCTCGACGGGGTTGATGCTCGCGGTCAGCTCCGGGAGGCCGAAGAGGTTGACGCCCGAGCCGCCGCCCGAAAACTCCTCGAAGCGCTTGATGACCGACGGCATCGCGACTGCGATCGCGAACGTCGCGAGCGCGAGGTAGAGCCCCGAGAGCCGAAGCGCGGGCAGCCCGAACGCAAGGCCGACGAGGCCGGCGACGAGACCCGCGATCGGAATCGTCCAGACGTCCTTCATCCCTCCGCCGATCCCGAGCAACCCTTCCTGCTCGTTCCCCGCCATGAGGAGAGCGGTCGTGTAGCCGCCGATCGCCATGAAGGCGCCGTGGCCGAGAGAGATCTGACCGGTGTAGCCGGTGAGGACGTTGAGCCCGAGGAGCGCGATCAGGTAGATCCCGACGTACGCGAACTGCTGGGCGCGAAACGAGCTGATCCACAGCGGCAGCAGGAGAACCACCGCGGTGAACAGCGCGAACGCGGCGAAGCCGACGATCCTCGTGACTCGCGGTGTCATACGCGCTTGACCTCCGGCTTGCCGAAGAGCCCCGACGGCCGCACGAGCAGGACGACCAGGATCACGAGCAGCGCGGCGGGGAGCTTGAGCTCGGCGCCCACGAAGTCGACATAGACACCGATCAGGTTCAGGAGCACGCCGAGCGCGAGGCCGCCCACGACCGCGCCGAACGGCGAGTCGATGCCTCCGAGCACAGCGGCAGCGAACGCGTAGATGAGAATCGGCTGCATCATCTGCGGGTCGAGGCCGACGCTCGGAGCCGTGAGCATTCCCGCGACCGCGCCGAGCACCGCCGCCAGCCCCCAGCCGAGCGCGAGCATCCACGTCACCCGCACACCCACGAGCCGCGCCTCGTTCGGATTGACCGCAGCCGCGCGGAGCGCGAGGCCGATCTTCGTGAACTCGAACAGGAGCCAGAGGAGGACCACGATCCCGAGCGTGACGGCGATCGTCCCGATGTCCTGGACGGAGACGACGACGCCGCCGATATCGATCGTGTCGTTCCCGAACGGGCTCGCGAGCGCCTGCGGCTCACCGCTCCACCACCAGACGATGAAGCCGTTGATCGCGATCAGGAGACCGATGGTCACGATTACGACCCTCAGCACGCTGCCCCGCTCGACCGGCCGGATCACGACACGGTGAGTGACTACGCCGAACAGGAACGAGAGGCCGAGGGTGGCGACGAACGCAGGCCAGTAGCTCCAACCGTGGTTGGCGGTCAGCGTCCACGCGAAGTACGTGCAGAGCGTCGCCATCTCGCCCTGGGAGAAGTTGATGACTCCCGTGGATCGGTGGATGATGACGAGCGCCAGCGCGAGCGATGCGTAGATCCCGCCCGCTGCGAGACCCGACACCACCTGCTGCATGAAGTCGGCGAAGGCTGCGACGACCACGCGGCTGCTCCCTAGTACCCGAGGTACGAGCGACGCACCGACTCGTCCCCTTGTAGCTCGCTGCTCGCCCCCGTCAGCGCCACCTGGCCGACCTCGAGCACGTACGCCCTCGACGAGCTCTGGAGCGCGATCCGCGCGTCCTGCTCGACGACGAGCACCGTGAGCCCTTCCTTCTCGTTCAGCTCGCGGACGATGCGGAAGAACTCGCGCACGATCATCGGCGCGAGCCCGAGGGACGGCTCGTCGAGGAGCAGGAGCCGCGGGCGGCTCATCAGCGCACGGGCGAGCGCGAGCATCTGCTGCTCGCCGCCCGAGAGCGTGCCCGCGCGCTGGCCACCCCGCTCGACCATCCACGGGAAGTACTCGGACACGCGCTCGATGTCCGCTTTTACGTTCCGGTCGCGGCGCGTGTAGGCGCCGAGGCGGAGATTCTCGGTGACCGACAGCTCGACGAACGTCCCGCGGCCCTCGGGGACGTGCGCGATCCCGGACTTCGCCGCGGCCTCGGGACCGCCCTTGAGCTCCTTCCCGTCGAGGTCGATGTGCGCCACTGCGCGCGACCGTGCCGGAGATGGCACGAAGGGTCGTCGTCTTCCCCGCGCCGTTCGCTCCGAGGACGGCGACCACTTCGCCCTCGGACACCGTCAGCGAGACGTCCCGGAGCGCCTGTACCGGCCCGTAGTGGGCCTCGACGCGATCGAGCTCCAGGAGGGTGGTCACGCGTCGTCCTGTTCGTCCGCCCCAGGGGTCTGGCTTGAGCCAGACCCCTCCTCCGCCTCCGACTCAGGCTGCTCGTCCTCGCTCGTCCTCGCTGCCGAGATACGCCTCGATCACCGCGGGATCGGCTCGAACCTCGGCGGGCGGGCCATCGGCGATCTTCCGGCCGAAGCTCAGCACGTTGACGTGATCCGAGATGCTCATGACGAGGTTCATGTGGTGCTCGACGAGCAGGATCGTGAGCTCGAGATCGTCGCGCAGGCGTCGCACGAACACGCCGAGGTCGGCCACCTCCTCGTGGTTCAGGCCGCCGGCCGGCTCGTCGAGCAGGAGCAGGCGGGGCCGCGCGACGAGCGCGCGGGCGAGCTCGACCCGCTTCTGCGTTCCGTACGAGAGCGCCGCGGCCGGGAAGTGCGCACGTTCTCTCAGCCCGACGACGTCCAGGACCTCGAGCGCCTCCGTCTCTCCCGACTTGCGCCCCTGCCCGTGCGCGCCCACGAGCACGTTTTCCAGCACCGACATCGTGCGGAAGAGCTGGATGTTCTGAAAGGTGCGCGCGATGCCCTTCTGCACGATCTTGTGCGCGGGCGACGCGCAGGATCGACTCGCCGTCCAGCTCCACCTCTCCAGAGTCCGGCTTGTACAGGCGGGTGATGACGTTGAACGCGGTGGTCTTCCCCGCGCCGTTCGGGCCGATCAGGCCCGAGATGTGCCCCTCCTCGACGTCGAACGACACGTCGTCCAAGGCGACGATGCCCCCGAAGCGAAGCGTGACGTCCCGGACCGAGAGCAGGGCCATCGGCGCCCTACCCTAAACGGGTCGCGCACGTGGTGGCAACGAGCCCGTGTGTCAGACACGCATTTCGGCCCGGCCATTTCGCACGACGTCCGCGCAGGACATGGTTCAAGGCTTCGCAATGCCGCGCGCGCGGCTTGGATCCAACGAAACCGCCGATTCGAGAGGTGTGGAGTACTCGTCGCACTGTCGACACGAACCGTCCGCGACGGAACCCGAGTCTGACACTGGATCTCGCATACGCATTACGATCGGACGGAATGGATCTGCGGGACACCGCCGAGGAAGCTGCGTTCAGGGGCGAGCTCCGCTCCTGGATCGACGAGAACCTCCCCGAGGAGCTCCAGGGGCACCGCGGCGGTGCGGCTCGGTTCGAAGGCGATGCGATGCGCGCATGGAGCCGCGCGCTGCACGAGGCGGGCTACGCGGGGCTCACGTGGCCGAAGGAGTACGGCGGAAGCGGCGCGCCGTACACGCATCACGCGATCTTCCTCGAGGAAATGGCGCGCGCGGAGGCGCCGCCGCACGTCGGCGTGATCGGCCTCGGCATGGCCGGGCCGACGATCATCGCGCACGGGACCGAGGAGCAGAAGGCGCGCTATCTCGAGCCGATCCTCTCGGCGGAGGAGATCTGGTGCCAGGGCTTCTCGGAGCCCGGCGCAGGATCAGACCTCGCGGGCGTAAGAACTAGTGCCCGTCAGGAGAACGGCCACTTCGTCGTCGACGGGCAGAAGGTGTGGTCGTCGTTCGCGCACCTCGCGAGCTTCTGCATCCTGCTCACGCGGAGCGACCCCGAGTCCACCCGCCACGCGGGGCTCACGTACCTGATCGTCGACATGAAGGCCCCTGGCGTCGAAGTGCGCCCGCTCACGCAGATCACCGGCGAGGCCGAGTTCAACGAGATCTTCTTCGACGGTGTCGAGGTGCCCGCGGAGAACCTCCTCGGCGAGATCGGCGGCGGCTGGCAGGTGGCGATGACGACCCTGCTCCACGAGCGCGGAACGCTCGGCTTCGCCCTCCAGGCCGCGCTCGAGGTGCAGGTGCGAAAGCTCGCCGCACTCGCCCGTGACCGTGGCGCCGACCCGCTCCAGCGCGACCGGATCGCGCGCGAGTGGATCGAGATGCAGGCGGTCCGGTTCACCAACTACCGCGCGCTGTCGAAGCTGATGAAGACGGGGATGCCGGGGCCCGAGGGCTCGATCGCGAAGCTCGTCTGGTCGGAGTCGAACCAGCGCGTGACCAAGCTCGCGCTCGAGCTGCTCGGCCCGGACGCCGCGCTCGCCGAGGACAACGCTCCCTACGGCGGCTACTGGCAGCACCAGCAGCTCAGGAGCCGCGGGAACACGATCGAGGCCGGGACCTCGGAGGTGCTCCGCAACATCGTCGCCGAGCGGGTGCTCGGCTTGCCGAAGTCGCGCTGATGGACTTCACGTTCACATCCGAGCAGGACGCGCTCCGCGAGCAAGCCCGGGCGTTTCTCGCGGCCAACCCTGAACCGTCTTGGAAGGAATTGGCCGAGCTCGGCTGGACCGGGGTCTCGATCGCAGAGGAGGACGGCGGAGCCGGTCTCACCTTCGTCGAGGAGGCTGTGCTCTTCGAGGAGCTCGGGCGCGCGCTCTACCACGGGCCGTACTTCTCCACCGTCGCGCTCGCCTTGCCCGCGCTCCCAGCCGATCTCCGGGCCGAGGTCGCCTCCGGCGAGGCGAGCTGGACGCTCGCGCTCGGGCCGCTCGTCTCCGACCTCGACACGGCCGATCGCGTCGCGATCGTCGGCGGGGACGGGATCTACGAGCTCGAGGGGGCCGAGCGGGAGGTCCTGGCCTCGAGCGACGCGACACGCCCGCTCGGCGTCGTCCGCGGAGGCGAGCCCGGGCGCCGCCTTGCCGAGTCGGGCGTCCTGGAGGGGATCAGGAGCCGCTTGCTCGCAGCCCTCGCGATCGAGGCGTGCGGCGTCGCACGGCGTGCGCTCGAGTATGCGATCGAGCATGCCTCCACGCGGGAGCAGTTCGGGAGGAAGATCGGTGTCTACCAAGCCGTCTCGCACCCGCTCGCCGATGCGTACACCCGACTCGAGCTCGCCCGCTCGCTCTCGCTCTGGGCAGCGTGGTGCGTCGCCGTAGACGACGAGCAGACGCCGATCGCTGCCGCCGCCGCGAAGGCGTCGGCCGCCGAAGCGGCCGTGCAGGTCTGCGAAACGGCGATCCAGGTGCACGGCGGGATCGGATTCACCTGGGAGCACGTGCTGCATCGCCTGTACAAGCGCGCGCTCTGGATCGAGAGCTTCGGCGCCTCGAGCACGACGCTGCGGGCCGAAGTCGCCGCATCGTTGCTCGAAGCGGACAGTCGGGTGACTGGCTCAAGCCAGACACCCTCACCCTTCTCACTCACTCAAGGAGGCTGAGGTGGACGGCCTGATCATGGATTACCAGCTCAACGTGCCTGCGATCCTGCGGCGCGGAGAGCAGCTCTTCGGCGACCGGGAGATCGTCACTCGCCTTCCCGACAAGAGCTGGCATCGCTACACCTATGCCGAGTTCGCGCCTCGCGCGCGCCGCCTCGCGGCTGCCTTGCGCAACGAGCTCGGCCTGGAGGACGGCGACCGCGTCGGCACCTTCGCCTGGAACCATTACCAACACCTCGAGACCTACATCGGCGTCCCCGTGGGCGGGATGGTCACGCACACGCTGAACCTCCGCCTGCACCCCGACGACCTGACCTACATCGCGACGCACGCGGGCGATCGCGTCCTCATCGCGGACAAGGTGCTCTGGCCGCTCGTCGAGAATTTCCGCGAGCGCGCCGGCTTCGAGCACGTGATCGCGATCGGAGACGGCCCGACACCGGACGGGGCGATCGAGTACGAGGACCTGCTCGCGAGCGCCGAGCCCGGAGACCTCCCGGACCGGGAGATCGACGAGAGGGCCGCAGCCGCCATGTGCTACACGAGCGGGACGACCGGGCAGCCGAAGGGCGCCCTCTACTCGCACCGCGCGATCGCCGTCCACTCGCTCGCCTCGGCGATGGCAGGCGTGCTCTCGGTCACGGAGCACGACACCGTGCTCCCGGTCGTGCCGATGTTCCACGCGAACGCGTGGGGCTTCCCTTTCACCTGCACGTTCGTCGGCGCCAAGCAGGTCTTTCCCGGCCCGTTCCTCGACGGCGAGAGCCTGCTCGAGGCGTTCCAGCAGGAGCAGGTCACGATCACCGCGGGCGTGCCGACGATTTGGATGGGGATCCTCCAGGAGCTCGACGCGAACCCCGGCAAGTACGACACGTCATCAGTTCGCCGCATGGTCGTGGGCGGCTCGGCGGCCCCGCAGGCGATGATCGAGGCGTTCGAGAAGCGCCACGGGCTGAGCATCCTGCACGCCTGGGGAATGACGGAGATGTGCCCGCTGGGAACGGTCTCCGAGCTCACGAGCCGCGAGCGGGAGCTCTCCGAGGAGGAGCAGTTCCGCTACCGCGCGAAGCAAGGCGTCCCGGCGCCGTTCGTCGAGATGCGCGCGCGTGGGCCGGAGGGGCTCGTGCCATGGGACGGCGAGACGATGGGAGAATTAGAGGTGCGCGGCGTGTGGATCTCCAATGCGTATTACGACAGCCCTGAGGGCGCAGATCGCTGGACGGACGACGGGTGGTTCAAGACCGGCGACATCGTGACCATCGAGCCGCACGGATACATCGAGATCCAGGATCGCTCGAAGGACCTCGTCAAGTCGGGGGGTGAGTGGATCTCGACCGTCGCGCTCGAGAACGCGCTGATGGGACACCCTTGCATCGCCGAGGCGGCGGTGATCGCGGTGCCCGACGAGAAGTGGTCGGAGCGACCGCTCGCGGTCTGCGTCTTCCGCGAGGGCACGACGGCGACCGGCGACGAGCTGCGCGACTACCTCGCGCCGAACTTCGCGAAGTGGTGGCTGCCAGAGCGCTTCGAGATCGTCGAGGAGATCCCGAAGACCGCGGTCGGGAAGTTCCGCAAGACCGCGCTCCGGGAGCAGTTCTCGAAGCAGCCCGCGGAGACGACGTGAAGGGGTCAGACCCCTCGCCGCCGGGGTCAGACCCCACGGGTCTGACCCCTCCGCCCGGAGCAAGCCGTGGCTGAGTTCATCTCCAGCGAGCAGGACGGCTTCGTTGCGACCGTCACCATCGATCACCCGCCCGTCAACGCGCTCTCCGCCCCGCTCCTCGAGGAGCTCGAAGCCGAGATCGACCGGCTCGATCACGATGCGAGCGTGCGTGCGGTCGTCCTCCGAGGGGCTGGCGAGCGGGCATTCGTCGCCGGCGCCGACATCTCGGAGTTTCCTGCGCTCCGCGAGGCGGCGGCGGACGCGCAGGAGAGTGGCTCCGCTCGTGGGATCCAGAAGCTCGGCGCGCGCATGGACGCAGCGCACAAGCCGTTCATCGCGGCGATCCACGGCTTCTGCCTCGGCGGCGGTCTCGAGCTCGCGATGTGCTGCGACCTCCGCGTCGCGTCGGAGGACGCACAGCTCGGGCAACCCGAGATCAAGCTCGGGCTCATTCCCGGCGGAGGAGGCACGCAACGGCTTCCCCGCCTCGTCGGCCTCGGGCGCGCGCTCCTCCTCAACATGACCGGCGAGTTCATCGATGCGCGCACGGCGTACGACTGGGGGCTCGTCGAGCGCGTCGTGGCGAAGGAGGATCTGCACGAGGCCGCGCTCGGCATCGCGAAGACGATCGCGGACCGCTCGCCCGTCGCGATCGGCGTCCTGCGCGAGCTCGCCCGCACGACCCGCGACCTCCCGCTCGAGGAAGGGCTTCGCCGCGAGGCGGACGGCTTCCGCCGCTGCCTCGCGAGCGAGGACGGAGCGGAAGGCGTCGCGGCGTTCCTCGAGAAGCGCGAGCCGCAGTTCAGCGGGCGTTGAGAGCAGTCGTTCTCACGGGGACGGGCGGTCCCGAGCAGCTCGTCGTCCAGGACGTGCCAGAGCCCTCGGCCGCCGAAGGAGCCGTCGTCGACGTCCGCGCGTGCGGGATCAACTTCGCGGACGTCTTGGTGCGACTGGGCCGCTATCCGCAGATGCCGGAGCTTCCGACGGTGCTCGGCTCCGAGATCGCAGGTGAGCTCGACGGCAGCCGTGTCATGGGCTTCGTGCGCGGCCAGGGCGGCGGGTACGCAGAACGGGTCGCGGTCGACCGACGCTGGCTCCTGCCGCTCCCGGCGGGCGCGAGCTTCGCCGAGGGCGCTGCCTTTCCGATGGCGTTCCTCACTGCCTGGATCCCGCTGACGCAGCTCCTGAAGGTCGCGTTCGGAGCGCGAGTTCTGGTGACGGCAGCCGCAGGCGCGGTAGGCACCGCGGCCGTTCAGCTCGTGAAGATCTTGAACGGCACACCGGTTGCAGCGGTCGGAAGCGAGGAGAAGCTCGAGCTCCCGCGCTCGCTGGGCGCGGTCGAGGCCGTGACCTACGACGAAATCGGTGAGCTCGAGCCCGTCGATGCCGTCTTCGACCTCGTCGGCGGCGACGTGTTCTCGTCGTCGCTCTCGCTCGTCAAGCCCCTCGGCACCGCGGTCGCGGTCGGCTACGCCGGCGGTCTCTGGCAAGACGTGAGCCCGACGTGGTTGGTCGGCCGGAACATCGGCGTCCACGGGTTCTTCCTCGCCCGTCTCATCGGGCGAAACCCCGACCTCGTCGAGCAGGCGGCGCGCGACATCCTCCGCCTCTGGGACGGTGGCATTGTCCGGCCGATCGTCGGTGCAGAGTTCCCGCTCGAACAGGCGGGCGAGGCGCACCGCCTGATCGAGGAACGAAAGACGACGGGAAAGGTGGTTCTGGTTCCGTGACGGCACTGGTGACGGGCTCCGCGGGTGGTATCGGGAGCGCCATCGTCGAGAAGTTGCGCGGCGAGGGGTTCGAGGTGCGGGAGCTCGACCTCGTCAACGGGTTCGACGTCGCCGATCCCGAGTGCTGGGAGCACATCGGCTCGGTCGACCTCGCGTGCTTGAACGCGGGCGTGCTCACCGGCGGGAACGGTGTGGGGAGCCTCACGGACGACCAGTACCGGCGGGCCATGGCCGTGAACGTCGACGGCGTGGTCTTCGGCGTCCGTCGACTCGACCGGGTCATGCCCACCGGAAGCACGATCATCGTCACCGCGTCGCTGGCGGGCTTGACCGCCATCCCGGACGACCCGATCTACGGGCTGACGAAGCACGCGGTCGTCGGCTTCGTCCGCTCCGTCGCGCCCCAGCTGGCGCAACGCGGAATCAGGATCCAGGCGGTGTGCCCCGGCTGGGCCAACACCGGACTTCTGACGCCCGACTTCAAGCAAGAGCTCGACGGGCGCGGGTATCGGCTCTTGGAGCCATCAAAGGTCGCCGATGGCGTCTGGGCCGCGTACCAGAGCGAGGGAACCGGCGAGGCCTGGATCGTGCAGCCGGGCCGCGAGCCGCTGCTGTACGAGTTCAAGGGCGTTCCCGGGCCCCGATAGCGTGGGGGAACCCATGGTTCCCCCACGAGCCCCCTCCTTTCGGGTATCGCACCCAGGAAGTTGCGTGCGGCCTCCCGGCCGGCAAAGCCGGCCTCCGGCCAGTACGGCGCTCGTATCCGCGACGCGCCCATGATCGGGTCGGTCTGGGGGCTGTTGCTAGTGGGAGTGCTGCTCGCGTCCGTTGCGATGGCCGCGCTATGGGCGCTCCAGGTGCGGATCCGGGACGCGAGCCACGTCGACGTCGCGTGGGCGATCCTCATCGCCTGCGCAGCTCTCGCGTACGCGCTGCTCGCAGACGGCGACGTCGCACATCGCATGCTCGCGGCTGCGCTCGCCTCGATCTGGGGCTTCAGGCTCGGCCTCTACCTGCTGTTCGACCGCGTGCTCGGGAAGGACGAGGACGGCCGCTAC
The DNA here is from genome assembly GCA_963721795.1 of uncultured Actinomycetes bacterium. GTDB lineage: Bacteria > Actinomycetota > Thermoleophilia > Gaiellales > Gaiellaceae > GMQP-bins7. Next base: position 131,023 of record CAVRLT010000026.1, read on the forward strand.
CGGGCGCTCCGGGAGAAGTGGGGCGAAAACGCGAACAGGAACTTCTTCTGGTTCTTCCAGTTCCAGGCCGCGCTCGTCGTCTTCTTCTCGCTGCCGTACGCACTCGTGTCGCTCGATCCGGCGGGCGGCCTCGGAGTCGTCGAGTGGTCGGGCGCGGCGGTCTGGGCGGTCGGGAACGCTGGCGTGATCGCATCGGACTGCGCAGCTCGCACGCTGGCGCCGCGATCCGGCGAACAAAGGGAAGACGGCGCGGTCCGGCGTCTGGTCGTGGTCGCGGCACCCGAACTACTTCTTCGAGCTCGTCACCTGGCTCGGAGTTGCGCTGGTGGCGACCGCCGCGCCGTGGGGCTGGGTGTCCTGGGCCGTTCCGGCCCTGCTCCTCTACTTCCTCCTTCGCGTCACCGGCATCCCGGCGACCGAGGCGCAGGCACTTCGGAGCCGCGAGGACTACGCGGAGTACCAGCGGACGACGAGCGCCTTCGTGCCGCTGCCGCCGCGCCGCGCCTAAGCGAAGCGCCAGCCCTCGCCTTCGGCGAACGACTTGAGGATGCGCCTGGCGACGACCATGCGGTGGACCTCGTCCGGGCCGTCGTAGATCCGCGCTGCCCGAGCTTGCCTCGCCATTCCCGAGAGCGGCGTCTCGTCCGTCAGGCCTCGTGCGCCGTGCACCTGCACCGCGCGGTCGATCACGTCGTTCAGGGCTTTCGCGGCGAAGAACTTGATCAGCGAGACCTCCACGCGAGCCTCGTCGCCGTGATCGATCTTGTGCGCGGCATCGAGCGTCAGCAGCCGGCACGCCTGGATCTCCGCCGCCGAGTCCGCGATCCAGTTCTGCACCGTCTGCTTCTCGGCAAGCTTCTCTCCGAACGCCTTCTCGCTCGAGCGAGTAGGTGCACATGAGCTCGAACGCGCGCTGCATCTGGCCGAGCCAGCGCATGACGTGATGGATACGGCCCGGCCCGAGCCGCTTCTGTGCGATCCGGAACCCGTCGCCCACCTCCCCCAGCGTGTTCTCGACTGGCACCCGAACGCCCGAGTAGCGCACTTCGCAGTGCGTGGTCCAGCCGCGCCCGCGATGTCCCATCGTCGGGACCGCCCGGACGATCTCCACGCCGGGGGTGTCCGCCGGCACGACGATCTGCGTCGCGCGGCGATGCGGCTCCGCGTCTGGATCCGTGACGGCCATCACGATCCCGAAGGACGCCCCCTCGGCGCCCGACGAGAACCACTTGTGGCCGTCGATGACCCACTCGTCACCGTTCTGCACCGCCCGCGTCCGGAGCCCTGTCGGGTCCGACCCGGACACGTCCGGCTCGGTCATGGAGAAGAACGAGCGCACGTCGCCGGCGACCAGCGGCCCTAGCCAACGCTCCTTCTGCTCCTCCGTCCCGAACTGCCAGAGGATCTCCCCGTTCCCCGCATCCGGAGCCTGGCAGCCGAGCGCGAGCTGACCCCAGAGCGAGCGCCCGATCTCCTCGTTCAGGAACGCGTACGTGAGGAAGCTCCCGTTCGAGCCGCCCGCCTCCGGCGGCAGGTGGGGGGCCCACAACCCTGTTCCTTTGCGACAGCGCGTAGGCCTGCACGAGCGCGTCGGCGTCCTCGTCCTCGCGATCGAGGGCGGCCTCGTTCGGATACACGTGCGTCTCCATGAAGGCGCGTACTCGCGCGCGGAGCTCCTGCACCTCGTCGGTCGGTCGGAGATCGGTGATCGTCACGGCAGTAGCATCGCACCAATGCGTCTGGGCATGTACATGGGCTACGCGCCGCCCGGGACGAGCCCGCTCGAGCCGATCGCCCTTGCGCAGGAGGCGGAGCGTCTCGGCTACGACTCCGCCTGGGCCGCCGAGGCCTGGGGCACCGACTGTGTGAGCGTCCTCGCGTGGCTGGGTGCGACCACGAGCAAGATCAAGCTCGGGAGCGCGATCATGCAGATTCCCGGTCGCACGCCGGCGTTGACGGCCATGACGGCCGCGACGCTCGACCTGCTCTCGGAGGGCCGTTTCCTGCTCGGGCTCGGCACGTCGGGACCGCAGGTGGTCGAGGGCTGGCACGGGGAGCCGTGGGGGAAGCCGCTCGGGAAGACGCGCGAGTACGTCGACATCGTGCGCGCCGCGCTCCGTCGGGAGCTCCTCGAACATCACGGCGAGCACTACGACATCCCGGTTCGGAACGGCACCGGGCTCGGCAAGCCCTTGAAGCTGATGGCGCGCCCCCTGCGCGCGGAGATCCCGATCTATCTCGCCGCGATGCGGCCGAAGGCAGTCGCACAGGCCTTCGAGATCGCCGACGGCTGGCTGCCGATCTTCTGGTCGCCCGAGCAGGCGCCGAAGGTCTTCTCATCGGTGCTCGACGGCGCTCCCCCGGACTTCGACGTGGCCCCTTCCGCTCCGACGATCCTGATCGACGACGTCGAGGCCGGGCGCGAGTTCCTCAAGCCCTACTACGCCCTCTACATCGGCGGAATGGGAGCACGCGGGAAGAACTTCTACAACGAGCTCTGCGGGCGCTACGGCTACGAGGGCGAGGCGCGGAAGATCCAGGATCTCTACCTCGAAGGAAACAAGCGGGATGCCGCGGCAGCGGTTCCGGACAAGTTCGTCGACGACGTCGCGCTCGTGGGGCCGAAGGAGCGGCTCGCGGAGCGGCTCGATGCCTGGCGCGAGTCGGGCGTGACGTCGCTCCTCGTCTCCACGCAGCAGCCGGAGGCGCTCAGGGCGTTGGCGGAGATCGCGCTGTAGGCGGACTCGGCGTTCCGCCGATTCCGCCTAGACGGACTTCGCGACGGCGTCCAGCAGCCGCCCCGGCGAGGTAGGGAACCACTTCCTCGAAGCGCGCGGCGCTCTCGTCCTCGGCGCCGAGCTCACCTCGCACATAGCGGCCGTAGATCGCCTCGCAGAAGACGGCAGCTTTCCAGAGCGCCAGTCCCTCGAACCAGGACAGCGACTCGCCTACACGCCCGCTCCGTTCGACGTAGAGGCCGGCGAGCTCGGACTTGGACGGGAAGCCGGGTAGCGCGGTCACCGGGGACGTGCCGAGCGCGCTCGGTGGACCGCCAGGCTCGCTGTACATGGCGAGCAGGTAGCCGAGATCCGCGCGCGGGTCGCCGATCGCGCCCATCTCCCAGTCGAGCACGGCGACGATCCGCGATGGCTCCTCCGGCGCGACCATCGTGTTCCCCAGGCGAAAGTCGCCGTGCACGACCGTTTCGGGCAGCGGTGACGGGGCGTTGTCCGCGAGCCACTTCCCCACCTGCTCGACGGCGGGGATCTCACGTGTCTTGTTGATGCCCCAGAGCTGCGTGAAGCGTCGGACCTGACGCTCCCCGTAGCTTCCCGGCCGCGCGAAAGCTGCGAGGCCCGGCGTCGTCACGTCGGCTCGGTGGATCTCGACGAGCGACTCCACGAGATCCTCGACAAGCCGCCGCCGCGCCGGCTCGCCTTCGAGCCCGGGCACGAGGTCGTCGGTCACGACGTGGCCTTCGAGATACGTCATGACGTAGAACGGGACGCCGAGGATGCTGTCGTCCTCGGCGACCGCGACGATCGTCGGAAGGCGCGAGAATCCGGCCTCTCGCAGCGCGAGCTGGAGCCTCGCTTCCCGCACGACGTCGTGAGCCGAGGGCGGGAGCGGTGGACGAGGAGGGCGTCGGAGCACGAACCGGTCGGCTCCGCGCTCGAGCAGGAACGTGAAGTTCGACCCGCCCCCTTCACCGATCCGTCGCGCCTCGATGTCGCCGGCGCCGAGGTCGTGCTCGTCGAGAAACGCGCGGACGCGGTCGAGCACGAGCAGCGGCGGCTTCGTCAGGCCTCGTGCAGCTGAAATCGTTTCCACGATGTCGACCGACGACACCGTGCGATCCTATGCCGCGATGCGTCGCCGCCTCTACCTGCTGCGCCACGGCGCGGTGTCGTACTTTCGTCCGGACGGGAAGCCGGTTCAGCCCGACGAGGTGGTCCTGACCGACGAAGGCCGCATGCAGGCCGCCGCGACGAGGGACCTGCTCGCAGGAGTGCACTTCGACCGCGTGCTCTCGAGCGGGCTTCCTCGGACGGTCGAGACTGCAGAGATTGTGGCTCACAGCCACAAGGTGGAGGAGTGGCCCGAACTGCACGAGCTGCGCGGGGAGCGCCTCTCCGGAATCCCTGCCGAGCAGCTCGAGGAGGAGTTCGTACATGCGTTCCGCGGAATCGTCCCGCTCGACAAGCGCTTCCTCGGCGGGGAGACGATCGGCGAGCTCTTCGATCGAGTGCTCCCGGCGGTCGACCGCCTGTTCGCCGACCAGAGCTGGGACACGGCTCTCGCCGTCCTCCACGGTGGCGTCAATCGCGCGATCCTCTCCTACGCGCTGACCGCCGAGCGCATGTTCCTCGGCCACTTCGAGCAGGCGCCGGGGTGCGTGAACGTGCTCGACGTCGGCGCCGAATGGCCTGCGGGCGCGATCGTGCGCGCGGTGAACATCGCGCCGCACGACTTCCTGCATGTCTCAACCCGCCTGACGACGATGGAGGGCTACTGGGCCGAGTTTCAGGCCGGAGGGGGTCAGACCCGTGGGGTCTGACCCTCGTCGGCGGTCGTCCCGAAGGGGTCAGACCCGTGGGGTCTGACCCCTAGCGGAGTGTGCTGGGGTCAGACCCCAAGGGTCTGACCCCAGGCACCGTTCTTAGCGCGGACGGCCCTCGACGAGCGGGCCGAACGGCGTCCACGAGCCGTTGTTGAACCGCTGGAGCCTCATCTGGCTGACGATGAAGTGGTCGGTCTTGCTCGACTTCATCCTCACGCCGTTCAGCAGGAAGCGATTCGTCGAGTTGAAGCTCAGGAGCGCGTTCATGTAGCTGGCGCGGGTCGGGTTCTTTCCGGCCCGGTACATCGCCTGCACGAACGTCTCCGCCAGCCCGAACCCGTAGAGGTGCAGCGCGTTGTTCGCGTTCGCGCCCGGTGCGTACTTCGCCATGAGCCGCTTGTACTCCTGGATGGCCGGGTCGTTGGCCTGCGCCGGGTTCGACGGATCCTTTCCCGAAGTGATGGAGAGCGAGCCGTTGACGTACGGCATGCCCGCCGAGGCGACCGCGATGTTCAGCCAGAACGCCGTGGCAGCGACCGAGTTCAGGTAGATCTGCTCGGGGTTGTAGCCGAGGGCCTTCCCGGTCGCGTACGCGCGGATCGTGCTAGGCGGCGTCGCGAAGATCATGAAGATGGTTGCGCCCGACGCCCTGATCCTGGCCATCTCGGAGGTGACGTTCGGCTGCGTGACCTCGAACGACTGTTGCGACACGATGTTCGCGTCCGCGTACTGCTTGCCAAGGACTGACCGCAGTCCGAGCAGGTAGTTCTTTCCATAGTCGTCGTTCTGGTAGAGGACGGCGATCTTCTTGCCGCTGTGGTTCGCCTTGATGTGCTGGCCGTACAGGCGACCCTCGGCGATGTAGTCCACCTGCCAGCCGATGGTCCACGGGTACTCCTTGTACTCCGTCCCCCAGTTCGAGGCGCCCGTCGCCACGAGGCTCTGCGGGACCCTCTGCTGGTTCAGGTACGGGCGTGCGGCGAGTCACCGGCTCCGTGCCGAGCTGGCCGACGATCGCGAAGACCTTGTCCTCCTCGACCATCTTGCGAGTGTGCTGAACCGTGTTGGCGGGGTTGTAGCCGTCGTCGTAGACCTTGAAATCGACCTGCCGGCCCATGATCCCGCGCTTCCCGTCGGGCCCGCGCCGCGCATTGATGTAGCTGAAGTACGTCTTGATGCCTGTCGCGATCGGCGCATACCCGGCCACGGGGCCTGTCAGCGGGAACGTCGCCCCGATCACGATCTTCTTCGCGGTGACACCGGGTGTCTGCTCCGCCCCACCGAGCGCCCCGGGCACCGTGAACGCGAAAGCAGCGACAAGAGCACCGCCGCACGCGAATAATTTCCGCACGGACTTCCTCCTTTTATCCCTCCGAGCCTGCCTGTCAGTCGCGAGAGTAGCGCGAGGCTCGAATCATGCGCAAGATCGGAATCCGCTAGCGCGGATTCCGATCGCGCGAAATCCCTAAAGGCGCCCGCTCCGCGGGCGCTGCCCGTCCACGTCGCAGATGCCGCTCAGATCCGCTACCCGAGGCCTATCTCGTTCGCAAGCTCCTCTGCCTCGTCGAGCTCCGCGGAGAGCGCCTCGATTCCGGTCGCCCAGATCCCGGCGTCCGTCAGGTCGAGCCCGACGATCTCGGCGAGCTCCTCGGGCGGCTTCGAGCCGCCGGCACGGAGCACGTCCAGATACGGCTCCACCATCGAGTCGCCCTCCTGCTCGTAGCGCCGGAAGATCGAGAGCGCGAAGAGGAAGCCGTACGCATACGCGTAGACGTAGCCGGGCGTCGACAGGAAGTGCGGGATGTAGCTCCACCACGTCCCGTACCCGTCGACGTCGACGGAGTCCGCGAACATGTCCTTCTGCGTCTCGAGCCAGAGCTCCTCGAACCGGTCGGCTGCGAGCTCGCCGTGCTCCCGCCGCTCCGTGTGGACGGCGTGCTCGAAGCGGTTCATCGCGATCTGTCGGAAGACCGTCGCGATCGAGTCCTCGATCCTCCCGGCGAGCAGGTTGAGGCGGCGCCGCGGGTCGTCCTCGAGCGCGAGCAGGCGCTTGAACGTCAGCGCCTCGCCGAACACCGACGCCGTCTCGGCGGTCGTCAACGGCGTGTCGGCATTGAAGAGCCCGAGCGGCTGCGTGAGCACACCGTGCAGGCCGTGGCCGAGCTCGTGCGCGAGGGTGAGGATCGAGCGCCGGTCGCCCGTGAAGTTCATGAGGATGTAGGGGTGGACACCGGGAACGGTGGTCGCGCAGAAGGCGCCGGTGCGCTTGTTCTCGCGAACGGGGGCGTCGATCCAGCTCTGGTCGAAGAAGCGGGCGACGACGTCTCCCGTCTCGAGGGTGAAGTCGTGATATGCCGAGACGACGATGTCTCGCGCCTCGTCCCAGGAGACCTTCGAGGGGTCGTCGGCAATCGGCGCGAAGCGGTCGTAGAACGTGAGCCGGTCGAGCTCGAGGAGCTTCGCTTTCAGACGGTAGTAGCGCTGCGGGACGTCGTAGCGCGTGACCGCGGCGTCGATGAGCGCGTCCACGGCTTCGTCGGTCGTGTCGTTTCGGAGGTTCCGTGACGAGATCCACGTCTCGTACCCGCGCAGGCGGTCGTCGATCGACTTGTCGACGAGGATCGTGTTGAAGACGTACGCGCGCGTACGCAGGCCGGGAGCGAGCGCCTCGGTGACGGCCTCGGCCGCCGCGCGCCGTTCGTCGCGGTCGGCGGAGTAGAGCTTCGCCATGGCCTCTTCCAGGCCGATCGTCTCCCCGTCCAGCTCGACCTTGATCGCGCTCAGGAGCTCCTCGTGCAGGCGGGACCAGGCACTGACGCCGGAGACGGACTTCTCTGTGAAGATCTTCTCCTCCGGCTCGGAGAGGAGGTACGGGCGGAACTTCCTGAGCGAGCGCAGCCAGTGGCGCCAGCGCTCGAGCTCCGACGCTCCGATCAGCGACTCCGCTTGGGCATCCTCGAGATCCGCGATCTCGAGCCCGAAGAACAGGAGCTGCGTGTCGAGAGCAGCGCCCTTCTCGGTCAGGCGTGCAACGAGCGCGCCGCGGGCGGGGTCGGCGGTATCGGTCGAGAACCAGAGGTGCGCGTAGTAGAGGGCGCGCGTGAGGACCTCTTCGATGCGCTCTCGCTCTTCGATCGCATCTTTGAGCTCGGCCGCGCTGAGCTCGGCCACCTTGCCGTAGTACCTGTCGCGAAACGCCGAGGCGGCCTGCTCGGCCTCCTGCTCGTCCTGCTGGAGGCGGGCGTCGTCACCGCCGTCGTAGAGGTCGGAGAGATCCCACGCAATGTCCTCCGCCCCGGTCAGCTCTGTGGTTGTCATGGCCGAGACATTACCCAGGGCGGGCATGCGCGCGGCCCCTACGCAAGTGCGGGGATCAGCTGCTTGCCAACGAGCGCGACCATGTCGTCGTCCGCGTAGTTCAGGTGCTGGAGAAAGACGCGCGTGACTCCGATCGCGTCGAGCTCTCGGATCCGCTCGACGACCTCGTCGACGGTGCCCGCCAGCCAGCTCGCCCGGCGCTGGTCGAGGATCTCCTCGGCGTTCGCGTCTCCGCCGCGCACCGCGAGGAACGTGCCGACGCGGTCGAGGACCTCCGCGCGGTCGGAACCGACGAAGCACGCTGTCATCACGGAGAAGCCGAGCGTCGCGGGGTCGCGGCCGGCGTCGGCGCACGCCTGGTCGAGCCGCTGCTTGCGCCTGCGGAGCTCGTCGTTCGGCGCGCCGAGCGTGTTGACCTCGTCTGCCCAGCGCGCCGCAAGCGCCGCGAAGCGTGGCTTGACCGTGCCGCCGAGGACGAGAGGTGGATGCGGGCTCTGGAACGGCCGCGGGAGCGCAGTCTGCGTTTCGAGCTCGTACGCCGGTCCAGCGTGGTCGAACGAGCCCTCGGTCCAGGACCTGACGACGATCTCGACCTGCTCGGCGAAGAGCGCGAATCGCTGCTTCGCGTCGAGGAACGGGAAGCCGTGCGCGAGGTGCTCCCGCTCGTACCAGCCCGCTCCCATGCCCGACGTCCAAGCGACCACCGGAGATGTGGTCGACCGTGGCGGCCATCCGCGCGAGCACGCTCGGATGGCGGAAGGTCGCAGGAGACACGAGCGTGCCGAGCCGGATCCGCTCGGTGACGGCCGCCAGCCCGGCGAGCGTCGTCCAGGCGTCGAGGGCGTCGGCGTCCTGACGGATGATCGCCGTGTAGTGGTCGGAGCGGAAGAGCCCCTCCAGCCCGTGTTGCTCGGCGAGCCCCGCGAGACGCACCCAGTCGTCCCAGGTCACGCCCTCCTGACCCTCGATCATCAGGCAGACCCGCATGTCAGGCGGTCACGTGAAGCGCGGCGGGATCGGTGACCGGTCTCTGGCAGACGAAGCGCTCACAGACGTAGACGGCGGTCTCGCCGTCCACGAGGCCCTTGCCCTCGAGCAGCGGAACCTCGTCCGCGGGTCCCACGGCGACGACTGCGCGGGGATCGAACGACGCGAGCGCGGCGCGCGCGACCGGGGAATCCGTCGGACCCGGCGATCGCGATCTCGCGCGGCGGGCTGAACCAGAGGTCGAGGCCGCAGAGCATCCACGCGAACCCTCCCGGAGCACGGCGGAGGGCTGGCTCGACCAGGCGGAACACGGACACGGCTCGGCGTTCCAGCTCGTCGTCGCCCCAGATCCTGCCGAGGCGAAGGAGCACCCACGCGAGCATCGAGTTGCCCGAAGGAATCGGCGTGTCCTGGAGGTCCTTCGTGCGCGGCACGCGCTCGTCGGCGCCTGCCGGCGAGAGGTAGAACCCGCCGCGCTCCTCGTCGGCGAAGAGCTCGATCGCGAGCAGGGCGAGCCGGTGCGCCTCGATGAGCCAGCGGAGCTCGCCGGTCGCGACATGGAGCTCGAGGAGGCCGTACGCGACATTTGCGTAGTCGTCGAGGTACCCGCCGCCACTTGCCCGTCCGTCTCGGCGCGAGCGCAGGAGCTCTCCGTCCTCCGACAGCGGCCCGAGGAGGAGCTCGCCCACGCCGCGGGCGACCTCGAGCCAGTCTTCGCGCTCGAAGCGGTACGCGGCCTCGGCGATCGCCGCCAGCGCGAGCCCGTTCCAGGAAGCGAGAACCTTGTCGTCGCGGAAGGGCTGGGTGCGGGTCGCACGCTCGGCGAGCAGGCGCTCGCGAAGCCCGCGGTCGAGCTCGCCCCGCACGATGAAGCGCCCGTGCTCGAAGGGCTCGAGCAGCTCGTCGGGGATCCCGGCCGCCCTCGCTTCGTCCTCGGTCCACGTGTAGGTCAGGCCCTCGACTCCATCGGTGTCCGCGTCCTGCGCGGACGCGAGGCCGCCCGCCGGGAGCAGCATCTCCCGGACGAGGTACTCGATCGTCTCCTCCACGATCTCCCGGTAGCGCGGACGACCGGTCACGAGCCAGCCGTGCAGGTACGTCGAGGCCAGAACGGCGTTGTCGTAGAGCATCTTCTCGAAGTGCGGGACGAGCCAGCGCTCGTCGACCGAGTAGCGGTGGAATCCGCCTCCGACGACGTCGTAGAGACCACCCGCGGCCATCCCGTCGAGCGTCGCCGTCACCATCGCGAGCGCGTCCTCGTCACCCCGGCGGAGGAGGAACTCCAGCGTCGACGCTGCCGGGAACTTCGGCGCGCCGCCGAAGCCGCCGAAGGCGGGCTCGAACGTTCGTGCGATACCGCGGGCGGCTTCCGAAAGGATCGAGTCCGTCAACGGCTCGGTGGACGGACGCAGCTCGGCGCTTCGGCGAAGGGTCTCGTCGATCTGGTGCGCCTGCCGCTCGATGTCCGCGCGCCGCTCGCTCCACGCCTTGGCGACCGCCTGCAGGAGCTCCCGGAAGCTCGCCAACCCGTGCCGCGGCTCGGGCGGGAAGTAGGTGCCGGCGTAGAACGGCTTACCGGCGGGGGTCATGAACACGGTCGTCGGCCAGCCGCCGGATCCCGTCATCCCGACGGTCGCCTCCATCGTCACGGCGTCGACGTCAGGCCGCTCCTCGCGATCCACCTTGACGTTGACGAAGAGCTCGTTCATGAGCGCCGCCGTCGCCGGGTCTTCGAACGACTCGTGTGCCATCACGTGGCACCAGTGGCACGAGCTGTAGCCGACCGAGACGAGCAGCGGCTTGCCCTCGCGCTCCGCGAGCTCGAACGCCTCGTCGTCCCAGGGATGCCAGGCGACGGGGTTCTCGGCGTGCTGGAGGAGGTACGGACTGGTGGCGCCGGCCAGGCGGTTCATCACGGAAACGCTACGCAAGTTGACTCCGTCCGCCGCAGGTCGTAGGCTCGCGCGCATGGACAGACAACGGCTCGGACTGTGGGGAACGTTCATCTTCGCCGCGGCAGCTGCCGTCGGCATGGGCGTGCAGGTTTATCTCATCGGAGGCTTCATCTTCGGGGAGACAGGCTGGTTGGACACGCACAAGGACCTCGGGAAGCTTGTCCACCTCTGCTACATCCTCACGTTCCTCTCGGCCCTCGTCGCGGTTTGGCCGAACTGGCGTCGGGCGACATGGCCGTTCGTCCTCGCCGTGATCGGGTCGGTTCAGGCGTTCCTCGCGGGCGGAGGGAACGTCGGCGGCGACAACGGCGCCCTGCACGCGTTCCACGCTGCGCTCGTGCCGCTCGTTTTCGTGCTGGTGCTCGCGATCGGGTGGAAGGCTTGGAGCCTCCTCCAGACGGGCCACGACGAGGTGGCGACGCCGCGCGAGCCCACCGCCGGCCTCTAGTACGTCAGGACGCGGTCGCTCTCGAGCGCGAGCTGCACGAGCCTGTTCGGCAGCGCGAGCTCGACGGGCTTGCCCTCGAGATCGAGGTCGCCGAGGCCACGGGCCTTGCTCGACATCCCTGACGCGTAGATCCGGGTCCCAGAGGCCACGACCGCGGCGTACGACTCGCGCAGGCTTCCCGTGCCGAGCCCGACCAGCGAGTCGAGAACGCCGTCGCGCAGCAGCTGCACCGAGTCGCCGGCGAGAAACATGCTCACCTCGTGCCCCTCCTCGATCGCGGCCTTCGCGACGAGGAACCCGAGCGCAGCGCGGGTCGGACTCTCTGGCCCACTTGTGAGATGGACGAGGAGTCTTCGCCACCGACTCGAGTCTATGCGGTCGCGCTGCGCCGCTTCCGGATGTGGCGCACCAGCTCGACGACGAGACCGAGGGTCAGCGCGATTGCGAGTGCGAGAACGACGCCCCACACGGGATGCTCTTCGAATGTCTTCCCGAAGAGGAAGCCGAGCATGGCCGCGTACGTCGCCCAGAGCACCCCGGCGATGACGTCGTAGACGATGAACCGTCGCCAGGAGAAGGTGGGGATGTAGCCGGCGGAGAAGGTCACGGCCGTCCTGCCTCCAGGGATGAAGCGCGCGAGGAGGATGATGTACGCGCCGCGCTCGTCCAGCGTGTGCTCCGCCCACTCGAGGCGCTTGATCGACTTTTCGGTCCGGAACCAGCGCTTGACGGTTCTCTCTCCCACGAGCGCGCCAATTCCGTAGGAGATGTTGTCGCCGAGGACTGCGCCCGTCGCCCCCGCGAGAATGACGAGCAGGAGGCTCAGGTCACCCGACCCGGCGAGGCTGCCTCCGATGACGACGAGGGTCTCGCTCGGCACGACCGGGAAGAACGCGTCGATCGCCGCGATCGCGAAGATGACGAGGTAGCTCCACCACTCGCCGGAGACCCACTCGGCGAGCTGATCGAAGTCGAGCCAGTCGGGCACGCGCGCATCCTCGCCGAAAAACCAGTGTCAGACACCGGGTTTCACGGCGCGCGGGGCACGGCCATGGCCGTTTCGCCACTTCGAGCGCAGGACGCGCTCTTCGGCCACGAGCTGTGGAGCGATTGGCGCACCTCCTGCACTAAACCCCCTTGACAGCCAAATCGTGTCCGACACGGCGGCTCAGACACGGCGCCTCACGCGAGAATTGGCAGATGCCCTTTCTTCCCCTCGCAGGTACGCGCGTCCTCGACGTCACGACCTCGATCGCCGGACCGTTCTGCGCAGAGATCCTCGCCTCGCTCGGCGCCGACGTCGTCAAGGTCGAACGGCCGGACACGGGCGACGACGCCCGTGCGTGGGGGCCACCCTTCTGGGGCGGCGAGGGCGCGATGTTCCTCTCGGTCAATGCGGGAAAGCGGTCGCTCGCCCTCTCACTCGGTGACGAGCGCGGCCGCGAGGTGCTCTTGAAGCTCGCCGAGGACTCCGACGTCTTCCTCCAGAGCCTCCGACCGGGGCTCGCGGAGCGGCTCGGCCTGGGCGCAGCAGCGGTGCGCGCCCGAAACCCGCGACTCGTCTACTGCTCGATCGGGGCGTACGGCCGCGTCGGGCCGCTCTCGAGCGAGCCGGGCTATGACGCACTCATGCAGGCTGCGGGCGGCCTCATCAGCCTGACGGGGGAGCCGGGGCGGTCGGGCGTCCGTGTCGGCTCGTCGCTGATCGACATGGGCACGGGCATGTGGTCCGCGCTCGGAATCGTCTCGGCACTCCTCGAGCGCGAGCGAAACGGCGACGGCGCCGTCGTCGACACCTCGCTCTACGAGACCGCGCTCGCCTACGTCGGCTACCACCTCGTCGGGTTCCTCGCCGACGGCACGGTGCCGGTGCCCGAGGGCACGGTCTTCCCGATGGTCGCGCCGTATCAAGTCTTCCCCACCCGCGACGGCGAGCTGATGATCGCCGGCGGGAACGATCGGCTGTTCGCCGCGCTCTGCACGGCGCTCGACCTCCCCGAGCTCCTGGCCGATCCGCGGTTCCGGACGAACCCCGATCGCGTGGAGCACCGCGAGCAGCTGGTCGCGATCCTCTCCGACCGGCTGCAAGAGCGCGACACCGCAGAGTGGCACCGGCTCTTGACCGAGGCCGGAATCCCTGCCGCGCCGGTCGCCGACGTCGAGGACGTCGTCACCGCCGAGCAGACCGAGGCGCTCGAGATCCTCCAGCCCCTCGAGCACCCGACCATCCCCGACCTCCGGCTCGCCGCGCTGCCGCTTTCCTTCGACGGCGAGCGAGCTATCCATCACCACCCGCCGCCGCTCCTCGGCGAGCACACGGCGGAGGTGCTGGCGGAGGCCGGCTACTCGGACGAGCAGATCGCCGATCTCGCCGCAGACGGCGTCATTCGTACGCGATAGCCCTGAGCGGGTCGAGCTTGGCGGCTCGCCGGGCAGGAAAAACCGCGGCGAGGATGCCGACCACGATCGCGGCGATCACGAAGATGATCACCTGCGCCGTTGGGAAGGAGAAGACGAGGAAGTCGACGCGCGCGATCAGCAGCGCGGCCAGAACGATTCCAAGCACGATCCCGATCGCAGCACCGATCAGCGCGGTGATGACGCTCTCGTGGCGGATCATGCGGCGGATCTGCCGCCGCGTCATCCCGATCGCCCGGAGCATCCCGATCTCGCGTGTCCGCTCGAACACCGTCAGCACGAGCGTGTTCACGATCCCGAACAGGCTCACGATGATCGAGAGCGCGAGCAGCACGTACAGGATGTTCAGGATCGAGCTGAGCCCTGATATCTGGTTGTCGATGAAAGCCTGCCGCGTCTGCGCCTTCGCGTTCGGGAAGTCGGCGAGCGCGGTGTCGAGCGCAGCTTGGTTCCCGTCGGTCGGCCCACCGTCCATCTTCAGGAACGAATAGAGGTTCCGCGGCTGTGCGACCTCCGCGTCCCACGCCGCGGCCGAGATCGTGACGGAGGCGAATGGCGATCCTCCCGTTGGCGGCTCGAAGATGCCGTCGATCGTGAACGTCCTCGAGCTCCCGTTCGGGAACGTGATCTCGATCGGGGATCCCACCCCGAGCTCGTTGTCCTCCGCCCAGCCGTCGTCCACGAATGCGCCATCGTCCCCGAGCGACGAGATGACCTCCGGTGAACCTTCCTTCCACTCGAGATCGATCACCTCGCGCATCCCGGGATCGACCGCGGTGATGAAGTCCGCGTCGCCGTTCCGAAGCGCCTCGCCCGTCCGCACGTTGCCGACAACCGTTACGCCCGGCACCTGCGCCGTCGCTTCTGCCGCGTCGATCGGGATCGGCGAGAAGTTGTTCTGAGCGGTGATCGCGAAGTCGCCCGTGAAGAGGTCATTGACGGCTCCCTTGAACGACGCCACGATCCCGGACGCCAACGTCGCCACGAGCGTGACGAGCGCAAGGCCGATCATCAGCGCGGCCGCGGTCGACGCGGTTCGCTGCGGGTTGCGGCGCGCGTTATCCCGCGCCAGCGAGCCGGCAGCGCCTCCAATGCGCGTCGCGGGCCAACCGAGCACGTGCGCGAGCGGCCGCACGAGACGCGAGGAGAAGAGCGCGACGCCGAGGAAGACCAGCAGCGTGCCGAGGCCCATCCAGATGAGGATCGCAGTCGTGTCGAGGCCGCCGGCGAAGAGGCCGTAAGCGAGCGCGCCGAAGCCGGCCGCGATCATCAGCAGTGCGCCCAGCCCACGGAAGCGCGCGAATCGCCCTGGCGGCAGCGTCGCACCCTCGCGGACGGCCGCGACCGGCGGCACGCGGGTGGCGCGGATCGCCGGCCGCAGACTGGCAACGAGCGTTACCAGGATCCCGGCCAAGAGCGCCACGATCACGGTGCGCGTCTCGAAGACGAGGCCGGTGTTCGGGAGCGTGAAGCCGACGGCATCGAACAGCGAGAACAGGCCCCTCGCAAGTAGGAGACCGAGGAAGAGCCCGATGACCGAGGCGATGACCCCGACGACGAGCGACTCGAGGATGATCGAGCCCAGAACCTGCCGACGAGACGCGCCGAGCATCCGCAGGGTCGCCAGCTCACGCGTCCGCTGGGCGATCGTGATCGAAAGCGAGTTCGCGATGACGAAGGAGCCCACGAAGAGCGCGATGCCGCCGAAGGCGAGCAGGAACGTCTGCAGGAACGTGATGAACTCGTTCGTCTCCTCGGCGTCCGACTGCACCTGTTCGCCGACGCCCTGCACCTTCGTGCCCTCCGGAAGGATCTCCTGTATCTCGCGGACGAGCTCCGGGTCGGTGACGCCTGCCTTCGACGCCACCGCGATCTCGTCGAGGCGACCGTCTTTCCGCATCAGGCGCTGAGCGGTCGGGAGGTCGAAGCCGGCGAGCGTCGCCCCGCCGATCGAGAGACCCGAGCTGAACTGCATGATCCCCGAGATCGACAGGCGCTGAACCGGGCCCTCCGCCTGGATCCCGATCGTCTCCCCTACTTCGAAGTCCTCCTTGCCGGCCGTTTCCTTGTCGATGACGACCTGGTCAGGCTCCGGCCACTCACCTTCGACGAGCGTCAGCGGGTTGAAGCGCGAGTTGGGATTCGCTATCGAGAACCCGAGGTTCGGCGCACCGCCGTACACGACCGCCTTGCCGTCGTCGCCGATCAGCTGAGTGGCATCCGAGTCGACGCTTCCCTCGGCCTCGGCAACACCGGAGAGCCCGCGCACCTCGTCGAGCAGCGACTCGTCGAACGTCGGCTCCGTCACCCCGCTGCCGTCCGAGAGATCGAACGCCGACTCGCCCGAGATCACCGCGTTCGAGCCCTTGCGGATGTCCGTGAAGATCCGGTCGAACGCCTGGTCGATCGAGTCGGTCAGGACGTACGTCCCGCTGATCATCGCGACGCCGAGGACGATCGCGAGAGCGGTCAGCGCCGTCCGCAGCTTCCGGCTCAGCAGGCCCCGGATCGCGAAGCGGGTCATTCGTATGCGATCGCCCGGAGCGGGTCGAGCTTGGCCGCGCGGCGCGCGGGCATGATCGCGGCAACGATGCCGACCACGATCGCGAGCACCGTGAGGAAGATCAGCTGGAACCAGGGGATGGAGAAGGTCAGGTTGAAGTCCCCGAGCGCGCGCGTCACGAGTGCGGCCAGGAAGATCCCGAGCGGGAGCCCGATCGCCGCGCCGATGAGCGCGGTGATGATGCTCTCCTGCCGGACCATGCGGCGGGTCTGCCGGCGCGTCATGCCGATCGCCCTGAGCATTCCGATCTCACGCGTCCGCTCGTAGACCGAGAGGACGAGCGTATTGATCATCCCGAAGATGCTGATGAGCACGGCAAGCGCGAGCAACACGTAGAGGAAGGTGAGGAACTCGCTGATGTCGTCGTCCTCGCGCTCGATCCACTCCTCACGCGTCTCGACCTGAGCATCCGGGAAGCCCGCGACCGCCTCCTGGAGCTGCGCCTTGCCCGAATCGGACGGCTCGCCGGCGACGTTCGCCCACGTCCAGCGATTTTGCGGGCGGTCGTACAGCTCGTCGAAGAGCACGGTCGACACGGTGATGCTCTCGAGCAGCGGATAGAACGGGTGCGGCTCGTAGAGGCCGACGATCCTGGCATCGGCGGTCCGGTTGTCGGTCGACGTGAGCCTGAGACGGGTGCCGATCTCTAGTCCGTGATCGTCGGCGTAGTTCGCGCTCACGATTGCTCCGGTCGTCCCGAGATCCGCGAGCACGGCGTCGCTCCCGTCGGTCCAGTCGAAGGTGTACGCGGACATGATCGTCTCAGGATCGATGCCGCCGAGCTCGGCCTGGTCGTCGTTCACGAGCGCAGCGCCGGTCCGCACGGGCGACACGACCTCGGGCGCTTCCGATGCGGCCACAGCATCGCCGATCGCGGCCGGGTACGGCGCGTAGCCGTCCTGGGCCGTGATCACGTAGTCGGCGGACACCTGCTCCTCGATCGCCTCGCGGTTCGACGTCTTCAGGCCGTTCGCGAGCGTCGCGATGAACGCGACGAGCGCGATCCCGATCATCAGCGCGGCTGCCGTCGCGGCGGTCCTGCCCGGGTTGCGCACCGTGTTCCCGCTCGCGAGCTTCCCCGCCGCGCCCCCGATCCGACGCGCAGGGAGGCCGACCAGAGCGGCGATCGGCCGCACGAGCCGCGACGAGAGCATCGCGATGCCGACGAACAGGAGCAGGACGCCCCCCGCGAGACCGATCAGGCGGTCGGCCGTGCCCAGGTCGTCGCTGAACATCGCCCGGCCGAGCAGGAGCAGCGCTCCGACGACGACGAGTGCCGCGATCCAAGGCACGAAAGGCGAGATCCGCGAGCGAGGAAGCTCCGCTCCCTCGCGCACCGCGGCGATCGGCGGTACACGCGTGGCGCGGATGGCGGGGAAGAGGCCCGCAGCGAGCGTCACCAGGACGCCGACGAGCATCGAGACGACTACCGTGCGCAGCGCGAAGACGCGCTCGGCGGTTGGCAGCTCGAAGCCCAACGTGCCGAACAGTGCCTGGATCCCTTCCGCGAGAAGTAGGCCCAACGCGAGACCGATGAGCGAGGCCACGATGCCGATGACGATCGACTCGAGGATCACGGCGGAGAGGACCTGCCGGCGCGACGCGCCGATCGTCCGCAGAGTGGCGAACTCGCGTGTGCGCTGCGCGACGGTGATCGAGAAGGTGTTGAAGATGACGAACGCGCCCACGAAG
Source organism: uncultured Actinomycetes bacterium (assembly GCA_963721795.1). GTDB lineage: Bacteria > Actinomycetota > Thermoleophilia > Gaiellales > Gaiellaceae > GMQP-bins7. The sequence continues at coordinate 148,965 of CAVRLT010000026.1, forward strand.
AGCGAGATGCCGGCGAACGTCAACAGGAAGTAGCGGATGATCGACGTGAACTGGCCGATCTCGTCCTGCGCCTCCTCGGTCTCCACCGTTGCGGTCTGCGCGGTCACGCCGTCCGGGAGCACGACCTGGATCGCGGTGACGAGGTCCTCCTCGCTCGTTCCCTCGTTCGCGGCGACCGAGATCACGTCGTATTGCCCCTCGCGGTCGAGGAGCTCCTGCGCCGTCGGGATCGTGAACACTGCGAACGTCGCCGTCCCGAGACTGTCCACGCCGCCGTACTGGGCGACGCCGACGAGCTCGAACGCACGCTTGGGCACGAGCGTGGCGACCTCGACGGTGTCGCCGAGCGCGTAGCTCTGCCCGTCCGCGGTGCCCGCGTCGATCACGACCTCGTTCGGCGCGGACGGCCAGCGGCCCTCGAGAAGGTTCAGCGGGTTGAACTGCGCGTACTCCTGGCTCGTGTCGATCCCGAACCCGAAGCTCGGCGCGCCCCCTGTGCTGACGGCGTCGCCCTCTGGGGTGAGGATCTTCGTGTTCGTCTCGTCGTAGATGCCACCCGTCGCGAGCGAGACCTCGTCGACCTCCCTCACCGTCTCGAGCAGCGACGCGTCGACCGGCGGCGTCGGAGCCGCGGCGCCGTCGATCGAGATGTCGGGGCCCTCGCCCTGGACGACGGCGTCCGTCCCTGCGTACGACTGAGTGAAGAGGTTCGAGAACGCCTTGTCGATCGTGTCCGTCAGGACGTAGGTGCCGCTGATCATCGCGACGCCGAGGACGATCGCGATCCCCGTCAGGACGGCGCGGAGCTTCCTGCCGAGCAGGCCGCGGATGGCGAACCTGATCACTAGGCGGCGATCTCCTCGAGGACCTCCAGGATCCGGTGCGTGTCGCACTCACCGAGCTCGCGCACGATCTCGCCGTCGGCGAGGAACAGCACGCGGTGGGCCATCGCCGCCGCGCGCGCGTCGTGCGTCACCATGACCATCGTCTGGCCGTACTCGTCCACGGATCGCCGGAGTAGCTCGAGTATCTCGGTCCCGGTCGTAGAGTCGAGATTCCCGGTCGGCTCGTCGGCGAAGAGGACCGTGGGCTTGGAGATGAGCGCCCGCGCGATCGCGACGCGCTGCTGCTGCCCGCCCGAGAGCTCCGACGGGCGATGGCTGAGCCGGTCCGAGAGCCCGACGTCGCCGACGATCTTCTCCACCCAGCCGTCCTCCGGCTTCTCGCCTGCGATCGTCAGCGGGAGGGTGATGTTCTCTCGCGCGTTCAGCATCGGAAGCAGGTTGAAGAACTGGAAGACGAAGCCGATGTGCTCGCGGCGCAGCTTCGTCAGGTCGTTGTCGCCGAGCGTGGTGATCTCCGTGCCCGCGACCTCGACCGTTCCCGACGTCGGCTTGTCGAGACCGGCGAGGATGTGCATCAGCGTCGACTTCCCCGACCCGGAGGGGCCCATCACCGCGGTCAGGCGCGAGCGCGCGATGTCGACCGATACCCCGCGGAGAGCGTCGACGGCGGTCTCGCCCTCCCCATAGCGCCGCGCGACGTCCTGCGCGACGACGACCGGACCTGCTCCATTCCCTTCCACTGCCCCAGGCTCCTCTCCTCGAATGAGGGACGTAGGCTACAGCCAGCCCGAATGGGCCTGGTGCAAGTGTCGGGCATCATGCAAAGTCCGGTCATGGACTCCGTCGTCGAGCTTCAGGTCGCCCTGGAACAGGCCCGCGCCGGCACCGAGGAGATCCTCGCGCCGGTCACCGACGAAGGGCTGGTCGAGCACGTGTCGCCGCTCCAGTCACCGCTCGTGTGGGAGCTCGCGCAGATCGCACACTTCGAGGAGCTCTGGCTGCTTCGGAACCTCTACGGCAACCCGCCGCTCGACGGTGGGCACGACGAGGTCTCCAGCGCCTTCCGGCAGGCGCGAAGCCCCGGTGCGAAGCTCCCGACGCTCCGCCCGGAGTCGGTCCGAGCTTACGCGGGCGCCGTCCGCGAGCGCGTGCTCGAGGCACTCGAGCACACCGATCTCGACGCACAGAACCCGCTCTTGAACCGAGGGTTCGTCTTCGGGCTCGTCCTCCAGCACGAGCTCCAGCACCAGGAGACGATGCTCCAGACGCTCCAGCTTCGAACCGCGATCGGGTACCCGATGCGCGACGCCGCGCCGCCCGACGACCCGTCCTCGGGGCCCGACGAGATCTACGTGGGGGGCGGCCCCTTCATCCTCGGTGCGACGGACGAGCCGTGGGCATACGACAACGAGCTGGGATCACACGAGGTCGAGCTCGGGCCGTTCTTCATCGATCGGGTGCCCGTTACGAACGCGGCCTTCGCAGACTTCATCGCCCACCGCGGGTACCGCTCGCAGAAGCACTGGAGCGAGGAGGGCTGGGAGTGGCGCGAGCGGGAGAACGTGACCGCGCCGCTCTTCTGGGAGCGCGGGCAGCACGGCTGGGAGCGCGTCCGCTTCGGCAGGCGCGAGCCGGTCCCACCGGACGAGCCCGTGCAGCACGTCTCCTGGTACGAGGCGGACGCGTTCGCTCGCTGGGCCAAGAAGCGCCTCCCGACCGAAGCGGAGTGGGAGCGGGCGGCGGCGTGGCACGAGCGTCGGGGCAAGAACCGCTTCCCGTGGGGTCGCGAGTCGGCGGGATACGAGGCCAACCTCGGCCATCGGCGCTTCTCGCCGGCGCCCGCAGGCTCGTTCGTCGGCGGCGAGAGCCCCGTCGGCTGCCGTCAGCTCATCGGGGACGTCTGGGAGTGGACATCGTCGCACTTCCTCCCGTATCCCGGGTTCCTCGCGTACCCGTATCCGGAGTACTCGGAGGTCTACTTCGGCGAGCAGTACCGCGTCCTCCGCGGGGGCTCCTGGGCAACCGACTCCCTCGTCGCCCGCACGACCTTCCGGAACTTCGACTTCCCCGACCGGCGGCACATCTTCGCCGGCTTCCGCTGCGCGCGAGACGCGTAGCGCGCAGCGGTACGGGGTCTGGCTTTGCCCTAACGTCCGGGGTCTGGCTTTGCCCTAACGTCCGGGGTCTGGCTTCAGCCAGACCCCGTCATGAACCACGGCGCAGCTACCAACCCTCGCGTCCGAGTCGAGAAGCTCCTCGATCCTGCTGACCGCGACAGGGCATTCCGCGACGCCGCACTCGCAGGCCTGCGCGCCGTACCGAAGCGGGTTCCGTCGATCTGGCTCTACGACGAGCGCGGCTCGCTCCTCTTCGACGAGATCACCCGCCTCCCGGAGTACTACCTCACGCGGACGGAGCGGCAGATTCTCGGCGACCACGCGCACGAGATCGCGACCGAGACGGGCGCAACGACGCTCGTCGAGCTCGGCTCAGGCACTTCGGAGAAGACGAGGCTGCTCCTGGACGCGCTGAGCGCCGCAGGGACGCTCCGCTCCTTCGCGCCGCTCGACGTGAGCGAGGAAGTGCTCGTCGCGAGCGCGAACGACATCGCCAGGGAGTACCCGGACATCGCCGTGGACGCGATCGTCGGCGACTACGAGCGCCATCTCGACGCCCTCGAGCCCGGCGGTCGCCGACTGTTCGCCTTCCTCGGCTCGACGCTCGGGAACTTCGAGGAGGACGTACGCCGTCGCTTCG
>CAVRLT010000027.1:0-31555 GCA_963721795.1 uncultured Actinomycetes bacterium
TTGGCGAGGAGCGTCCGCGCCGCGCCCCCTTCCAGGTTCGACTCGTCCAGGAAGAGATCGAGGAGCGAGCGCTCCCCGGAGAAGATTCCTCCGCCTTGCGGGAGGTCGCCGAGGACGACGCCAGGCCCGACCCAGCGCCGTCCGTCCGTCAACGGGAGCTCGCCGAGAAGCGCTCGCAGGAGCGTCGTCTTGCCGGCGCCGTTTCGTCCGAGGACGACCAGCCGGTCCCCGTTACGGAGCTCCAAGTCGATCGGCCCGAGTGTGAACCCGCCGCGCTCGACCACCGCTCCCTCGAGCCTCGCGACGATGTCACCGCCCCGCCGGGCGGGGGTCAGCGCGAGCTCGAGCCTCCATGGTGTCCAGGGCTTCTCGACCGCCTCGACGCGAGCGAGCTTCTTCTCGAAGCGCTTGGCGATGTCCTTGGTCTTCTTCTTCTTACGGCCCTGGCCGTACCCACGGTCCTCCCATTGGCGCATCTTCCGAGCCTGCTCCCGGATCCGGCTCCGTTCGTCGACGTAGCGGACGTACTCGGCTTCGTGCCGCTCGCGCGCCCGACGCCGCTCCCCCTCGAACTCACTCCATCCGCCCGCGAACTCGCGCACCGTTCGCGTCTCCGCCTCGAACTCGATGATGCGCGTCATCCCCTCGAGCAGCGCTCGATCGTGCGACACGACCACCAGCCCTCCGCGGTGACGATCGAGAAACCGCTCGAGCAGCTCGAGCCCGGCGAAGTCGAGGTCGTTCGTCGGCTCGTCGAGCAAGAGGATGTCGGCGTCGGAGGCGAGAATCGCCTCCAGCCGTCGCCCGCGCGGCTTCGCCGCCCGACAGTCCCGAGGCGCTCGGACTCCTGCGCGAGATACGCGACACCGAGCCCCGGCGGCTCCCGACTCAACGTCCCCGAGTCAGGTGCCTCGAGACCTGCGAGCACGCGAAGGAGCGTCGACTTGCCGATCCCGTTCGGCCCGACGACTCCGATGCGGCTCCCCGGTGTCACGGTGAGCGACGCGCGGTCGAGGACGACCGTGTCGCCGAAGGACTTGCTTATCGAACGTGCTGCGAGCGCACCACGTGAGCGCGGCATGAGCTGACCACCTCCTGGGCCGGAAGGACGAGGCGTGATTCGGTCAGCGTGCGCGCATGGAATGGAGCTCGCGCTCCGCAGGCAGCATAGAGAAACCCGGCACGCGGAGCCCGGTCGGTGGTCGGTAGCTTTCGGCGGGTGGCCACGCAGAACGGAGAACCGCTGATCCAAGCACGCGGACTCGTCAAGCGGTTCGGCGAGCTCGCTGCGGTCGACTCGGTCGACTTCGACCTCCAACGCGGTGAGGCGTTCGGCTTCCTCGGCCCGAACGGTGCAGGGAAGACATCGACGATGCGCATGATCGGCTGCGTCTCGCCGGTCACGGAAGGGAAGCTCAGCATCTTCGGGCTCGACCCTGCGCGCGACGGCGTCGAGATCCGAGGCCGCCTCGGGGTCGTCCCCCAGGAGGACTCGCTCGACATGGAGCTGACGGTCCGCGAGAACATCATCGTGTACGGCCGGTACTTCGGGCTGCCGCGGTCGCTGCTCCGCCAGCGGGCCGATGAACTGCTCGAGTTCGTCGAGCTCACCGATCGGGCGAAAGACCGCGTAGAGCCTCTTTCGGGCGGGATGAAGCGCCGGTTGACCATCGCGCGGTCGCTCGTCAACGACCCGGAGGTGCTGCTTCTCGACGAGCCGACGACCGGCCTCGACCCGCAGGCGCGACATGTTGTCTGGGACCGGCTCTATCGCCTGAAGCGGCAGGGCGTGACGCTGCTCCTGACGACGCACTACATGGACGAGGCCGAGCAACTCTGCGACCGCCTGGTGGTCATGGACAAGGGGAAGATCGTGGCCGAGGGATCGCCGCGGGAGCTCATCGAGCGCTATTCGACCCGTGAAGTCGTGGAGCTCCGCTTCGAGGACGACGACGGGCGCCCGAAGGACTTCAGCTACTGGACGGACGGGCTCGTCTCGCGTGTCGAGCCCCTGCCCGACCGCGTGCTCCTCTACACCGACCAGGGCGATGCGGCAGCCCATGGCATCCACGAGCGCGGCCTCGTCCCGGAGAGCGTGCTCGTCCGGCGGAGCACACTCGAAGACGTGTTCCTGCACCTCACCGGCCGGTCGCTCATCGAATGAGCTCGTACTCGCTCCCCGTTCGTCCGCTCGAGTTCTTCTTCGCGCAGTACCGGAGGGTCTGGCGCGGAACTGCCATCTCGAGCGTGGTGACGCCTGTGCTCTTCCTGCTCGCGTTCGGCTTCGGCCTGGGCGAGCTGGTGGACCGTAGCGCCGACCTGCCGGACGGCATCACGTACCTCGAGTTCGTCGCGCCCGGGCTCATCGCGGCCACCGCGATGCAGATCGCGTCGTTCGAAGCGAGTTGGCCGGTGCTCTCGGCGATCAAGTGGAGCTCGGCAGTACCACGCGATGCTCGCAAGCCCGCTCCGGGTCGGGGACGTCTTGATCGGGCACCAGGCGTTCATCGCGTTCCGCATGCTGATGACGGCGTCGGTGTACCTCGCTGCGATCGCCGCGTTCGGGGCCGTGAACTCGCCACTCGGGATCCTCGCGATTCCCGTCGCCGTGCTCGTCGGAATCGCGTTCGCAGCACCGATAGCGGCGTGGGGTGCGTACACGGAGAACGAGGCCTCGTTCGTCGCGATCTTCCGCTTCCTGATCCTGCCGATGTTCCTCTTCTCGGGGACGTTCTTCCCGATCGAGCAGCTCCCGGAGGCGCTCCAATACGTCGCGTATGTCACTCCGCTCTGGCACGGAGTCGACCTCGCCCGGCAGTTGACGCTCGGCGACGTCGACCTTCCGAGCGCGCTCGGGCACCTCGCGTACCTCCTCGCCTTCATCGCCGTAGGGCTGACCGCCGCGTATTACTCCTACCGCCGGAGGCTTGTCGTCTGATGGCCGAGATCGCTGCCGATACGCGTTTGCCGTCCCGGACTCGACCCCGCCTCGGCGGACTCCTGATCGTCGAGCGCAACGCGATGGTCTACCGCCGCACCTGGATGATCCTCTTCTCCGGGTTCTTCGAGCCGCTCTTCTACCTCTTTTTCTTCGTCTACCCGTTGGGCGACCTGATCGGGAACGTCGCCTTCGACCAGGAGACGCTCGAGTACGCGGCGTTCGTCGCACCTGCGCTGCTGGCGGCCTCGGCGATGAACGGCGCGTTCTACGACGCGACGAACGTGTTCTGGAAACTGCGGTACGGGAAGGTGTACGACGCGATGCTCTCGACCCCGGTGAGCCCACGAGACGTTGCCGTCGGTGAGACGATGTGGGCGGTCGTGCGGTCGATGCTGTACTCCGCGGCGTTTCTCAACATCATCCTCGTGCTCGGCCTCGTCGAGTCGTGGTGGGGCCTTCTCATCCTTCCCGCCTGCTTCGTCATCGGCTTCGGCTTCGCCGGAGCCGGAATAGCGGCCGTCACCTGGATGCGGAACTGGCAGGACTTCGACCTGATCCAGCTCGTCATGCTGCCGATGTTCCTCTTCGCGACGACGTTCTTCCCGCTCTCCGTCTATCCGCAGGGAATCGAATGGATCGTGCAGGCGCTCCCGCTCTATCACGGAATCGAGCTCGTCCGCTCGCTGGCGACCGGCGCGGTCAGCACCTTTCAGATCGTGAACGTCGCCTATCTCGTGACGATGGGCGTCGTCGGGATGTTCATCGCCTCGAAGCGGATCGACGGCCTTCTGTTGAAGTGACGTGGGGGCGAGGCTTGCCTCGCCCTACAGGACGATCGCCGCGCCGCTGCGCCGCGGATCGCCCGCGGCGCCCGTTCGGCCGACGCAGCTGACCCCGCCGAAGTAGTGATGCAGGTGCTCCCAGCGCCGCACCGTGCGACCCTGCGTCTCGAGCTCCTCGAGGGCCGCCTCGTCGACACCCGGCTCCGCATCGACGACATCGGGAGTGGGATGGACGCGTGGGCCGGACACCGCGTCCTCGGGATCGAGCCCTTCGTCGAGAACGCCTGCCAGCACCGTCGAGAGCGCCGTCTTCAGCCGGGTCGCACCGGCGGCGCCGATCGCGAGTGCGAGGCCCGAGTCGTCGAACGCGAGGGTCGGCGCCATCCGGCTCTGGAGATGATCTCCAGGCTTCGGATCGCCGGACGCGATGTCCGACTCGCCGAGGAGGTTGTTCAGCTGCAGGTCGAAGCCGGGCACCCAGACACCGGCGCCGACGCCGAGCGAGTGGGTGAGGACGCAGGCGCGACCGTGGCCGTCGACGGCGACCATGTTCGTCGTGTGCTCGCCGCCAGCGTCGGGCGTCTCGAGCGCCGCGACGAGCTCGAGGACGCGGTCGGACGCGGACAGGCCAGCCAGGCGGGGAAAGCGGGGTAGGAGCTCGGGCACGCCGGAAAGACCGCCTCGTGTCGCCACGCGGTGCTCGTGAAAGTCGACGAGCACGGGGTCTCCCCAACTGGCGGAGTAGCTTCGGAGGTCGTCGGCTGTGAAGACCACCCCGTCGATACGCAGGAGCTCCTCGGCCAGCGAGCCTCGATAGACACTCCGAGTGCCCTCCTCGGCGAGCGCCTCGAGCGTCTGGACGAGTCCCGGCTGCACGAGCAGCTCGCCGGTCTGCAGCATCCGGCCCTCGCGCGTGAAGAGCTCGCCACCGCGCTCGAGCGAGAAGACGTCGCCGAGCATGACCAGCGAGCGCTCGTGCATCACGGGGAGCGGGACGCCGGCACGCGCGAGCACGAGCGCCGGCTCGACCAGCCGCGTCCACGGGAGCCGGCCGAGCCGCTCCCAGAGCTCGCCGAGCGCAGCAGGGAGGCCCGGGACCGCGCACGACGCGGCTCCGATCGAGTACACGACGATTTCCTCCCCGAAGCCGACCGGAATCTCGGTGAGGTCGCCTTCGCCGGAGGGTACCGCTGCGAATCCGTCCAGGTTTCGAACGCGCGAGCCGTCGAAGGCGACGGCGTGACACCCGGCGAGGAGGCCGCTGTACACGGTCTCGGCCACGCACGAGGCGAGGCACATGGCGACGACCGCGTCCGCGGCGCTTCCGCCCTCGGTCAGGATCTCCGCGCCGACCTCTGCGGTGGCGGGATGGCCCGCGGCGACTCCGGCACGCATGCGCTCATCCTGCCTCGTGGCTCAGAGCCACAAGGCATCATCGCTCGGCTGGTAGCCTTCCGGAGACCGCGATCGCGGCTCCGGCGTGTTTCTTCCTTCACGCGGGGCGGGGATTGCGGATTCGTCAACGAGAGGAGCTCCATGAGCCTCACCAAGGAAGTCAAGCTGGAAGTCATCGAGAAGCACGGATCCGGCCCCGCGGACACCGGGTCGCCGCAGGTGCAGATCGCCCTCCTCACGCGGAGGATCAACGATCTCACCGAGCACCTGCGCGCCCATCCGAAGGATCACTACTCCAGGCGCGGGCTCCTGAAGCTCGTGGGCCGCCGCCGCCGCTTCCTCGATTACTTTCAACGCAAGGACATCGAGGGATATCGCGCCCTCATCAAGGAGCTCGGCCTGAGAAGGTAGGGCTCCCGTCGAGGGAAGGTGGAAGTTTGAGCGAGTCTCGTGAGAGACGAGGCTGACTCAAACCTCCACCTTCCAGAACCGAAGGAAAGGTGAAGGGATACACCACATGAGCACACTTACCGGGCGTGACGCCACGGTTTCCGTCGACGTGGGCGGTCAGGAGATCGTCTTCGAGACGGGCAAGCTCGCCAAGCAGGCCGACGGCGCCGTCGTCGTCCGCTCCGGCGACACGATGATCCTCGCGACGGCCGTCGGACGACCGGACGCGAGGCCCGACGCGGACTTCTTCCCCTTGACGGTCGACGTCGAGGAGCGGATGTACGCCGCGGGCAAGATCCCCGGCGGCTTCTTCAAGCGCGAGGGAAGGGCGACCGAGCGCGCGACGCTCACCGCCCGCATGATCGACCGGCCGATCAGGCCGCTCTGGCCGAAGGGGTTCCGGAACGAGGTGCAGGTCATCTGCACCGTCCTCTCTGCCGACCTCGTCACACCCCACGACATCCTCTGCATCAACGGCGCCTCGGCCGCGCTGATGGTGTCGCCGCTGCCGTTCCTCGGGCCGGTCGGCGCCGTTCGCGTCGCGCGCATCGACGACGAGTTCGTCGTCAACCCCTCCCTGGAGGCGCTCGAGGAATCCACCCTCGATCTCGTCGTCGTCGGCACGAACGATGCCCTGACGATGATCGAGGCCGGCGCCGACCAGGTCCCCGAGGAGACGCTCCTCGAGGCTCTCGAGCTGGCGCATGTCGAGATCCGGAAGATCTGCGAGATCCTCGAGCGCCTGCGCTCGGAGGTGGGCAAGCCGAAGTGGGTCGACACCGAGCTCACCGCCGAGCTCGAGAGCGCACACGGGGACGCGGTTCGCGCCGCGATCTCGGAGGTCGGCCTCCGCGAGGCGTCCGCAGCGGTGGACGCGCTCGTCGCCGAGAACACGCCCGAGATCACGATGGACACGACCGAGGACGACATCGTCAGGTCGATGCAGGTTCGGGCGAGCTTCGCGGCAATCCTCGAGAAGGCCCGCACCGAGGCCGTCGAAGGGCCGCTCCGCGAGCAGTTCCTCGACGAGCTGCAGGCGCTGACGGACGCGGAGCAGGACTCGAAGGAGCTCCGCTCGGCGAAGCGGCAACTCCTCTTCGATCGGATCCACGACCACCTGCAGCTGCCGTTTCCGGTCGGGCCTGCCCCGGCGGACGGCGAGCCGCAGGTCAAGGATTCGGTCACGCGCTCGTTCATCAAGCGCGCGGCCGACTCGACCTACAAGGACCTCGTTCGGAAGAAGATCGCAATCGACAAGCGTCGTCCGGACGGCCGCTCGGCAGAGGAGATCCGGCCGATCGAGTGCGAGGTGGGCGTGAGCCCGCGCACGCACGGTTCGGGGCTCTTCACGCGCGGACAGACGCAGATCCTGTCGCTCCTGACACTCGGCACGGTGAAGGAGGGGCAGAAGATCGACGACCTCTCCCGCGAGCAGACGCGACGGTTCATGCACCACTACAACTTCCCGCCCTACTCGGTCGGAGAGACGGGCTTCATGCGCGGGCCGAAGCGGCGGGACATCGGACACGGAGCGCTCGGGCAGCGCTCGCTCGAGCCGATCCTCCCGTCCATCGAGGAGTTCCCGTACACGATCCGCATCGTCTCGGAGACGCTCGAGTCGAACGGGTCCTCGTCGATGGGCGCCGTGTGCGGCTCGACGCTCGCCATGATGGACGCGGGCGTGCCGATCGCGGCGCCCGTCGCAGGCATCGCGATGGGCCTCGTCAAGGAGGGCGACGACTACGTCATCCTCACCGACATCCAGGGGGCGGAGGACCACCTCGGCGACATGGACTTCAAGGTCGCAGGGACGAAGGACGGGATCAACGGCCTCCAGATGGACATCAAGATCACCGGCGTCACGCAGGAGATCATGCGCTCGGCCCTCGAGCAGGCGAAGCAGGCCCGCGTCTCGATCCTCGAGCAGATGCTGGCAGTCCTGCCGGAGTCTCGGACGGCGCTCGCCGACCACGCGCCCCGCATCTCCTCCGTAAAGATCGACCCGGAGAAGATCGGCATGGTCATCGGCAAGGGCGGCGAGACGATCCGCGCGCTCGAGGCCGATTACGACGTCCAGATCGACATCGAGGAGGACGGCACGATCCTGATCTACGCGACCGAGGGGACGAAGGCCGAGGCTGCGATCTCCGCCGTCACCGCTCTCACGAAGTCGCCCGAGGTCGGGGACAGCTACACCGGCAAGGTCGTGAAGACCACCCAGTTCGGCGCCTTCGTCGAGCTCAAGAAGGGCACCGACGGCCTGCTCCACGTCTCGAACGTCGGCCCGGGGCGGGTCGCGCACATCGAGGACGTGATGGCCCGCGGCGACGTCGTCGACGTCGTCGTGCAGGAGGTCGACAAGGAGCGTGGCCGGATCGGGCTGAAGCTCGTGGCCAAGCACGAGAACGGCGGCCTCGTCATGCCGGAGGAGCTCATCGAGCGCGCGAAGGACGCGCCGCCTCGCGAGGAGCGCGAGGAGCGACCCCGCGGAGGCCGCGGCGACCGCGGCCGCCCGCGCGAGCGCGAGCGGCGCTAGGACGTGAAGCGGGGCGGCGCTAGCCGCCCCGCTCATCCAACCGGTACGACCTCTGAGTCGAGCGCGTGCGCCTGCACGTCGGACTTGACGAGGCCAACCCTGAATGCCAGCGCTACAGCTTGGGCGCGGCTGTGCACGCCGAGCTTGGAGAGCAGGTGTTGGATGTGGGTGGACACGGTCTTCGGGCTGACGACGAGGGTCGTGGCGATCTGCAGCTGCGTCTGGCCGTCCGCGAGTAGCGCGAGAATCTCGCGCTCGCGGGGGCTGAGATTAAACTCGGGAGCCGGTTTTCCGTTTCCAACCGAGCCGCCATTCCGTCGGAGCGAGCGGCGAACGCGTGCGAGAAGCTCACCGGGATCGACAGGTTTTGCGAGGTAGTCGTCGGCGCCGAGCATGAGCCCGACGACGCGATCCAGTGCAGCCGTGCGATCGGCCGAGACGAGGATGACAGGGAGGTCCTCGCCGAACCTCGCGTGAAGCTCTTGCATGAGCTCGAGTCCGCTCGAGGGCCCCGCGAGCTCGACCTCGACGAGCGCGAGTGCCGGACGATCGCCGTCGAGCCGCTCGAGGAGGAGCTCAGCGTTCTCGGCCGCGCAGACTTCGTAGCCCAGCCGGACGGCCACCCGCACCGCCATCGAGCGGGTGGCGTCGTCGTGATCGACGATCAGAATCGTGCCGCAGTCCATTCCCAGTTCTCCCGTTGCGCATCTTGCGCTGGAAATCGCTGGAAATCAAGATGTCCGCCCTAAGTAATCGGCAGCAGGACGATTACGGCGACCGCCCCTAGCCCGGGGGCTGGGACTGGCCCATCCTTCTACCTGAACTGCGGCGGACTGCGGCGGCGTCGAGGGGGCGCCGGCGTGGTTTGGGAGGCTGGGGTCCTCCGACCGCTCAACCGGTGGGAGGAATGGCATGACAGAACGAATTCTTGGGCCGACAGGCGGCGGGCGCCGGAAGCGCTTTGCGCTCCTGCTGCCCTTCATGGCGCTCGCGGCACTGATCCTCGCGATCGGTGCGTCTGCGGGCCAGGTAAGCGATGCAGCCGGATTCGAGGGAGCAGACGCCAACCTGGCCGACAATGCTGCCGTTGGAATCGACTGGAACACTTTCGATCCGGTCGACTGGACCGGAACAGCACCCGATCGAGTCGCGATCGACCTCGAGGCCGGCTGGCAGTTCGAGGGTCTTGAGGACGCACAGGTCACAACCAGCGACGACAGCTTTGCCGGTGGAACGAAGCAGGATGACGCCTGTGCGACCGTGAACACTGGGAAGGCGCCAAACAAGGACGACTTGAAGCGGATCTACCTTACCAGCAAGACCGTCTCGGGCCACACGTACCTGATGCTCGGCTGGGTGCGAATCCCGCAGAACTCGCCGGCTCCCTCGGCGCATATCGGCTTCGAGTTCAACAGCGGCGGGACGGCATGCTCGAACGGATCCGGGCTCGTCCAACGTACGGCGGACAATCCGGCGACGCCTACGGTCAACGAGGCGGACATGCTGATCATCTACAACTTCGAGGGCGGAAACACGACACCGATCATCACGCTCTCGAGGTGGGTCACTTCGGGCTCGTGTGACGTCGGCTCCAACAATCCACCCTGCTGGTCGCCCAAGGTCGTGCTTCCGCCTGCAACCGCGGAGGCGCAGGTCAACCACGGCGGCGGCTCAGTGCCCGGCGCGGGGATCGTCGATGAACTGTCGCCGCCGTCTACCGGCCAGGCCTCAGTTTCCGAGACCCTCGGCGTAAAGGAGTTCGGCGAAGCGGCAATCGACCTCACAAACGCCGGAGTCTTCGCGCCCGGACTCTGCGCGACCTTCGGCACGGCCTCCGCGGTCAGTCGGAGCTCGGGCCAGACGGAGCAGGCGCAGATGAAGGATCTCGTCGGTCCAGCTTCATTCACATTGACGAACTGCGGGTCTCTCCAGGTTGTCAAGAACGATCCGGACGGAGGGCCCCTCAGCGGAGCCCAGTTCAAGATCTATAAGGACGACAGCGACGGCGTCTTCGAGCCCAGCGATGGCAATCCAGCTGGGGCAGACGTACTGCAGAAGTCGTGCACAACTACCGGCGACGGGACGGGCAACTGCACGCTCAGCAGCCTGTTGATCGGGGACAAGTACTGGGTGCTCGAAACCCAGGCTCCCTCTGGATACGTGATCCCGGCTTCGCAGACCAATCCGCTCCTGATCACGATCACCAGTAGTGGCGTGCACACGGCGACGTTCACGAACAACCCAGCGCTCGGAGATCTCAAGGTCGTGAAGAAGGACGACGCGAACAACCTCATGTCCGGCGTCACCTTCACGCTGAAGGGAACCTCGGACGTGGGGAACTTGGTAGACCTCTCCTGCACGACGGTCTCAGGGGAGTGCACGTTCTCGAATGTCGAGGTCGGCACCTACACCCTCGACGAGGATGCGACGACGCTCCCGGCCGGCTATAGCAAGGACCCGAGCCTGCCAAAATCCGTCGCCGTTACCTCAGGCAGTCTGACGACGGTCAACGTCACCAACCCGCGCACGCACAAGGTGATCGTGATCGTCTGCCACGAGGGGACGAACACGCTCGCGACGACCCCAGTCCAGGAACTGCCTGCGAGCTCCGCGACGAATCCGACGCCGAAGAACTCGATCGGGCAGGTGCCGGCCGGTCTCGTAGCCAAGACCGTGACTCAAGCGGACCTTTGCGGTATAGGAGGTGCGAGCTTCGGAGGTCTCGGCCATGCGGACAAGGACCTGAGAGCTCAACTCGGGAACATCACCCACTAACGAAATACGGCAAAAGGACGATCGAGGGGCCAGCGAACGCTGTGGCCCCTCGATCGTCCACAGTTCTACGGAATCGCGGGTGGGCGCATGAACGTCGACGACAGGAATTCCTCGAGGCCCGGTACGTCCTTTGCCAAGGGGATGTCTGTGTTCTCCTGTACCCGGAGCTGGGCGTTCGGCGACCCGAAGAGCTGGCGGTAGTCCTCGGCGATCATCTCGTGGCGACTCCACGCGTGCGACGTGCCGAGCCGTGAGTCCGACGGGTCGATTCCGCGCGCTCGGAGATAGGACGTGAGCGTCGGATCCTGCTGCACGATGTATGCGTAGTAGTTGCTCCACGCGTGGCCGTATTCGTGGAACAGGATCTGGTCGCCGGTGTCGAGCCAGCGAAGGTACGCGACGTTGCAGTCGGTCGTGAGCTCCGTATACGTACTGCCTACGCTGATGGTCTTCGAGCTGCAGTAGTCGTTCGACCCGATGTCGAATCTGATTACGGTTCGACCGGCCTCGTCTCCGATCAAGGCCCCCTTTGAGAGAGCGTAGTAGACGTCGGCCGCGCCGACGACGTCGTTAAAGCTTTCGACCCGGATACCGTTCGGCGCTGTGAAACTCGAAACGGGCGAGTTGAGGTCGGCGGAACGGACGATGGTCGCCAGCCGAAGTCGACGCGTCTCCAGCTCGAGAGGTTAACCTCGACCCGAGGTCTCTCAGATCCGGTCGTCGACGGTGCCCAGTCCCTCCAGAGATCCCACCAGGCGACCGTGTCGTACGCGACGCGGTAAGTGGTATCGGCCAGGCCGGTGAACTGGTACCAGCCGGCAGCATCGGTCGAGGCGTTCGCAAGATACGTGCCGGATTCCGCATACAGGTACACGCGCTTGTTCACCAAAGGCTGCTCGTCCGTCTCGTAGACGCCGTCACGATCGATTTCCTGAAAGACGTAGCCGCCGATCGCGCCGGGCTCAGGGGCAGGGGGTGCGACCGGAGTTCCCGAGGAAGGCGGCGGAGGCGGAGGGTCTTCGGGTGGAGGAGGCGGAGGGTCCTCGGGAGGAGGAGGCGGCGGGGGTTCGTTGCGCACGAGCACGGTCACGCTGGCGGCGCCGACGTTCCCGGCCATGTCGGTCGCCGTGACGGTGATCAGGTGCGAGCCGTCTGCGTAGGCCGTGGTATCGAGGTTTGCGCTCCATGCCGCGTTTCCTTCGGCGTCCTGGGGAGCCGCTTCGTCGACGTGCATCTGAACGGCAACGATCTCGCCGTTGTCGGATGCGGACCCTGTTACGTACGTCGTGCCGGCGACAACCTCATCCCCAGTTGGGTCGGCGATTGACACTGCTGGAGGCCGTGTGTCGCAGGTCCTGCGACCGCACGAGCTGCCACCGGGGCCCTTGCCCTTTCCGGCGAGCGACACAGGTGCAACCGTGGTGACGAGCAGCGTCGCCACAAGGACAAGTACGTGAATTGAGGGCGTCTTGCGGGTCAGGGCGGCACGTACTCCTGGCTACGCGGGTCGTCGTGGGCAGGACTCGCAATAGGTGATCGTCAGAAGTCGAACGAACTGAACCCCCCCACAGGGGAGCCGCCCTTGTGGTCAAGTGCTGGTCACTGGGCCGGGGGATACGATCCGCACGTGTCCAAGCACGAGCTGAGCGAGCTCTCCACCGGCGAGCGCGTCATCTCCGAGCGCGTTCCCGGCGTTCGCTCGGTCGCGCTCGGGTTCTGGGTCGGCGCCGGGTCGAGGGACGAGCCCGACGCGCGCGCCGGGGTCTCCCACTTCATCGAGCACCTGCTCTTCAAGGGCTCCTCGCGCTACTCGGCGCAGGAGATCGCTGAGATCTTCGACGAGCTCGGGGGCGAGCTCAACGCCGCGACCTCCCGGGAGACGACCGTCGTCTACGCTCGCGTTCCCGACGACCGGCTGGAGACGGCGCTCGACGTCATGGCGGACATGGTCTACCGGCCGTCGTTCGACGAGCTCGACTCGGAGCGCGAGGTCGTGCTCGAGGAGATCGCGATGGTCGAGGACACCCCGCACGACCTCGTCCACGACATCGCCGCCGAGGCCGTCTTCGGCGGCCACCCGCTGGGGAGACCCGTGATCGGCCGCGCCGAGGTCATTTCGACCGTGTCCCGGCGAGCGCTGGCCGCGTATCACCACCGTGCGTACCACGGCGAACGACTCGTGCTCGCCGCGGCGGGCAACGTGCGTCATGCGCACCTCCGCGAGCTGCTCGAGCAGCCGTCGAGACGGTGACCGCGCGAGCGCGAGCATGCCCGTGCGCAAGCCGGTACGCCGCGTGCCTCCGCCTCGCCTGCGCTTCCAGCGCAAGGACACGGAGCAGTACCACGCCTGCCTGAGCGCCCCGGGCATCTCGCGCGGCGACGAGCGCCGCTTTGCAGCCTCGGTCCTGGACGCGATCGTCGGCGGGTCGGCGTCCTCCCGTCTCTTCCAGGAGATCCGAGAGAAGCGGGGCATGGCGTACTCGGTCTACAGCTACGCGTCGCAGTACTCGGATGCCGGCCAGATCGGGCTCTACGTCGGCACGCGCGAGGAGAACCTGCCGGCCTGCCTCGAGATCGCGGTCGCCGAGCTGGCGGACGTGGCGTCGGGAAACGTGCGCCCAGAGGAGCTCGCGCGTGCCAAGGAGAACCTCAAGGGGCGCCTGCTGCTCTCGCTCGAGTCGACGTCGAACCGGATGACGCGACTCGGCAAGTCGACGATCACGGACACACCTCTGCTCGAGGTCGACGAGATCGTCCGCCGCATCGAGTCGGTGGCAGCAGAAGACGTGGCCGCACTTGCCGACGAGCTGCTCTCCGTGGATCGCCTGTCCGCAGCCGGGATCGGGCCCGACGAGGCTCGTTTTCGCGACGCGGTCGCGCGGGTGAGCCCGCGGCTGCTCTCGGAAGCAGCGTGAAGATCGCGCTCTTCGGGGCCGGCGGGAAGGTCGGTTCGGTGCTGCGAGCCGCGCTCGAGGAGGCGGGACACGAGGTCGTGGACGGGAAGCTCGCCGGTCCCGATGGCTGCGACGCTGCGGTGGACTTCACCCGGCCCGACGCCGTCCGAGCCAACGTCGAGCGGTGCCTCGCAGCCGGTGTGCCCGTCGTCATCGGCACCACGGGGTTCGACAGCGAGGCCGTGGACGCAGCAGCGAACGAGGCCGGCGTGCCGTGCTTCCACGCGCCGAACTTCTCGCAGGGAGCCGTCCTCATGATGCGTCTCGCCGAGGAAGCGGCGAAGGTGTTCCCGCGCGCCGAGATCGTGGAGCTCCACAACGAGGCCAAGCGCGATGCGCCGTCGGGCACCGCCAAGGCGACCGCCGCCCGGATGGGAACCGATCCGGAGATCCACTCGGTGCGCTTACCGGGCCTCGTGGCGCATCAGGAGGTGATCTTCGGCGGACCGGGGGAGACGCTGACGATCCGCCACGACACGACGTCACGCGAGGCGTTCGTCCCCGGTGTCCTGCTCGCGCTCGAGAAGGTGCGCGACCTGCCCGCGGGCCTGACGACCGGCCTCGACGCGCTCACATAGCCCGGCTGTCTCGTAGAATCCCCGAGGTGCAGGGCGAGATCCTGACCGCGATCGTCACGCCGTTCAAGGCGGACGGGTCGCTCGACCTCGAGAGCTTCCGCGCGCTTGCCGCGCATCTCGTCGAGAACGGCTCCGACGGGCTCGTCGTCACCGGGACGACCGGCGAGTCGCCCACGCTGTCGGATGCGGAGCGCTTCGAGCTCTACGAAGCCGCGGTGGACGAGGTCGGCGACCGCGCGACGGTCGTCGCGGGAACGGGGACGTACTCGACCGAGCACTCGGTGCACCTCACCGAGCGTGCGCACGAGATCGGGGTCGACGGCTTCCTGATCGTGACCCCGTACTACAACAAGCCTCCGGTGCGGGGGATCGTCGAGCACTTCAAGGCCGTCGCGGCGGTCTCCGACCGTCCGATCGTCGCCTACAACATCCCCGGCCGCGTCGTCCTGAACCTCGAGACGGAGGCGATCGCCGAGCTCTCGCAGATTCCGACCGTGCGCGCGGTCAAGCAGGCGAACGACGATCTCGAGCAGGCGCGGCGCATCGTCGAGCTCGGGCTCGATCTCTTCGCCGGCGACGACGACCTCGTGTTCCCGTTCCTCGAGATCGGCGGGCGTGGCGGCGTCTGCGTGCACACGCACGTCGTGGGGCCGCAGGTGCAGGAGATGGTTCGCCGGTTCCGCGCAGGCGACGTCGAAGGAGCTCGTGCGCTCGACGAGGAGCTGAGACCCTCGATCGATCTCCTCCGGGTCGTCGTCAACCCGATCGCGATCAAGTGTGCGCTGAACCTGCTGGGGCACGAAGTGGGCGGGCACCGTCTGCCGCTCGTCGAGGCCACGAACGCCGAGCGCGAGGCGGTGCGCGGCTGCCTCGAGCGGCTCGGGCTCCTTCAGCCCGCCGCTGCCTGAGCCCGCACCGACCGCGCATACACTCAGTACGTGAGCGACACGCTCCGAATCATCCCGCTCGGCGGCCTCGGCGAGGTTGGCAAGAACATGACCGTCTACGAGACCGGGGGAGAGGTACTCGTCGTCGATGCCGGCCTGGCGTTCCCGCGCGACGAGCACCTCGGCGTCGACCTCTTGCTCCCGGACGTCGGCTACCTCGAGGGACGCCGCGTACGCGCAGTCGTCCTGACCCATGGCCACGAGGATCACGTCGGCGGTCTTCCGTACCTCCTGCGCGAGATCGAGGTGGAGACGGTCGTCGCAACGCGCCTCACGCTCGGCCTCATCAAGTCGAAGCTGGACGAGCACGGCCTCTCGCAGGCGGCAGAGCTCGTCGAGGGGGATCCCGAGGCGCCGCCCCTCGAGCTCGGCCCGTTCCGAGTCGAGCTCGTCCGCATGGCGCACTCGATCCCGGACTCCGTCGCGCTCGTAATCGAGACCGGAGCCGGCCGGGTCGTGCACACGGGCGACTGGAAGCTCGACCACACACCGGTCGACGGGCTCAAGACCGACGTCGGCAAGCTCGCGGAGATAGGGAACCGCGGAGTCGACCTCCTGCTCGGCGACTCGACGAACGCCGAGCGGCCCGGCTCGACGGGGTCGGAGCGGCTCGTCGGAGAGGCGTTCCGCACGCTGTTCCCGTTGCGACGAGGCCGCATCCTGGTCGCGTCGTTCGCATCGAACATCCACCGTATGCAGCAGGCGGCCGACGTCGCCATCGAGTCCGGTCGCAAGATCACGGTCATCGGCCGTTCGATGCGGAAGAACCTGAACATCGCGCGCAATCTCGGCTACGTCGACATCCCGGAGCACGAGATCGTCTCTCCGGGAGAGGCCGCGCAGCTCGAGCCGCACCAGGTTCTCGCGCTCTGTACCGGCAGCCAGGGCGAGCCGATGTCCGCGCTGACGCGGATCGCGTACGGAGATCATCCGGCCATGACGGTGGAGCCCGGAGACACGGTGATCATCTCCGCGAAGCCCGTGCCGGGAAATGAGCTTCGCGTCCACGACTCGATCAACCAGCTGGCGCGGGCGGGGGCAGAGGTCCTCCACGAGGAGATCGCGCCGGTGCACGTCTCCGGGCACGCGTGCCAGGAGGAGCTCCGGACGATGCTCTCCCTTCTGCGTCCGCGGTACGTGATGCCGATCCACGGCGAGTACCGGATGCTGGCCGCGCATGCGAAGCTCGCCCGGGAGGCGGGTGTGCCCGAGGATCGGATCATCCTCGCGGACAACGGCTCGGTCGTGGAGCTCGCGCGCGGAGGCGCGCGACTCGTGGGTCAGGTCGACGCGGGCGTCACGTTCGTCGACGGCCTGCGCGTGGGTGACGTCCAGGACGTCGCCCTTCGCGATCGCCGGCGGCTGGCGGACGACGGCGTCCTCATCGTGGTGACGACGCTCGCGTCCTCGGACGGAGGCGAGATCGCGCCGCCCGAGCTGATCGCGCGGGGCTTTGCCGAGTCGGACGAGCTTCTCGCCGAGCTCAGGACCGAAGCCGACCGCGTCGTTCGTGAGCTCGCAACGCAGCACGTGACCGAGATCAAGCTCCTGCAGGAGCACATCCACGACGCGATCGGCCAGGTGGTCTACGACCGGACGCGCCGGCGGCCGATGGTCCTTCCGGTGGTCATCGAGGTCTAGATGAACGGCTGGGCGAGCGTCATCGCGTTGAATGCCGCCAGCGGCCCGACCGGTGCGCGTCTGGTCGATCAGCTGCGCGCATGCGAGGCCGCCGCGCTCGCGTTCTGCAGGTTGCTCGAGCGGTGGGGGAGGGGAGATGCCAAGCCCGCGACCCCGGGCGGAAGGCAGGCGGCGCTGCGGCATGCGGCAGACCGCGTGGAGACGGCCATCGCCGGGCTCGAGCAGCCGCTGTCGCGGTACCTCCTCGAGCTCGAGCCGGAGCTCGCCGAGGGGCGCTCGTGGTACGGAGGTCCCGGTGCCGCGGAGCTCGTCGAGTGGCGCCCGGTGCTCGATCGGGCGGGCGTCCGCGCGTGCCCGCATCGCGTGGCCGCCGTGTACCTCGAGCTCGCGGTGCTCGTTCGCGCGCTCGAGGGGCTTGCGACCGCGGCGAGCATGGACGCGGTTCCCGATCGCGCCTCGCTCTGGGCGGGCCTCTTCGACCTTCGCGACACGCTCCTGAGCTCGACCGTGGACGACCTTCGCGCCCTCGCGGCGTAGGCACTCCCGGCGCAGAGTCGAGACGGGCAGAGGAAGGGAGCGCGCTCTTCTCGGGCGGGCGCGTGAGTCGGCGGCCGGCGAATACGGCTTGCAACAGACTGTTGCAAGAGTGGTTCTCGAGGCCGTGGGAGAGCGGCTTCACTCCTCGAGGAGCTGCAGAAGATCGGTGATCGGACGAGCGCCGATCTCGATCTCGAGCAACAGCTGAGCCGTTGCCCGTCTTGCGGCCTGTCGCATCCTCGCGTCGTTCACCTCCAGGCGAATCTGCTGGTACGACGGTCGCGGCAGCCTCAGGCTCCATGCGTACTCGCCGACGGCGCGGTGGACATCGGCGGCTGTTCGACGTCGCCGAGCGAGGCGGCGTGCCAGACGGCGCAGGCGAGGGTCGATCAACGGGGCCGAGCACACCATGCTGCGACTGTGCCGACGGCCGGCCTTCGAGCAGTGCCGGCGATGAGCCGAATCAGATCCGAGTTTGCAACAGTCTGTTGCAAGGGGTATTCGCGGCTGCCTCGAGTGTGCGTCGCTGCGAAGATTCCTGGCCGTGGTTTCGGGGAGGCCCCGCATCACCGTCGTCGGGTCGATCAACCTCGACCTGGTCGCGCGCTGCGAGCGACTGCCCCGAGCTGGTGAAACGGTCAGCGGTGCGACCTTCTCGCGGGTGCCGGGGGGAAAGGGTGCGAATCAGGCGGTCGCATGTGCCCGCCTCGGAGCCGACGTCACGCTCATCGGGGCGGTGGGCGGCGATCCCTTCGCCGAGGAGGCACTCGCTGCCGTGCGGGCCGCCGGCGTCACGCTCGAGCTTCGCACGGTCGCGGAGCCGACTGGAGTCGCCCTCATCCTGGTCGACGCCGCCGGGGAGAACGAGATCGTCGTCGCTCCTGGCGCGAACTCGATGCTGGCAGAGGTGGAGCTCCCCGCACACGACGCCGTTCTCTGCCAGCTCGAGGTCCCCGACGCGGCCGTCTTCTCGGCGTGGCAGGAATGCACGGGCTTCTTCTGTCTCAACGCAGCGCCTGCGCGGCCCGTGACGGTCGATCCGGACCTGACCGTCGTGAATCGCTGGGAGCTGGAGTCGCTCTCGCGTCGCGACGGGCTCGTCGCGGTCACGCTCGGGGCGGAGGGAGCAGTGCTGTTGGAGGACGGAGAGGAGATCGCGCGGGCGGCTCCACCGGCCGTCGAAGCCGTCGACGGGACTGCGGCAGGCGACGCGTTCACGGCCTGCCTCCTCGTGTCGCTCCTCGAGGCCCGTGAGCCAGGCGAGTCCCTCGAGCGCGCGTGCGCGGCAGGAGCCATCGCCGCGTCCCGGTTCGGAGCGCAACCTTCGCTGCCGACCGCGGCCGAGATCGATGCGATCCTCGCCTAGGCGTCCGTCTCGAGCTCGGCGACGAGCCGCTTCGGCGCGACGATCCGATAGCTCTCCTCGATCCAGTCGCACAGAACCGCGGCCGTCACGCCCTTTGCACGCAACGGCACGGTGACCCACCCGGACTTGCCGAGGCCGTACGCACTCGGTCGCGCACCCTCGATCGAAAGCGCATGCGCGTGCGACTCGTCGAGCTTCACCGTCATGTGCGTCGAGCTCTCGCCCCCGAGGAAGACGAAGATCTTCTTGCGCACCTTCGCGACCGTGTCCTCCTCCCACGGCTGATCCTCGAACGCCTCGGGGAGAGACAGCGCGAACTCGAGGAGTCGATCGCGGATCGCGGGCAACGCGCGGCCTAGAGTACGCCCCCGTGGCCTTACCGGTGATCCTCGACTGCGATCCGGGGCACGACGACGCCATAGCTCTCCTGCTTGCGCTCGCAAGCCCGGAGGTCGACATGCTCGGGGTCACGACCACCTACGGAAACCAGACTCTCGACAAGACCACCGGAAACGCGCTACGCGTTCTCGAGCTTGCCGGTCGGACCGATGTTCGCGTCGCGTCGGGTGCGGATCGGCCGCTCGTTCGCGACCTTGTCGTCGCGGCGCACGTTCACGGAGAGAGCGGGCTCGACGGGCCATCCTTGCCGCCACCCGAGACGGAGGTGGCCACGAGCGACGCGACGGCGTTCATCGCCGAGTGCATCGCCCACGCCACGGCCGAAGTCACCCTCGTGCCCACAGGGCCGCTCACGAATGTCGCCCGCTACCTGGACACCCATGGCGCCGAGGGAATCGCGCGCATCGTGCTCATGGGCGGCTCGATCGCCGAGGGCAACTTCACGCCGGCTGCGGAGTTCAACATCTGGTGCGACCCGGAGGCAGCAAGAGCGGTGTTCACCAGCGGCGTCGATGTGACGATGGTCGGGCTCGACGTCACCCACAAGGCCATCCTCGGCCCGAAAGTGGAGGAACGGCTGCGCGCACTGGGGCGGATCGGGAGCGTCGTCGCGGAGCTCAACGTGTTCTTCAGCCACTTCCACCGGGCGACCTATGGCTGGAACGGCGCCCCGATCCATGACGCGGTCGCCGTCACGCATCTCGTGAGGCCGGATCTCATGAAGACCCATCACTGCAACGTGGAGATCGAGCTCGAGTCGGAGCTCTGTCGCGGGCGCACCGTGGTCGACCGCTGGCATCGCACCGACCGGGAGCCGAACGCTCACGTCGGGGTCGATCTCGACGTCGACGGCTTCTTCGACCTGCTGGTCCAGCGGATCGCGGCTCTCGGTTAGCCTCCTCTGGTGCCCGATGTCGTGGTCTTCGTCGAGGTCCCTTCCGGCTCGCGGAACAAGTACGAGCTCGATCCGGAGCTCGGGGACATCGTCCTCGATCGGCGCCTCTTCACCTCCATGGCGTACCCGGCCGACTACGGCTTCATCGAGGGGACGATGGGCGGCGACGGGGATCCGCTGGACGCGCTCGTGCTCGTCGGTGACCCCACGTTCCCGGGCTGTCGGATCCGGACGCGCATCGTCGGCGTCTTCCACATGCGGGACGAGAAGGGGCCGGACGAGAAGATCATCTGCGTTCCCTTGAAGGACCCGGCCTGGATGCGCATCTCCGACGTGCACGACATCCCCGCGGAGCTGCGGAACGAGATCGAGCACTTCTTCCAGGTGTACAAGGACCTCGAGGAGGCAAAGGTGGAGACGCTCGGATACGGCAACCGCGCCGATGCCGAGCGGGTGGTCGCGGAAGCGCGAGACCGCGCGAAAGCCTGAGAGCGAGGTCAGGCTGAAGCCTGACCCCAGCGGAGGAGCAGATCAGCGCGCGTCGAATCGCGGCAGCATGGCTGCCCGCAAGAGGAAGCGGCCTCTTCGGCCACGCGTCCGCTCGCGGGTCAAGAGGCGCGCCAGCGCGCGCTCGCTCGCATCGCGAGAACGAGCTCTTCGGGCTGGCGCTGAGCGCGCTCGGGCTCGTTCTCTGCGCGATCCTCTACCTCGGGCTCGACGGCGGCGCTGTCGGCTCGTGGCTCGCGGACGCGCTCCGCGACATCTTTGGCAACGCCGCCTATGTGCTGCCACTCGCGCTTCTGGCCGTGGGCGGGTTGCTGCTCGCGCGCAGCGAGCTCCTCGATGTGCGCCCCTTCAGATTGGGACTGGGAGTCGGGTTCCTCGGTCTCATGGTGCTGCTCGGGAAGGACAACGGCGGGTGGATCGGACTTGCGCTCGGCGGCGCCCTCGCCGGGCTGATCGGCGACACCGGCGCCGCGATCATCGGAGGTGCGCTGCTCCTCGGCGGCGCGCTGCTCGTCAGCGGAGCCTCGACAGGCGCGATTCTGCGACGCACGGGACACGTCGTCCGCCAGGCGGGCTCGGGCGCGCGACGCGCGCTCGACTGGACGTCGACCGAGACACAGACGGAGGAGAACTACCCGAAGGCGGTCGAGCACGAGCCGATCGCTGTCAGGCACGTCGTGGACGGCGCCGAGGCGTATCCGGACGTCGTCAGCTCGACCTCGGCGGGCGAGCAGGCGCTGCTCGTGCGCCACGAGGAGCCCGAGCTCGAGCCGGAGAGCCTGGAGACCGTCTTCGAGACGTCGTCCGAGCACGCCGAATACCGGCTGCCTGACAGGGGGATTCTCGTCAGCTCACCGGCAACGGCAGCGCCGGGCAAGGACAGCGGCGCACGCACCGCGGAGCTTCTGGTGCGGACGCTGACAGAGTTCGGAATCGAAGCGAGCGTCCTCGGCGAGATCTCCGGCCCGCGGGTGACCCGCTACGAGCTCCAGCTCGCGCCGGGGACGAAGGTCGCGAAGGTCGCGGCCCTCAAGGACGACCTCTCCTACGCGCTGGCCACGACCGAGATCCGCATCCTCGCTCCCATTCCTGGAAAGCAGGCTGTCGGAGTGGAGGTGCCGAACCTCTCCCCGCGTCTCGTCACGCTCGGCGACATCTACGGCGACCTGCCCGCGACCGCGAGCCCGCTCTCCGTCTGGCTGGGCAAGGACATCTCCGGCAACGCGGTCTGGACCGACCTCGCCCGCATGCCGCACCTGCTGATCGCCGGGACGACCGGATCGGGGAAGTCAGGCTGCATCAACACGATCCTGACCTCGACGCTCCTCCGAGCCACGCCCGACGACGTCCGCATGATCCTCATCGACCCGAAGCGGATCGAGCTCGGCTACTACGAGTCGATCCCGCACCTGCTGACGCCGGTCGTCTCGAGCCCGAAGGAGTCGGCGACGGTGCTCATGAACGTCGTGCAGGAGATGGAGCGACGGTACGAGCGGCTCTCGCTCGTGCGTGCCCGAAGCCTGCCCGAGGCGAACCGTGCGCTCAGAGCGCGCGGTGAGGCGCCGCTCCCGTACTTGCTCGTCGTCATCGACGAGCTGGCCGACCTGATGATGGTCTCGCCGCAGGCGGTCGAGGACTGCGTGATACGGCTCGCCCAGAAGTCCCGCGCGGTCGGCATCCATCTCGTCCTCGCGACGCAACGACCCTCGGTGGACGTCATCACGGGGATGATCAAGGCAAACGTGCCGTCGCGGATCGCATTTGCGGTCTCGAGCCAGACCGACTCCCGCGTGATCCTCGACACCGCGGGTGCCGAGAGCCTGCTCGGGCAGGGCGACATGCTCTTCAAGCCGCTCGGAACGTCCCGGCTCCAGCGCCTGCAAGGCGCCTACGTGAGCGAGGAGGAGATCGCGCTCGTCGTGGAGCAGTGCCGCTCGCAGCGCGGGCAAGATCTCGACGAGTCGCTGCTCGAGGCGGCGGAGGCGCCGATCGACGACACAGACGCCGACGGGGACTTCGACCCCGACGAGGACCCGCTGCTCGAGCGCGCGATCGACATCGTCGTCCAGACGCAGACGGCGTCCGTCTCTCTGATCCAGCGCCGCCTCCGGGTCGGCTACACGCGTGCGGGCCGCCTGATCGACATGCTCGAGCGCCGCGGGATCATCTCCGGCTACGAGGGCTCGAAGCCGCGCCGCGTGCTCGTCTCCGAGGGCGAGCTCGAGCGCGTCGTCTCGCCCTGAGCGCAACCGCTTCGTCTCCTCCGCAGCCGGGTTAGTATCAACTGCCCTGGGCAGGACATTGTTCCCTGGCGGGGCTTTTGGTCAACGTGCAGAGGAGGAAGCGTGAAAGGAAAGAGATTGGCCGCACGATCGATGGCGCTGGCGGCCGTGGTCGTCCTCGGACTGGGAGTCGTGGGCTGTGGCGGCGACGACGAAGCCGGGGGCGACGGAGAGGGGATCAGCGTCGCGTTCGTGACGGACACCGGGGGCGTCGACGACCGCGGTTTCAACGAGTTCTCGATCGCAGGTGTCGAGGCTGCGGAGGAGCTCGGCGTCGAGACGCGGATCTACGTCTCGGCGACGGAGGACGACTACGTGCCGAACCTGACGGCCGCCGCAGAGGACGGTCACGACCTCGTCATCGCGGCCGGGTTCCTGATCGCGCCGTCGCTGGTCCAGGTCGCGGCGGAGTTCCCCGACACGAGCTGGGCGGGTGTCGACCACTTCTACGGAGGCGAGGGCTGCGAGGACGCCGGCACGTGCGAGCTGCCGAACACGGTCGGGCTGCAGTACCCGAGCGAAGAGCCCGGCTATCTCGCCGGAATCGTCGCGGCGATGACCACGCAGTCGAACACCGTCTCGACAGTGGGCGGCATCAAGATCCCGTCGGTCGACAACTGGATCGCCGGCTTCCAGCAGGGGGTCAAGGACACGAAGCCCGAGGTGAAGGTGCTGAACGCGTACTCCCAGGACTTCGTCGACCAGGCGAAGTGCAAGGAGATCGCGCTGGACCAGATCTCTCAAGGGTCTGACGTCATCTTCCAGGTCGCCGGCCAGTGCGGCCTCGGTGCGATCGGCGCCGCCTGCGAGGGCGGCAAGTTCGCGATCGGCGTCGATGCCGATCAGGCGGCCCAGGGCGAGTGCGTGATCACGAGCGCCTTGAAGCCGCTCGCGACGTCTGTGTTCGCACTCATCGACTCGTTCACGAACGGCGAGTTCGCGGGCGGCACGAACCAGTTCTTCGGCCTCGCCGATGTGCCCGATGCGGCGCTACTCACACCGTTCACGGACGACGTCCCGGCGGAGGTTCAGGACGCGGTCGACGAGGCTCTCGAGAAACTCAAGAGCGGCGAGATCGACCCGCCGGCGACCCTCGAATAGGACACGTGCATGCGGCGGGCGGCTTCGGCCGCCCGGCGCCGCTTCCCGACATGCCAGAGCCCCCTCTCCTCGAGCTCAAGGGAATCACGAAGCGCTTTCCCGGCGTGGTCGCGAACGACGGAGTCGACTTCGACTTGCGCCGAGGGGAGGTCCACGCCCTGCTCGGTGAGAACGGGGCCGGCAAGTCGACGCTGATGAACATCCTGTACGGGCTCTATCGGCCCGATGCGGGCGAGATCTACGTCCGCGGCGAGCCCGTGACGCTCACCTCGCCCCGGGACGCGATCGACCGCGGGATCGGCATGGTGCACCAGCACTTCATGCTCGTCCCGGTCATGACCGTGGCGGAGAACATCGTGCTCGCGAACGAGCCCACCACCGGGGGCGTGTTCCTCGACGAGCGCGATGCCGAGAGCAAGGTCGCGGAGTTGGCGGCGAGCTTCGGTTTCGCCCTCGATCCCGGAGCCCTCGTACAGGACATCACGGTCGGACAGCAGCAGCGCGTCGAGATCGTGAAGGCGATCTACCGGCGCGCCGACATCCTCATCCTCGACGAGCCCACCGCAGTGCTTACGCCGCAGGAGGCGACCGAGTTGTTCGCGATCCTCAACACCCTCAAGCGGGAGGGCATGTCGATCATCTTCATCTCTCACAAGCTCAACGAGGTGCTGGAGATCGCGGATCGCGTCACCGTCTTGCGTCGAGGCAAGGCGGTGGACACGCTCCCCACGGCTGGCGCCACCGAGGCCGGGCTCGCGCGTCTGATGGTCGGTCGAGAGGTCCTCCTCCGGGTCGAGAAGGGCGCCGTCACCCCGGGCGACCCGGTCCTCGAGGTCGAGGACCTCCACGTGCGCGACGATCGTGACATCGAGCAGGTTCGCGGGATCTCGTTCGAGCTTCGGGCGGGCGAGATCGTCGGGCTCGCCGGCGTCGACGGGAACGGCCAGACAGAGCTGATCGACGCGATAACGGGCCTCATGAAGGTGGAGAGCGGAACCGTCAGGGTCGCCGGTGCCGAGGTCACGGGCGAGGGAGCTCGCGAGCGCTTCGAGGTCGGGGTCGGTCACATCCCGCAGGATCGCCAGCGCCGCGGGCTCGTCCTCGACTTCTCGATCGCCGAGAACATGAGCCTGCACGACTTCCGAGAGGAGCCGAACTCACGGTTCGGCTGGCTCTACCCCTCGCGGCTCGTCGAACATGCGCGCAGGCTGATCTCCGAGTTCGACGTGCGCGGCGGAGCTCCGGAGACCCCGGCGGGATCGCTGTCGGGCGGCAACCAGCAGAAGGTGATCCTCGCGCGGGAGATCGACCGCGATCCGCGCATTCTGGTAGCGGCGCAACCGACCCGCGGGCTCGACGTGGGGGCCATCGAGTTCGTCCACCGCCGCCTCGTCGAGGAGCGAGACTCCGGGCGGGCGATCCTGCTCGTCTCGCTGGAACTCGAGGAGGTCCTCTCGCTCTCGGACCGCATCCTCGTCATCTACGAGGGCCGCATCGTCGCGGAGTACGGACCCGACGTCGGAGACGAGGAGCTCGGGTTCGCGATGCTTGGCGGCACGGCCGACAGGGCGGCGTGATGTCCGAGCCGAACGATCCCCGGCAGGAGCCGCCGCCGACCGAGCAGCCCCAGGCGCCACCGCGCGAGAGCGCCACGGTCTTCGTGGGACTCACCGAACGTCTTGGCGGCGCCGCCGTCCCGCTGGCGGCGACGGTGCTCGCGTTCCTGATCGGCGGCCTCGTCGTCGTCGTCACGGGCGGAAACCCGCTTACCGCCTATCGCGCTATCTTCGAGGGCACCGGCTTCAACTACGTCTTTCCGTGGCTCGACGACTCAGACCGGGCGCGCGCGGCGCGGAATCTGCAGCAGACTTTGATCCTCGCGACGCCTCTGATGCTGACCGGGCTCGCGGTCGCGTTCGCGTTCCGCTGCGGCCTCTTCAACATCGGAGGGCAGGGCCAATACTGGGTCGGCTTCATCGCCGCGCTGTGGATCGGGACGAACCTGGAGGGCACCCCCCGTCCGCTGCACGTGCTGCTCGGGCTCGTCGCGGGGATCGTCGGCGGAGCGATCTGGGGTGGGATCGCCGGGATCCTCCGTGCGACCGTCGGCGCCCACGAGGTGATCACGACGATCATGCTCAACTGGATCGCGATCTTCGGAGGCAGGTACCTGTTCGAGCTCGGGGGACCGCTCCAGGGCACCGTCGCATCTCTGCCGCGGTCGGAGGTCGTGTCGGAGTCGGCTCGGCTGTGGGCGCTCTGGGGCAACATCCAGGCGCTCCATGCCGGCATCTTCGTCGCGTTCCTCGGCCTCCTCGTCTACTACGTGATCCTCAACCGGACGACGCTCGGGTTCGAAGTCCGTGCCGTAGGGTTCAACCCCGAGGCGGCCCGCTACAGCGGGATCCCGGTCCGGCGCAGCTACTTCCTCGCGCTCGCGATCTCCGGCGCGTTCGCAGGAGTCGCGGGGGCGGTCGACGTGCTCGGCATCAAGTTCGCGGTGGACGTGAGCAACTTCCCGGCCAGCACGGTCGGCTTCACCGGCATCGCGGTCGCCCTGCTCGGTCGCAACAAGCCGATCGGCATCTTTCTCGCGTCGCTCCTCTTCGCCGCGCTCCAGGTGGGAACATCCTCCCGGCAGCTCGATCCCAGCATCTTCGACCCCGAGCTCGCCGAAGGACCTCGCAACCATGATCCAAGCGCTGGTCATCTTCTTCGTCGGCGCGGAGCTCCTCATCCTCACGATCTGGGGCGCGCGCGGCAAGTTGATCCGCTTCCGCCCGCAAGCGCAGGAGTCGCAGGCGTGAGCGCCTACGCAGCCTCGGTCCGGGACGCGGCGCGCCGCCTCGACGCGGGGCAAGGGGCGGCCGTGGCAGGCATCGGGCTCGGCCTGCTCGCGTTCCTCGTCACCCTCCCTCCATTCACGGCCCGGAGCATCGGCGTCCCGCTGGCGTTCGGCTTCCTCGCCTTCGCCCTCGCGATCGCCGCGCTCGCCCGGGGCGAGCGCAAGCTCGGGCTATGGGCGATCGCCGTCGCGCTCCTGGGCGCCGGCGCGGGGATCTGGATGCAGGGGGTGGAGCGCGAGACGCTGGAAGGGATCTTCACGGCCGGGCTGATCGCGGCGACCCTCCGCTTCGCGACGCCGCTCGCGTTCGCCGCGATGGGAGGGATCTTCTCCGAGCGGTCGGGCGTGGTGAACATCGGCCTCGAGGGGATGATGCTCGTGGGCGCCTTCTTCGCCATCTGGGGGGCCCTCTGGAGCGGGACGTGGGTCGTCGGAGTCCTGATGGCCATGGTGTTCGGCGGTCTCCTCGCGCTCATCCACGGCTTCTTCTGCATCCACCTCCGTGCCGACCAGATCGTCAGCGGCTTCGCCGTGAACCTGCTCGCGCTCGGCGTGACCGGGTTCCTGTTCACGGAGATCTACCCCTCGGGCATCCCACTCGGGGTCTCGCGGGTGCCGGACGTCGAGCTCGGCTTCCTCTCGTCGATCCCGGTGGTCGGGGACTTTCTCGAAGGCGTTTTCGGAAGCCTGAACCTTCTCGTCTGGATGATGCTCCTGACGGTCGTCCTCACGTACGTCGTGCTGTTCAAGACGCCGATCGGGCTGCGGATCCGTGCCGTCGGAGAGCATCCGCGCGCGGCGGACACCGTGGGCATCTCGGTCTACGGCGTGCGCTACGCGGCGGTCGTGACCTCGGGTGTCCTCGCTGCCCTCGGTGGCGCGTTCCTCTCGCTCGGGTTCGTCGGGAACTTCGCCGAGAACATGACGAGCGGCCGCGGGTTCATCGCCCTCGCCGCGGTGATCTTCGGGAAGTGGCGTCCCGGTTGGGTGTTCGCGGCGACACTCCTCTTCGGGTTCGGGTTCGCGCTCGCGATCCCACTCCAGCGCGAGGCCGACATCTCCGAGAACCTCATCTCGACCGTGCCGTACGTGCTGACACTGATCGCGGTGGCCGGGCTGATCGGACGGTCGATCCCGCCCGCCGCCATCGGTCGCCCGTACGTCAAGCAGTAGCGTGAGCCGACCCGGGACGGGGGCCGCGTGGGGGTCGCTCGTGACCGGGCTCGCCTCCGTCGCCACGCTCCCCGTCGCCGTCTACCTCACGCGCTTCAGCGAGCGGTACGAGCTCCTGCACTCGGGCTTCGCGATCCCACTCGGCGCGCTTCTCGGTCTCGCGGCGATCGCGCTCGCACGGCGGGCGAAGCGGCGGAACGCGCTCATGCTCGAGCGTGGGCGGAGCGGTGGAGTTGCCCGTGCCGGCAGCGTCCTCGGGGTCGTCGGGGTCTGCATCGCCCTTGCCGCGGTCGTCGCGCTCGTCGTCTATGCGCTCCTGGAGTACGTCGGGAGCCGCGAGTAGCGCGGTTTTGACCCCGTTCGATAAGCGTCTACACTTCTCCGCTCGTGTTCGACATCGGCTCCAGCCTCCGGGAGGCCCGCCTCCGCCAGGAGCTCGACTTTCCCGAGCTCGAAGCGCGGACGAAGATCAGGCCCAAGTACCTCCGCGCGCTCGAGGACGAGCAGTTCGACATCCTGCCTGCGCCCACGTACATCAAGGGCTTCCTCCGAAGCTACGCCGAGGCGCTGGGCCTCGACGGGCAGCCGTTCGTCGACGAGTACAACTCCCGCTTCACGGTCGGCGACGAGGTACACCACCGACGTTCGAACGCGGCGAGTGCCCGTACAGCGACGCGACCATCGGGCGACACGCGAGTCGCGGATCGCCGTCGCTCGCGCTTCTCGGCGATCGCCGTCCTCACCGCGCTCGTGATCGCGGCCTGGCGCTTCGGAGGGCCCGAGAACGAGGTCGTTCCCCGGCTCGACACTCAGAGCGGGGGCGTCGCAACGGTGCCGATCGGTGCAGCCGCGGGGCCGGTCACCCTCGTCGTCCGCGCGGTCGACGGCGGACTCGTGGATGGAGGTCCGGGCGGGCTCGGTCTCCGGCCGGCTCCTCTACAGCGGAACCCTCGAGCGCGGCCAGCGGAAGTCGTTCGAGGGACGCCGACTCCAGCTCGCGCTGCGCGAGCCCGACAACGTCGTTGTGCGGGTGAACGGGAACCGCGTGGCGCTGCCAGCCGGTACGGCGTTCGTCGTCACTGCGCGACGGATCGCCACCGCTTCCGCCTCTTGACGGACTCGCGTCCGCGAGCCGCGGTCGTCGTCACGGGGAGCGAGCTGGTCCGGGGTGAGCGAACCGATCGCAACGGGCCGTTTCTCGCGTCGGAGGCCCTTCGCCTCGGGCTCGAGCCCGAGCGGATAACCATCGTCGGCGATCGACCCGAAGATCTCGAGCGCGCCCTCACGGACGGGTTCACGGCGGACATCTGCCTCGTCTCCGGAGGGCTCGGCCCGACGCACGACGACCGGACGGTCGAGATGGTGGCGCGCGTTGCGAGACGAGCGCTTGTCGTCGACAAGAACCTCGAGCGGGAGATCGAGGCCATTTCGCGAGCGTTCGCGGAACGGATGGGGCGGTCGTACGACGATTTCGCGACCGGGGTGACGAAGCAGGCGACGCTGCCCGAGGGAGCGCTCTCCCTCGGGCTGGCGGGAACTGCTCCCGGCCTGGTGCTCGAATCCGACGGCTCGGCGGTGGTCGTCGTGCTGCCCGGGCCTCCGCGTGAGCTCCAGCGCTTGTGGCCTCGCGCGCTCGAGACCGCGCCCGTGCGTCGGATCCTCGAGCGGGCGCCCGAACGTGGACGAGCGGTTCTCCGCTTCTTCGGGACTCCGGAATCCGCGGTCGCCCAGGCACTCGCCCGTGCGGGTGGGGAGGCAGAGGGAGTGGAGGCGACGATCTGCGCGCGAGAATTCGAGATCCACGTCGATCTCGTCTTCGATCCGCAGGCGCGGGAACGGGCCGAGGCGCTCGCTGCCGCGCTTCGCGAAGAGCTCGGCCGCTACCTCTTCAGCGAGGACGGCCGCTCGATCGCGGAGCTCGTCCTCGACCTTTGCCGAGCCCGGGGCCTCACGCTGGCGGCTGCGGAATCGTGCACCGGCGGGCTCGTCGCGGCTCGCCTGACGGAGGTCGCGGGAGCGAGCGACGTCTTTCGAGGGAGTGTCGTGGCGTATGCGAACGACGTGAAGGAGCACGAGCTCGATGTCCCCGCGGAGCAGCTCGAGCGGTTCGGGGCCGTCTCGGCCGAGGTCGCGCAGGCGATGGCCGCAGGCGCGCGGGCACGACTTCGGCGCGGACGTCGGCGTTTCCGTCACCGGGATCGCCGGGCCGGATGGCGGCACCCCGGACAAACCGGTGGGTCTCGTCTTCGTGCACGCAGTCGGACCGGACGGAGAGAAGGCCCGCCGGATCGAACTGCCCGGAGACCGGGAGATGGTGCGTGGCCGCGCCACTGCTGCAGCGCTCCATCTCGTGCGCATGGTGTTGGAGAATCGACACACACCCGGGTGAGTCGAGCCGCTAGCGTCACGCGGGATGAATCGCCGGCCGCCGGAGACGAGAAGCTCAGGGTTTTTCTCGCGCTCGAGCTCCCGGATTTCGTTACGACTGCGCTTCGTCAGTGGGGCGAGCGACATCTCGTCGGCGCTCGCGCGGTCGAGAGCTTCCACGTCACGCTCGCGTTCCTCGGTGCTAGGCCCGCGCGTGAGCTCGAGGGGATCCTCGGGTCCTTGCGCGAGTCGGCCGCCGAGAGCGCTGCGATCGAGCTCGAGCCGCTGCGCTACCGGGAGACGCGGTCGGTCGGGATGCTCGTTCTCGCCGACGTCGGCGCTGAGGCGAGCCGGCTCGCGAGCAGGCTCCAGGAACGGTTGGAGCACCTCGGCGTGTACGAGCCCGAGTCGCGTCCGTGGCTCCCGCACGTCACGGTCGTGCGCTTCCGGGAGCGCCCACGCCTGTCTCCGCCTCTGCCCGCGATCGGGCGCTTCGGTCCGTCCGGCGCCGCTGCTTTCCTTTCACATCTGCGCCGGTCAGGCGCGGAGTACGAGGTACTCGAGTCGTGTTCGTTGGGTCGATGAGCGCCAGAGGTTCGAAGCAGCACTGAACTCAGGGAGGATGACCGCATGAAGAGAGAGGAAGCCCTCGACGTCGCGCTCGGGCACATCGAGCGCCAGTTCGGAAAGGGGTCGGTCATGCGCATGAGCGACCGCCCGCAAGTCGCGATCGGAGCTATCTCCAGCGGATCTCTCGCGCTCGACCTCGCACTCGGCATCGGCGGCCTCCCGCGCGGCCGCATCATCGAGATCTTCGGCCCCGAGGCGTCCGGGAAGACGACGCTCGTCTACCACGTGATGGCCGAGGCGCAGCGGCGGGGAGGGATCTGCGCCTTCATCGACGCCGAGCACGCGATGGATCCGCAGTACGCACGCCGGATCGGCGTCGACATCGACAACCTCCTCGTCTCCCAGCCGGACACGGGCGAGCAGGCGCTCGAGATCACAGAGCTCCTCATCCGCTCCGGCGCGCTCGACATCGTCGCCATCGACTCGGTCGCCGCTCTCGTCCCGAAGGCCGAGA
>CAVRLT010000028.1:0-43280 GCA_963721795.1 uncultured Actinomycetes bacterium
GCAAGAAGAACTACGTGAAGACCGAGCAGATGCCCTACGAGACGCCGAACGGGTGCGTCTACGATCGGGCGACTATGCAGCGGCGCTCGATATCGCGCTCGACCTGATCGACCACGGGTCGATCGAGGAACGGCGCAAGGACGCGGAATCGCGGGGCAAGCTCCTCGGCTTCGGCATCGGCTCCACGCTCGACTCGGGGACGAACAACTTCGGGCAGTCGACCCTGCTGAACCCGGACCTCCAGTTCTCGGGCAACAACGAAGCCGCCTCGGTCAAGCTCGACATCTTCGGCGAGGTCGTCGTCACGCTCGGCACCGTCCCGCAGGGACAGGGGCACGAGACGACGTCGGCGCAGGTCGTGGCCGACATCCTCGGCTGCCCGCCTGAGCAGGTGAACGTGCGCCGCGGGCACGACACGTGGTTCAACTCGCACGCGGGCTTCTCCGGCACGTACGCGAGTCAGTTCGCGTTCACGGGGCTCGGCGCGGTCAAGGGCGCTGCGGAGCTGCTCCGCGGCGAGATGGTGCAGCTCGCAGCGGCGGTATTGCAGGCCCGGAGGAGGCGATCGAGCTCGCCGACGGGTTCGCCCGAATCAAGGACGGGCCGGAGGAAGCGGCGCTCCCGTTCATGGCGCTCGGAGCGATCGTGAACGCGAACAACGCGTTCCTCCCGCCCGACTTCAACCCGACGCTGAACCACCGCTACGTGTGTCGACCGTACTTCGGCATGGTCGACACGGAGAAGAAGACGGGGCAGCTCACGCTCACCTACGCGACCCAGATCCACGCTGCCGTGGTCGAGATCGATCCCGAGACGGGCGTGGTCGACGTCGTGGACTACGCGGCCGTCGACGACTGTGGCGTTCGGATCAACCCGATGATCGTCGAGGGCCAGGTGCACGGTGCGACGGCCCACGCGATCGGTGCCGCGCTCTCGAGGAGTTCGTCTACGACGAGGACGGCATCTTGCTGACCGCGAACTTCTACGACTACCACGTGCCGCACGCCCTCGACATGCCGCCGCTCAAGACCGGCGCCATGGAGTCGCCTTCGCCGGTCGCGCCGCTCGGCGCCAAGGGAATGGGGGAGGGCGGAGGCGGCGGGATCCACTGCATCTGCGCCGCGATCCAGGACGCGCTCGCCTCGGCCGGAAAGGCGATCGTCTACACGAGCTGCAACCCGGCGCATAGGGTCTGGTCGATGCTCCAGGACCGGAAGCAACGCGCGCAAACGTCTCGGTGACCTCGAAGTGATCGTCTCGGGGACGAAGGAGCTTGCGGCGCCGCGCGAGACGGTGTGGAAAGTCATCAACGACCCGGCCGAGATGGCGAAGCTCATGCCCGGAGTTGAGAGCTTCGAGGTGCACGACGAGAAGCACTGGTCCGCGAAGGTGAAGATCCCGCTGGGTCTCGGCGGTCTGAACATGACCATGAACTTCGAGAGGCTCGAGGAGCGGGAGCCCGAGTTCGCGTCGATGCGGGCGAAGGGGACCGGCGTCGGAGCGCTGATGGACATGACGACGTCCTTCACGCTGTCCGAGGCCGGCGAGGGCACGTCGATGGCCTGGGAGGCGGACGTGAAGATCGCCGGCCCGGTCGGCGCGATGGGCCAGCGGGTTCTGCAGCCGATCGTGAACCAGCAGGTCGGCAGGTGCTCGGGGCGCTCGAGACCAGCGCGTCGGCGCGGGTGGCGCCGAGCAGGGCATCTCCGAGCCCGAGGGCCCGACCCACTCGACCTGAGAAATGGACGTTGGGGTCAGGCTTCAGCCTGACCTCTTGGGGTTCGATCGCGGCGCGACGTAAGTCCGAACCGGGGTCAGGCTGAAGCCTGACCCCTCCGGTTAGCCTTTGCAGGCTTTACCGCGGCCTTGCCGTCTCCTAAGCGCGACGCGGTCAAGTGTGGCAAGCGACCGCACCAAGGACGGTCGAGACCAGGAGGTATCAGATGTTCGGTTCCACCCACACCATCCGCCGCCTCGCCGGACTGTCCGTCGTGGCGGGCGCGTTCGCAGCACTGAGCCCCGTTGCGCAGGCGGACTCGGGGTTCAAGGGCGAGCCACGACCGATCCAGCCGCCCCGTCAGGCAAGATGGCTGCGAGCTTCCAGGGCAGCCCCGGCGACGATCGAGCGGTCGCGAGTGGGCGCGGCTCGATGCACTCACGGCTAGCCTTCGCCGGACGTCGTCGAGCGCGCAGTCACGGACGCACGAGCTGAACGCGATTCCGGATCTGAGCGGGATGCCCGACGTCCTCGAGCGGACGGTCGCGGCCGGGCAGCTCCAGTATCACGTACCAGCCGACGGCCTCGAGCGGCTTCGACTGGAACGACTTCGGCATCGGTGCCGGAGCGGGCATCGGGCTCACGCTGCTCCTGCTGGGGATCGCAGCGGGCGTGTCGACGATGCGGCAGGGCCACAGGCAGGTTTCGAGCATCTAGGCCTCCTGGGCGGACGATGCACGATGCGGGCGGGCCTGTCAGGCCCGCCCGTCCGCGTGGGTGCCCCTCACCGGTCGCAGATCGTCCAGGAGCTTCCGTGTGTGGGCGACGGCGACCACGTTGCCCTTGGCCTCGTGCAGGCGGATCGCCGCCTCGATCGCCGCCGCGGCCTCTTCCGGGCGTCCCGCGAGAGCAGGACCTCGGCAAGGTCCGTGAGCGCGTTGGCGTGGGAGTGGAGGAAGTCGCTCGCCTCGGCATACTCGACCGCTTCCCGCGCGAGCTTCTCGGCCGCCTCGAAGTCGCCGCGATGCGCCAGGACCTTCGCCCGCACCCCGCGCCAGACGATGTGGGAGTGGACGTCGTTCGGGCGACTCGATCGCTCCGCCTCGCGTGACAGCTCGTCGGCCTCGTCGTACCGTCCCTGCTCGTACGTCGCCTGAGCGAGCATCGTCGAGACGGAACAGAAGTGACTCTGCTCGCCGAGGCCCTTCAGGCCTTCGTACACCGGTCGCAGATTTCGCTCGGCTGACACAGGATCGCTCAGCCACGCCAGCTTGAAGGCGAGCAAGACCGGAAAGAGCCAGGCCGTCTGGTCCATCTGCTCCGCGATCTGGCGCGCTCCGGCGACGAGCTGCTCGGCCTCCGAGGTACGTCCCTGGATTCCCACCATGTAGGCCAGGGCGCCGGTGAGGATGAGCTCCATCCCCGGATCGCCGGCCAGCTGGTCCAGCAATCGCCGGCAGATCGCAGCCCCCTCGGCTGCCGTCATAGGCCCCAGGACGAGCGCGATTCCGAGCCATTCGACGATCTCCTGCTGCTCGAAGCGGTCTCCGCTCCGCCGCGCGAAGGTGAGCCCTGTCTCCGCTGCCTCTGCGCTCAACCGTCCGTGTCGCGCCAGGTAGTGGGATTGACTGATGAGCCGCCACGCCCGGGCGAGCCCGAGCTGGTCCCCTTCGTTCTCGAACACCGAGATCGCGTCCTCGGCGACCTCGATCAGCTCCTCGGCCGTGACCTCGGATTCGTGAAGGAAGAGTCTCAAGAACCCGCGCTGCACGAAGAGCGTGCGCTCTCAGTCGTGCATCTCCCGACGCGATCGCCTCCTGCAGGATCGCGTCCGCCCAGCCCAGGTCGGCCGCACCCTGGATCGCGCGAACGTTCGGGATGAGGTCGACTCGCAGAGGATCGTCGCTCGGGAGAAGCACGGTCGCTCGTGACATCAGATTCATTGCGGCAGGAGCGTCCAGCCGGGCGAATGCGCGTTTCCCGGCCGCTCCCAACCGCTCGGCGGCGCGGCGTCCGACCGCTTGTGCCTCTTCGTCGAGGTCTCCGAGCTCGGCGCGAAAGCGGTACGCCTGTTCCAGGTGGTAGCCGAGGATCTCGTCGTACTCGACCCCTCGCTCGTTGGCCTTTGCCTCGAGCCATTCTGCGTGGCGTTCATGGAGGTCGGCGCGAACTGACTTCGGGATCGCCTCGTACGCCGCGTCGCGAATGAGCAGGTGGCGAAAACGATACGCCTCTTCCCCTGCGAACACCGGCTTGTCCGGGCGGATCAGCTCCTTGCGGACGAGCGCACCGAGCTCCGTAGGAACATGCGAGCGTCGAGCCTCGTTGGTGAGCTGCTCTATCGATCCCCGATGGAAGATCTTTCCCTCAACAGCGGCGCGCTCGAGGGCGAATCGCTCACCGTCGCCCAGCTGATCGAGCCGAGCGGCGAGGAGGGCGTGAATCGTTGGCGGAACGGGAACAGCCGCAACGTCTCCCACGACCGCCCAACGACCGTCTTCCGGCACGAGCAGACCCTCGTCGATCAGCATCGAGACCATCTCCTCGACGAACAGCGGGTTACCTTCGGCAGCTTCGGCGATTCGCTTCTCGAGTCGATCGTCGTGGTCTTCCTCCCCGATGAGGTTCGACACCAGCTCCCTGCACTCGCTGTCAGAGAGCGGCTCGAGGAGGACGGTCGTGGCGTTCAACTTGCCGCCCGCCCAGGTGGGCCGCACCTCGAGGAGCTCCGGTCGCGCCATGCACATGAGCAAGATCGGTGCGCCGCGGGACCACTCGGCGAGATGCTCCACCAGATCGAGAAACAACGTCTCTCCCCAATGGATGTCGTCGAAAACGACGACGAGCGCGCGTCCGCGTCCCACCGCCTCCAGGAACCTGCGCGTCGCGTCGAAGCCGTCCTCGGCTCCAGTGCCCCCCTCGGCGAAGCCGATGAGCTCGGTGACCCGCTGAGCGACGAGCCCGGACTCCGGCTCGTCGCCCATGAGCTCCACGAGCCGTGCCTGGCTCTCCTCGCCGGCCGCCGTGTCGTCCAGCTCGGCGAGATCCTTGACTGCTTCGAGCAGTGGCCAGAACGTGATTCCATCCCCGTACGGCAGACAGCGGCCACGAGCGATGAGTGCGCGCGAGGCGATGTCTTCGAGAAAATCCCGGACGAGCCGCGATTTGCCGACGCCGGCCGTCCCGAGAACCGTGAAGAGCTGGCAGGAGCTGTCGCCGACCGCCTGCTCGAACGCGTCGTGCAAGCGCCGCCGTTCGCGGTCGCGACCGACCATCGGGGAGAGAAAGCGACCGCGCTGCGACGCCGCGTGGACTTGCGCGTCGCGTCGTCGAGCAGGGTCTCTCCCGGTTCCGCCTCCAGAGCAAGCCGGGCCGACGTCGTGAGCGGCTCTCCGGTCGCGCGAAGAGGAGTGTCGCGTCGGGTCTCCGCCGGTGAACACCGGGCCGGTGCTCACGCCGATCCGGGCCGCGAGCGCGCGCGGCGCCACTCGGCATCTGCAAGGCGGCGCTGAATCTCGTCGGCTGCTCGTGTGGCGCGAAGCGGGTCGTCCTCGTGGACGACCGGGAGGCCGAAGACGGCGGTCACGGAATCGCCCGCGGTCGTCTCGATCGTCCCTCCGTGAGACTCGACGGCAGCCGCGACTTCTTCGAAGGCGTGGGTCAGCGAGCGCCTGAGAACCTCGGGGTCGAACCCGTCTTCGCGTTCGGACAGCACCGACAGATGCACATGGAGGGCGGTGACGGTTTTCCGCTCCGCGCGTGCATCAAGCGTTGGATCGGAGCCGACAGGACGTTCAGCCGGCTGTGCTGGGTCGGCGTGCACTGGCTCCGCCGCCGGTTCGAGGTCGAGCGCAGGATCCTGACGCAGGATCGCCTGCTCGAGCTCACGCAGCTCGCGGGAGGGGTCGATCCCGAGCTCGTCCACGAGCGCGCGCCGAGCGTCCTGGTAGACCTCGAGCGCCTCGGCCTGCCGTCCCGAGCGGTAGAGCGCCAGCATCAGCTGTGCACGCAGCCGCTCGCGCAACGGGTGCCTGCCGACGAGCGCTTCGAGCTCGCCGACGACGACTGCCTGGCGGCCGACAGCGAGATCGGTCTCGATGCGGTCCTCCAAACAGGCGAG
The DNA here is from genome assembly GCA_963721795.1 of uncultured Actinomycetes bacterium. Lineage (GTDB taxonomy): Bacteria > Actinomycetota > Thermoleophilia > Gaiellales > Gaiellaceae > GMQP-bins7. Next base: position 5,838 of record CAVRLT010000028.1, read on the forward strand.
CCGCAGCTCTTCGAGCCGCTCAGTCTCACTATGGGCGAACCGGTGATACGCGAAATCCGCCAGAGGAGGCCCACGCCAGAGTGAGAGCGCCTCGCGCGCCTGCCCTGCGGCGACCAGGCGTTCGAAGCGGATCAGGTCGAGTTCCTCGGCCTCGACCTGGATCCTGTAGCCCGGCGAGCGCGTGGCGATTCGCTCCTTGCCGAGCGCCTTGCGGAGCTGCGAGACGTAGACCTGGAGCGCTTTCCTGCCGGTCTCGGGTGCGTCGTCCTCCCACAGCGCGTCGATCAGCCGATCGCTCGAGACGACCTCGTTCGGATGCAGCAGCAGCATCGCCAAGAGGGCGCGCTGCTTCGCGCCACCGAGGTCGACCTGGCGACCGTCGTGGAGCACTTCTAGAGGACCGAGAATCCTGAACTCCATGCCGTCTTTTCCCCTCTCGACCCTATCCCGTGGCGACATGTTTGACTACGTCGCGTGCCGCCGCCGTTTCGAATCGGCGTCATGCAGCTGACGATGGAGCCGCTGGAGGAGATGCTCGAGTCGGCGCGGGTCATGGACGAGGCGGGGATGGACACGATCTGGCTCGCCGAGGCGTACCCGTGGTGGCGGAAGCACGGGATGGAGGCGCGCTCGTCCACGGTGGTCTCTGCGCTCATGGCGCGCGAGACGGAGCGGCTGACGATCGGCTGGGGGATCATCTCGCCGTTCACCCGCCACCCGGTGCAGGTGGCAATGGATGCGCGGGTCGTGCAGGAGGCCGCAGGACCTGGGCGGTTTCTCCTCGGCTTCGGGACGTCGAAGATCTTCCTCAACAACATTCGCGCCCAGACGAAGAAGACGCTGGGGCCGATGCGCGACGCGATCGCGATCGTGCGCGGGGTGCTCGGCGGCAAGGCGTTCGAGTACGAGGGCGACACGTGGAGTGCCTCCGTGCCGGGGCTCCAGGACGCCGCCGAGACGCCGCGGGAGGTTCCTCCCGTCTACGTCGCCGCCACTGCGCCGAAGATGCAGGCGCTGTCCGGGGAGATCGCCGACGGGTGTCTGACACCGTCGATCACGACGCCCGCGTTCGTCCGCTACACGCGCGAGAACGTGAAGGCCGACATCGACATCGGCTGCACGGTGGTTGCGTCGATCCACGACTCCGACCGCGGCGCGGGGCGTGACGGCGCCCGCGAGATCGCGGGGATGTACCTCGCGAACAAGTTCCAGAACATCACGAGGCTCCGCGGACACGCTGCTCGAGCTCGCGGGGATCGCGATGGAGGAGCTCGCACCCGTCGCGGAGGCCATGGAGCGGGGCGGGCGGCTCGCGGCCGCGGCCGAGGTGACCGACTCGCTGCTCGACCGCTGCAAGCCGATCGCGGGGACGCCGTCCGACTGCATCGACGCCATCGAGGAGTACCGGGAGGCCGGCTGCACCCACGTGATGCTCGAGCTCTGGGGCGATCGGCGGCACGAGCAGATCCGGCTCTTCGGCGAGAAGGTCCTCCCGCGGTTCCGATGATCGACGAGCGTCGTCTGGTCGAGCTCGCGCATCCGGCTGGTCTCCACTCCCTCGTTCACGGGGTCCGAGCAGGCCGCTGCCGAGGTGGTCCGCGGACGTCTATCGAGGAGCTCGGGCTCGGCGTGCAGTGGCAGCAAGTCGAGGACGGCCGGGCGAACGTCGTCGGCACGTGGGCGGGAGTCGGAGGCGGGCCGACGCTGATGTTCAACGGGCACCTCGACACGTCGTACTCCGGGAAGGAGCCGTGGCTGCAAGGGATCCCGGGGTTCCAGCCCGAGGGGTTCGAGCGGGACGGGCGGATCTACGGGCTCGGGATCTCGAACATGAAGGGCGCGCTCGCCTGCTACGTCGAGGCGGTGCGCTCGCTGCTCGAGGACGGCGTGCGGCTGCGGGGAGACGTCCTGATCGCGGCGGTAGCCGGCGAGATCGAGAAGACACAGCAAGGAGACGCCCAAGGGTCGGAGTTCCGCGGCTATGCAGCCGGTTCGCGGTATTTGGTCGGGCATGGCGGCGCGGCGGACATGTGCATCCTCGGCGAGCCGACCGAGAACAAGCTCGTGCTCGCGCATTTCGGCTCGCTCTGGTTGCGGCTCTCCACCCACGGCCCGTTCGTCCACACGGCTTTCAGCGAGGGCCGGCGCGGCGAGAACTCGATCGTGAAGATGCAGCCGGTGCTCGCCGCGGTGCTCGAGTGGCTTCCGTCGTGGGAGGAGGAGATGTCGTACAGGGACGTGCGCGGGGTCGCGAACGTCGGGTCGATCGAGGGCGGGTTCGGATGGCGTGCGTCGCGAACGCCGCATCGCACGGATCTCTTCCTCGACCTGCGCGTCCCGCCCGACGTGCCGATGGCCGATGCGCGGCGGAAGGCGCTGGACTTCGCGCGGTCGCTCGACGGCGTCGAGGCGGAGGTGTACGTCACGGCGCCGGGGGCGGAAATCGACGAGGGGCATCCGCTCGTCGCTGCGCTCGGGGACGCCCATGCGGAGGTGTTCGGCGCGGCGCCCGAGCGAGACGTGACGCGCTGGTTCTCTGACGCGTCGGTGCTCACGCGCTACGGGATCGCGACGGTCAACTACGGGACGTCGAGCGGTCTCCCGGATGCGGAGTTGGGGGAGAACCTCGAGATCGACGGGCTCGTGAAGACCGCGGATGTGTACGCGCGGGCGGCGATGAAGATCTGCGGAGTGGCCGATTGATGCCTTGTGACACGGTGTCACTAGGTGGCTCTCGCATCCGGGTGGAGCAGCGGTGAAGCTCGTTTCGTTCGGCGACGATCAACGCGCCGGCGTGCTCGACGGCGCCGAGATCGCGGTGCTCGACGTCCCCACGGTGCGCGAGTACTTCGAGCAGGGAGATGCTGACGAGACCGGGGAGCGAGTGCAGCTCCGCGAGACAAGGCTCCGAGCGCCGATCGCCCCGAAGAAGCTGATCCACACCGCCGGCAACTTCCGCGAGCACGAGGAGGAGTCGAAGCAGGTCGGCTGGTCGCACGAGATCGCGCCCTGGATCGTCTTCTTCCAGAACGTCGACGCGATCGTCGGGCCGGAAGAGCCGGTCGTCTATCCCGAGCACCTGACCGAGGAGCTCGACTACGAGCTCGAGCTCGCGGTGGTGATCAAGAAGGCGGGGAAGTGGTTCCCGCCGGAGGAGGCGGGGGAGTACATCGGCGGCTACGTCATCTTCAACGACATCACCGCCCGGGACATCCAGCGCCGCGAGATGCGCTCGGGCGTCTTCTCCTTCTGCAAGGCGATCGACACCTTCTGCCCGCTCGGCCCCTGGATCGTGACTCCGGACGAGATCCCGGATCCGCACGACCTGGCGATGGAGCTGCGCGTGAACGGCGAGCCGCGCCAGACGTCGCACTCGGGTCGGATGAGCGTCACGATCCCCGAGATCCTCAGCCACTACTCGGCGCTCGGGTACTCGGCCGGCGACGTGGTCTCGACCGGGACGGTTTCCGGGGTCGCGGGGTTCTCCCCCGACGCCGCCTCGCTCTACCTGCGGCCGGGGGATGTGATGGAGGCCGAAATCGAGCGAATCGGCGTCCTCCGGAATCCGATTGTCTCGTGGGAAGACGCCCACGGCAAGCCTGCGCCGCCACGAGTGCGCTGGTAAGTGCGCCGAATGCGTGACAGTCGCTCCACACCTGCCCCCTCAGGACGGGCTGGACATGTCTCCGCCGGACGTGTCCAGGGTCTGACCCTGGTTTTTCGTCCCTGGCGGCGCGTCGGCGAGAGAGTCGACGGCGTGCAGTGCTAGTCGGCGAGATCGAGCTCCTCGCGGTTCCCGACGCCGTCGGGTTGATCGCCGAGTACGCGGACGCATACCCGGAGGTGCCGGCCGACGCCTGGGAGCCGTACCGGGCGCTCTACCCCGACCTCTTTGCGGGAGGGAGCTGGCGGCTGCCGTGCACGAGCTACCTCATGCGCTCGGGAGGTGTGACCGTCCTCGTCGACACCGGGGTCGGCCCACCCGGGTTGTGGGGCTGGACCGCAGAGCACGAAGGGGAGCTGCCCGAGGCGCTCGGCCGCCTCGGCGTTGCACGCGACCAGATCGACGTCGTCTTTCTCACGCACCTGCACATCGACCACGTCGGTTGGAACACGGATCTCGAGGGCTCCCCGTTCTTCCCGCGTGCGCGCTACGTCGTGCATCGGGATGCGCTTGCGTTCGTCCGCTCACATGACGAACGGCCACACGTTCGGCGCTGCATCGGTCCGCTGCTCGATCGCTTCGAGACGGTTGCGGGAGACGTCGAGCTGGTTCCGGGGATCACTGCATTCCAGACGCCGGGTCACTATCCCGGTCACATGGCGCTCCGCCTCGACTCGGGGGATGCCAAGGCAGTGCTCGTCGCGGACATTGCGGTGCACCCGGCTCTGCTGGACGAGCCGAACTTGCTCTACGTCTCCGACGGGGATCCGGCGCAGAGCGCGGCGACGCGACTGGGGTTGCTGCCCGAGCTCGTCGATCGTGACGTCGCCGTAGCCTGCGGGCACTATCCGGGCTCCGGCATCGGCCGCGTCGTCACGCGTGACGAGCGAGTCGTTTGGGAGGAAGCGCGGTGACCTGGCCGCGCGACGACGCCAAGCTCGACCGGGTGCGCGAGCTGATGGACGAACGTGGGCTGGACGTGCTCGTCGTCCGCGCGCCCGACAACGTCCTCTACCTCACCAACTTCTGGGGGATGAAGGGCTACGACGTCTGCGTGTTTCCACGCGAGGCCGATCCGATCCTCATCTGCCTCGAGGCCAGCGCGGACGACGCGGAACTGGACCTCCTGGACATCTGACGTGCGCCTCTTCGCCGGGTACGACCCGTCGGACCCGCGACCACCGCTCGCACGCGCGCTCGACACCGCCAGGGAGTGCGCTGCCGAGTACGGGACCGTCGGGCTCGAGCTCTCCGTCGGGAACCCAGGCCTCCGATCGCATGGTCGGCGAGCCCACCACCTTCACGCACGAGTGGTTCGACGCGTTCGGCGAAGCGGAGGACGCCACTCCGCTCCTCGCCGAGGCTCGCGCGATCAAGACCGAGCAGGAGATCGAGCGCATGCGGCTCGCGAACGAGATCGCGGCGGCTGCGATGGAGCACTGCAAGCTCGTCATCGAGCCTGGAATGACCGAGGCGCAGATCGCCGCCGAATGGCTCGGGTTCGTGCACGGCGAAGGGACCGGCTGGGAAGGCAAGGTCGAGCTCGCGCTCGGCTTCTCGCTCGTGTGGTCGGGCGACGGGATCCGGACCTTCACCGCGACCACGTCACGCCCCGTGGTCGAGGGCGAGCCGACCCTCTTCGAGATCTGGGTCTGCGCGGACGGCTACTGGTGCGACCACACGAAGAACCTCGTCGTCGGCGAGCTGATCGCCCAATACCGGGAGCTCGAGGAAGGGCTCACGGCTGTCTACGACGACGCCATCGACTTCGCGCGACCCGGCGCGAGCCTGGCCGAGCTCGACCGCCGCATTCGCGCCGGGATCGAAGCGCTCGGATTCCCCGGCCAGCCGTCGCACCCGATCTGCCACGGCGTCGGCGCCCGCGCTCACGAGCCGCCGTACGCCCACCAAGCAGGCGGGGGCGAGATCCGCGAAGGCATGGTGCTTGCAATCGAGCCAGGATGCTATAGGGCGGGCGGTGGAGGACTTCGCCTCGAGGACAACTTCCTGATCACGCAACAAGGAGCCAAGAAGCTCTCGCCGTTCCCCGATGGGATAGTCCAGGCATGACACTCGACCGCTCGAAGCTCTGGACCGGCGACCTGAACGCGAAGGCGCTCGAGCCGCAGGCACGCGTCACCGTGGGGCTCTACGACACGACGCTCAGAGACGGCGAGCAGACCGTCGGGGTGGTGCTCTCGCCCGAGGACAAGCTCGAGATCGCGCAGGCGCTCGACCGAGCTGGAGTCGACCGGATCGAAGCCGGCTTTCCGCGCGTCTCCGAGGACGACTCCCGTGCCATCTCGCTGATCCTCGAAGCTGACCTCGCAGCGGAGGTCTGGGGGTTTTCCCGCGCCGTACGCGCCGATGTCGAGGCGCTCGTCGAGCTCGGGGTGCGTGCCTCGGTGATCGAGAGCCCGATCTCGGACGGGAAGCTGGCCGCGCTCGGCGTCTCGCGCGAGACGATGCTCGAACGGATCCGCGCCGCGGTCTCGTTCGCCGTGGAGGAAGGCATCCGCGTCGCGTTCTTCGGTGTCGACTCGACTCGTGCCGACCTGGAGTTCGTGCGCGCTGCGTACGAGAGCGCCGTCGATGCGGGCGCAGCAGAAGTCGTCGTCGTCGACACGCTCGGGATCGCCACTCCCGAGGCGGCGGCGTTCCTCGTGAACGAGGTCGCCGAACGCCTCGACTACGACGACACCGGTCCACTGGCACGGCCACGACGACTTCGGCCTCGCCACCGCTGCCGCGATCGCTGCGGTGCAAGCGGGCGCGACCTGGGTGCACGGCACCGTGAACGGAATGGGGGAGCGCGCCGGAAACGCGGATCTCGTGGAGGTCGCGCTCGCGCTCGAGGCGCTGTACGGCATCCCGACCCGGCTGAGGCTCGAGCAGGCGCGGGAGCTCGCACACCTCGTCCAGGAGCGCTCCGGCACCACCCACGCGCCGTGGAAGGCGGCGACCGGGGACAACCTCTTCACGCGCGAGTCCGGCGCGGTCGCGTCGCAGTTCCACGATCCTCCAGCGATCGAGCCGTTCGCCTCGGATGTCGTCGGCGCGACCCGCGGCATCGTGCTCGGGAAGAAGAGCGGGCTCGACTCGATCCGGATCAAGCTCGACGAGCTCGGCCTAGACTTCCCCGCCGAGCGTCACGCGGAGCTGCTCGAGGCGGTGAAGAGCTCGGGGACGAAGAAACGCGGGCTGGTCACCGATGTCGAGTTCCGACGGCTCGTGAACCGAAAGCGTGGCCGATCGAGTATTGACTGACATCGGGCAGGACGGGATACTCGAGCGCATGGTGGGTCACGCGTTGCCGGGAGCGTGATCGAACGAGTCTGCATCGTCGGCGCCGGGGTGATCGGAAGCCTGTTCGCGGGGCATCTCGCGCAGGTGTGCGAGGTGTCGGTGCTGACGCGGAGGCAGGAGCACGCCGACGCCCTGAACCGGGACGGTCTCCGCGTGAGCGGGAAGAGCGAGCGCAACGCGCGAGTGCTGGCATCCACCGACCCGCACGCGCTGCCCGCTCCCGACGTGGCACTGGTCGCGACCAAGGCGACAGGCCTGCGTGGAGCCATGGAGACGCTTGCGGGCTCGTTCCCTGGCGCGACGATGACGACGGTGCTGAACGGTCTCGGCGCGGAGGAGATCGTCCGTGAGCACGGGGAGTGGCCGATCGTGTCCGCAGTGACCTTCATGAGCGGCACGCGGCACTCGGACACGCACGTCGAGTACATCCTCGACACCGAGACCTGGCTCGGGCCCTACGAGGAGACGCCGTTCGAGCGGGTGCAGGAGATCGCCGACACGATCGTCGCAGCTGGTCTCCGTGCCGAGGCGCTGCCCGATCTCCGCCCGCGCAGTGGTCGAAGCTCATCTTCAACGCTGCCGTCAACCCCGTCGCCGCGCTGACGAGCCTCCCGCACGACCCGCACTTCGCCGCGGAAGACAGCCCGAGCGACCTCGGGCACCTCGTGCACGCGCTCGTCGACGAAGGCAAGGCGGTGGCGGAGGCGGCCGGGATCGAGCTCCACGACGATCCCTGGGAGATGAACGTGCTCGCGACACGACGCGGCTCGGCGCACTATCCCTCGATGCTGGAGGATGTCGACGCGCAGAGGGAGACCGAGATCGAGCTGATCACCGGCTCGCTCGTCAGGGAGGCGAATCGGCATGACGTCCCGGTACCGCTACACACGATGCTGTATGAGCTGATCAAGGCCAAGGAACACTCGTGGAACTAGACAGGAGGGCAGGATGATTCGAATACGGAAAGCGGCGCTCGCGCTTGTTGCCGTGGCCGCGGTCGCGACGGCCGTCGTCGCTGCAGGATCGGCCTCGACGCAGCAGGCAGGCACGGTCACGATCGGGTGGGCGTTCGACTCGAGCGGGTCGATGGCGCCGTTCGACGGCCCGGCGCTCGCGACCGCGAGGGACTACGTGCGGACGGTCAACCGAGGCCCAGGAGTGAACCTCAGGATCAACACCTGCAACACGCAGGGCAACAAGGCTGCCGTCGCCAAGTCCTGTGCAGCGAGGCTGCTCGGACAGGGAGCCGACGTCATCTTCACGACGTGTGACGTCGACCTCGCGGCACCGGTCGTGCAGGAGTCGATCAACGCCGGGAAACTGACGATCGCGCCGTGCATCGGCACCGATCAGATGGGCCCGAAGCGCTTCGGAGCCAAGGGGCGCCTCGCGTTCTCGTTCGGCAACGTCGCGCAGGACGAGGGCTCGGCGATGGCCGAGTACGCGTGGAAGCGCGGCTGGCGTGATGCGTCGCTCGCCACCGACACGGTGATCGTCTACTTCCGCAACGTCGTGCAGGCGTTCGAGGCTCGCTGGCGGCAGCTCGGCGGGAGGATCGTCACGGAGGAGACGTACCAGTCGTCGGGCGGGAGCCCGGCGTCGTGGCAGAACGTCGTCACGCGCCTGAATGGAGAGGATGCGGACGTGATCGTCACGTCCACGGCCGCAGCGTTCGGCGCGCAGGTGCCGATCGTCAATGGTCTCAGGACGCTCGGCAACAACACGCCGATCCTCAACTCCTGGGCGGGAGACGGCAACTACTGGTACACGCCGAATCCCATGGTCACGAACTACTACTACGTGACGTTCGCCTCGGCGTTCGGCGACGATCCGGTCGCGGCCGTCAACGCCGTCGCGCAGCGGAGCAAGGCGGCGATCGCGAAGGCGGGGTCGACCGGCGGCTTCATCACCGGCCCAGCGGCGATCGACGGGCTCCTGACGGCAATGCGACGCGCCGGTGGATCGACGAACGGCCGTCGGCTGGCTGCTCAGATGGAGAGGTTCAAGAACGTGAACACCCTCTCCGGCAAGGTGAGCTTCTCGAAGAGCCTGCACACGGTGTTCGGTCGTCAGTACCGCGTGATCAGGGTGCAGAACAACGTCCCCAGGGTCGTGGGAACCATCAAGGCGAAGGTCGTCCCGAAGATCTGAAGGACGGATTGACCGAAGGCGAGAACCCGCAAGACGAGAGGCGGCCCGGAGGAGTCCTCCGGGCCGCCTCGGTCTCGCGTGCCTTCGAGGGGGTGCATGCCCTTCGCGACGTGACCCTGGAGCTGCGCCGCCACGAGGTCGTCGGTCTCATCGGCCCGAACGGCGCCGGCAAGTCGACGCTCGTCAACATCATCACCGGCTTCGACCTCCCCGACTCCGGTGTCGTCGAGCTCGAAGGTCGTGACATCACGCGCTGGCGTGCGCATCGCCGGGGTCGACAGGGCCTCGCGAGGACGTTTCAGCACAGCCGCTCGTTTCGAGGGCTCACCGTCCGGGAGAACATCGAGGTTTCGGCCCTCGGTGCGGGCGCGAGCCCCGGCGACTCACGCCGTCGCGCCGACGCGCTGCTCGAGCAGCTCCAGCTCTCGAGGTACGCCGGTGCCCCGGCCGGCGCCCTCGCGCACGGAGACGAACGACGGCTCGGCGTCGCTCGTGCGCTCGCGACCGAGCCGAGGTTCGTGCTCATGGACGAGCCGGCCGCCGGCTTGCCAGAGGCCGAAGTGCCGGATTTCGCCCTGGTCGTTCGCTCCGTGCGCGACGAGCACGACGCGGGCGTGCTCCTGATCGAGCACAACATGGCGCTCGTGATGGAGGTGTGCGACCGGATCCAGGTACTCGACCACGGCGCCACACTCGCCGAAGGGACCCCGCAGGAGATCCGCGCGAACATCGACGTCGGCGCCGCGTACCTGGGCGAGAGCGCCGTCCACGAGGACGGCGCGTGACCACTCCCGTCTTCGAGGCCAAGGGCATCTCGGTCGGGTACGGCGGGAGCCCCGTTGTCCGCGATCTGTCGCTTTCGGTGGCTGCCGGCGAGATCGTCGGGCTCATCGGGCCGAACGGCGCGGGAAAGTCGACGACGCTGCACGCGCTCATGGGGCTGCTGCCGCTTCGTGGGGGCGATGTGCTTGCTCGAGGGACGGTCGCTGCGCGGGCGCAGCCCGGAGGCGATCGCTCGCTCTGGCGTGGCGCTCGTTCCGGAGGGGCGCCGTCTCTTCGGCGAGCTGACGGTGGAGGAGAACCTGCGGCTCGGGCTCGCCGCGCGGCGCGAAAATGGCGCGGCCGCCGACGCGCTGGCGGACGTCTACGACGTGTTCCCGATCCTCGAGGACTTCCGCGCGCGAGCGGCGGGAGTGCTGTCGGGAGGCCAGCAACAGCAGCTCGCGATCGCCCGCGCGCTCGTGTCGGCGCCGAGCGTGCTCCTCCTGGACGAGCCGTCGCTCGGGCTCGCTCCGACGCTGGTCGACCTCGTCTTCTCGACGCTGGCGACGATCCGCGACCGTGGGCTCGCCGTCCTCCTCGTCGAGCAGCGCGCCCAGCGCACCGTGGCGCTCGCCGAACCGGACGCACGTCCTCGCGAACGGCGAGCTCCGGCTCACGTTGACGCCGAAGGACGCCGCCGACACGGACCGCATGGTCGCCGCCTACCTCTCGTGACCGTGCTCGCGAGCGGTCTCTCCGATTTCCTCCGCGACGCGGTGGATCTCCAGGTGCAGGTGGACGCGATCGGGCTCGGCGCGATCTTCGCCCTCATGGCCGTCGGCATCGGCCTCGTCTTCGGCGTGCTTCGACTCGTGAACTTCGCCTACGGCCAGCTGATCATGGCCGGTGGGTTCGCTCTGGCCTTCGCCTCCGAGCGCGGATGGCCCGTGGCCGTCGGGATCGCGCTCTGCGTCATCGTCGTCCTGGCGCTGTCGCTTGCGATGGAGCGCGTCGTCTTCCGTCCGCTGCGGACGCAATCGCCCGCGGTGATGCTGACCGCGACCTTCGCGGTCGCCTTCCTCCTCCAGAGCATCGCGCTCCTCTGGTTCGGTCCGCTCGGGAAGACTGCCGCGTCGCTCGCCGAGCTCAATCGTCCCGTGTCGGTCGGCGACGTCGAGATCCGGAAGATCGCGATCGTCGCCATCGTCACCGCAGCGGTATGCCTCGTGCTGCTCGTGCTGCTCCTGAACCGGACGTCGCTCGGGCTGCACATGCGGGCGGCTGCGATGGACTTCCAGACGGCTCGGCTGGTCGGCGTGCGCGCGAACTTCGTGAGCGCCGCCGCCGTGCTCATCGCCGGGCTTCTCGCCGCGGTCGTGGCCGTTCTCTTGACGGTGCAGTTCCCGACCGTGACCCCGACGTTTGCCCTTCGGGAGACGATCATCGTCCTCGCGGGCGTCGTCGTGGGCGGGATGACGCGACTGTTCCCCGCCACGCTCGGCGGCTTCACGATCGGCTACGTGTCGGGTGTCCTCGGCGGCGCGCTGCCGACTGCCCAGAGCCAGTACCTGCCGTCACTCGTGTTCGGCCTCGTGATCCTCGTCCTGCTCGTCAGGCCGGGAGGGCTGTTCACCCGCGGGCGCCCGGTGGTGGAGCGCGTATGAGAGCGGGACGCGCTCTCCTCGAGGTGGCGGCGCCCGTCGCGCTCGTGATCGGGGCTGCGCTCCTCGGCACGCTGGTCTCGCGCTCGACCGAGATCTACTTCATCAACGCGCTCGTCTCCGTGTCGATGGTGGTCGCGCTGTACGTGTTCGTCGGCAACTCGGGCGTGCTCTCGTTCGGGCACATCAGCTTCGTCGCAGTGGGCGTCTGGACGGCGGGAGTGCTCTCCGTCCCCGAGCAGGAGAAGCCGGCGTTCATGCCCTACCTCTTCGACTTCCTCCGCGATACCACAGTAGGGAACATCCCGTCGCTGCTCGCGGCCGCGCTCGTAGGCGGCGTCTTCGCGCTTCTCGTGGGGCTGCCGCTGATGCGCCTGTCCGGGCTCGCGGCCGGCATCGCCACCTTCGCGGTGCTCGAGATCACCAACAACCTCCTTCGCTACTACGAGAAGGTCGGGCCGGGTTTGAATACGTTCTCCTCCGTGCCGGAGACGACGGATCTCAGCCAGGCGGCGATCGGCGCTCTCGTCGTCATCGTCGCCGCGTTCGCGTATCAGCGCAGTCGCTTCGGGCGGCAGCTGCGGGCCACGCGCGAGGATCCGGCCGCGGCGCGGGCGGTCGGCGTCTCGATCTATCGCCAGCGGCTCGGGGCGTTCGCGCTCTCCGGCTTTCTCGCAGGGCTTGCAGGCGGGCTCTACGTGCATTTCCTTCCCATCAACGTCGACGCCGTGTACCTCGACCTCACGTTCATCACGCTCGCGATGCTGGTCATCGGCGGGACGACCAGCCTCTGGGGCGCGGTCGTGGGCGCGCTCGCGGTCAGCGCGCTCGACTCGGTGCTCGCGAACGCGGAGAACGGATTGGAGATTCTCGGCCGCACGCTCGAGGTGCCCGCGGGGACTCGGATCGTCGTCGTGAGCGCACTGATGGCGCTCGTCCTCATCCTCCGGCCGAGCGGCCTCACGGGCGGACGAGAGGTCACGTTCGACCCCCTCTGGCGAAGGCTGCGGCCGTCGTGAGGGTCTGCGTCGTCGGGTGTGGCGCCGTGGGGTCGCTCTTCGCGGCCAATCTCGCGCAGCTCGAGGACGTCGAGGTCTGGGCCTACGACCTCGACCGGGCGCATGTGGACGCAATCAATGCAGACGGGCTCCGGTTGACCGGGGCCGGAGACGTGGTGGGATCCGTACGCGCGACGGCCGACGCCGCGGAGCTCCCTGCCTGCGACTACGGGATCGTCGCGACGAAGGCGATGCACACGGACGGTGCCGTGTCCGCGGCAGCGGCTGCGTTCGTCGACGGAGCGGTCGCCTCGGTGCAGAACGGGGTCGGAAACGAGGAAGCGATCGCGCGGCATGTTGCGCGCGTCATCCGGGGAACGACGTTCCCGGCGGGGAAGATCCTGTCTCCGGGTGTCGTGCAGTGGGACGTGAAGGGAGACACGACCCTGGGTCCCTTCGAGCCGAGCCCGGCCACGGATCGCGGAGATCGAGCGACTCGCCGACGCCTGCACCCGCGCGGGCATGCCGACGCACGCCGTTCAAGACGCCCGCGGCGCGCAGTGGCGCAAGGTCGTCTTCAACGCGGCGACGAACCCGGTCGGCGCGCTCACCGGGCTGACTCACGGGAGGGTGTGCGAGCGCCCCCATCTGCGCGCCCTCGTGAGCGCGCTCGTCGACGAGGGCAAGGCCGTCGCCGCCGCGCAGGGCATCACGCTGGACGCGGATCCGGAGGAGCTCATCGACCATGCCGCGCGTCCCGACGTCGCGTACGACCACAAAGCGAGCATGCTCCAGGACGTGGAGGCCAGAAGGCGGACCGAGATCGACTACCTGAACGGCGGCATCGGGCGTTTCGGGCGGGAGCTCGGCGTCGCGACGCCGCTGAACGACGCGCTGACGGCGCTGGTGAAAGCACTGGAGGACTCGTGGACCTAGAGCTCCAGCGGCGCTACACGAACGTGCGCTCGGCCATGGCCGAGCACGGCCTCGACGCGCTGATCGTCTCCGGCAGCGAGTACACCGGCTTCGAGGGCGCCGTGACGTACCTCTCGGGATTCCAGATCGTGCATCGCTACGCGTACGTCGTCGTGCCGCCGGAAGGCGACCCGTTCATCGTCTTCCCGAGCGAAGCGCGCTACGTCGGGGAGCATGGAACGGCGCAGATCGAGCAGGTGTTCCACGACCGCCCCGGCGAGCACATGGCCGCACATGCGCGGGGCGCAGGCTGGAAGCGCCTCGGCGTGTTCGGGCTCGACTACGTGATGGCCGTGCGCGACCAGGTCGCGCTCGCCGCGGCAGAGCTCGAGCTCGTGCCCTTCGACGTGGAGTTCGACCTCGCCCGGGCGGTGAAGAGCGAGGCCGAGCTCGACTCGGTGCGCGACTCCGTCCGCATCAACGAGCGCGGCTTCGAGATCTTCGCCGAGAGCTACGCGCCCGGGAAGAGCGCGGCCGAGGTCATGGCCGCGGCGGAGGAGTGGTTCGTCGCCGAGGGCTGCGGGCGGCTGACCATGAACATGGTCCTCACCGGCACCGACTCCTACGCACGGCCCGAGTTCAAGATCGCCCGGCTCGAGGAGGCATTGCCGAAGTTCCTGCTCCCGTCGCTCGAGGTCGCGGGGCCGGGAATGCACTGGGTCGAGGTCTCGCGTGCGATCGCGGCTCAGGAGGCCGAGCTCTCGAACGACACGGAGCAGATGACGCAGGCGTACGTCGAGTACGCGGAGGCGGCGAAGGCCGCGATGAAGCCCGGAGCCAGCTGTCACGACGTCCACCGGGCGGTCTCCGCCGGATTCCTGGAGCGTGGCTACCACCTCGGCCACGTGACGGGTCACTCGATCGGGATGACGATGATCGAGTTCCCGAAGATCGGCGAGGGTGTCGACACCGAGCTGCGCGAGAACATGGTGCTCTCGATGCACCCGCACGCGATCGCGGCGAACGGCGAAGACTGCTTGTACATGCAGGAGACGTGGCTGGTGACACCCGACGGCGGCATTCCGCTTTCCAACCTTCCGATGCAGGTCTTCCGTGTATGACTGGCTAGAATCTGGCAGGTGAGCTGGCCGTGGCTCGTCGTGCTCGGCCTCGCGGTCGCACTCGTGGTCGCGGTCGAGTTGCCGCGCCTGGGAAAGCGGTTCGGTGCGGAGGCGCGCCGGGAGCGCGATCGGGCCCGACGGAAGAAGAGCCTCCGCGTGGTTACCGACGACGACGAGAGCGACGAGTTCATCAAGAGCGTCCAGCGCGACCTGGACGCGCTCCCGACCATCGAGGAACGGGACCGAAAGACGTAGGGGCGAGGCATGCCTCGCCTGGGCCGGGCATGCCCGGCCCCTACGACTATCGAACCGTGAAGGTCGCCGTCAGCGTGCGTGTGTTCGGAAGGATGCGCGCCACGTTCTCGGTGTTCTTCGTCTCCTGGTAGTCGGAGACACGCAGTCGGAGTCGATGCCTGCCAGGCGCCAGGCCGACGGTGGGAACGCGAACGATTCCCCGCGCGAATGTGGCCGAGGTGCTGCCGCCGTCGACCGCTGCGCGGATCGATTGGCCGTAGATCCCGGAGCCGGCATCGGTGGCGGCAACGCGAAGTGGATCGCCGCGCTTCACCATCCTGTCGCGGAGCAGCAGCGTCGGGGGGGTGACGTCGTCGATCCAGAAGCGAAAAGTGAAGCGCCCAGCGCCCGCAGCGGTCGCGCTGTCGAACACGATGGCGTACTCGCCCGCGAGCGGGGAGAGGGCGCCCGCAGCGAGCATGGGCCGTTGGAAACCCTCGAGGTACGGATTGTGGTGGACCGGGAGACCCGCATAACCGGTGAGGCGGTTCTCGTCGAGGCCGGCAACGACACGTGGCTCGACCCGACTTCCTTGCGGCTGACCCGTGACGACGACCCCGAAGTTCTTGGCTGCGCGCGTGAGGCGGAGGCGGTACACGGCCTCCGGCCCGCGCAGGAACGTCGTCACCCCTAGCCCTCCCGGATCGTCGGGATAGCGATACCGCGTCACCAAGGCAGGCTTTCTCGCGGTCGTGCCTCGGTGGACTCCGGCGCGCCGCAACTCGAGTGGCTCGTGGCGCGCGAGCCGCGGCACGGTGACCCGTCCCCAGTACGGAATCCTGCGTTCGGCGCCTTCCCGCCTGAGCAGGATGTAGCCCGTGACGTCAACTTGCCTGGCAGTGGGCGAGACGGTGACGTCGTAGACGAGATCGCCCGGGACCTCGACGGTTCCAGGGAGCGAGAAGCTGACGCCGGCCGGCAAGGCGCCTTCCCGCCGCACCGTCCACGTGCCTGCTCCGCCGCCCGCGTCGCTCAGGACGATCGCGTCCGTCTTCGTCTGGCGGCGCGAGAGCAGGCCGAGCGAGATGCTCGGGAGGTGCGCGAACACGAGCGGCCGGTCAGCTCTCACAAGTGTCACGACCCCTCCGCCCTGGAACGTGGGAGCCGCTGCGCCGTCGTTCCCGGCGACGGCGTCCGTCCCCGACTGGACGAGTGCGGACTTGACCTGCCCCGGGGTCCAGTCCGGATGGCGCTGCACGAGCAGCGCTGCGGCTCCGGCGACGTGCGGCGAGGCCATGCTCGTCCCGGAGAGCGAGGACCAGCCGTCCGGCACCGAGGAGAGAACGTCGACTCCCGGAGCGGCGACGTCGGGTTTCAGACGCTGGGACATCGTCGTCGGGCCGACCGACGAGAACTCGGCGTGGGTGCCCCTCGCCGGCGTACCGGTCATCTCGACGGCGCCGACGGTGATCGCGCTCAGAGAGTTCGCGGGTGACGAGATGGAGCCTGCGCCCAGATCGTTGAAGTCGTTTCCGGCCGCGACGACGGAGACGACGCCTGCCTCTGCCGCAGCATCGAGCGCCAGCGCGACGACATCTCTACGGGGCTCGATCTCGGGCTCGCCGATCGAGAGGTTGAGGACGTCCATCCCGTCCCGCACGGCAGCCTCGATCGCGGCGACGATCTCGGGAGCATTCCCGTTCGGGCTCAGTCCGGAGTCCGTTCCGACCAGCGCCCGGTAGTTGCCGATGTACGCGCGCGGCGCGACGCCCGACACCGACTGGCCGTTCGCGGGTGTGCGTGCGTTGCCGGCGGCGATCCCGGCGACGTGCGTCCCGTGCCCGGAGCTGTCTCCGGCGAAGGCGAGCCTGGCGTTCCGGTTCCTCGCGCGGGGTGGCGGAAACGCGCGGGCGACGATGACCTTCGCGTTCGTGAACCGCGTCTGCCCCTTCGGGAAGCCGACAGGCATCGAGTAGCCCGCGGGGTCGAAGAACGGGTGATCGTGGTCGACGCCGGTGTCGATGACGCCGATCTTGACTCCCTGTCCTGCGGTGTCGAGGCTCTGGCCCCAGAGGCCGGGAGCGCCGATCTGCTGCGGGCTCCGGTCGAGCTGTGGCGTGTACCGAGCGGAGTCGAAGACGTCCCGCACTCCGGGGAGGCCGCGGAGCCGAGGCAGCTGCTCGCTCGGGAGCGCGACAGCGAAGCCGTTGGCCACGAGCCGGTAGCGCCAGCGGACGTGCGCGTCGGGGAGACGACGCGAGAGCTCGCTCCGAAACGCCCGCTGCTCCGCGGCGATGCGAGCGTCCGTTCCAGGGGCATGAGCGAGCGAGGGCGAGGCGAGCGCGACGACGACCTCGGATCGCCCGACCTTGCAACAGTCTGTTGCAAGCTCCGTCGTCGGTGCGCGCCCCGCTCCGCCAACGGCCAGGACGGCGAGGAGCAGCACGATGATCGAGCCGAGTCGTGTCATCGAAGGGTGAGACGACCCGAAGCTAGAATCGGTAGGCCGCGCGGATGTGGCGGAATTGGTAGACGCGCACGGTTCAGGTCCGTGTGCCCGTAAGGGCGTGGAGGTTCAAGTCCTCTCATCCGCATCACTGAACGACCCGCAGGTACTGCGCGACGAGTAACCCGAGCACGACGAACGTGAAGACGGCCAGCTGGATCAGGCCAAGCCGGTATCGCCTCTTCGCCGGCGGATCCACGTCAGCGGCGCGTGTCTGCGTCGCGAAGCCCTCGAGCGAACGGGCCGCGTCGGCGGCACGTCGGGAGAACGCATCCAAGGGTTCGGAGGCGCGCGCCGCGGCGAGTCTGGTCGCCGCCTCCGAGACGCGCATGACCTCGTCCGGGAGGCCCCAGACGCCGGTCAGCGCCTCTTCCAGAAGGGCGACAGCTTCGTCGTCATCGCCCAGCGACCACTTCGCCTCAGCCTCCATGAGCAGCTGGTCGACGTCGAGGGCGCTCACGCGAGAAGTCCTCTCAGGAGAACGCGGCGAGCACGTCGTCAGCGTGCGTCTCCGGCTTCACGCGACGCATGATCTTCGCGAGGTTGCCTTCAGCGTCGATGACGAAGGTCGAGCGCTCGACGCCCATGTACTTCTTGCCCGCGAAGCTCTTCTGCACCCAGGTGCCGTAGACCTCCGCGACCGCGTGATCCTCATCCGCGAGCAGCGTGAACGGGAGCTCGTACTTGTCGCGGAACTTCGCGTGCTTCCTCACGCTGTCGGGGCTCACGCCGAGAACGACGGCGCCGCTCTTCTCGAACTCGCCCCACGCATCGCGGATCCCGCAGGCCTGCTTCGTGCAGCCGGGCGTGTCGTCCCTGGGATAGAAGTAGAGAACGACCGGTTGCCCGCGGAAGGACTCGAGCGAGATCTCCTCGCCGGCGTCCGACATGAGCGTGAAATCGGGAGCTGGGCTCCCTTCCTCGACCAGCGCTGCCTCGGTCAAGACGGCAGCCATCCTTTGCGATACGCGGACCGCTCCTCCGGCCCGAAGCGGGCGTAGGCCTCGTCGGGTTTCGACGTCTCCTCGTCCACGGTCGCGCCGTACTTCGCAGCCACCTCGTTCACCGCATAGACGACCTCGAAGCCGCCGACGCGGCTGCCGGTCATGACGATCACGCACGGCCCGTCCCCGGCGCCGACGAACGCGTGCCTCGTCCACGGTGGGCAGTGGACGAAGTCCCAGGCCTTCAGGCGGCGCTCCTCACCTTCGATCACCAGCACGCACTCGCCGGACACGACGAGGAAGTCCTCCTGGCCGGACTCGCCGTGGTACAGGCTGTACTGACCGGGCGCGAGAACCTGGATTCGGAAGCCGAGCTGGGTCCACTCCTGCTTCCCTTCGAAGTCGGTGTCCTGCCCGCGCTCCTCGCTTCGGATCCACGATGCGTCGCGCGCGTTGAGGACGAACCAGCCCTCGCTCTGGGCGACGACCCCGAGCTCGGTCTTCTCCAGCTGTGCCTCGGGAACGGTGGATTGTTCTCTCTCGATCACGTTCGTGTCTCCTCGCTAGGCTCCGGGCGATGGTATCCGTGCACGTCGTCCTCGCCGTCGCGGTGCTGGTCGTGTGTGCGGGCGCAGCCGTGTACGGGTTCGTCGCGTACCGACGCGGGAGCGCCGGCGCGACCGTCGCGCATGCACTCGCGCTCGCCCAGACCGCCCTCATCGCGCAGGCGGCGGTCGGCCTGCTCCTGCTCTCGGACGGCCGCCGGGCTCCGGACCGTCTCCACTACGCGTACGGGGCGATCGCGCTCGGCGTTGTCCTCTCCCCGTGGTTCTACGCGCCGACGGAAGGTCCCAAGCGGCTCCTCTGGTTCGCCGGGACGACGTTGCTCGCGGGAGCGCTCGCCGTGCGGGCGCTGATGACCGGCTGATGAGGAAGCTCTGGGATCGCATCCCGCGGCTCGCCCGCGGCCTCGGGATCGTGGCGCTCATCGCCGCCGTGGTCGTCGTGCTTCAGCTCGAGGCCGTGCTGGCGGCGATCGGGGGGATCCTCCAGATCGCGTTCTTCCTCGCCGTCGCGTTCTTCCTGTTCCTGCTCTGGCGGGAGCGGAGGGGAGACCTGGAGGCGTGGTCGGACCGGAACCGCAATCTGTTCTATGCCGCGATCATCCTGGCCGTGGTCGCCATCGGGCTGGCCATCGGCCTGGGGATCCCTGGCCGCGACGCGCTCGCGTTGGTGCTCGTGCTCGCCGCCTGCGCGTACGCGGTCGTCCGCATCTGGCGGCTCGAGCACCGGTATTGAGGGCGAGGCAAGCCTCGCCCCTAGCGGCAGGGTGAAGGGCTTGCTCGGGAAGCGGGTCGGGTGCCCGGGGTTGACCGGGTGCACGAGACGGAGCGTGTAGCGGTACTGGCCCGCGGCGAGCCTGCGCGTACCGAGGTCGATCTGTGCCGAGCTCTCCGACCTCGAGCCGGCCGCGCCTCTCGAGCTTGGTCGAGTGGGTCGAAGCACGCTCCACGCGGGCCACGTAGGAGCAGTCGAGGTTGCAGCGGAGACTCAGCCGGAACACGCCGCGCCTCGCGGCGAACGGCGTGCCGAACCGGAGGAAGGTCGGGCGGACGATGAGCTGGACGCCGGGGCAGCGCACGATCGAGCCGCCCGTCGTTCGGTCGAGCGCTTCCGTGACCCGGGACAGGCTCCCCTTCGCCGTTCCGTCCACGTAGTGCACTCCGGACTGCCAGCCGGCTCGTGCACGCTCGTCGCGCGAGAGGAAGATCAGCATCCCCTCGACGGTCGGCTGGCAGAAGGCGAGTGCGAGCGCCTGCTCGTAGTACGCCGCCTGCGTCGACTCGTCCACGGGCCGCGTCACCGCCGGCTCGTTGCCGGTGTACAGGCTCGCCTTGCCGTCCGGGATCTGAGACTCCACGCCGAACTCGCCGTAGAGGATCGGAAGCGCGGAGCCGGGCTGCGCCGTGCCGTCGAACGCCTGCGCGAGGAGCGCGACGAGCTTGTCGTAGTCGCCCATCCCGATCGTCGTCGAGTTGGGATGGCCGGTGCTCGGCGGCTGGCTCGAGTTGTCGCCGTACGGGTGGATCGCGAGCCCGTCCATGACCGGGCGGTTGCGGCCGCTCGCGCGGTACGCGACGCCGAGGTCCTGGATGAACTTGGTCGGTGAGTGCGTCGGCCGCACTCCGCCTGGCCGGTCGCTGCCGCGGGGGAGAGCGCGCCGCCGTAGACGCGCACGCTCGGCGAGACGGCCTTGAGCGCGTCGTACGTTCGCTCGAGCAGCTGCAGGTAGCCGGCCGCGGACACGCTCGAGCCGTCGGCGGCGAACTGGGGAAGCCAGAAGCGGTTCAGGTTCGGCTCGTTCCCGATGATCAGATGCCGGATCCCCGGGCACTTCGCGCACGAGCGCGGCGGCGGTGGCGGCGAACTCGCCGCGTGTCTCGTCGGTCAGCGGCGTCGTCCTCGATCCGGGGTGCATCACCGTGACGTAGACCCGCACCCCGTTGCGTGAAGCAGCCTCCGCGACGTTCTCGAGGACGCCGAAGCTCCGCGTCGGTCGGCCGCACTTGCCCGGGCTGCCAGAGGCTCGTGATGCGG
Source organism: uncultured Actinomycetes bacterium (assembly GCA_963721795.1). Lineage (GTDB taxonomy): Bacteria > Actinomycetota > Thermoleophilia > Gaiellales > Gaiellaceae > GMQP-bins7. The sequence continues at coordinate 26,698 of CAVRLT010000028.1, forward strand.
ACAGCCCGGAACCCGGCGGCGCGGAAGAGCGCCATGCGGGTCTCGGCCTCGACGGCGGAGGAGACGCGGACGTCGTCCTCGACGGCACCGACCGTCACCCCCGGCCCTGCCTCGGCCAGGCCAGGCGCGGCAAGGCCCAGAACAGCCCCGAGAGCCACCAGGAGCGCTTTGCGCATGGGGATACGCTAGCGAGGGAATGCGTGAAAACCTTGAAGGGACGCTGGCGGCGCTTCCGCGTAAGCCTGGCGTGTACGTCTTCCGCGACGAACAGGGCGAGCCGCTGTACGTCGGGAAGGCGAAGTCGCTGCGCTCTCGCGTGCGCAGCTACTTCCAGCGCGGAAACGGCCGCGCCGCGATCGGGCAGCTCGCGGACCGCATCGCCGACGTCGAGGTGATCGTCACCCGCAACGAGGCCGAAGCGCTCCATCTCGAGCAGAACCTCGTCAAGCGCTACCGGCCGCCGTTCAACATCCGGCTCCGGGACGACAAGTCGTTCCCGTACATCGCGGTGACGCTGACGGACGAGTTCCCGCGCGTCATGTTCACGCGGGAGCGGCACCGGCGCGGCACCGTCTACTTCGGGCCGTACGCGAACGCGAAGAAGGTGCGCGAGACGCTCGACGTGCTGAACCGCGTCTTCAAGTTCCGTCCCTGCGAGGGGCCTCGTCCTGGCCGCCACTCCGGGATCCCGTGTCTCGACTTCCACATCGACCGCTGCTTCGCGCCGTGCGTGAAGGAGATCTCCGCCGAGGACTACGGGGAGGTCATCGAAGGAGTCATCGGGTTCCTCTCCGGCGACACGAAGCCGATTCAGCGCGAGCTCGAGTCACGGATGCAGGAGGCGGCGAACGAGGAGCGCTTCGAGGAGGCCGCGAGGTATCGAAACCGGCTCTTCGCCATCAGGCACCTCGCCGAGCGGCAAGCGACGGAAAAGCGGGCGGTCGGGACCGTCGACGTCATAGGGCTGGCGGTCGAGGGAGACACGGCGACGGTGCAGATCTTCCCGCTCCGCGACGGGAAGATGATCGACCGCTACGGCTTCCATCTCGAGAACGTCCTCGACCAGGACGAGCTCGCCGTCCTGGAGGCGTTCGTCGTCGAGTACTACGGCGCGGCGCCGAGCATCCCGCCGCAGGTGCTCGTTCCGGTCGGGACGAAGGACACGGAAGCGATCGCCGAGTTCCTGTCGGAGCGACGTGGCTCGCGGGTCGAGGTCCGTGCGCCGGAGCGCGGCGAGCGGCGGCGCCTCGTCGAGCTCGCAGCGGAGAACGCGCGCGTCGCGCTCGAGTCGGACGCCGCGAGCCGCGAGGCCGAGCGGCTGCGCCGCGTCACTGCTCTCGAGGACCTCCGCGAGTGCCTGAACCTCGAGAGCCTTCCGGTGCGGATCGAGTGCTTCGACGTCTCCAACATCCAGGGGGAGTCGATCGTCGCGTCGATGGTCGTCTTCGCCGACGGGCGCCCGAAGAACGCGCACTACCGCACGTTCGGCATTCGCGGGCTCGAAGGGCAGGACGACGTGGGCGCCATCCGCGAGGTGATCTCGCGGCGTTTCGCCCGCGCGCGAGACGACGAGCCGGACGAGAGCTTCTCCCGCACCCCGAATCTCGTCGTCGTCGACGGCGGCCGCGGCCAGCTCGCTGCCGCGCTGGCGGCGATGGAGGAGCTCGACCTTCCGCGCGTGGCGGTCATCGCGCTCGCGAAGCGCGAGGAAGAGGTGTTCGTTCCCGGCACCGCGGCCTCCCGATCCGGCTCGATCGGCACGGTGCGGCGCTCCAGCTCTTGCAGCGGATTCGAGACGAGGCTCATCGCGTAGCGCTCCGCTACCACCGCCAGAAGCGGGGCACGAAGTCGATGGAGACGATCTTCGAAGGCCTCCCCGGTGTGGGGCCGGTGCGCCGCCGCGCGATCCTGCGCCACTTCGGCTCGGCCGAGCGCTTCCTCGAGGCGTCTCAGGAGGAGCTCGAAGGCGTCCCGGGCCTGCCGCAGAAGACCGCGCGGGCGCTCTACGCGCAGCTGCACAAGGCCGGGCCGTCTGTGACGAGAGGGCGAGGCAAGCCTCGCCCCTACGGCGGCGCCGTGCGTCCTTCGCGCTCTTCATCACTCCTCGGAAGTTGAACGTCCGGAGCGTGAGCACGATCGCGGTGAAGCCGGCGACGATGTTCGTCCCCAGGAGGATCAGCCGCATGCCGACGCTGAACGCGAGCAGCTGCGCGCCCGGCACGGCGCCGCCGAAGACGTAGAGCAGGAACGCCTGCTCGGTGCCGAGACCGCCTGGGGTGAGCGGGCAGCAGCGTCGCGAGGCTGGACGACACCTGCACGAGGAGCACGTTCTGAATCGACTGCGGGATGTCGAAGGCGTCGAGCATGAACCAGACCGTGACGAGCCTGAGGCTCCAGTCCGCGGCCTGCCAGATGACGACCGAGCCGAAGTAGGCCGGAGGATCGCGCACCACCGCGAACGCCTGCTTGACCCGGTCCCAGAAGTCGACCACGTGACCGTGGATCCAGACGGCGAGAATCGCGAGCGCGATCAGGATCCCGGCGAGGATCAGCTCGGCCGCCAGCGGGCGGTCGAGCAGCCAGGCGAAGTCGAAGCTCCGGAGGTTCGGGAGCTCGCCGATGCCGGGCAGCTCGTCCAGCGTGACCGCGGCCCAGATGAGGAGCGCCGACGCCGCTGCGATGTCGAAGATCGAGAGGACGAGCGTGCTCGAGATGACCGTCGTGTACGTCGAATCCTTGATCGCGCGGTGGGCGAGCACGACCCGTACGGCGTCGCCGGCACGGACCGGGATGATCGCGTTGATCCCGATGCCGGAGAGGTACGCGGCGTAGATCGAGCGCCTCGGCACCAGCCGGTCCGGGTAGGCGGCGACGAGGACGTTCCTCCACGCCTGGCTCGTCGAGAAGAGGCGCGCCAGCTGGCAGAGGACGGCGATGAACGCCGGGAGTACGTCGATCGCGGCGAGCTGGTCGAGAAAGGCGTCGACCCCGTCGAGGATCCGGGTCATGGCTCCGCTAGTTGCACAGACCGGAATCCGCTAGCGCGGATTCCGGTCGCGCGAACCCCTAAAGGCGTCCGCTTCGCGGCCGCTGCGCTCGTGTTCACTTGCCGCCGCCTAGCTCGGTCTGTCGCCGTCTGACGCTAGGAACGGATAGCGGTAGTCGGTCGCGGAGACGAAGGTCTCCTTGATCGTGCGCGGTGACACCCAGCGGATCAGGTTCCACATCGAGCCGGCCTTGTCGTTCGTCCCGCTCGCTCGCGAGCCGCCGAAGGGCTGCTGGCCGACGACCGCGCCGGTCGGCTTGTCGTTGACGTAGAAGTTGCCGGCCGCGTAGCGAAGCGCATCCTGCGCCTCGTCGATCGCCGCGCGCTCCGTCGCGAAGACCGCTCCGGTCAGCCCGTACGGCGCGGTCTCGTCCACGAGCTCGAGCGTGTCGCCCCAGCGCTTCTCGTCGTAGACGTACGTCGTGACGATGGGGCCGAACAGCTCGTCGCGCAGCAGACGGAAACTCTTGTCGTCGGTCGAGATCACGGTCGGCGAGACGAAGTACCCCTCCGAGTCGTCGGTCGAGCCTCCGGCGACGATCTCCGCGCCTGCCGAGCGGGCCTCCTCGATCGCCTGCGCGTGCGTCTCGAACGCGCTCGAGTCGATCACCGCGCCCATGAAGTTCTCGAAGTCGGAGACGTCTCCCATCTTGATCGAGCCCACGTCCTCGACCAGGCGCTCCTTGACCTCCGGCCACAGGTTCGAGGGGACGTACAGGCGCGAGGACGCCGAGCACTTCTGCCCCTGGTACTCGAACGAGCCACGGACGACCGCCGTCGCGACTGCGTCGGCGTCCGCGGACGGGTGCGCGAGGATGAAGTCCTTCCCGCCCGTCTCCCCGACGATCCGCGGGTAGTTGCGGTACGAGCCGACGTTCTTGCCCACCGTCTCCCACATGCCGTTGAAGACGTCGGTCGAGCCGGTGAAGTGGATTCCGGCGAGCTCCTCGCTCGCGAGCGCCGCTTTCCCGATGTCCGCGCCCGAGCCGTAGACGAGGTTGATGACCCCGTCCGGCAAGGCCGGCCGCCTGGAAGAGGCGCATGACGTAGTACGCGGAGAACGGCCGCGGTGGATGCCGGCTTCCAGACGACCGTGTTCCCCATGAGCGCCGGCGAGGACGAGAGATTGCCGCCGATCGCGGTGAAGTTGAAGGGGCTGACCGCGAACACGAAGCCCTCGAGCGGGCGGTACTCCATCCGATTCCAGACTCCGGTCGACGAGTACGGCTGCTCCGAGTAGATGCGGGTCAGGTACTCGACGTTGAAGCGCCAGAAGTCGATCAGCTCACACGCCGCGTCGATCTCCGCCTGGTGCGCCGTCTTCGACTGGTTGAGCATCGTCGCGGCGTTCAGGGTCGAGCGCCACGGGCCGGACAGGAGCTCCGCGGCGCGGAGGAAGACCGCGGCACGTTCGTGCCAGGGCGTGCGCGACCAGTCGGCGTGCGCAGCGCGGGCGGCGTCGATCGCCTGCTGGACGTGCTCGGGGCCGCCCTTGCTCACGTCCGCCAGGACGTGGCTCTTGCGGTGCGGCATGACCGCCTCGAAGGACTCGTCGGTCGAGACGTCCTTGCCGCCGATGACGAGCGGGATCGAGACGCGATCGCTTTCCATCTCCCGGAGGCGGTTCTTCAGCTCCTCGCGCTCGGGCGAGCCGGGGGCATATGACTTGATGGGCTCGTTGACCGGCGGAGGCGGGGTGAAGATGCCGGGGGCGCTCATGCCAGGATTCTACGAACGATGGGATCGCGAGCCGAATGGACCGCAGTACGCCGTTCCCGGATGGGGAGTCGGGGAGCTGTGGACCGCGACGGCGTCGTGCTCGCCCACGAGTTCCGGTTCGGCGCCGACTCGCATGATGATTCGAGCGCGAAGAAGCGGTCCGAGCTCGTCGGACGCCTGACCGTCGTTTCTCGCTGGCGAGGACGTCTCGCTCGCGGATGTCCCGCTCGACCTCGACTGGACGACGCCGTTTCAGCGCTCCGTCGCAGAGAGCCTGCGCGCGCTGCCTCGTGGCGAGGTCGTGAGCTACGGAGAGCTCGCTGCGCTCGCCGGGTACCCGGGAGCGGCCCGCGCCGTCGGGAGCTTCTGTGCCGAGAACCGCTTCATGTTCTTCGTGCCGTGCCACAGAGTCGTGGGCGCGACCGGGATCGGCGGCTACGGGTCCGCGGGCGTCGGCGTCAAGCGACGCCTGCTCGCGCTCGAGGGAGTCGAGCTGTGACCTCGGAGGACGTCAGGGAGGAGCTCGCGCGGATCGCGCCCGCTCGGGAGTGCGACCGGCTGGCCGAGCTGTCCGCGCTCTTCCACTCGGCGGGCAGCCTCCATCTCCGAGGACGAGGCGAGTGGGCGCTGCATCTCGACCTCGCGAGCGGGGCGGCTGCTCGCCGTGCCTTCAGCCTGCTGCGAGATGCGGAGATCCGGTCCGAGATCCGCACGTACCGGCGTCGTGCGTTCGACAAGGCGACCCGCTACCAGCTCCATGTCGCCGGCTCGGAGCGAGACCCTCGACGTGCTCGTCTCCGCCGGTGTGCTCGACCGTCGCCACCGGCCGCTCGAGCAGCCGCCACGCCGCGTCGTGGCTCGCGCCTGCTGCCGCGCCGCGTACCTCCGCGGGGCGTTCCTCGGCGGTGGCTCGCTTTCCACCGGGCGCTCGCCGCACCTGGAGCTACGGACTGCGACTATCGGGTCGGCCGAGCTTCTCCGTCAGGTCGCCGCAGCCTCGGACGTCCAGCTCGACGGTCGCCGAGCGCCCGACGCATGCCGTCGCCTACGCGAAGAGCTGGGACGCGATCGAGTCCGTGCTCGCGCTCGCGGGCGCGAGCGAGGCCGTGCTCGCCCTCGAGGAGCGCTCGGTGGTCGCCGCGACGAGCGGCCATGCGAACCGGCGGGCGAACGCCGATCACGCGAACCTCGTTCGCACGAGCCGTGCGGCCGAGCGCCAGCTCGAGGCCGTGCGTCGGCTTCGCGCCGACGGAGGCGTCGAGCGGCTCGCAGCAGCGCTGCAAGAGGCGGCCGAGCTCCGGCTCCGCCACCCGACCGACTCGCTGCGCGAGCTCGCGGCGCGCACCGATCCTCCGACGACGAAGGCGGCGATGCACCGCCGTCTCGGCCGGCTCGAGGAGCTCGCGCGGCGGCGTTCGCGCGAACGTCGCCTCGTTAGACTCGACCCCGCGAGACGCCACGAGGACGGAGGGGAGAGCGATGGGCATTCGCGTCGGGATCAACGGGTTCGGCCGCATCGGACGGAACTTCTTCCGTGCACAGCACGAGCGCGAGTCGGACCTCGAGATCGTCGCGCTGAACGACCTCGGCGACGCGAAGACGATGGCGCATCTGCTCCGCTACGACTCGAACCTCGGGCCGTTCCCGGGCGAGGTCGAGCTCGCCGACGGTGTCCTCGAGGCTGCCGGCGAGAAGGTCAAGATCCTCTCCGAGCGGGACCCCGGGGCTCTGCCCTGGTCGGACCTCGGCGTCGACGTCGTCGTCGAGTCGACCGGGTTCTTCACCGACCGCGAGGGCGCGCAGAAGCACCTCGACGCCGGAGCGAAGAAGGTCGTGATCTCCGCTCCTGCGACCGACCCGGACCTCACGGTCGTCCTCGGCGTCAACGACGACGCCTACGACGCCGCAGTCGCACCACATCGTCTCGAACGCCTCCTGCACGACGAACTGCGTCGCGCCGCTCGCCAAGGTTCTCCACGAGCTCGGCGAGATCCAGAGCGGCTTCATGACGACCATTCACGCGTACACGAACGACCAGGTGATCCTCGACTTCCCGCACAAGGACCTCCGCCGGGCCCGCGCGGCCGCGATCAACCTCATCCCACTTCCACCGGGGCGGCAAAGGCAATCGGGCTCGTCCTCCCCGACCTCCAGGGGAAGGTGGACGGCATCTCGGTACGTGCCCCGTGGCGACGGGCTCGCTCACCGACCTCGTGGTCACGCTCGGGCGGCGAGACGAGCGTCGAGGAGGTCAACGACGCCTTCCGCGCCGCCGCGGACAGCGGCCCGCTCGAGGAATTCCTGCACTACACCGAGGATCCGATCGTCTCGACGGACATCAACGGCAACCCCTACTCCTGCATCTTCGACAGCGAGCTCACGATGGTGCAGGGGAGCACCGTCAAGGTGTTCGGCTGGTACGACAACGAGTGGGGCTACAGCTGCCGGCTCGTCGACCTGATCGGGAAGCTGCTCCCGTGAGGCACACGCCTCGCTCCGTCCGTGCTGCGGACGTCGCGGGCAAGAGCGTTCTCGTCCGATCCGACCTCAACGTTCCCCTGGAGAACGGGGTGATCGCGGACGACACGCGGATCCAGGCCTCGCTGCTGACGCTGCGGCACCTGCTCGACACCGGCGCGGACGAGGTCGTCGTCTGCTCGCACCTCGGGCGTCCGAAGGGGCCCGACCCCGAGTTCGAGATCGCCCCGGTCGCGGCGCGCTTGCGCGAGCTGCTCCCCGACGATCGCCTCCATGTCCTCGAGAACACCCGCTTCGATCCCGGCGAGACGAAGAACGATCCCGAAACGGCGAGGAGACTCGCAGAAGGACGCGATCTGTTCGTCCTCGACGCATTCGGCTCGGCGCACCGCGCGCACGCCTCGACGGTGGGCGTCGCCGAGCTGCTGCCGGCGTACGCAGGGCTACTGCTCGAGCAGGAGCTGGAGATGCTCGGCCGCCTCCTCGCCGACGTCGAGCGGCCGTTCGTCCTCGTCGCGGGAGGCGCGAAGGTCGAGGACAAGCTCGGCGTCCTCCGCGAGCTCGGTCAGCGAGCCGACACGGTCCTCGTAGGCGGGAAGATGGCGGAGGAGCTGCGCGAGGACAATCCGCTCCCGTACGAGGCGGTGCTCCCGACCGACGTCGTCGCCGCCTCGGCGTTCGACGCACGGATGCCGAGACCAAGGTCGCGCCGTTCGATGCGCTCCCCGACGGCTGGCTCGGGCTCGACATCGGGCCGGAGACGCGTGAGCGGTTCGCGAAGGAGATCAGCGGGGCACGCACCGTGTTCTGGAACGGGCCGATGGGGGTGTTCGAGTGGGCGTCGTTCGCCGGGGGGACGAAGGCCGTGGCCGAGGCCGTCGCCGACGTCGAGGGCTACACCGTCGTCGGCGGGGGCGACTCGGTGCGGGCAGTGCAGGAGCTCGGGCTGGCCGAGCGACATCTCATGGGTATCGACCGGCGGCGGCGCCTCGCTCGAGCTGCTCGAGGGCAAGGAGCTCCCCGGCGTGGCCGCGATTCCCGCCTAGACGCTGAGGCCCGGCACATGGCGGGCGAAGAAGTCGCGGATCGTCGCGACCTGGCGCACGCGCTCGTCCACGTCGAACGACCCGTGTCCGGTCTCGAAGACGTAGACCTCGTGCGGATGACCACGGGCCTCGAGCTTCTCCACGTAACGCATCGCCTGCCGGTACGGGCAGCGGCTGTCGTTCTTCCCGATGACGAAGAGCACCGGCGCGCGCACCTCGTCGGCGAAGTTGATCGGATTCCGGTCGCGCATGAGCTCCGGCACGTCCTTCGGCTCGGCTCCGCCCAGGAGGGCGCGGTCGTACGCCTGCAGGAGGGGTGAGAGGTCTTCGTATCCGTCCTCGTAGTCGCCGACGGGCACGCCCGCCATTCCGCAGCTCCAGAGCTCCGGATGCTTCCCGAGCTCGAGCAGCGTGACGTAGCCGCCCCACGACCAGCCTCCCACCGCGGCGCGCTCGGGATCGGCGATGCCGCGCTCGACCAGGTCTTGCAGCCCGGCGTTCACGTCCTCCAGCTCCGGCCCGCCGATGTTGCCGATCAGCGTGTCGCGCCACTCGCGGCCGTAGCCCGTCGAGCCCCGGTAGTTGACGAGTCCCGACCGCAAACCCGGCATCGACGTACGTCTGGACTTCGGGTTGCCAGCGGTCGACGTCGAGCGAGGTCGGCCCGCCGTGCACGAACATGAGCGCCGGAAACGGTCCGCCGGAGTCGTCCGGCGTGACGAGGAACCCATGCACGCTCTGCCCGTGCGGGTTCTCGAATCGCCACGTCTGGTAGGGCCGGCCGGCCGGCGCCCGGCCGCCGACCGACAGCATCTCCGCGCCCGTGTCGTCGATGACCAGCCGCTGCCGATGTCCTTGCTCGTGGAGGAGCCAGACTCTCCCGTCGGGCCGGACACGCGCCTTCCAGACGAATCCCGGGTCGGTCGCCAGTGGCTCCAGGCTTCCGCCTGCGAGCTCGTACTTGAACAGTCGGTCTCGACCCTCGACGCGGTTCACGAGGAGCAGAGCCGAGGCGTCGGGCCACCAGTCCGCGACGAAGACGGCTCCCTCGAAGTCGACCTCGAGGTCGCGCCGCTCGCCGGTCGCGAGATCCCAGATCCCCGGCCGCTCATCGCCTCCACGCTCGTGCTCGAACGCCAACCGCGTATCGCCCTGCACTGGCGACCAGCACTTCGCGAGCAGGGACATCCCTTCGTCGAGCTGGTCGCCGACGGTGTCTCCCGAGCGCGGGTCGATCACCTTGAGCGCGGGGTGGATCAGGTCGCCGTGCTCGGCGTGCTCGAGGCAAAGCAGCGATCCGTCTGCGGAGAGCGCTCCGAGCAGGAAGCCCGGCCTCGTCGACGCTCCCGAGACGCACGGACTCGCTCGAGCGGTAGACCTCGCGTGCGCGACCTCCCTCCAGCGAGACGTAGACGGCGAACCCGTCGCGGCTGCTGAGCCCCGCGGCGACGATGCCCGGTGCCTGCGCGAGCCCTTCGCTCCACCCGTGCGGGATACCTTCGAGCAGTGCGCGGGCCTCGCCTCCGGCGAACGGCTGCACGAGCCAGCGGCCCGACTCGTCGCCGCTTTCGTCCTGAAACCAGACGACACCTTCGCCGTCGAGCGTCGGCGTTCCGTCGATTACGCCCACGGGGTGGTCGGTGACCTGCCGGCGCTCGCCCGTTGCGGCATTCCACGTGTGGACCTGCCAGACGCCCGATTCGTTGGACGCGTAGACGATCCGATCCGGCGCAACCTGCGACCACTCGGGCAGGAACGAGACGGGCGTGCGAAAGCGCTGCTCCCAGGACGCGGCGGCCATCGCGGGCGAGGCTAGCAACGGCAGCCTAAGATCGATCGATCGATGCTGATCGCGGGCAACTGGAAGATGTACAAGGGCGCGCACCAGGCGCGGGAGTTCGCGGCCCAGATCCGGCGCCTCGGCGATCGCTGGTCGGGGGTCGACGTCGTCGTCTGCCCGCCGTTCGTGGCCCTCGACGCGACGATCCACGCCCTCGGCGCCGAGAGCACCGTGGGGGTCTATGCCCAGAACGTGCACTGGCAGCTCGAAGGCGCCTTCACGGGCGAGGTGTCCGCGCCGATGCTGCTCGAGCTGGGTGTGAAGGGCGCGCTCGTCGGCCATTCCGAGCGTCGGCAGCACTTCGGCGACACCGACGAGACCGTGGCCCTCCGCGCGGCGGCCGCGCTCGACGCGGGTCTGTCCGTGATCGCCTGCGTCGGGGAGACCGAGGCAGAGCGCGAGGCGGAGGTCACCGAGGAGGTGCTCGCACGCCAGGTCTCGCCGCTCCCCAAGCACGAGCGGCTCGTCATCGCCTACGAGCCCGTGTGGGCGATCGGCACCGGCCGCACGGCGTCGGCGGAGATTGCCCAGGAGGCGCACGCGTTCATCAAGTCGCTCCGGCGGACGCAGGTGGTCTACGGAGGATCCGTGAACGCGGACAACGCACGCGGGCTCTTGTCACAGCCGGACGTGGACGGCGCACTGGTAGGCGGCGCCTCGCTCGATGCGCAAGCGTTCGACGCGATCTGCGCCGCCGCCGCCGAAGCTGTCGCCGCGTGACGCAGCTCGTCGCGCTCGTCATCCTCGACGGCTGGGGTCTCGCTCCACCGGGGCCTGGAAACGCGATCGAGCTCGCCGAGACACCGGTCTTCGACAGGCTCTGGGAGCAGTACCCGCACACCACACTGAAGGCGTCGGGCGAGGCCGTCGGGCTGCCGCCCGGGCAGATGGGCAACTCGGAGGTCGGGCACCTCACGATCGGATCGGGTCGCGTCCTCAACCAGGACCTGATGCGCGTCAACGTCGCGGTCGAGGACGGTTCCCTGGGGACGAACGACGCGCTGCTCGGCGCCTTTCGAAGGGCGCGCGAGCGCGGGGGCAACGTCCACCTGCTGGGCCTCGTGTCGCACGGTGGCGTGCATTCCCACATCGATCACCTGCGTGCGCTCCTCGATCTCGCAGCAACGCAGGATCTGAGCTCGAACACCTGGATTCACGCGTTCACCGACGGCCGCGACGTCTCGCCCCGATCCGCCGCGACGGATCTCGCCGAGCTTCCCCTCGACCGCATCGCGACCGTGTGCGGGCGGTACTACGCGATGGATCGCGACAACCGCTGGGAAAGGACAGATCGCGCATATCGCGCGATCTGCCTAGGCGAAGGCAACCCCGCAACGGACCCGGTCGAGGCGGTCGAGGAGAGCTACGAACGAGGCGTGACGGACGAGTTCATCGAGCCCACGGTCATTAGTGGAAGGCCGCGGCTCGAGCCGCGGGATTCCGCTCATCTTCTTCAACTTCCGGCCCGACCGAGCGCGCCAGCTCTCCCAGCGGCTGCTCGAGGCCGGAGTCGACCTGACGACGATGACCCGCTACCGCGCCGACTTCGCGTGCCCCGTGGCGTTCGAGGAGCAGGAGGTCGAGGCGACGCTTGCGGAGCTGCTCGCCGCGAGCGGCGCACGCCAGCTGCACGTCGCCGAGACGGAGAAGTACGCGCACGTGACGTACTTCTTCAACGGCGGCGTGGAGCGCGAGTGGGAGGGGGAGACCCGGATACTCGTCCCCTCTCCGCGCGAAGTCGCGAGCTATGACTTGAAGCCGGAGATGTCGGCCGCCGAGGTCGCCGAGACGACTGTGTGCGGAGATCGGCACCGGATATCGATTCGCGGTAGTCAACTTCGCGAACCCGGACATGGTCGGGCACACGGGCTCGATTCCCGCTGTCGTCGCAGCCGTGGAGGAGACGGATCGTTGCCTGGGACGCGTCCTTTCCTGCGTGGAGCAGGCGGGCGGGGTGTGTTTGGTAACCGCGGATCACGGCAATGCAGAGGTCATGCTCGAGCCCGACGGGGTGAGCCCGCATACGGCACACACCTCGAATCCCGTCCCGCTCGTCGTCTGCGACAGCGCTCTTTCGCTGCGCCCGGACGGCGAGCTCTCCGACCTCGCCCCTACCGTTCTCGACCTGCTCGGGCTGCCCGTCCCGGCGGCCATGACCGGAAAACCGCTCACAATGCGCGCTTAAGACCCGCCCACAAAGCCCTTACACGAGACGACCTATACTCCTCACGCCACATGTCGCTTCCACAGCCCGATCTCGGAGTCCTGCGCAAGGCACAGCGCGGCGACGAGCGCGCTTTCGCGATCATCGTCAGGACGTACGAGCAGCCGGTGTTCAACTACGTCGTCCGGCTGACCGGCGATCGAAACCTCGCAGAGGATCTCACGCAAGAGGTTTTTCTCCGGGTTTTCCAGGGGCTTCCCGGATTCTCGCTGCGCTCGCGCTTCACGACCTGGCTCTTCCAGGTGACGAAGAACCGCGTGCTCGACGAGCTCCGGGCGCTCGAGCGGCGCCCGCGCGCGGTCGTCCAGCTCGAGGACATTCCGCCGCTCGAGGTCGTCGACGCTCCGGCCGAGCGCGCCGAGACCATCGACGCGGTCTGGCGCTCGGTGGAGCGGCTGAACCCGGATCTGAAGATGGCGCTCCTCCTGCGTGACGTCGTCGGTCTCTCGTACACCGAGATCGCGGAGACGCTCGAGATCACCCTCGCGACCGTCAAGTGGCGGATCTACAAGGCGCGCGAGGAGGTGCAGCTCGCGCTGCACCGTGACGGCGTCGTCGTCCCGCTCCGCTCGGTCCCGGCCGCCAAGTAGCAACCAGGCGCCGCGGCTCTGGCTTCAGCCAGACCCTCGATTCGTCCGCCGCCTACGATTGCGCCGTGCCTGTCGCCGATCCCGTCTCCCGCCTCGCAGACGCACTCACCGAGATCGCGGGTACGCCCGTGGATCTCGAGCGTCCCGGCGACCCCGAGCACGGCGACTACGCGACGAACGTCGCGCTCCAGCTCGCGCCCACGCAGGGCCGTCCGCCGCGCGACATCGCCGACGAGCATCGGAAGCGAGGCGCTCGAGCGCGAGCTCGTCGAGAGCGCGGAGCCGGCGGGGCCGGGATTCCTCAACCTGCGCGTCTCCGATGAATGGCTGGTCGCGGGGTTGCTCGAGATCCTCGCCGCAGGACGCATCGTTCGGCGCGCGGCACGTCCCGCGACCCCGAGCGGATCCAGGTCGAGATGGTCTCCGCCAACCCCACGGGCCCGCTGACCGTCGCGACGGCTCGGAACGCCGCCTACGGCGACTCGGTCGCGCGGCTGCTCGCCTTCGCCGGGCACGAGGTCGAGCGCGAGTACTACTACAACGACGCGGGAACCCAGATGGAGCGATTTCACGCCTCCGTCGAGGCCGCGCGGCGGGGGGAGGAACCACCGGAGGACGGCTACCGGGGCGACTACATCACCGAGCTCGCCCGCTCAGCCGGCGACCCCGTCCCGGCGATGCTGGAGCGGATCGAGGCGACCCTCGAGCGCTTCCGCGTCCATTTCGACACGTGGGTGCTCCAGAGCGACGTCGAACGCGAGATCCCCGAGTCGATCGCGCTCCTCGACACGTACGAGTCGGAAGGGGCGGTCTGGGCGCGTACGAGCGCACACGGCGACGACAAGGATCGCGTTCTCATCCGTTCGGACGGAGCACCGAGCTACTACGCGGCGGACGCCGCCTACATTCGCCGGAAGTACGCGCGAGGCTTCGATCGCCTGATCTACGTCCTGGGCGCCGACCACCACGGCTACGTCGCCCGGCTGCAGGCGCTCGCAGAGATGCTCGGCGAGGACGCGCGACTCGCTCGAGGTGCTCATCTACCAGCTCGTCCACCTCGCCGAAGGCGGCGAGGCGAAGAAGATGTCCAAGCGGCGCGGCGACGTGGCCTTCCTCGACGATCTCCTGGACACGATCGGCGTGGACGCGGCTCGCTGGTACCTCGTCTCCCGCGGTCATGACCAGACGATCGAGCTGGACGTCGACCTGGCGAAGCAGCGGACGCAGAAGAACCCCGTCTACTACGTGCAATACGCGCACGCCCGCATCGCGGGCATCCTCCGAAACGCCGGCGAAGAGAGCCTTGTGGCTCTGAGCCACAAGGCGGAGCTCGCCGCGCCGCTGGCCGTGGAGGAGCGGGAGCTCGTCAAGCGGCTGCTCGAGCTGCCTGCGGTCGCAGCCGAGGCGGCCGAGCGGAGGGCGGCGCACGCGATCCCGAACTACGCGATCCGCGTGGCCGACGACTTCCATCGCTTCTACCACGAGCACCGCGTCCTCGATTCGGAGCAGCAAGCGTTTCGACTCGCGCTCTCGGCCGCTACGCAGGGAGTTATCGCCCGCTGCCTCGATCTGATCGGGGTCGAAGCACCCGATCGGATGTAAGAGACCGGATGTAGGATCAGACGACGTGAGCGACGTCGATCGGTCCATCCCAGACCGGAACCTCGCGCTCGAGCTCGTCCGCGTCACGGAGTCGGCGGCCACGTTCGCAGCGCGCTGGATCGGTCGAGGCGACAAGATCGCCGCCGACCAGGCAGCGGTCGACGCGATGCGGCTGATGCTGGACACGGTCTCGATGCGCGGCGTCGTCGTCATCGGCGAGGGCGAGAAGGACGAGGCGCCGATGCTCTTCAACGGCGAGGAGGTCGGCGACGGCACCGGCCCCGAGGTGGACGTCGCGGTCGATCCGCTGGAGGGAACGCGGCTGACGGCCCTCGGGATGCCGAACGCGATCTCGGTGATCGCGGTCGCGGAGCGGGGAGCGCTGTTCTTCCCCGGCGCCGCGCTGTACATGGACAAGATCGCGGTGGGGCCGGAAGCGGCCGACGCGATCGACATCGACGCGACCCCGACGGAGAACCTCGAGCGCGTGGCCGAGGCGAAGCACGTCGACGTCAACGACCTCACCGTCGTCGTCCTCGAGCGCGACCGCCACGACGACCTGATCGCCGAGCTCCGCGAGGCCGGCGCGCGCGTCAACCTGATTCGCGACGGAGACGTCGCCCCTGCGATCGCCGCCGCGCAGGTCGGGCACGGGCGTCGATCTGCTGATGGGCGTCGGGGGGACACCGGAAGGCGTGATCTCCGCGGCCGCCATCAAGTGCCTCGGCGGCGCGATGCAGGGCAAGCTCTGGCCGCGATCGGACGACGAGCGGACGCGCCTCGTCGAGGACGGCTTCGACATCGACCGCGTGCTCACGACCGACGACCTCGTTCAGGGCGAGGACGTCTTCGTCGCCGCGACCGGGGTCACGAGCGGCGCGCTCATGCGCGGGGTACGCGTCGTCGGCGACCACATCGAGACCGAGTCCGTCGTGATGCGCTCCCGCTCGGGCACCGTCCGGCGCATCACCGCGACGCACCCCCTGTCCAAGATCCAGAGCCTGATGAAAGGAGCGCGCTGATGGCCTCGAACGAGCTACGCGAGACCGCCCGCGCGATCGTCGCCGACCACAAGGGAATCCTCGCGGCCGACGAGAGCACGGGAACGATCAAGAAGCGACTCGACTCGATCCAGGTCGAGTCGACCGAGGAGAACAGGCGCTTCTACCGCCAGCTCCTCTTCACCGCGCCGGGGATCGAGGACTCGATCGGCGGCGTGATCCTCTACGACGAGACGATCCGCCAGTCCGCCGACGACGGCACGCCGCTCGCCGAGGTGCTCGCGTCGAAGGGCGTGATCCCGGGGATCAAGGTCGACACCGGAGCGCACGACCATGCGAACTTCCCCGGCGAGAAGGTCACCGAGGGGCTCGACGGCCTCCGCGCGCGGCTCGAGGAGTACCGCGGCCTCGGCGCGCGCTTCGCGAAGTGGCGCGCGGTGATCACGATCGGCGACGGGATCCCGACCGACGGGAACATCCACGCGAACGCACATGCGCTCGCGCGCTACGCCGCGCTGTGTCCAGGAGGCGGGCATCGTGCCGATCGTCGAGCCCGAGGTGCTGATGGACGCCGACAACACCCTCGAGGTGTGCTGGGAGGTCACGACGAGGACCCTGCACGAGACCTTCGACGCGCTCTACGAGGCCGGCATCGATCTCCAGGGCACGCTTCTCAAGCCGAACATGGTCATTCCCGGCAAGGGCTGCTCGGACCAGTCCAGCCCGGAGAAGATCGCGGAGGCGACCGTCGAGTGCTTCCTCGGGACCGTGCCCGCGGCGATGCCCGGCATCGTGTTCCTGTCGGGTGGCCAGTCCGAGGTACAGGCGACGGAGAACCTGAACGCGATCAACCAGATCGGCGGGCCGTGGGCGTTGTCCTTCTCCTACGGCCGTGCGCTCCAGGCCTCGGCGCTCGAGGCGTGGGCGGGGGATCCTGAGAATGCGGAGGCGGCGCAGGCGGCGTTCGTCCACCGCGCCCGCATGAACTCGCTCGCCGTCGCGGGGGAGTGGAGTGCGGGGATGGAGCAACCGGTCAC
>CAVRLT010000029.1:0-43277 GCA_963721795.1 uncultured Actinomycetes bacterium
CGCGGGCCAGGAACGCGACCCGGCACCGCCCGCCGCGTAGCTCCTCACCGGGTGGGCTCGGAGCCCACTCGTAGAATCTTGTGATGCGATCGACGGCCGAGCTGCGTGAGGGGTTCCAAGCGTTCTTCGAGACGAAGGGCCACTTGCGCGTGCCGTCTGCATCTCTGGTGCCGCGCGCAGGAGACGATTCGACGCTTCTCACGACCGCCGGCATGCATCCGCAAATGCCGTTCTTCCTCGGCCTCGAGCCGCCGCCGGCGCCGCTCACGACGGCGTCGCAGAAGTGTTTTCGCACGGTCGACATCGACGAGGTGGGGCGCGACGGCCACCACCTGACGTTCTTCGAAATGCTCGGAAACTTCTCGTTCGGGCAGTACTTCAAGGAGGGAGCGATCGAGCTCGCGACGGAGTTCGTGCAGGAGCACATGAAGCTCGATTGGGATCGTGTCTGGGTCACCGTCCACGCTGGCGACCCGCAGATGAAGCTGGGGCCGGACGAGGTCGCGATCGAGCTGTGGGAGAAGATCGGAATGCCGCCCGAGCGAATCGTTCCGCTTCCAACCTCCGAGAACTTTTGGTCCGTCGGCGGCCCCGGGCCGTGCGGGCCAGACTCGGAGATCTATTGGGACTGGGGGGTAGAGCATGGCTGCGGCGAGCCGGACTGCGCCCCCGCGTGCATGCGCTGCGATCGGTTCCTTGAGTTCTGGAACCTCGTCTTCATGGAGTACGAGCTGCACGTGGACGGCACGGTGACGCCGCTACCTCAGCAGAACATCGACACGGGGCTCGGCCTCGAGCGTGGTGCGGCCATTCTCCAAGACGTTCGATCCGTCTACGAGACGGACGGCTACCGGGAGATCATGGACTGGATCGCGGCCGAGTCGGGAGTCGCCCACGGAGACTCGCCAGAGGCGACGAAGGCGCACCGCATCCTGGCCGACCACGGCCGTGGGATGACGTTTCTCGTCGGCGATGGTGTGACGCCGTCGAACGAAGGTCGGGGGTACATCCTGCGACGGATCATTCGCCGCGCGGTGCTACAGGCCCAGCGAATCGGGCTCCGCGACGTCCATCGGCTCCCCGCGATCGTCATCGGGCAGATGGAGAGCGCGTACCCGGAGCTCCGAGACGGCTCGACCGAGATCCAGCGCGTCGTTCGGGCCGAGGAGGAGCGCTTCGGGGAGACGCTCGAGCGCGGGATGCGGCTGTTCGAGGATCTCGCGGGGAAGGACGCGATCTCCGGCGAGGAGGCATTCACCCTCGCCGCGACCTACGGCTTCCCGCTCGAGCTCACCGTCGAGCTGGCCGGCGAGCGCGGACAGGTGGTGGACGTCGACGGCTACGACGCGGAGATGGGCCGCCATCGGGAGCTCTCGCGGGCCGGGGCCGGAACCGAGCTCCAACGCGCGGCCGACTTCGCTCGCTCGGCGGGGTTCGAGTGCGAGTTCGTCGGCGACAGGAAGATCGACGTGCTCACGCAGATCGGCGCGCTCGAGGAGCTGGGGGACGAGCTCTTCCTCGCCAAGCTCCGAGAGTCCCCTTTCTACCCAGCCGGCGGCGGCCAAGTGACCGACCAGGGCTGGATCGAGCTGGACGCCGACGCCGACGTTCGCGCCGATCTGGTCGACGCATACCGCCTGGGCTCTGACCAGGCCCTCCTTCTGCGTGGATCGGGCTTCTCGGCCGGGGACAGAGTTCGGGCCGCGGTCAGCTGGAACGCTCGCTTCCCGACGATGGCGAACCACACGGGGACGCATCTCCTCCACCAGGCGCTTCGCGACGTGCTCGGCGAGCATGTGCTGCAGGCCGGCTCGGCGGTGCGGCCGGAGAAGCTGCGCTTCGACTTCACCCACGAGCAGGCGCTGACCGCCGAGGAGCGAGAAGAGGTCGAGCGCCGCGTCAACGAGAAGATCTTCGAAGGGCTCCCCGTGCACGTCTTCGAGACGCCGATCGAGGAGGCGCGGCGACTCGGGGCGATGATGCTGTTCGGCGAGAAGTACGGCGACATCGTCCGCGTCGTCGAGGTGCCGGGCTACTCGGCTGAGCTCTGCGGCGGAACGCACGTGCGGTCGACCGCCGAGATCGGAGCGCTCGCGATCCTCTCGGAGGGCTCCATCGGCTCGGGCGCGAGACGCATCGAGGCGGTGACCTCGGGTGACGCGTGGGCATACCTGCGGGAACGGTCGCGGGAGGCCGACGGGCTGCGAATCGAGCTCGACGCCGCGCGTAAGCAGGCGAGGAAGCGGCCTGCGAGCGCGGCTTCGGACGAGGAGCTCGCCGCCGACGTTCGCGTCGAGAGCGGCGTGAACGTCATCGTGCAGTCCGTCGACGGGCTCGACTCGGACGGGCTGCTCGATCTCTCGGATCGCTTCAAGCAGCGCCATGCTCCTGCGGCCGTCGTCCTCGGATCGCGCGAGAACGGCACCGTGCACCTCGTGGCGAACTTCGACGCCTCCGTTGCGGAGCGCGTGAGCGCGTCCGACGTGGTTCGTCAGGCAGCGGCGATCGTAGGCGGCGGCGGCGGCGGTCGCGCGACGATGGCCCGTGCAGGCGGCAAGGACGCCGAGAAGCTTCCGGAGGCTCTTGCCGAAGCGGAGCGACTCATCGTCGCTGCGCTGTGAGGGTGCTTGCCCTCGACTACGGGGCGGCGCGAACGGGCGTGGCAGTGTCCGACGCCACGGGGACGATTGCGGTTCCGTTGGAAGTGATCGAGCGGGCGGCAACGCCGGCAGGGGTCCGGAGGATCGGGGAGATCGTGCGCGAGCGTGAAGCAGAACGGGTCGTCGTGGGACTGCCGCTGACGCTCAGCGGCGAGCATGGCGACCAGGCCCGCGAGACCGACGAGTTCGTCTCGGTGCTGCGCGCTGCGCTCGACGTGCCGGTCGAGACGTACGACGAGCGGTTCACGACTGCGCTCGCGGCTCGCGTGTCGGGTGACGCCGCGGAAGATGCTCGCGCCGCGGCGCATCTCCTCGAGAACTACCTCGAGCGGACGGCCGAGCGCTGAGCCCGCGCGCGCTCATCGCAGTCGCGCTGGCCGCCGTGACGTTGGCGGGCTGCCGGCACGAGGATCCGCCGCCCCCGCCCGTGGAGACGGCCCCGCCGCTCGCGCGCCTCCGGATCATCTTCCCGGAGGGGTTCACGCGCCGCGACATGGTGGAGCGCGTCGGCGCGGTCCGGCAGATCGCGATTCAGAAGCGCGGCGTGACGCCGCGGCTGACCGCGCGCGGCTACGCGAATGCCAGCGCGACGATCCTGCCGCCGCAGGAGTTCCGCAAGGACTGGGCGCGAACGCGCTCGAGCGAAGGCTTCCTCTTTCCCGCCACCTACGAGTTCACGAAGCTGACCTCGTCGGCGAGGCTCGTGCGGGATCAGCTCGCCTTCTTCCGGCGGCAGTGGAGGAGCGTCGATCTCCGCTATGCGAAGTCGAAGAACCTGACGCCGTACGACGTTCTCACGATCGCGTCGATGATCGAGAAGGAGACGGTCGCTCCCGAGGAGCGCCGCCTCGTCTCGGCTGTGATCTACAACCGCCTTCGGCAGGGGATGCCGCTCGGGATCGACGCGACGATTCGCTACGGGCGGAACGTTCCGGGCACCGAGGCGCTCAAGCAGTCCGATCTCGAGAGCGACAGTCCGTACAACTCGCGGCGGCGCCTCGGGCTGCCGCCTACGCCGATCTCGAACCCGGGTCTTGCGTCGATTCGAGCCGCCGCGCGGCCGGCGCGGGTCGACTACCTGTTCTTCGTCCGCAAGCCGGACGGGGTGCACCACTTCTTCACGGCGAGCGAGTCCGAGTTCTTCAGCAAGAAGTGCGAGTACGGCTTCGGTTGCGGCTGAGCCGGCGGGTCGCTGTTGTCACTGATTCGGCACGAACGCGTTTCCCATCCCTTGCGACTCGCGCGGTAGCGTTTCGTCAGGGACACGGGAGTGCCCCTGGGGGATGTTGGAGTAGGGGGCGTCGGAGCAGGGCCGTTGGGCCGCGGGCAATGCGGGCAGCGACCCGGACATCACGGAGATACTGCCGTCGATGTCGAGCTACTACCGCGACCGCGATGCGCCGACCCCGAATCAGCCGCGCAGGATCGGAGTGACCGCGATCATCGAGCGCGACGACGCGAACCTGGTCGAGCGTCGTGTCGACGATCCGGATCGCTGGGCATTCATCGGCGGCGCGCTCGAGGAAGACGAGTGCGTCCTCGACGCGCTTCACCGAGAGGTGCGTGAGGAGACCGGCTTCGAAATCGAGCGTAGTGAGCTCTTCGGCGTGTTCTCGGATCCGACGCGGATCGTCGCGTATCCCGACGGAAACGTCTGCCGAGTCGTCTCGATCGCCTTCCGAGTGACTCCAGGCGCCGGTGAGCCGACTCCGAGCGACGAGTCGGCAGGGATGCGCTTCGTCACACGGGACGAGCTCGTCGGCTTGCCGTTCTGGCCGGCGCACCAGCCGATTCGGGACGCGTTTCTCGGAGACCCGCGCATGCCCGTCGTCCAGTGACCGAGATCGCCGGCACGACGAAGCTCGTCGGCGTGATCGGCTGGCCGCTCGACCACACGGCCTCCCCCCGCATGCACAACGCGGCGTTCGCAGCACTCGATCTCGACTGGGCCTACGTCCCGCTCCCCACGCCACCCGAGCGCCTCGCCGCTGCGGTGGCCGGCCTGGCCGCGCTCGGGTTCGTGGGCGCCAACGTCACGACACCGCACAAGCTTGCGGTCAGAGCGCACTGCGCGACCGATGCGCCATCGGTGAACACGCTCGTCGTCCGCGAAGACCGAGTCGAGGGCTCGACGACCGATGCGGCAATCCTCTCGGCAGTCAGCGCTCGGAGCCCCGCGATCATCGGAGACGGCGGCAGCGCACGCGCATTCCTGCACGCATTGCCTCACGCGCGCTCGTTCTCACGGCGGGGCGAGTGGCCGCCCGCAGTCGACGATTGCGACCTCGTCGTGAATGCGACCTCCGAGCGTGACGGCGTGCTCGTCACCCTCGGCTCCGGGCAAACGCTCGTCGATCTGCCCTATCCGGAGACTGCGACTGCGCGGGCAGCGCGGCACGCGGGCGCCACCGTGATCGGCGGCCTCGACGTCCTCGTCGCACAAGGAGCCGCCTCGTTCGAGCTCTGGACGGGCGTTCCGGCGCCGGTCGGCGTGATGCGAGCGGCCATAGGCTTACCGGTGTGACGCTCGAGCTTCACACGGCAGGCGAGTCGCACGGGCCGGCACTCGTCGCGATCGTCACCGGTCTTCCCGCGGGCCTCGAGCTCGAGCGCGAAGCGATCGACGGCGACCTCCGGCGGCGCCGGGAGGGGTACGGCCGAAGCCCGAGACAGAAGCTCGAGCAGGATCAGGTCGAGCTGCTCGCAGGGCTCCGTCACGGGCGGACGCTCGGCTCACCTCTTGCACTCGTCATCCGCAACCGCGATCACTCGAACTGGGCGTGGGGCATGAGCCCGTGGCCGCCCGAAGGAGACGCGACTGGCAAGGGCACGACTCCTGTCACGCTGCCTCGCCCAGGACACGCCGATCTCGCGGGAGCGCTCAAGTACGGTCACGACGACACGCGCGATGCGCTCGAGCGGGCGAGCGCGCGTCAGACCGCCGTAGCGGTCGCAGCAGGAGCAGTCGCGAAAGCGCTGCTGCGAGAGATCGGCGTGGCGGTCGCAGGGAGCGTCCTCGAGATCGGTGGGAAGAGAGAGCGCGCCGAGTGGGAAACCGGCACCGATGCAGCCCGGTCGGAGCGCGACACGCTCGGGGGAGTCGTGGAGGTGGTCGCCGACGGAGTCCCTCCGGGTCTCGGGTCGTACGCGGAGAAGGACGACCGGCTGGACGCGCGGCTCGCCGCCGCTCTGATGGGAATCCAGGCCGTCAAGGGGGTCGAGATCGGAGACGGCTTCGCGCTCGCCGGGATGCGTGGCTCGGAAGCTCACGACGAGATCGGCGTCGACCGCCGGCGAGAGACCAACCGTGCGGGCGGGGTCGAGGGAGGAGTGACGAACGGCGAGCCCGTCGTCGTTCGCGCGGCGATGAAGCCGCTGCCGACGTTGATGCGGCCGCTGCGCTCCGTCGATCTCGGGACCGGAAAGGCCGCGGACGCGCTCGTCGAACGGAGCGACGTCCAGGCCGTGGAGGCGCTCGCGGTCGTCGCCGAAGCGGCAGTGGCGTGGGAGCTCGCACGCGCCGCACGGGAGAAGTTCGGCGGGGACGCGCTCACCGACTTCCTCGCGGCACACGCCGCGTATCTGGAGCGCATCCGGTGGCCGCGGAACGACTGAACGCGCTCGACCGTCACCTCGCGCTCGTGGGCTTCATGGGCGCCGGGAAGTCGACCGTCGGGCCCGAGATCGCGGAGCGGCTCGGTCGGCCGTTCGTGTCCGTCGACGCCGTCGTCGAGGAGCGCGCGGGCCGCACCGTTGCCGAGCTCTTCGCGGAGCGGGGCCAGGAGGAGTTCCGGAACCTCGAGGAGCAAGCCGCCGCCGAGGCACTGACGCGACGCCTGCCCGCGGTCGTCGAGCTCGGCGGAGGAGCGCTCGGCGGGGAGCTCACCCGGATCGCCCTCGCCGAGCACGCGTTCACCGTGCTCCTCGAGACGTCGCCCGAGGAGGCCTGGGATCGAGTGTCGGCAGGCGTTCGCCCCCTTGCCGGCAACCGGGACGAGTTCTGGGCGCTCTTCGAGCAGCGAATGCCGCTGTACGAGGCCGTCGCGGATGGCCATGCGCGCGACGCGGACGGCGTCGTGCTCGCCGCGGCCGGGATCCACGTGTGGGAAGGGGCGCTCGACGGTCTGGGTGGGCTCGCGCCGGGCGACGGCGAAATCGCGGTCGTCGCAGACGAAAGGGTCGACCAGCTCTACGGGGACCGCGCTCGTGCAGCGGTCGGGAGCCGCCTGACCTCGTCGCACGTGGTCCCGGCAGGGGAAGGGTCGAAGACCGTCGCACAGGCGGAAGCGCTCTGGTCGACGCTCACGTTGGACCGCGCCGCCACGATCGCAGCGCTCGGAGGTGGCTCGACCAGCGACCTCACGGGCTTCGTCGCGGCGAGCTACCTCCGCGGGATCCCCTGGGTCGCCGTGCCCACGACGCTCGTGGGCCAGGTGGACGCAGCGATCGGGGGAAAGACCGGCATCGACCTCGAGCGCGGCAAGAACCTCGTCGGCGCGTTCCACTGGCCTGCGCGCGTCATCGTCGATCCGGGGCTGCTCGAGACCCTCCCTCCGGAAGAGCGCGAGAACGGGCTCGCCGAGGTCGTGAAGACGGGGTTGCTCGCAGGCGATCCTCTCTGGGAGCTCGAGACCGCGGAGCAGGTGCGCCGCTGCGCGGCGTTCAAAGCGGCCGTCTGCCTGCGCGATCCGCTCGACCGTGGGCCGCGGGCGCAGCTGAACCTCGGGCACACGTTCGCGCATGCTCTCGAGACGGCATCCGGCTACACGGTTCCGCACGGCCGCGCGGTCGCACTCGGCCTGCTCGCGGCGCTCAGGCTGTCGGGTCTCGACGATGACGCACACGTTGTCCAGGAGGTCTTGCACGCCGAGCCCGTCGAGGTCGACCGGGCCGCCGCGTGGACGGCTCTGGGAACCGACAAGAAGGCCGTCGACGGTCGGCCCCGGCTCGTCCTCCTCGAAGCGCTCGGCCGTCCGAAGCTCGGCGTCGAGCTCGATCCCGACGAGATCAGAGCAGCCCTCGACGCCTTGATCGCATAGGGTCAACCACCGTGCGAGTCGTTGTTCTGAACGGCGTGAACCTCGACGTGGTCGGCCGCCGCGATCCGGCGCTGTACGGCGGGATCAGCATCTCCGAGCTGGAGACCCAGATCTACGAGTGGGCGAGCGAGCTCCAGTGCACGGTTCGTGCGCGCCAGACGAACCACGAGGGCGAGTTCGTGGACTGGTGCCACGAGGCCTTCGACTGGGCCGACGGCGTGATCGTCAACCCGGGCGCGTGGGCTCACTACTCGTGGGCGATCCGCGACGCGATCGAGCTCTTCACCGTCCCCGTAGTGGAGGTACACCTCTCGAACATCGACGAGCGCGAGGAGTGGCGCCGCATGTCGGTGCTGGAGGGCGTCGTGGAGGCGAGGATCATCGGGAAGGGGCCGAACGGATATCGCGAGGCTCTCGAGTTCCTCGTCAAGCGTCGCGCATGAAACGCGCGCGCGTGACGCGGATCGAGCGGCTCGCCAGGCTCCTCGAAGAGCCGCTACTGGTCGCCGGGCCGCCGTATGTCCTCGGGGGTCAGGCGAACCTCCGCTACCTGACGGGCCTTCAGAGCTCGAATGCCGCCGTTCTCGTCGAGCCGGACGCGACGGCAACTCTCTATGCGGACTTCCGCTACGCGGCACGGGGGCGAGAGGTCGAAGGCGTGACGTTCGTCGAGACCGCGCGAAACCTTCTCCCGGAGATCGGTGGGCTGCTTTCCGGAAGGCGAATCGGGTTCGAGGAGGCGCATCTGCCGTATGCCGGGTATCGCGCTCTCGTCGAAGCGGGGGTCGACGCCGTCCCCACCTCGGCCTTCGTCGAGTCGCTGCGGGCGGTCAAGGACGCGGAGGAAATCGAGATCATGCGCCGCGCGGGGGCGCTTTCTGACGAGATCTTCGGCGCGCTCGCCGGCGAGCGCTTCAGCGGCCGCACGGAGCGCGAGCTCGTGTGGTGGGTCGAGCAGGCGTTTCGGGAGGCGGGTGCCGAGGGCGTGTCCTTCCCGACCGTCGTCGCTGCCGGAGAGACCGCCACGTCGCCGCACGCAGTGCCCGGAAATCGGGCGATCGAGGAGGGTGTGCTCGTCGTGGTCGACGCGGGATGCGTCGTCGACGGCTACTGCTCGGACTGCACGCGGACGTTCGCGGTGGGCGAGATCTCCGAGCGCCTGTCGGAGATCTACGCGCTCTGTCTGGAAGCACAGCTCGCAGGCCTGGAGGCCGTCGCTCCGGGAGTACGTGGCGTTGACGCCGACTCGGCCGCACGCTCGCTGATCGACGCAGCCGGCCTCGGTGAGGCGTTCGGCCACGGGCTCGGACATGGTGTCGGCCTCCAGATCCACGAGGCCCCGACGCTGCGCCCCGAGTCGACCGACGTCCTCGAGGCCGGAAACGTCGTGTCCGTCGAGCCCGGCATCTACCTGCCCGGCGTGGCGGGTGTCCGCATCGAGGATCTCGTGCTGGTCACGGAAGACGGCTGCGAGCGGCTGACCAGGTTCGACAAGGAGCTCATCTCGGTGTCGTAAAGGCCGGGCATGCCCGGCCCCTACAATGCGCCCGCGATGGCCGAGACCGTCTCCACGAACCAGTTCCGCAACGGCATGCACGTCGAGCTCGACGGCTCCGTCTGGCGGATCGTCGAGTTCCAGCACGTGAAACCAGGGAAGGGCGGCGCATTCGTGCGCACGAAGCTGAAGGCGCTCGAGAGCGGCGCCGTCGTCGACCGAACGTTCCGCGCGGGGGAGAAGTTCGCGCGCGTGCACACCGAGGTGAAGAGCGTCCAGTTCCTCTACGACGACGGCTCGGAGGCGCACTTCATGGACGAGCAGTCGTTCGAGCAGTTCGGGCTGCCGCACGCCGAGGTCGCGGACGAGCTCGCCTACCTCGCCCCCTCGAGCTCCGTGCAGATGCTCGCGGTCGACGGGAAGCCGGCCGGGATCCAGCTTCCGGCCTCGGTCGAGCTCACGGTCACGCAGACGGAGCCCGCCGTTCGCGGGGACACGGTCACGAACGTCTCGAAGCCGGCGACGCTCGAGACCGGCGCGGTCGTCCAGGTCCCGCTCTTCGTCGACCGCGGCGAGCGGATCAAGGTCGATCCGCGCGAAGGTCGCTACATCAGCCGCGCCTGATTCCTCCCGTTCGTGTCAGCGGTCCTGTCGCCGTCAGCCGAACGGCTGTGTCAGACACAGGTTTTTCGGTCGGCCGTCCGGCCAGGTCTGGTCGGCCAGCCGACAAGCTCGAATCTCGTGAACCGAGCCGCATCCCCTTGTGGACGAAGCGACGTTGATTTGACACGAAGGTGTACGGCGAGACCTGTGTCTGACACAGGCTCCGCGTGAGCACGCGCTCTCGAGCCGGTCGATAAGGTCCAGGCCGATGCCGAAGCTGGTCGACACGACGATCCGGCTGCTCTCGCAGGAGCCGCTGGCGGGGCGGATTCCGACCGCGGAGATCCTCCGCGTGGCCGAGATCCTCGACGGGGCCGGCTTCGCCTGCCTCGAGATCTCCGGCGGAGGCGTGTTCGACGCGACCGTCCGACGGCGCGTCGAGAGCCCGTGGGAGCGGATCCGCGCGATCAAGGCGCGCGTCTCGACCCCCCTGGGGATCGCGCTTCGCGGTCGCTTCCTCGTCGGGTCGCGGCCGGTCAGCGGTGACATCGTGGGGCGGTTCGTGTCCTGCGCGGCCGAGAACGGGATCGAGGTCTTCCGCCTGCACGACCCGCTGAACGACGTCTCGAACCTGCGCGAGGCCGGCGCGGCGATCACGAGCGCCGGAGGCGCGTTTCACGCCGGGCTCGTCTACAGCCCCGGGCGAACGGACGAGACCGCAACGCTCGTCGAACAGGCGCGCAAGCTGCCGGAGCTCGGCGCGACCCGGGTCGTCGTCAACGACCCGACAGGCGCCCTCCTTCCGCACAAGGCGCGTGAGCTGGTTGCAGAGATTCGGGAGGCGAGTGGGCTCTCGGTCGGCTTCTACGTGCAGGGAGCGGCCGGAATGGGCATCGCCTCCGCGCTCGCGGCCGTCGAGGCTGGAGCCGACCTCGTCGCCACAGCGGTGTACCCACTCGCGTTGACGCTGCACCGGGTCTCCGGTGAAGCGCTCGCGGAAGCCCTCGAGGGGCTCGAGCACCCGACCGGTGTTCAGGCGGAGAAGCTGTGGGAAGCCGCGGACGTCATCGACGAGTACATCGGCGACGAGCCGGTGTCGCCGGTCCCACCGCGCATCGCGGTGCGGGCGGCGGAGTACGACCTCCCTGCGGGGCTCGTCGCGGCGCTCGAGGTGCACCTCCGCGCGCACGCCGCCGCGGACCGGCTGTTGGACGTGCTCGAGGAGGTCGGCCGGGTGCGCGCGGAGGCCGGATGGCCGCCGCTCGCAGCGCCGATCGGTCAGATCCTCGCCTCCCAGGCGCTCTTGCACGTCCTCGAAGCGAGGCGCTACGGGACCGTGATCGACGAGTTCCGAGAGCTCGTGCAGGGCGGCTACGGCACGACTCCGGAGCCGCTCGATTCCACGGTCGAGCGCGCGGTCGACCTGCTTGCGCCACGTTCGACGCTCGCCCAGGATCCTCCGACCGCGGAGGACGTGCGCGAGCGGGCCGAAGGTCTCGCCGCGAGCGAGGAGGAGCTCGTTCTCATCGCCATGTTCGCCGGCGACGCAGAAGAGCTGCTCCGCATGATTCGCCAGCGCCACTCGCGGGACGCCGTCCTGATCGCGGAGGACGAGGACGCCGAGCGCGCCGAACGGATCCGCGAGCTCGTCAAGATCGTGCAGGAGAGCGGTGTCGGCGAGATCGAGATCGAGGACGAGGGGATGCGCGTATCGGTCCGGCGGGCCGACGAGCCGCCCGCGACAGGAACAGCGCTCGCGCAGCCCAGGATCGAGAGCGAGGACGACACCTTCATTACTCCGCAACCCGCCGCCGGAAACGGTCCCCTCCGCGTCGAGTCACCGATGGTCGGTGTCTTCTACCGCGCTCCGAACCCGGGAGCGCCTGCCTTCGTCGACGTGGGCGATCCCGTTGTCCCGGGTCAGACGCTCTGCGTCCTCGAGGCGATGAAGCTCTTCAACGAGCTCAAGGCGGAAGTCGCCGGAACCGTCGCGTCCATCCACGTCGAGAACGCGGAAGCGGTGGAGTACGGACAGCTGCTGTTCGAGATCGAGCCGGCTCTCGCGCCGCCGACCCTGTAGGAGAAGGTGCGAAGGTGTTCTCGCGCGTCCTCGTAGCGAACCGGGGCGAGATCGCCGTGCGGGTGATCCGCGCGCTGCACGAGCTCGGGATCGAGGCGGTCGCGGTCTACTCGACGGCGGATGCGGAGGCGCTGCACGTCGAGCTCGCGGACCGCGCGGTCTGCATCGGCCCGCCCGCCGCCGCGGACAGCTACCTGCGGATCCCGAACGTCGTCGCAGCTGCGCAGACGACCGGCTGCGAGGCCGTGCACCCTGGCTACGGGTTCCTTGCCGAGAACCCGGCGTTCGTGCGCGCGTGCGAGGAGTCGGATCTCGTCTTCGTCGGCCCTCCGGCGGAAGTGATGGAGCGCATGGGCGACAAGGTGCGCGCGAAGGCGGAGATGCGTGCTGCGGGAGTGCCGCTCGTCCCGGGAACCGACGCCGTCGAAAGCCTCCATGAGCTGCGGCTCGCAGCGCGCGAGCTCGGGTTCCCGGTGCTGGTGAAAGCCGCTGCGGGTGGGGGAGGCAAGGGCATGCGCCTGGTCTCGGCGGACGAGGACCTCGAGAGCGCGTACGCCTCGGCCGGCGCCGAGGCCGATGCTGCGTTCAGCGACGGTGCGCTCTATCTCGAGAAGGCGCTCGTTCCGGCACGCCACGTCGAAGTTCAAGTGCTCTGCGACGGAGCAGGAGGGATCCTCACGCTCGGAGAGCGCGAGTGCTCGATCCAACGGCGGCATCAGAAGCTCGTCGAGGAGTCACCGTCCCCGGCGCTCGCCGCCGATGCGCGCGAGGAGATGGAGAGCGCCGTCGAACGGGCGTGCGCTGCGATCGGCTACGTCAACGCCGGGACGTTCGAGTTCCTGCTCGGGCCGGACGGCGCGTTCCACTTCATCGAGGTGAACTGCCGGCTCCAGGTCGAGCATCCCGTCTCGGAGCTCGTCACCGGGATCGACATCGTTCGCGAGCAGGTGAGAATCGCGTCGGGAGACCGGCTCGAGCTCACCGGTCGCGCGCCGCGGCAGGGGCATGCGATCGAGATCCGGATCAACGCCGAGGATCCGGCTCGTGGGTTCGCCCCTGCGCCCGGGACGGTCACACGCTTCCGCCCACCACTCGGCGCCGGGGTGCGCGTCGACACGGCGATCAGCGCGGGAGCCGAGATCCCGCCGTACTACGACTCGATGATCGCGAAGATCATCGTCTGGGACGAGGCACGCCCGGCGGCGATCGAGCGTGCCCTCCGCGCCCTCCGCGAGCTCGAGGTGGAGGGAATCCCGACGACGCGAGAGCTTGCGCTCGATGTGATCGCGTCACCGGAGTTCCGAAGCGGCGAATACTCGACCTCGACGCTCGCAGAGCTGGAGGGGCGCGTGCCCTCGCTTTCGGTCTCGTGACCCCTGCAGCCGGACGCCGCGCCGGGCGCAGGCAGGCGCTCTTCCTTCTCTACCAGTGGGATCTGACCGGGCAGCCGCTCGCATCGTTGTTCGAGGGCGAGCCCGACGAGTTCGCCGCGTCGCTGGCCCGCTCGGTGGCCGAACGCGCGGCCGAGCTCGACCAGCGCATCACCGAAACCTCGAGCGACTGGCCCGCCGACAGGCTGGGTACGCTCGAGCGCAACGTGCTGCGGATCGGGGTCTACGAGCTCGAGGAGGGCACCGTGCCGACCGAGGTCGCGATCAACGAGGCGGTCGTTCTTGCGAAGCGGTATGCGACCGAAGAGGCGGCGAAGCTCGTGAACGGCATTCTCGGCCGGATCGCGCGTGACGAGGAAGCCGCGTGAGCACCGGGGACGAGGCACTCGGCCGCGCCGAGGAGCTGCTCGCGAGCCTGAACGAGAAGCGCGACGCCCTCGAGCAGCTTGCCGCCGCCGACGACATCGACGGCGACGCCGCGGTCGACCTCATCGCCGATCTCGCCGACCTCGCGAGACAGATCGAAGCGGAGCTGACGCGCGCGCGGACGATGGATGCGGCAGGTTGACGAGCTTCGCGACGCCGTCGAGGCGTATCTCCGCACGCTCCCGCTCGCACCCGAGCTCGACCGGCTCGAGGAGGCGGTTCGGTACGCGCTCGAGAGCGGCGGCAAGCGAATCCGTCCCGTGCTCTGCCTCGCCGTCGCGGAGGCTGCGGGCGGCGAGGTCGAGCACGCTCTGCCTGCGGCGGCCGCCGTGGAGCTCGTGCACACGTTCTCCCTCGTCCACGACGATCTTCCCGCCCTCGACGACGACGAGGAGCGTCGCGGGCGCCCGAGCGCGCACGTCGCCTTCGGGGAGGGGGTGGCGCTTCTGGCCGGGGACGCGCTCCTGGCCGAGGCGATCCGACTCGCCCTCTCCTACGAGGATCCCGAAATCGCGCGCGAGCTCGTCGACGCGACGCTCGGGATGATCGGCGGCCAGTACCGCGACATCACCGGCGACGACGGAGACCTGGCCGAGGTCGACCGGCTGAAGACCGGCAGGCTGTTCGCCGCCGCGGTCGGGCTCGGCTTGCGTTCAGCTGGGATGTCTGCCGAAGAACAGCCTCCGTGGCGGGCGTTCGGCGACGAGCTCGGGATTCTCTTCCAGGCCGTCGACGACATCCTGGACGGCGACGGCCTAGCGGCGCGCGTCGGGGTCGACGGGGCACGACTTGTCGCGGATGACGCTGCTGAACGCGCCAGGCTTGAGCTCGGTGCTCTGGCTGGGCAGACGGCCGTGCTGCACGAGCTCGTCGACCGCCTCGCGGTGCGGACGATCTAGCGCCGTTCGGGAAGCGGCTGCCAGCTCGGCTCGACCGCCGGAGATGCCGTGGGTACGCGTCGCACGCGAGTGCCGTCCGCTCGCATGAGGAAGACGGAGCCTTCGAGCTCGTCCAGGTCACCCTGCGAGTAGGCGATGAGGCGTCCGTCGGGAGACCAGTCCGGCCACTCGTCGTCGACGTCGTTCTTCGTCAACAGGGCGGGCGGCCCGCCGAGCGGCGAGACCACGAAGATGTCCCAGTCGTCGTCGCGGTCCGAGTCGAACACGATCGAGCGCCCATCGGGAGACCAGGACGGGCTCGTGTTGTCGCCCGCCGCGGAGACGAGGCGGCGCCCGCTCCCATTGGCGTTGACCACGACGATATCGCCGTCGTGGGAGAGCGCGATTCTGAGACCGTCCGGCGACCAGTCCGCACAGCACACGTCGTCTCCCTCGAGGACGAAGCGCTGGTGACTTCCGTCCGCGTTCATGACGTACAGATACTCGCCGCCGAACTCGTCGGCGCGGGAGAACGCCAGTCTCGTTCCGTCGGGCGACCAGGCCGGCTCGGAGTCGTCGAACCTCGTGTCCTTCGTCAGCTGGCGGAGCCCGCGACCCGTTGCGGTGGTGACGAAGATCTCGCCGTCCCCGTCACGGTCGGACGCGAAGGCCACGAACGCGCCATCGGAGGACCAGGTGACGTCGTCTTCCGAATGAGGACTAGGAGCGAGAACGTGTGTTTGCGAGCCGTCGGCACGGGCGGTCGCGATTCCGCGATTCGCAGCGCGATCGCTCGTGAACAGGATGCGGTCGTTGCGCGTCCAGCTGGGATTGAAATCGTCGAACACCTCTTCGTTCGTGACGTTCCGCGGTGCCTTGCCGTCGGCGTTCATGACGAAGATCTCCTGGTCGTCGGTGCGATCCGAGACGAACGCGATCCGCGCTCCGTCCGGCGACCAGGTTGGCCACCAGTCGTCGGTGTCGCCTGCGGTCGCCGTCAGCTGCACGACTCCGCCGCCGTCGGCGTTCATCGCGAAGATCTCGGCGTCGCCCTGGCGGTCGCGGTCGGAGGTGAAGGCGATCCGGGTGCCGTCGGGTGACCAGGCCGGTAAGAGGTCATCGTCGTCGTTCGACGTCAGCGCCACAGTGTTGGTCCCATCGGAATTCATGACGTAGATGTCGGCATCGTCGTCGCGGTCCGA
Organism: uncultured Actinomycetes bacterium; assembly: GCA_963721795.1. GTDB lineage: Bacteria > Actinomycetota > Thermoleophilia > Gaiellales > Gaiellaceae > GMQP-bins7. Next base: position 15,775 of record CAVRLT010000029.1, read on the forward strand.
CCAGAACGCGATCCGAATACCGTCGGGCGACCATGCAGGGTTCTCGTCCTCGCCGGGTGCTCCGGTGAGTCGAGTCGTGCCGGAGCCGTCGACATTCACGACGTAGATCTCGCTGTCGCCGTCGCGACTGCTCACGAACGCGATCCGTCTCGAGTCCGGCGACCAGGCGGGATCGTAGTCGGAGGCTCGGTTACGAGTGACGCGCACCGCGCCCGAGCCGTTCGCGTTCGCGACGTAGATCTCGTCATTGCCTTCCCGGCCGGACACGAACGCGATGCGCGTTCCGTCCGGAGACGCCACCGGCTCGTAGTCGACGGATGCCGACGGAGCCACACGACGCGTGCCGGATCCATCGGGCGCCACGGCATAGATCTGGAGGGCGCTCACCACCACCGTGTACGCGAGCTTTCCGTTCCGCGCCGTTGGCGCAGCTCCACCCGCGACCGCAGTCGAGACGAAAACCCCTGCCATTACGACGCCGGTGACGAGATACCAGGCCGGACCGGAGATTCGCATGGTGTAGGTCATTGCTCCAGGATGCGTGCGGGCGCTCAAGATTCGCTCAATGGCACAGGGGTCGACAACGCGTGGTGTTCGAGTAGGATCTGACGCTTCCGAACAGGCCAGGCTCGGGTGCGACCTATTTTCTTCGCGCGCGGGCCGTCGGTTCCTCCTCCAGATGTCCCGCCGTCTCTACAGACTCGTCCCGATGCTTCTGCTGATCGCGGTGGCGATGGCATTGCCTCCCGCGACGGCATCGTCCGGAGCGTGGCTCGCGACCGACGTCCAGCTGCCGGACCGCACGGAGGCCGTCACGCTGAAGAGCGTCCCCAGGTACGTGAGCGTCGGTGAGCGCGCGGCATTGCTTGCCCTCCGCGTGGCCGGAACGCCGTATCGCTGGGGAGGCGAGTCCCCCGAGAGCGGTTTCGACTGCTCCGGTCTCATCCGATGGGCGTACGGACGGCTCGGAGTCGACGTGCCGCACAACTCGTACGCGCTCTGGAGCAGCGGGAAGCCGGTCGTGCGCTCCCGGATGAGGGTCGGTGACGTCCTCGTCTTCAGCGGCCTGGGCCACGTCGGGCTCTACGTCGGCAACGGCCACATGGTGCACTCGCCGTACTCCGGGAAGGCCGTCGAGGTCGTCGGCCTCGCGAGCACGAACTACGGATCGCGCCTCGTAGGCGTGCGTCGCGTTTCAGGCGTCTAGAACTTGGTTCAGAATGACGCTTCGTCGGCGGGGCCCGGTGCGTCCCGGCGACACAAGGCTTCATTCTGAATCGAGTTCTAAAGGTCGAGAGAAGCTCGACCGCGCGCGATTCGAATAGCCGCATCCCCCTCGCGCGCGGCCCCCGATTGGAGCTCGAGCGTTAGCGTCGCGAATACCCGAAGCCCCCGAAAAGCGCGAGGACGACGAGCACGATGATCAAGACCAAGAGCCAAGTCGGCATTTGTTCACCTCCTGGCGCTAGAAGTTCCCGCGGCCGGTCGCATTGAAACCCGCCCGCAAGCGGCTCGACGTTCTCCTGGTCGAGAGAGGCCTGGCAGAGAGCCGGAGCCAGGCCCAGGCGCTCGTGCTCGCAGGCCTCGTTCCCGGGTACGACAAGCCCGGGCAGCTCGTGGCCGCCGATGCCGAGCTCGCTGTCGAGCGGCCGCCGCCGTTCGTCTCCCGGGGCGGAGAGAAGCTTCGAAACGCCCTCGACGCACTCGGGGTCGAGGTCGAGGGGCGGGACTGCGCGGACGTCGGCGCCTCGACGGGGGGGTTCACGGACTGCCTCCTCCAGGCGGGCGCGGCACGCGTGCTGGCCATCGACGTCGGCTACGGGCAGCTCCATCCTCGGTTGCGCTCGGACCCGCGCGTCCACGTGCTCGAGCGGACGAACGCGCGGCTTCTGACCGAGCTTCCCTTCGCGCCCGATCTCGTCGTGTGCGACGTGTCGTTCATCAGCGTGACGAAGGCCATTCCACCTGTCCTCGCGCTCGCCCGGCCGGGCTGGGAGGCGATCGTCCTCGTCAAGCCGCAGTTCGAAGCGGGACGCGCGGAGACTCCGAAGGGCGTCGTGCGCGATCCCGAGGTGCAACGGAACGTCCTCCGGACGGTGACGGAAGCGGCGCGGGCGTGGGGTGGATGCACCGTCGGAGTCGTAGACTCAGGACTACCGGGCCCGAAGGGGAACCGGGAGTTCTTCGTCCATCTCGTCAACCATCCGGCAGAGGCGAACCCCGATGACATCGACCGCTGGATCGCCGACGCCGTCGGGACGGGCGACACCTAGACGGATTACACGTGCCGCCGTCGTCACGCACGGCAGGCCGGAGCAGATCGGCGCGGGGCTCGCGCGCCTGCAGGCGGTCGCGCACGAGCACGACGTCGAGCTCCTGCATGCGGCCGACGAGGCGGAGAAGCACGGGATCGAAGCGGGCGACGACGCGCGCGTCGCCGACATCGCGGTCGTCCTCGGCGGCGACGGGACGGTGCTGCGCGCGCTGACGAGGTTCCTCGGCACCGGGGTGCCGGTGATCGGCGTGAACTTCGGAAGGGTCGGCTTCTTGAGCTCGATGGGGCGGCGGGACATGGAAGCGGGGCTGGCACGGGTCTTCGCCGGGGAGTACGAGGTCGTCGGGCTGCCGACGCTCGAGGTCGAGCATCCGCAGGGAGCGCGAAAGGCCGTGAACGACGTCGTCGTTGCGAGCGCATCGCTCGGGCGCATGATCGAGCTCGAGCTGGCCGTCGGCGGCGAGGAGCTCGGGCGGCAGCCGTGCGACGGGATCATCTGCGCGACGCCCTCCGGCTCGACGGCGTACAACCTCTCGAACGGCGGGCCGGTACTCGTCTGGGGCCTCGAGGCGATGGCGCTCACCTACGTCGCCGCGCACTCGCTGCGTGCGCGGCCGCTCGTCATCCCGCCCGGAGCGGACGTGATCGTGTGGAATCGGACGCAGGACGTCGAGGCCGGCGTCCTCGTCGACGGCCACCGCGTTGCAACGCTCGGGAAGGCCGAGCGCGCGGTCGTCCGCATCGGGCCGGAGCGCTCGCTCCTCGCAACGCTTCCGGAGGCAACGTTCGTGCGGCGCTACCGGCAGAGCTTTGCTTCGTAGGCTCCGGATCGAGAACCTCGTGCTGATCCGCGAGGCGGATCTCTCGTTCGGGCCGGGGCTGAACGCGGTCACCGGCGAGACCGGGGCGGGGAAGACGATCTTCGCGCAGGCGATCGGCCTGCTGCTCGGCGCGCGGGCCGACGCGTCGTCCGTCGGCGCCGACGGCTCCGAGGCGTACGTGGAGGCGGAGCTCGATGTCCCTGACGCGTTCTTCGACGAGGAGGACATGGCCACGCTCGCGGAGCTGCGGCCGGAGGGCGAGGCAGGGCTCGTGCTCGCGCGGCGGGTCTTCGGAGACGGGCGGACGCGCGCATATGCCTGGGGTCGCGCGGTCGCGCGCGAGGACGTCGCCGCGGCCGCCGAGCGGCTGCTCGCGATGTCGGGCCAATTCGAGCAGCGCCGCCTTGCCCGGCCGTCCTTCCAGCTCGACGTGCTCGACGCGTTCTGCGGTTTCGAGCAGGCCGAGCGGCGGCGCGACGCGGCGGCCGCATGGAAGGAGCTCACTGCCGCCCGCCGCCGGTACGAGGAGCTGACCCGTAATGCCGACGCGGCGGCCAGCAGGCTCGCCGAGCTGCAGGCGCTGGTCGAGGACACACAAGATCTCGAGGCCGGGGACGAGGAAACGCTCAAGCTGCAGCGCGAGCGACTCCGTCATGCTGCGGAGCTGGAGGAGGCCGCCGTGACCGCCGCCGAGGCGATCGCGCCAGACGAGGGCGAGGGCGCCGCCTCGCTCGCGGCGCGCGCGGAACGCGCGCTGGCGCCACTCGAGCGCATCGCGCCCGAGCTCGGAGTCGCGGCGGCCGAGCTTCGCGATGTCGCTGTTCGTCTCAGCGAGGTCGGAAGCGACCTGCACGGCTTCCTCGCGTCACTGGAGGCGGATCCAGGCGCACTCGAGGAGGTCGAGGGCCGCCTAGCCCGGATCGTCGAGTTGCAGCGCCGTTTCGCGGCGACGTCGTTCGCCGAGCTCCTCGAGCGAGCGGCCGACGCCGCTCGTGAGCTCGAGGAGACGGCTGGAGGACAGGACCCGGTTGCGGCCGCTGCGGACGCTGTTTCGGCAGCGGAGGCCCGCGTGTGCGCTCTCGCCGACGTGCTCAGGGAGGTGCGACGAGCGCACGTCGAGCGACTCGCCGAGGCGGTCGCCGAGGAGCTCGGCGAGCTCGGGATGGGTGACGGCGAGTTCCTCGTCGAGCTTGGGCGAGCGCGAGCCTGGCCCGACTGGAGCGGACGAGGCCGTCTTTCTCATCCGCCCGAACGCGGGTCTTCCTTTCGGTCCCGTCTCGGAAACGGCTTCAGGCGGCGAGCTGTCTCGCGTCGCTCTCGCGCTCGCCGCCGTCGCGGGCGGAGAGACGCTCGTCTTCGACGAGATCGACGCCGGCATCGGCGGCGTGACCGCGCACGCGGTTGCCTCGACGCTCCAGCGCCTCGGGGAGCAGGCGCAGGTGCTGACGATCACGCATCTTCCACAGATAGCGAGCGTCGCGGAGCGGCACTTCCGCGTGGAGAAGGTCCCGGGCGACCCGACGCACACGCGGATCGAGGAGCTCGACGACCTGCTTCGGCGCGAGGAGCTCGAGCGGATGCTCGGCGGCCAGGAGTTCCTGGCCGCGCTCGAGCGTGGCGGGGGTCAGACCCCACGGGTCTGACCCCTCTCAAGCAGCGCCGACCATCTCTGCTGGTACGGTGAGACCCCGTGGCCAAGTACGTGTTCGTCACGGGTGGCGTCGTCTCCGCGCTCGGCAAGGGGATCGTCGCGGCGTCGCTCGGGCGCCTGCTCAAGTCCCGCGGCCTCTCCGTCAGCGCCCAGAAGTTCGACCCGTACCTGAACGTCGACCCGGGAACGATGAGCCCGTTCCAGCACGGCGAGGTCTTCGTCACCGAGGACGGAGCCGAGACCGACCTCGACATCGGCCACTACGAGCGCTTCATCGACGAGAACCTCTCGCGGAACGCAAGCCACACCGCGGGTGCGATCTGGGACAGCGTCCTGCGCCGCGAGCGCAAGGGCGAGTTCCTGGGCGCGACCGTCCAGGTCATCCCGCACATCACGAACGAGATCAAGGCGCGCATCCGGCGCGCGGAGAAGGTCGCGCCGGCCGACATCGTGATCTCCGAGATCGGCGGGACCGTGGGCGACATCGAGTCGCTCCCGTTCCTCGAGGCGATACGCCAGTTCCGCCGCGAGGTCGGCCCGGAGAACGTGCTCTACCTGCACGTCACGCTCGTGCCGTTCATCCCCGCGGCCGGCGAGCTGAAGACGAAGCCCACACAGCACTCGGTCAACGAGCTCAGGCGCATCGGTATCCACCCGGACATCGTCGTCGCGCGTTCGACCGAGCCCCTGTCTGACGACATCCGCGACAAGATCGCGCTCTTCGCCGACGTCGACCTGCATGCAGTGATCGCCGCGCCGGACGTCCCGGATGTCTATCTCGTCCCCGAGACGCTGCAGGCCGAGGGTCTCGACACCCTGGTCTGCGAGAAGCTCGGTCTCGACGTCCCTGCTGTCGACCTCGGCGAGTGGCGCGAGCTGACCGAACGGTCGCGCGAGCTTCGGGAAGAAGTGGAGATCGCGCTCGTCGGGAAGTACGTGAAGCTGCACGACGCCTACCTCTCGGTCCACGAGGCGCTCAAGCACGGGGGAGTGCACGCGGGCGCGCGGGTGCGCGTGCGCTGGGTGGATGCCGAGCACATGTCCTACGAGGAGGCGGTCGAGGAGCTCGAGCAGGTGGACGGCGTGCTCGTGCCCGGAGGGTTCGGGTCGCGTGGCTGGGAAGGGAAGATCCTCGCCTGCCGTGCCGCGCGGGAACGTGAGATCCCGTACCTCGGGCTCTGCCTCGGGATGCATGTCGCCGTCTCCGAGTTCGCCCGGCACGTCGCCGGGTTGGAAGGCGCCAACTCGACCGAGATGGACCCGGAGACGCCGCACCCGGTCATCGATCTGCTTCCCGAGCAGAAGGAGATCGAGGATCTCGGCGGCACGATGCGCCTCGGAGCTCAGGCCGTCGAGCTCGCCGAGGGAACACGGGCGCGCGAGACCTACGGCGAGTCGGTGATCCACGAGCGGCACCGACACCGCTACGAGGTCAACAACGAGCTGCGACCGCAGCTCGTCGACGCGGGCCTGGTCGTCTCCGGGACCTTCCAGCAAGGACGCCTGGTGGAGATCGTCGAGCTTCCCGATCATCCCTGGTTCGTCGCAAGCCAGTTCCATCCCGAGTTCAAGTCGCGACCGACGCGTCCCGCACCGCTGTTTCGCGAGTTCGTCGCGGCCGCGCTCGCACGTGCCAGGGCTCGAGCCGAGGCCGGCGCGGCGCTTCACACGGCCTGACGAACGCGATCTCGAGTCGCTCGACCCGGCCTGAAGAGCCAACCTCCCCCAGGGGCACTCCCGTGTCCCTGAAGACACGCTAGCCGGGAAGGTGCGACACAGGGGACACGGCTTCGTGGAGGAAGCGGGACTTTGTACGGTGCGCCTTGTGGAACCGAGCTACCAGCAACCGTTGACCTCGCCGCTCGTCGACCTCTTCCTCGAGCTCTGTGCGATCCCGAGCCCGTCGGGACGGGAGCGCGCAGTTGCCGACCGCGTCGGTGCGTTCCTGACCGGGCTCGGCCTCGAGTGGGACGAGGACGACGCGGCCACGCGGCTCGAGGGAGACACGGGGAACATCTACTGCCGCATCCCACCGACGAACGGTGGCGGCACGCCGATCTTCCTTTGCGCGCACACCGACACCGTCCCTCCCGAGCGGGCCATCGAGCCCGTCGTCGGTGAGGACGGCATCGTCCGGAACGCAGCGGGAACGATCCTCGGCGCGGACAACAAGGCAGCGGTCGTCGTCCTGCTCGAGTCGACGAAGCGCATCCTCGACGAGCGACGCCCGCACGCGGGGATCGAGTTGCTCTTCACCGCGCAGGAGGAGGTCTCGCTCCGCGGAGCAGATGCGTTCGACCACACGAGGCTCGTCGCCGACACCGGCTTCGTCTACGACCAGGGGGCGCCCGATCGGCGAGATCGTGCTCGGCTCACCGCATGCGCGCGTTCTCGAGTTCCGGTTCCACGGTCGCTCCGCGCACGCGGGAATGTTCCCCGAGGACGGCCGCTCCGCCGTCGCCGCGGCATCGCGCGCGATCGCCGACTTCCGGCTCGGGCGGATCGACGAGGAGACGAGCGCGAACGTCGGCGTGATCACGGCGGAACCGCGCGCAACGTCGTCCCGGAGTGGTGCTCCTTCAGCGCCGAGGTGCGGTCTCACGACGAGCGCAAGGCGGTCGACCTCGTGCGCGAGATGCTGGAGACGGCGGCATTCGCCGCGAGCCTCGGCGAGTGTGAGGTCGAGAGCGAAGTGCGGCCGAGCTTCCCCGGGTATCGGTTCCGCGAGAGCGACTCGCCCGTAGCCCTCGCGGCGACCGCGCTGCGCGCGGCCGGCTTCGAGCCGAGCTATGCGCTCTCCGGCGGCGGGGCGGACGCGAACGTCTTCAACGCGCGCGGCCTCTCGTGCGTGAACCTCGCGAACGGGATGATGGAGATCCACACGCCCGACGAGCACATCGCCGTCGGAGACCTGGACGCGATGGTCGAGGTCACGCTCGCGCTCGTCGATGCGCGCGCGAGAGAGCTAGGAAAGAGCGATCGAGCCGTCGTCGGCGAGCGTCCAGCCGGGGTTGTGCGCGACCTCCCACGGATGCCCGTCCGGGTCGACGAAGATCCCGGAATAGCCGCCCCAGAAGGTCTCCGCGCCGCGGCGCCCGATCGTCGCCCCTGCCGCCTCGGCTTCGGCCAGAACGGCATCTACTTCGGCCGGCGAGCGAACGTTGTGCGCGAGCGTGACACCACCCCAGCCGCCTCCATCGGACACGGCGGAGTCCTCGGCGAGCTGCTCCCGGCTCCAGAGCGCGACGATCATGCCCCCGGCCTGGAAGAAGACGACGTCGTCCTCCGGCTTCGCTCCGGTCGTCCAGCCGAGCGCCTCGTAGAACGCGCGCGCCCGCGCGAGATCGGCGACGCCGAGCGTGACGAGGCTGATGCGCTGCTCCATCAGCTGATCTCGACCGCGAGGTCGAGCGTGGAGATGTCGCCCGACTCGAGCAGGCGCCAGATCGACGCCATCGCGTCCTGAAATTCGGGCAGACTGCGCGCGGCTTCGACCTGCTCGAGGTTGCGCCATCCTTCCCCGAGGCTCACGTAGCGCTGCGGATTGTCGTGGTCATGCAGAAGCCGGAAGGTCACGTCGGGGAACTCGAGCGAGAGCTTGCTGGCACTCTCTTCCCAGCGATGCGCGAAGTCGTCCTCGCGCCCGGCCTTCACCGTCCAGATGCCGAAGGTGCAGATCACCTCTCCTCCTTTCGCCTGGTCCGCAGTCTGGCGCATTTCGGGCCGTGGTCGCTATCGTCCGCGCGCCATGCGGATCGGGGTCGCCAGGGAGATAAAGCTTCAGGAGCATCGGGTCGCGCTTACGCCTGCGGGAGCACGCGAGCTCGTCCAACGAGGACACGACGTCCTCGTCGAGGAGGGGGCAGGGCTCGGCAGCGCGTTCGCGGACGACGCCTACGAGCGAGCGGGCGCGACGATCGTCTCCGTGGACGACGTGTGGGACAGGTCGGAGCTCCTGCTCAAGGTCAAGGAGCCGATCGCGCTCGAGTATCCACGCCTTCGCCCGGGCCTGACGCTGTTCACCTACCTGCACATCGCCGCGGACGAGCCGCTCACGCGAGCGCTCGTCGACTCCGGAATCACCGGAATCGCGTACGAGACGGTGGAGACCGATCGCGGCGCCCTGCCGCTGCTCGCGCCGATGAGCGAGATCGCCGGCCGGCTCGCCCCGCAGGCAGGGGCCCACTACCTCGAGAAGCCGAAGAGCGGGCGCGGGATCCTGCTCGGCGGCGTGGCGGGAGTCGCGCCGGGCCGCGTCGTCGTCATCGGGGGCGGGATGGTCGGCTACAACGCCGCAATCATCGCGATCGGGATGGGCGCGCAGGTGACGATCCTCGAGCGCTCGGTCGACCGCATGCGCTACCTGGAGCAGATCCTGAGCGGCCGCGTCACGCTGCTCATGTCGTCGAGCCTCCAGATCGAGGAATCGATCAAGGACGCCGACCTCGTCATCGGCGCCGTTCTCATCCCTGGCGCCCTCGCGCCGAAGCTCATCACTCGCGAGATGCTCGGCGGGATGAAGGAGGCGTCGGTGCTCGTCGACGTCGCGATCGATCAGGGCGGGTGTGCCGAGACGTCCCGGCCGACGACCCACGACGACCCGATCTACACCGTCGACGGGATCATCCACTACTGCGTCGCGAACATGCCTGGCGCGGTGCCGATCACCTCTACCCGAGCGCTGACCAACGTGACGCTGCCGTACGTCGAGACGCTCGCGGACTACGGCGTCGTCGATGCGATCGGGCGCGATCCCGAGCTCGCTCGTGGCGTGAACGTCCTCGGCGGCCGGATCACGTACGAGGCGGTCGCCGAGGCGCACGGGCTCGAGTACACGCCGCTCGACGACGCGCTCGGCGCAACAGTGATCTAACCGAGCACTCGGAGCTGAACGCGCGAACGAGCTCTTCGAGCCGGCAGGCGACACCCGCACGTTCTTCGAGCGCAACGACTACCTCATCGAGCTTGCGCTTGTGGTGGCGACGATCGTGGTCGCTGCGGCGGGGGTGCTGGCGCTACGCCGTCGGACGAACGTCCCGGAGAGCTAAGCGGCGCCGCGCTTGGCCCTGCGGAAGAGCCGTCCGCCGCTTTCCCCGTTGCCGTTCGTTCCGGGCTTGTCGGGCTTGTCGCCCTTCTTCGGGTTCCGCTCGGTCGGGAAGATCTTGATGACCGCGAGCGTGACCGCGGCAGCGAGCCCGATGATCGCGGTGATGTAGCCCGCGAGCGCGAGCAGTCCGAGGGCCTTGTCCACAGCCGCCCTAGAATAGCTAAGTGGTTTCTCCGGGAGATTCGGCACCGCTTGGCCGGCTGCAAACGCTTCGCATCGCGTCGTCCTCAGTCGCCCCGATATTCACGAATATCGGGGTTCCCTGCGTCCTAGCGCTGCTCGGTTTTCGCTCGGCCAATCGGCACCGACCCTCCCGGAGCAACCACTAGTGCCGCGGGCGTGCGTGATCGTGCTCGATGCCGTCGGTGCAGGTGAGTTGCCGGACGCGGAGGAGTACGGAGACACAGGCTCCAACACCCTCGGCAACGTCGCCCGCGCCGTCGGAGGCCTCGACCTGCCCAATCTCGAGGCGCTCGGCCTCGGAAACGTGATGCCGCTCGAGGGATGCCCGCCGCAGCCGGGCGCGCCCGCCGTCGCCGGCCGGCTGCTCGCGCGCTCGAAGGGCAAGGACACGACGACCGGCCACTGGGAGCACATGGGCATCGTCACGCCGACCGCGTTCCCCACCTACCCGCACGGCTTTCCGGACGACGTCATCGACCCGTTCATGAACCGCACGGGACGCGGCGTGCTGGGAAACAAGCCGGCGTCGGGCACCGAGATCGTCCAGGAGCTCGGGGAGGAGCACCAGCGAACGGGGAAGTGGATCGTCTACACGTCCGCAGACTCCGTCTTCCAGGTCGCGGCGCACGAGGAGACGATCCCGCTCGAGGAGCTGTACGAGGGCTGTCGGGTGGCGCGCGAGCTCCTGGCGGGGCGGCACGCGGTGGGCCGCGTGATCGCGCGGCCCTTCGTCGGTGAAGCGGGCACCTACACGAGGACCCCGAACCGCCACGACTTCTCGCTCGAGCCTCCGCGCCCGAACTACCTGACGACGATCCGCGACGCGGAGAACACGGTGTACGGCGTGGGCAAGATCTCGGACATCTTCGCCGGGCAGGACGTCGACGAGTCTCGGCCCACGAAGTCGAACGTCGACGGGATCGTCGGGACGATCGAGCTCTTGCAGGAGATCGACAGCGGCTTCGTCTTCGTCAACCTCGTCGAGACGGACATGCTCTGGGGGCACAGGAACGACCCGGTGAACTTCCACCGCTGCCTGCAGGACTTCGACCGGCGCCTTCCCGACATCCTCGAGGCGCTCAGGCCCGGGGACCTGCTGATCCTCACGTCGGATCACGGATGCGACCCGACGACGCCGTCGACCGATCACTCGCGCGAGCACGCGTTGCTGCTCGCGTACGCGGCCGGCCGGAACGCCGCGGGACGCGTGCACGAGGAGGGAGAGTTCGCGGACGTGGGGGCGACGGTCAACACCTGGCTGGGCGGGAAGACGCCGGGGCGCAAGCTGCCCGGGCGGCAGATCGAGCTTTGAGCAGCGATCCGACGTACGTTCGAGAGCAGTACGTCACCGAGGCCGGACTCGCCGCTCGTAAAGCCGTCTACACGGACGTCACCGGGCCGGATGCGCGCGAGATGGTCTTCGAGGCGGTGGCGGAGGCGGCGCCGGGGTCGGTGGTCGAGGTCGGTTGTGGCGAGGGCGAGCTCGCCGAGCGCGTACGCCGTGAGCTCGGCGTCGAGGTCGTCGCGGTCGACCAGTCGGAGCGCATGGTGGAGCTCACGCGCGCACGTGGCGTCGACGCTCGTGTCGGCGACGTTCGCGAGCTCCCGTTCGACGACTCGAGCTTCGACGTCGCGGTCGCGGCCTGGATGCTGTACCACGTTCCCGATGTCGACGTCGCTCTGGGCGAGCTGACGCGAGTGCTGCGACCCGGCGGCCGCCTCGTCGCGGCCACGAACCGGTCGGATCATCTCCTGGAGATGTTCGCCCTCGGCGGGCTCGACCGTCCGTTCGCCGACCTGACCTTCCGAGGTGAGACCGGCGCCGAGGTCCTCGGGCGCCACTTCGCACGTATCGAGACCCACGACGCGAGCGGCACGGTGACGTTTCGCGACGCGGAGCACATCCGGTCATACCTCCGCTCGTCGGCCAGGCTCGCGGACGCCGCCGATCGCGTGCCGGAGCTCGCCGAGCCTCTCGTCGCGCGTCGCCGGCCGGTCGTCTTCGTGGCGGAGAAGGCGGCGTGATCCGGGTCCCGGACCTCATCGAGCGCAAGCGAAACGGCGAGGTGCACTCGGCGGAGGAGATCTCCGAGCTCGTCCTCGGGTACTCCCGCGGCGAGGTTCCCGACTACCAGATGGCCGCGTGGTGCATGGCCGTTTATTTTCGGGGCCTGAACGGGCCGGAGACTCACGCGTTGACCGACGCGATGATCCGCTCCGGCGAGACGCTCGACCTCGGGAGTGCGCTCCACCGGCGCGTGGTCGACAAGCACTCGACCGGAGGCGTCGGGGACAAGGCGTCACTCGCGGTCGGCCCGATCGTGGCCGCGTGCGGCGTGCCGTTCGGGAAGATGAGCGGCCGCGGTCTCGGGCACACCGGTGGGACGCTGGACAAGCTCGAATCGATCCCCGGCTACCGCGTCGAGCTCACGATCGACGAGTTCATCGGGCAAGTGAAGGAGATCGGGCTCGCGATCATCGGCCAGACCGGAGATCTCGTGCCCGCGGACAAGCTGCTCTACGCCCTCAGGGACGTGACGGCGACCGTCGACATCGTGCCGCTGATCGCCTCTTCGATCATGTCGAAGAAGCTTGCGGGCGGGGCGGACGCGATCGTGCTCGACGTCAAGGTCGGCGACGGCGCGTTCATGAAGACGCTCGACGACGCCCGCATCCTCGCCGAGCAGATGGTCGATCTCGGCCGGCGGGCCGGGAAGCATGTCGTCTGCCTGCTGACCGACATGGATCAGCCGCTCGGTCGCGCTGTCGGAAACGCGCTCGAGGTTCGCGAGGCCGTCGAGACGATCACCGGGCACGGGCCGGACGACCTCGTGGAGCTCGTGCTCGACGCGTGTGCGCGTCTGCTCGCGCTCTCGGATCTCGATGTCGATCTCGAAGAGGGCCGGCGACGCGCCGAAGCCGCGCTCGTGGACGGATCGGCGTTGCGCGCGTACGAGCGGTGGATTCGTTCGCAGGGCGGGGATCCCGACCTCGCGCACTTGCCACGCGCGCCTGTCGTACGCGAGGTGAGCGCTCCGCGCGACGGAGTGGTGACGCGTCTGCGAGCCCTCGATATAGGAGTCGCTGCGCTCGAGCTCGGCGGCGGGCGCCGGACGAAGGACGATGCGATCGACCACGCCGTCGGGGTCGTGTGTCATGTGAAGCGCGGAGAGACGGTCCGGCGCGGCCATCTGCTCGCCGACGTCCACGCGAGCGACGAGGACTCGGCGGCGCGTGGGGTCGTGTCCGTGCTGGCGGCGTACGAGCTCGGGGAGGAGGCGCCGCACGCGCACGGGATCCTCCTCGACGTCATCGAGTAGCGCGGCTCGCAGACATGCCCGAGCTCCCGGAGGTCGAGACGATCCGCTCGCAGCTGGCGCCACGGCTCGAGGGGAGAACACTGGTACGCGTAGAGATCCTCGACCCGCGCCTCACGCGGCCGATCGATCTCTTCGAGGTGGCCGAGGAGCTCGAAGGCGATTCCGTTCGATCGGTCGAACGGCGCGGGAAATACCTCGTGCTCCGCCTGGAGAGCGGGCTCGCGCTCCTCGTTCACCTCCGCATGACGGGAAGCTTCGGCTTCGAGCCGACGACACACGAACGCGCGGTGCTCGAGCTCGACGACGGGACGAGGCTCGCGTACCGGGATGTTCGGCGGTTTGGCACGTGGCTCGTCGTCGAGGGGGCGGAGCTCGAGCCGTACCTCGCCGGCAAGAACGGGCCGGAGCCGCTGAGCCCGCGGTTCACAGCAGCGTGGCTGGGCTCGCGCCTGGCCGTGCGCAGGGCTGCGGTGAAGGCGGTTCTCCTCGACCAGCGGGTCGTCGCCGGCCTGGGGAACATCTACGCCGACGAGGCGCTGTGGCGCGCGCGTGTGAGTCCGCTGCTCCCGGCCCAGGACGTCGACGCGGACGAGATCCGGCGGCTGCAGCGCGCGATCCGGGCAGCTCTTCGGGCCGGCATCGAGCGTCAGGGATCGACGCTCTCCGAGTATCGAACGCCGGACGGAGGGCGCGGCGCGATGCAGGAGGAGTTCCGCGTGTACGGCCGCGACGGCCTGCCGTGTCGTCGTTGCGGAACGACGATCACGAAGACGCGCGTCGGCGGCCGGGGCACGTGGTACTGCCCTCGCTGCCAGCCGCTGCCCTAGCGAGCAACGACCCCCGTCCTCCTTAGACTTGGCTCCGTGGGGCGGACGTACAAGTCGGAGGCTTTCGTGCTGCGCTCGTTTCGGCTCGGGGAGGCCGACCGAGTGCTCCACCTGTACACGCTCGATCGTGGACGCATTGGCGCGGTCGCGAAGGGGGTCCGCAAGACGAAGTCGCGCTTCGGCGCGCGCCTCGAGCCGTTCTCGCACGTGGAGCTGATGCTGCACCAGGGCTCGGGGGAGCTGCACACCGTCACGGGCGCGTCGCTCGTCGATCCGCACCGGCCGGCGCGCGAGGATCCGTATCGGCTCTCGGTCGGCCTCGTCGGCGCCGAGGCGATGCTGCGCTTGTACGTCGAGGAGGAGCGGAACGAGCGCGCCTTCGAGGCGCTGACGCGGTTCCTCGAGGCGCTCGATGCCCTTCCGGCCGGGTTGAAGGGTCGCGCGTCTCTCGATCCATTGGCGCTCGCCTTCCAGCTCAAGCTGCTCTGGCTCTCGGGCTACGTGCCTCATCTGGAGGGATGTGTCGAGTGCGGCGGGACGGAGGCGCTGGTCGGCTACCTGCCTCGTGCCGGCGGTGCCGTCTGCGCGGCGTGCGCGCCGAGCGAGACCGTGCTGCTGACCCCGGAGGGCTTTCGCGGAATCCTCGCGCTTCTCTGGACACCGCTCGCCGAGACCCACGGGCTGGGCGTGGGGGAGAGGGCTGTGCGAGACGTCCTCGCAGTCGTCGTCGCGTCGTACGAGTTCCACGGCGGCTTTCGACTTCGCACGCTCACGGCTTGAGGTGATACCAGCGCGAGTCTCGGTGCAGCGCGAAAAACCAGGGTCAGACCCTGGTCATGTCCTGAGCAGATGTCGAAAAGTGCAACAAGAGCGTGCGGAGTTATCCACAGCCGCTGCCTGCGTTTCGTGAAGCGCCTGCTCGAAGACGGGTACGAGCTCGATGACGACGCGTCGCGCATCGACCGCGAGGCGGTTCATCGTTACCTGAGCGACGAGTCTTATTGGGCCAGAGGACGACCTCGGTCAGTTCAGGACGACCTGATCGAGAACGCGAGCCGCGTCGTCGGGCTCTACCACGAGGGGCGTCAAGTCGGCTTCACGCGCACGCTCTCGGACGGCCACACGCAGTCCTATCTCGCCGACGTCTACGTGCTCGAGGAGCACCGCGGCCGGGGGCTCGGCGTCGAGCTCGTCCGCTTCACCGTCGACGAAGGGCCGTTCGCCAAGACCAAGTGGTTCCTGCACACGGCCGACGCGCACGACCTCTACCGCAGGTTTGGGTTCGCCGAGCCGGGGGACAAGGCGCTCGAACGCTGGAGCCGCTAGCGGGTCAGTCCTGCTTCGGCGTCTTCCAGTCCTCCGCGAGCTTCTTCTGGACGAACGCGCCCGCTCCCGAGATCGGGATCCGCTCCTGCTCGAGCGAGTCGCGATCGCGGATCGTGATCGTGTCGTCCTCGAGCGTCTGCTCGTCGATCGTCAGCGCGTACGGCGTGCCGATCTCGTCCTGACGGCGGTAGCGGCGGCCGATCTGGCCCGAGTCGTCGTACTCGGCCACCACAGCGCGCCGTAGCTCCTCGTATAGAGACCGGGCTTTGCCGACCATGTCCTCGTTCCGTGGGATGAGCGGGAGCACAGCCGCCTTGACCGGAGCCAGAGCAGGATGCAGCCGCAGCACCGTGCGCTCGCGCTCCGCGATGACCTCCTCGTCGTACGCGTCGACCATGAACGCGAGCATCGAACGGTTGACGCCGAGCGCCGGCTCGACGACGTGCGGCGTGTAGCGCTCCTGGCCGTCGACCCACTCGAGCCTCGTCCCCGACGCCTCCGTGTGCGCGACGAGGTCGAAGTCGCCGCGATGGGCAATCCCCTCGAGCTCTGACCAGCCGATCGGAAAGAGGTACTCGATGTCGCTCGTCGCGGAGGAGTAGTGCGAGAGCTCGTCGTCCTCGTGCGGGCGGACGCGGAGATGGCTTCCGCGAATGCCGAACCGCGTGTGCCACGCGAGCCGTGCCTCGACCCAGTAGCGGTACCACTCGAGAGCGTCGTCCGGCGGGACGAAGTACTCCATCTCCATCTGCTCGAACTCGAGCGTGCGGAAGATGAAGTTCCCGGGCGTGATCTCGTTGCGGAAGGCCTTCCCGATCTGCGCGATGCCGAATGGCGGCTTGCGACGCGCGATCTGCGCCACGTTCTTGAAGTTCAGGAAGATGCCCTGCGCGGTCTCCGGGCGGAGGTAGGCATCCTGACCGGTCTCCTCGACGGCGCCGATACGCGTCTGGAACATGAGGTTGAAATGCCGCGGCTCGGTGAGATCGCACTTGTCCGTCTCGCCGGGATGCTTGCTCGGCTTCGCGCCGCACTCGGACTGATCCAGGTGGTCAGCGCGGTACCGCTGTTTGCAGAAGCGACAGTCGACGAGCGGGTCGCTGAACCCGGTCACGTGACCCGAGGCTTCCCAGACGCGTGGGTGGAGGATGATCGAGGAGTCGAGCGCGACGATGTCGTCCCGTTCTCGTACCATGGCCTCGAGCCAGCGCGCTTTGACGTTCTCCTTGAGCAGGACGCCGTAATGGCCGTAGTCGTACGACGACCCGAGCCCGCCGTAGATCTCCGAGGACGGGAACACGAACCCGCGCCTGCGCGCGAGCGAGACGATCTTGTCCATCGTGACGGTGTCGGGCATCGGCGAGACGTTACTCGCCTGACGACGAGCCGTCCGCTAGCGACGCGTCCCGAGCGTCAACAGCCACTCCCGGTGATGCACCACCTCGTCGCCCTCGCGGCGTTGCTCGAAGAAGTCGACCCAGGTCTGGTGGAACTCCTCGCGGCGCTCGTCGTCGAGCGCGTCGGCGGCGGTCTTCGTCGGCCCGTACGAGGTGGAGAACAGCTCCCAGTACTCGTCGCCGTCCTTCGTCCTCAGGATCGAGTCGTGCTCCGAGAACTCGAGGTCGAAATCGTCGCCGAGGAGACCGCGCACATGCTCCTCGCTGCCCCATGCGAACGGGCTCCCCGCGCCCTCGGGCGGCGACGGTAGGAACGGCCGCATCATCCCGAACATCTGGGCGAGCCCACCCTCCGGGGTCCAGCAGCCGAGAGCGATTCGTCCTCCCGGGCGGGTCACCCGCGCGAGCTCCGAGGCGACCGCCGCGTGATCCGGTGCGAACATCACGCCGCACGTCGAGAGCACGACGTCGAAGCTCGCATTCTCGTAGGACATGTCCTCGGCGTCTCCGACTTCGAACTCCACCGTGACGCCCTCCTCGGCCGCGCGCTCCCGCGCGGTATCGATGAGGACCGGGGCAAGGTCCATGCCGACGACGTCGGCGCCGCGCTGCGCAGCGAGGATCGCCACGGCTCCGGTTCCGGTGGCAGCGTCGAGGACGCGTTCGCCGGGCTTCGGATCCGCGCGCTCGATCACGAGCTCGTGGATGTCGCGAATCGTGTTCGTGATGCGCTCGTAGGGACCATTGCCCCACATGACGCTCTGCCGTGCCTTCAGCTCTGCGAATGCCATGTCCCCTCCTTGATCCGTGACGGCGCGGTGATCATAGGACGGCGCGGTCGCTAGCCTCCTTCCCTCATGAGCAGCAACGACGGCGACCGCGTCCCGGTCGAGCTCCACATCGTCTCCGACTCGACGGGGGAGACCGCACAGCGGCTCGTGCTGGCGCTCGAGGCGCAGTTTCCCGATCAGCCGTTCGAGGAGGTAAGGCACCCGCGCGTCGAAACCGTCGAGGACCTGCACATCGCCGTGCAGCAGGCGCGCGGTCGTCCGGCGGTCATGGTCTACACGCTCGTCGGCTCCGAGCTCCGGGACGCGATGCGCCAGCTCTGCCGGCGCGCCCGTGTCCACTACTGCGACTTGCTCGGGCACCCGATCGACTCGATCTCGCGGGTCGCGGGCGTCGCCGCGCGCATGGAGCCGGGAGCCCGCGCCCCGCTCGACTCCTCGTACTTCAAGCGCATCGAGGCGATCGAGTTCGCAGTGAAGTACGACGACGGGGTCGGAAGCGGGCTGGACGAGGCAGACGTCGTCCTCGTCGGCGTGTCGCGCACCTCGAAGACGCCACTTTCGATCTACCTCGGATACCTCGGCCACAAGGCGGCGAATGTCCCGGTCGTGCGCGGGATCGAGCTCCCGCACGAGCTGTTCGAGATCGACCCGACCAAGATCGTCGGGCTCACGATCGCGGCGGACCGGCTCCTCGACATCCGCACCGCACGCGTGCGGAGCATGGGCGCCTCCAAGAAGCGCTACGCCGAGCTCGAGGTCATCTACGCCGAGCTCGAAGAAGCCGCGGCGGTGCACCGGCGCCTCGGGTGTCCCGTCATCGACGTCTCCGAGCTCTCGGTCGAGGAGACCGCGATGCGGATCATCCGGCAGGTCGAGAAGCGGAAGCGGGCCGCGCGCGTGTGAGCGACGAGCCGAAGCCGCACGGCGCTCCGGGCGAGCCACCTCTCCGACATCCGTTCCGTCCACCGCCGGGAGGGCGCGGCGACCTACGCGAGAAGGGCTGGGTGCCGTGGCCGCGGATGGCGTTCTGGTGGGTTCTCCTCCTCCTCAGCGATCTCGTCTTCTACGTCTTGCTGACGCCGATCTGGCTCGGTCTGCGCGCCGCCGCGTGGATCGCAGAGCTCAGGTCTCGCGCGCGGCGGTCCTGACGGCGCCGTGGAGAGGATCGCGACGCGCTTCACGGATACCGGCGCGCTTCGAGCGCAGTCTCGGATCCCGGTCCGACGCGGTACGCTCGGGCACCTTCCTGCAGGCTCATTGCCTCGCGCAACTCGACGCCCTCGAAGTGCAGCGCCGCGTTGTTGTCGGCCGCGTACCCCGGCGGGAAGCCCTCGGCCACGAGCCGTCGGTAGACGGGGCGACGGCGCTCCTCGCCGTCGTAGTGTGGACAGGCGCTGCCGGGCAAGAAGCCGAGGAGATCGCGCAGGGGCGCGAGCTCGGGGCCGAACGAGTCCGTCACTCCGCACTCGAACCAGCAGATCATCCCCGCGCTCGACCCACAGAGCAGCGCCCCTCGCTCCCATGCCTCGCGGAGCAAGGAGTCGAACCCGTGCACCCTCCAGACCGCGAGCATGTTCGCCGTCGACCCCCCTGCGACATAGATCACATCCTGCGAGAGGACGTGGTCGCGCAGATCCGCACGCGGCCAGGGGTTGAAGAGCACGTGGCTCGCCTCGGCGCGCCGCGCGAACGACTCGTAGAACGAGACCACCGTCGTCTCGGGACTGGAGCTCGCGGTGGGCACGAAGCAGACGCGCGGCCCGCCGAGCTCGAGCACGAGGTCGTCGAACGGGCCACCGAGCGCGGACCCGCCGCCGGCAAGGATCTGCCCTGGCATCGCACGAGTGTAGATTCGTTCCGCAGGCTTGTAGGCTCCGTCGCCATGCTCATCGCCACCATCGGCCTGATCGCCTGGATCGCGATCTGGGCGCTCGTCGCCATTCGTGTTCTTCGGCGGCAGGATCTCGGCCCTGGGGGTAAGGCTCTGTGGATCGTGGCGATCCTGGTGCTCCCACTGCTCGGGCTCTTCCTCTACTTCCTGTGGGACGCTGCCCGGTCCAGCTCGTAACGCTCGAGCATCCCGCTGCGACCTTCACGTGATGCCACGCAGCCCGACCACTCATGAGCTGACCGTCCGCAGCGGGGACGTGTCTCTTGCCGGCTCGCTCTGGCTGCCACCGGACCCGGTCGGTGTCGCGGTCCTCATGCATCCGGGCTCGGGGCCGTCCGACAGGGACAACGACGTCTTCTTTCCGCCTATCCGCCAGCATCTGCTCGACTCCGGTGTGGCGGTCTCGTCGTTCGACAAGCGAGGCGTCGGTCAGTCGAGCGGTCGTTGGCAGGATGCCGCGATCGAGGAGCAGGCGTCCGATGCAATCGCGTGCCTGGAAGCGCTCCGAGCGGGTACCTCGCTCGACGGTCCAGTCGGGCTCTACGGCCACAGCCAGGGCGGGTGGGTGGTCGTCGAGGCCGCCGCGCGATGCCCGCAGGTGGCATTCGTGGTGACGAGCTCCGGGCCTGGAGTCACTCCCGGAGAGCAGGAGCGATGGGCGACACGCGGGTACATGGCCAAAGCTGGCATTCGCGAGAGCGAGATCGAGGAGGTTGGGCGTTACTACGACCGCGTGATCTCGATGATGCGCTCGGGCGTCGAGTTGGCGGATGCACGGGAGCAGCTGGAAGCAGAGGGCTTCCCGCAGGCGTTCGAGACCCTCTCGCTTCCCGTCTTGCCGGACGACGAGGCGGAGTGGCAACTGATCGCCGCGTTGATCGACCACGACCCACGTCCTGCGCTCGAGCGGCTCGAGGTGCCGATACTCGCGGTCTTCGGAGCCGCGGACCCGATCACTCCGGTGGAAGAGAGCGTCGCCGTCTTCCGAGAGGCGGTGCGACCGGACCTCCTCGACGTGGAGGTCTTCGACGGTGCCGGCCATCGGCTCGAGATCGGAGATCCGCCGGCTTTCGTCGATGGGTACTTCGAGGTGCTGGCGAGCTTCATCGTCAGAGCAGGGGTCTGATCCCGCGCGGAACCCTTTTGGCGACGTATACGACTCAGGCAACCAAGGGAGTCTTGCGGACGTCTGAGTCTGTGCGACGCGGGGCATCCAGACCGTCGGTGAGGACTGGTACGACACTGACGAGCGCCGCGATCGCAGCCGGCGGTTGCGAGCCCCAAACCATCGCCACCGTGCTTGGCTTATTCGCCACGCAGCTCACCGCACGCTGAGGATCCGCCGCGCGTTCTCGACATGCTCGGGCGACCACTCGCCCCGTGCGTCCTCCCAGCTCCAGGCGAGCGTGTGCGCGACGCCCCAGGCATGCGTGCGCTCGCGGTCGAAGCCGAGGTTGCAGAGCGCGTCCAGCCAGCCCTCGACGGACGGGCCGGGTTGGCGGCCCGCCGCTGCATTCCGGAGCAGGCCGATGCCGTCCAGCTCGAGCTCGCCCGCGAGGGGCTTCGGATCAATCAGGAGCCACGGCTCCCGAATCGCCCGGAGGATGTTGAGGCCGTGGACGTCCGGGTTCACGAGGAACCGAGCCGAGCGGTCGACGCCTGCGAAGACGTCGAGCGCGAAGTCGAGAAGCGATCGCTCGAACGGCCGCCCGGAGCGCTCGTAGTGCGCCGGGAGCTCGTCGATCCAGCGGCCCGCCTCGTCGGCGAGGAGGACGAACGGATGGCGCTCCTCCAGGCGGTGCCGCAGTCGGGGGAGAAGGTTGCTCAGGATCTCGAGCTCGTCGGCCTCGCCCCTGTCCACGGAGGCCCAGAGCGTCGTGCCCGGCACGCAACGTTCCAGGAGTAGCGCTCGGCGCTCCTCGTCGCGTGCGAGCAGGCGAATCGCACCGCGCCCGTCCCACCGCTCGAGCGCTTCGCCCTCGGTGGCCGCCTCGAAGTGCGAAGGCGCGTTGAGCTTGAGAACCGCGGCGCCCGCCGGAACCACGAGCGAGTATGGCGTGTCGATCGGCTCCTCCGGCTCGATGTCCCATGCGGCCGCGCACTCGGCCACGAGCTGCGGGAGCGCCGCGAGCCACTCCGACTCGTGCCGCCACTCGTGGGCGAGCGCCTCTGGAATGCGCATCGCGCGAGGTTAACTTCGTCGTCCCCCATTCACTACACCGTCGACGAGCTCCCGACGCCGGCAGGCGCCGCCGCGGGCACAGCGCACAGGCCTGCGGCCACCATCGGAGCCCACCGCCTCGGAGCACCGCGATGGGCTTGCTCAAACTTCCGTCGTCGCGTTTTCCAGAGGGAAGAGTTCACGGCGCGGGTGGCGCGGCTCAAGGCCATCACAAGAATCCCGCTGCAGGGTCCATATCGAGCCGGGACTTGCACGTGCGATCTCGGATAGCGTGGCCGCGGTGGCGACGTTCGCCCTCATCCACGGAGGTGGTGGGAGCGCGTGGGACTGGCACCTGGTTGCGCCTGCGTTGCGCGAACGCGGGCACGACGCTGTCGCCGTCGATCTCCCGAGCGAGGACGAGTCGGCTGGTTGGGAGCAGTACACCGACGCCGTCGTGCGGGCAGTCGGCGACCGTCGCGGAGTCGTAGTCGTCGGCCACTCACTCGGCGGCTTTACGGCGCCGCTCGTCTGCGTTCGCATCTCCGTCGATCTCCTCGTCATCGTTGCGGGAATGATCCCTTCGCCCGGGGAGCTCTTAGCGGACTGGTGGACGAATGCCGGCTACGAGGAGAGCGAGTACGAGGATCTCTTCTACCACGACGTCCCTCCACGGCTTGCCGCCGAGGCAAGGCGGAGAGAACGGAACGAGACTTCGATGGCGCTGCAGGAGCCGTGGCCCCTCGATGCCTGGCCCGAGACGCCGACGAGGTACCTCCTCTGCCGCGACGACCGAATGTTCCCGGCCGCCTGGGCGCGGCGCCACGCCCGCGAGCGCCTCGGCGTCGAGTCCGACGAAATCAACGGCGGCCACTACATCGGCCTCAGTCGTCCGCTCGAGTTGGCTGCGCAGCTCGCAGCGTACGCCGCCGAGAACAAGCTTCTGTAACGCAGATCACTGCGTCGAAGCACCCGGCTTCATCCACTCCGGCGTTGGCGCGACGCAGTCTTCTGTAGCCGCTACTCGGTCAGCCGCCTGACGTAGGTCTAACCCTAGAAATCGACGAAGGAGGCCTTTCGACCTCCTTCGCTTCTTCCCCCTACCGCCGCAACTGGTGTCGCCGCCCCGTTGCGGATGCTGTGTCTCTAGCTCACGAGGTCTGGGCCTTCGCGAGCTTCGAGACGCACTTGCCGAAGGCGTTCGCCTTGTTGGCGTTCGTCCCGTACTTCAGCTTGAACGCCTCGATGCTCGCCGGCGTCGTGCCTCTCTCGGCCTTGCACTTCTTAGCCGCGTTCTCCTCGGCCTGCTCCTGCGCCTCGGCCTTCTTGACCATTCCGGAGACGCACTTGCCGAAGGCGTTCGCCTTGTTGGCGTTCGTCCCGTACTTCAGCTTGAACGCCTCGATGCTCGCCGGCGTCGTGCCTCTCTCGGCCTTGCACTTCTTGGCCGCGTTCTGTTCCGCCGACTGGCCCGGAGCCGCCGCGCTGTTGCCTGGGCTCTCAGGCTTGCCCTTGTCCGGAGGCGGGGCCGCAAGGGCCGCGGGTACGGCAAGGATCAGGAAGGCGGCAATGACTACCAGTGTTCGCATGAGACGCTCCGGTTCGTAGATGTCGTAGGAGGATTTCTTGCTCGGACACCATGAAGATGTCTCGCGCCGGGCAAACTTGCGCGTGAGAGTGTTAAGAGCTTTCCGGTATCCGAGAGTCGTTCCGAACGAATAGGGCCACGCGGTGCCCCGATCGTCGGCAGGTCAGCGGGGGCGGTGCGATTCCGGGAACGGATCCCGGCGCGGGCCTCTTTCGGGAGGAGGCCCTCGGCGAGCGTCATCGCTGAGCGTCGTTGCGTCTGGGGGGCCGGGCTGGTGACGGCCGCAGTCGCTCCGCCAGCAGCAGCGTCCGGTGAGGCAGTCGGCGTATCCGTTCCAGCCGAGACGTAACGGGGGCTGAGGGTGACGCAAGAGGAAGACGGTTGCCAGCCACGCCGGTAGCGTTGCCCAGGCTGGCGGGAATCCCGAGGCACCACCGAGGCACCACCAGCAGCGCATTTGGCGACATCTACAGCAGAGACGACCACGGAACCATGCGGGTTTCCGCTCTCTGCCTAGTGCGGGTAGATTCCTCCCGCAAATGCGCTACGTCTTCGACTTCGACGAGGACTCCGGGGGCGGCCGTGAGCTTCTCGGCGGGAAGGGGATCGGCCTTGCCGAGATGACGCAGCTCGGCGTCCCGGTCCCGGCCGGGTTCACGGTGACGACGGATGCCTGCCGCGCGTACATGGCTGCGGGGGGCGCTGTCCCGGAGGGGCTCGACCGGGAGATCGAGGAGCGGCTGGGCGCGCTCGAGGAGCGCACTGGCAAGCGATTCGGGGATGCGGCCAGACCGCTCCTCGTCTCCGTTCGCTCGGGCGCGGCGATCTCGATGCCCGGGATGATGGACTCGATCCTCAACCTGGGGTTGAACGACATCGCGGCCGAAGGACTGGCCTCGTCGACCGGCGATGCCCGCTTCGCGCTCGACTCGTATCGCCGGCTGATCCAGATGTATGGAGAGGTGGTCGCCGGCGTCGACGGCCATCGCTTCGAGCAGGCGCTCACCGAAGTCAAGGCGGCGCGCGGCGTCGACAAGGACGTCGACCTCTCCTCCGACGACCTCGGTGAGCTCGTCGAGACGTACAAGGGCATCTACGAGGAAAGCACCGGTGAACCGTTCCCGCAGGACGCCTCGGTGCAGCTCCGGCGCGCGTACCGCGCGGTCTTCGACTCCTGGAACTCGCCGCGTGCCCAGGTCTACCGGCGCACGTACGACATTCCCGACGACCTCGGCACGGCCGTGAACGTCGTCCAGATGGTCTTCGGCAACCGCGGCGAGACCTCCGGGACCGGCGTCTGCTTCACACGCGACCCTGCGACGGGCGAGAAGCGGCTGTACGGCGAGTTCCTCTCGAACGCACAGGGCGAGGACGTCGTTGCAGGGACCAGGACCCCCGAGCCGATCGATGCCATGCGCGAGAAGCTTCCCGAGGCCTTCGGTCAGCTCGTCGAGACGCTCGAGCGACTCGAGGCGCACTACCGGGACCTCCAGGACATCGAGTTCACCGTCGAGGAGGGCCGGCTGTACCTCCTGCAGACGCGCACCGGGAAGCGGACGGCCGCCGCCGCTCTCAGGGTCGCGGTCGAGATGGTCGAGGAAGGGCTGATCTCCCGAGACGAGGCCGTCGCGCGCATCGATCCGGGGCAGCTCGACCAGCTCCTGCACCCGATGATCGACCCGAGCGCGGACGTCGAGGTCGCGACGCGTGGGCTGAACGCCTCTCCGGGCGCGGCCTCGGGCGCGATCGTGCTCGATGCCGACGCGGCAGAAGAGCGCGGCAAGGCGGGGGAGGACGTGATCCTCGTCCGCTGGGAGACGACCCCGGACGACATCCACGGCCTGATCCACGCAAGCGGTGTCCTGACGGCGCACGGCGGCATGACCTCGCACGCCGCTGTCGTCGCGCGCGGGATGGGAAAGCCGTGCGTCGCGGGGTGTGAAGGCCTCTCGATCGACTACAAGGCGGGCACGGTGAAGATCGGTGAGCGAGAGCTCGACGCGGGGGATGTCATCACGATCGACGGCGGCACCGGAGATGTGATCATCGGCCCCGTCCCGCTCGTCCCGCCCGCGATCGACGAGAACTTCGGGACGATCCTCGGCTGGGCGGACGAGCTCCGCCGGCTTGGCGTACGGGCGAACGCGGACACGCCCGAGGACGCAGCCAAGGCGCGCGAGTTCGGCGCCGAGGGGATCGGCCTCTGCCGCACCGAGCACATGTTCATGGCCGACGATCGCCTCCCGATCGTGCGCGAGATGATCCTCGCGCGGGACGAGGACGAGCGCCGCTCCGCCCTCGACCGGCTGCTCCCGCTGCAGCAGGGCGACTTCGAGGGGATCTTCGAGGCGATGGCGGGCTTCCCGGTGACGATCCGGCTGCTCGATCCTCCGTTGCACGAGTTCCTGCCGCCACTCGAGGAGGCGACGTCGGAGGCGATGCGCGAGCGGATCCGCGCGCTCCACGAGGCGAACCCGATGCTCGGCACGCGCGGCTGCCGGCTCGGGCTCCAGTTCCCGGAGATCTACGAGATGCAGGTACGAGCGATCGTGCGTGCTGCGCGAGCCGTCGCCGAGCAGGACCGGGGACGCGCCCTTGGTCGAGATCATGCACCCGCTCGTCGGGTTCCGCGAGGAGCTCACACGGCTCCGGGAGCTGACCGAGCGCGTGGCGGCCGAGGAGCCGGAGGTCGCGTACCTGTGCGGGACGATGATCGAGCTGCCGCGCGCGGCTCTTCGCGCGGACGAGATCGCGGAGGAGGCTGACTTCTTCTCCTTCGGGACGAACGACCTCACGCAGACGGCCCTCGGGTTCTCGCGCGACGACGCCGAAGGGAAGTTCCTGACCTTCTACCTCGAGCACGGGATCCTCGAGCGGAATCCCTTCGAGGTGCTCGACGTGGACGGGGTCGGCGACCTGATGCGGATCGCAGTCGAGCGGGGGAGAGTCACGAAGCCCGATATCAAGCTCGGCATCTGCGGCGAGCACGGTGGCGAGCCGCGCTCGGTCGCGTTCTGCCACGAGCTCGGGCTCGACTACGTGTCCTGCTCGCCATTCAGGGTGCCGCTCGCGCGCCTCGCGGCGGCACAGGCCGCGCTCGCCGAGGTCGGCGTCACGGCGCTGGCCATCGGCGGCTGACGGCGCCAGTGGGCGAGGAGGGCTGGTCGCCTCCGGCATCGGGACCGGAAGTCTTCGAGAGGATGGCGGACGGGTTCGAGGCCGCCGCTCCCGCTGCCTCGACGATCTTCCACCGCTGTGCGACCGACCCGCTCGCCCTCTCGCTCATTCCGGACAGGCCGACCTGGGACGCGCCGCACCGGCTGCTCGCAGGTGCACGGTGGCTTGCACTTTCCGGTGAGGTGGACGACTTCGAGGCCGCCACCGATCCCTGGCCGCCGTTCCGCGCCGTCCTCGAAGCGCACGCGGAGTGGTTGTCCAGCTTCGTTTGCGAGCATCCGGTGCAGACGAACGAAGTACAGCGCTGTTGGGTGCTCCTGCCTATCTTCCTCACCGTCGCGAGGCTCGCCGGACGACCTCTGGACATCGTCGAGCTCGGGACGAGCGCCGGTCTGAACCTCCTGTGGGATCGCTACGGCTACCGCTACCGCGCAGCCTCCTGGGGCGATGCAACGTCACCTCTTCAGCTCACCGGAGATGAGCGACGCGTCGTACCGGGCGAGCTATTGGACATCTCGGTGGACGTACGCAGTCGCATCGGCATCGATCTCGACCCGGTCGACGTGACGAGCGCCGACGGGCTTCGCCTTCTCGACGCGTTCGTCAGGGACGACGGCTACCGCTCGCGGCTCCGTCGAGCCGCAGAGGTGCTTCGTCACGATCCGCCCGCGCTCGTTCGCGGCGACTACCTCGACGTGCTTCCCGGGCTCCTCCGGGATCGGAGCGACGACGGGCTGATGGTCGTCTTCCAGACGATCTCTACGGTCTACCTCTCGGACGAGGAGCGCACGCGCCTCAGGACCTTGGTCGACGAGGGAGGCGAAGACGGGCCGCTCGCGTGGATCTCGACGCCCACGCCCGAGGAACACGGCCAGCGCCGCGGCGACTATCCGCTCGAGCTCGCGATCTGGCCAGCCCGAGAGCGGCGGATCGTGTGCCGCATGAACGTCCGCGGAGAGTGGCTCGAGTGGGAAGGCGCCTAGTACCT
>CAVRLT010000030.1:0-68432 GCA_963721795.1 uncultured Actinomycetes bacterium
GGCGGACGGCCGCGACCTGCGGAGCTTCGGGTCACAAGGGGAGCAGCGCGTCGCCGTGCTCGCGCTCGTCCTCGCCGAGGCGGACGTCCTCACCGAAAGGAGCAGCGTTCGACCGCTCGTGCTGCTCGACGACGTCCTCTCCGAGCTCGACGAAGACCGCCGACGTGCCCTTGCCGGCCTCGTCTCGGGCCCTGGGCAGACCGTGATCACCGCCACAGCGGCGGGCGCGCTTCCAGCGGAGCCGGCGCAGACGCTCCTCGTGTCGCCCGGCGAGGTACAAATCGCCCAGTAGATGGAGAGGATCGAGAAGTCGGTCGAGCACGTGCTGTCGCGCAGCGGCGGGGGAACCGCGCTCGCACTGGCCGAGATCACCGCGGCCTGGCCGGAGGCCGTGGGGAAGGCGGTCTCGCGAGAGGCATGGCCGCTTCGGGTGGCGCGTGACGGAACGCTCCACGTCGCGACCAGCTCGTCCACGTGGGCCTTCGAGCTCGACCGCCTTTCGCCGGAGATCGAGGAGCGACTGCGGGCGCTCGTGGGGCCTGCCGCTCCCGCGAAGCTGCGCTTCCGCGTCGGCCCCATACCGGAGCACGGGCCGCCCGGCGAGGGCGAGCCGGCCAGTCTCGCGAGCCCGCCCCTCGTGACTCCGCAAGTCGATTCGGAGGCTAGAGCGGCGGCCTCGGAGATCGACGATCCGGAGCTGCGCCAGCTCGTCGCCAGAGCCGCTCGAGCGAGCCTCGCTCGGGCCCGCTCCGGCCGCCATTTCTGATACACTTCTCGAAGCCCGCAAAACCCCCATTTGCAGGGCTTTTTCTTGTGGCCGAAGCAGCCTACACCGCAAAGGACATCACGGTCCTCGAAGGCCTCGAGCCGGTCCGTCTGCGACCCGGGATGTACATCGGGTCGACGGGCCCCCGAGGCCTTCATCATCTCGTCTACGAGGTGGTCGACAACGCGGTCGACGAGTCGCTCGCGGGCCGGAACGACCTCGTCGCGGTGACCATTCATCCCGACGACTCGGTGACGGTTCGAGACGCCGGGGCGGGGATCCCGGTGGACATCATCCCGGAGCAGGGCTTGCCGGCGCTCACGGTCGTTCTCACCAAGCTGCATGCAGGCGGGAAGTTCGGCGGCGACGGCTACAAGGTCTCCGGCGGGCTGCACGGCGTCGGCGTGTCCGTCGTCAACGCCCTCTCCGAGTGGCTCGTCGTGGAGGTTCGCCGCGACAAGAAGGTCTACCGCCAGGAGTTCGCGCGCGGGGAGCCGACGACGGAGATGCAGACGGTCGGCGTGGCGGGCAAGGACGAATCCGGGACGACCATCTCGTTCCTTCCCGACTCCGAGGTCTTCGAGGAGACCGAGCTCGACGCGGCGACGCTGTTGCAGCGCCTGCGTGAGACGGCATTCCTCACCCGCGGCCTGCGCATCGTGCTCGCCGACGAGCGCGCGGGCGGGAAGACCGAGGAGTTCTACTACGAGGGCGGGATCCGGGACTTCGTCGCGCACGTCAACGAGTCCAAGGACCCGGTGCACAAGCACATCGTCTACTTCGAGGGGGAGAGCGAGGAGGGGAACCTCGAGGTTGCGCTGCAGTGGAACAACTCGTACGTCGAGTCGGTGTTCTCGTTCGCCAACAACATCAACACGACCGAGGGCGGCGCACACCTCCAGGGCTTCCGGAGCGCGCTCACCCGCACGCTCAACCAGTACGCGCGCAACGAAGGCCTGCTGAAGGAGAAGGACGACAACCTCGAGGGCGAGGACGCGCGCGAAGGCCTCGCTGCCGTCATCTCGGTCAAGCTCCGAAACCCGCAGTTCGAGGGGCAGACCAAGACGAAGCTCGGCAACCCCGGCGTCGCTGGCCTCGTCGAGAAGATCGTCAACCAGAAGCTCGCGGAGTTCCTGGAGGAGAACAAGACCGAGGCGCGCCAGATCGTGCAGAAGGCGATCGCGGCACGCAATGCGCGCCAGGCCGCCCGCAAAGCGCGTGAGCTCACGCGGCGAAAGAGCGCGCTCGAGAACTCGTCGCTCCCGGGAAAGCTCGCCGACTGCACGATCAAGGATCCGGAGTCGGCCGAGCTCTTCATCGTCGAGGGCGACTCAGCCGGGGGCTCGGCGAAGCAGGCCCGCGACCGGACGACCCAGGCGATCCTGCCCCTGCGCGGGAAGATCATCAACTCCGAGAAGAACCGCATCAACAAGGTCCTCTCGAACACGGAGATCCAGGCGATGATCACCGCGATCGGCACTGGCTTCGGCGACGAGTTCGACATCGCGAACCTGCGCTACGGGCGCGTGATCGTGATGACGGATGCGGACGTCGACGGCGCGCACATCCGGACGCTCGTCCTGACCTTCCTCTATCGGACGATGCCGGAGCTCTTCGAGCGGGGGCACGTCTACATCGCCGTCCCGCCGCTCTACCACGTGAAGCTCGGGAGCCGGGGGATGTACTTCGAGAAGGACGCCCAGCTGGAGGAGCTGCTCGTCCGTGAGCGGGTCAAGGACATGACCGTGACGGCGCGTGACGACTCCGAGACCACGCTGACGGAGGCGCGCTGGACGCGACTCGTCCGTGAGCTTGGACACCTCGAGGCCTGGGCGGCGAAGCTCGAAGCCGAGTACGGGCCTGCCGCACGGTTCGCGATCTCACACCGTCTCGTGGAAGCAGCGACGGACGGAGCGCACGGTGCCAGCCCACCCGACGCCGCCGCGCTGATCGCGTCGCTGCCGGCGAACGGCTACGAGTTGACGGTCGAGGAGGAGCTCGACGAGCTCGTGCACGTCCGCGTGGTCGAAACGGAGACGAGCACCGCGCACCGCGTCGATCTGCCGACGGCGATGCTGGTATCGCCCACCTACTCCGCGGTTCAGCGCGCATACGCAAAGGTCGGGGACATCGTGGGCCTGCCGCCGTTCACCGTCGCCTTCGGGAACAAGTCGTCGCGCGCGGATACGTTCGACGCGCTGCGGCTGAGCTCGCTCGACCTCGCGAAGGAGGGCATGCAGATCAGCCGCTTCAAGGGTCTCGGCGAGATGAATCCCGAGCAGCTCTGGGAGACGACGATGGATCCCGCGAAGCGGATGCTGATCCGGGTGGAGGTCGAGGACGCGGCCGCTGCGGACAAGGTCTTCTCGACGTTGATGGGCGATCAGGTCGAGCCGCGACGCCTCTTCATCGAGGAGAACGCGAAGGACGTGAGGTTCTTGGATGTCTGATGTGGTAGAGCCGCTCGGCGCAGGTCGCATCGAGCCGCGCGAGCTCGAGCAGGAGATGCGCTCGAGCTACCTCGACTACGCGATGAGCGTCATCGTCGGGCGGGCGCTCCCCGACGTGCGTGACGGCCTCAAGCCGGTCCACCGCCGAGTCATGTGGGCGATGCACGACGCGGGTCATCAGCCGAACCGGCCATACGTGAAGTGCGCGCGCGTCACGGGCGATGTCATGGGGAAGTACCACCCGCACGACTCGAGCTCGATCTACGACGCCATCGCACGTCTCGTCCAGCCCTTCTCGCTTCGCTACCCGCTGGTCGACGGGCAGGGGAACTTCGGCTCGATCGACGACGACCCGCCGGCGGCCGAGCGGTACACCGAGTGCCGGCTGGCGAAGCTCGCGACCGAGCTCCTGCGCGACATCGACTCGGACACCGTCGACTTCGGCCCCAACTACGACGAGTCGCGGCGGGAGCCGCAGGTCCTTCCGTCCCGCTTCCCCAACCTGCTCGTCAACGGGTCGACCGGCATCGCGGTCGGCATGGCGACGAACATCCCGCCGCACAACCTCGCCGAGACGATCGCGGCGGTCGTCGCGCTGATCGAGAAGCCGTCGTCGAGCGTGGAGGACTTGATGAAGCACGTCAAGGGCCCCGACTTTCCGACCGGCGGCATCGTCGTCGGGCGATCGGGAATCCGCGACGCGTACCGGACCGGCCGAGGCCGGATCGTCATGCGAGCCCGCGCGCATATCGAGGAGCTCCGTGGCGGCAAGAACGCGATCATCGTCACCGAGCTGCCGTACGGCGTGAAGAAGGGCGGAGACGGTGGGGTGATCTCCAAGATCGCCGCGCTCGTCCGCGAGAAGGTGATCACCGAGGTCTCCGACCTCCAGGACTACTCCGACAAGACGGGCATGCGGATCCAGATCGAGCTGAAGCGCGAGGCGGTGCCGCAGGTCGCGCTCAACAAGCTCTTCAAGCACACCGCGCTCCAGACGACGTTCGGCTACAACGCCGTGGCCCTCGTCGACGGCGTGCCGCGGACGCTCTCCCTCCTCGAGTTCGTCCGGCACTACCTGGACTTCCAGCGCGAGGTCGTCACCCGCCGCTCGCAATTCGAGCTGCGAAAGGCGCTCGCTCGCGCTCACGTTCTCGAGGGCTACCTGATCGCCCTCGACAACCTCGACGAGGTCATCAAGCTGATCCGAGCTGCCGACGATGCCGACGAGGCGCGGGCGGGGCTCATGGAGCGCTTCGAGCTCAGCGAGCTGCAGGCGCAGGCGATCCTCGACCTCCGCCTGCGTGCGCTGACCGGGCTCGAGCGAAAGCGCGTCGAGGACGAGTACGCGGACCTGCAGGAGCGCATCTCGGAGCTCCGGGTGCTTCTCGGCGACGAGGGGAAGATCGCCGCGCTCATCAAGGAGGAGCTGCTCGAGATCAAGGAGATCTACGGGAAGTCGGACGACCGGCGCACCGAGATCGTCGCGGGCGAGACCGACCTCGAGCTCGAGGACATGATCGCCGAGGAGGACATGGTGATCGCAATCACCAAGTCCGGGTACATCAAGCGGCTCCCGGTGACGAGCTACCGGGAGCAGCGGCGCGGAGGGATCGGCGTCATGGGGATGGACCTGAAGGACGAGGACTACATCGAGCACCTCTTCGTCGCCTCGACGCACGACTACATCCTGTTCTTCACCACCGTCGGCAAGGTCTACCGACTGAAGGTGCACGAGCTTCCGCTCGGCTCTCGCCAGTCCAAGGGCCGCGCGATCGTGAACCTCCTCCCCTTCCGGCAGGACGAGGACGTGCAGGCGGTCATCGCGACCAGGAACTTCGAAGAGGCCAAGTACCTCCTCTTCGCGACGCGAAAGGGCATGGTCAAGCGGACCGAGTTCGCCGCCTACAACACGCCGCTCAAGGCGGACGGGATCATCGCGATCAAGCTTCGCGAAGACGACCAGCTGATCGGAGTTCGGCTCGCGAGCGAGACCGACGACGTGCTCATGGTCTCCCGGCTCGGGCAGGCGGTGCGTTTTCACGGCAAGCGGGTGCGCTCGATGGGCCGGGACACCTCGGGTGTCGCGGGGATGAAACTGCGCGCAGGAGACGAGGTGATCGAGGTCGACATCGCCGACGAGACCGCGGACCTGCTCGTCGTGACCGAGCAGGGGTACGGAAAGCGCACGAGGGTCGCCGACTACCCGGTGAAAGGCCGTGGGACGATGGGCGTCAAGACGGTTCAGCTGGTCGACCGCAAGGGGCGCCTGGCCGGCGCCCGCATCGTTCGCGACGGCTACCAGGTGATGCTGATCTCGGACGCCGGAACCGTCATCAAGATCCCGGTGGAAGGCATCAGGCGGGCCGGCCGCTCGACCCAGGGCGTCATCGTCATGCGCCTCCGCGAAGGTGAGAAGGTCGCCACGCTGGCCCCGGTGATCTCGAGCGATGACGATCCCGACATCGTCGAGGCGACGACCGTGAACGGCGACGAGCCGGACCTCCCCGAGCTCGACGATTCTCCCGAATAACGGCTCGCGCAGTCCGCGTTAGGGGAACGCGTAGCGGGCTCTACGCCTTGTCGTCCGCGAGATTCGACAGCGCGGTCAGGAGGTCGATCGGAATCGGGAAGACGATCGTCGAGTTGTTCGACGCTCCGATCTCGAGCAGCGTCTGCAGATAGCGCAGTTGCACGGTGATCGGCTCCTGGGACATAACGGCCGCCGCGTCCTTGAGCCGCTCGGACGCCTGGAACTCGCCCTCGGCGGAGATGACCTTCGCGCGCCGCTCGCGCTCGGCTTCGGCCTGGCGTGCCATGGCGCGCTGCATGCCGCTCGGAATCTCGACGTCCTTGACCTCGACCACCGAGACCTTGATGCCCCACGGCGAGGTCGCCTCGTCGATGATGCCCTGGAGGATCACGTTGATCTTGTCCCGCTCCGACAGAAGCTCGTCGAGCACGTGCTGGCCGAGGACGGACCGGAGCGTCGTCTGGGCAATCTGCGACGTCGCGACCATGTAGTTCTCGACCTGCACGATCGAGGCGTTCGGCTCCACGATGCGGAAGTACGCCACTGCGTTGACCCGGACCGGGACGTTGTCCTTGGTGATCACCTCCTGCGGTGGAACGTTCAGCGTCACCGTGCGGAGATCGACCTTGACCATGCGGTCGATGACCGGGATGAGGAGGAAGAGCCCCGGTCCCTTGGGCTCC
The DNA here is from genome assembly GCA_963721795.1 of uncultured Actinomycetes bacterium. GTDB lineage: Bacteria > Actinomycetota > Thermoleophilia > Gaiellales > Gaiellaceae > GMQP-bins7. The sequence continues at coordinate 6,430 of CAVRLT010000030.1, forward strand.
GGGAGGAGCCGCCCGAGCCGGAAGATGACCCCTCGCTCGTACTCGCGGGCGATCTTGACCGCCGCGAACAGGAACAGGATCACGACGATCAGCGCGGCAACGAGAACGATCAACCCTATGGACACGCCTTCCATCAGCTCGGCTCCTCCCCGGTGGGTGACGACAGGGATCCTACGACGAGTCGCAGGTCGTCCTCGACCTTCTCCACGCGTACCCGCTCACCAGGGACGAGCGGCACGCCGTCGTCGCTCGACGCTCGCCAGAGCTCGCCGTTCAGCGAGACGAGCCCGTCCCGGCGGACGACTCCCTCGCCGCCGACGAGCCCATGCACGCCAACCGCGGCGGGTCGGCGGGCGACGCGCACCACTCTGGTCAGCGCGAAGCCCATGAGGAGCGCGAGCGTGGCGGCGATGCCGATCGCCACGGGAAGCGACACCTGGTACGCCTCGCCGGCAGGGTCGAAGAGGATGAGCGCACCGAGCACGAACATCACTCCTCCTGCGACGGTCAGTGCTCCATGCGATGGCACGAACGCCTCGGCGACGAAGAAGGCGGCTGCGAGCAGCATCAGGAACAGCCCCGCGAGCGACACCGGCAGCACCTGGAGCCCGTACAGGCCGAGGATGAGCGAGATCGCGCCGACGGTGCCGGGGAAGATCAGCCCGGGGTTCCAGAGCTCGACGACGATCCCGATCAGCCCGATCGAGAGCATCAGCGTGATCAGGTTCGGATCGACGAGGAGGTCTCGGGCGCGTTGCCAGAAGCTCATCTCGATCTCCTCGACCTCCGCGCCGGCGGTCTTCAGGACGAGCCCCTTGGGGACGGTCTTCATCCCGTCGACCTCGTTCAGGAGCGCGGTCAGGGTCGGAGACACCATCTCGATCAGGCCGATCGCCTCGGCCTGACGAGCGCCGTAGTTCGACGCCTTCGTGACCATCCGCCGGGCGGCTGGGACGTTGCGCTCGTGCTCCCGGGCGAGCTCTCCGACGTACGCGGCCGCGTCGTTGACGATCTTGCGCCGCAGGTCCTCGGAGATGTCCTCGCCCTGGAGGGAGACCGGTGTCGAAGAGCCGATGTTCGTCTGCGGCGCCATCGCGGCGATGTCCGAGGACATTGCGATGACCGCGCCTGCGGAGTCCGCGCTCGAGCCGGGCGGCGCCACGTACAGGATCACAGGAACCGTCGAAGCCAGGAACTTCTTGACGATCCCGCGCATCGAGGACGAAAGGCCTCCCGGCGTGTCGAGGATCACCACGACGGCGTCGAACTGCTCGTCCTCGGCCCGATCGATCGCGCCTTCGACGTACTCCTGCGTGACCGGGTTGATGTCGTTGTCGAGGTGAACAGCGAGAACGCGCGGGCGGTCGTCCTGTCCAAGCGCGAGGCCCGGCACGAGGAGTGCGAGAATGACGAAGACGGGAAGAAATCCCCGCAAAGGGCGGATCCGCACCGGTGTAAGAATTCTATCAACGGAGGTTCTCCACCCTTGTCCCCGAGCCTCGTTCCGGCGACCCTGGCTCCCATGCGTCGGCTCTTCGTCCTCTGTCCGGTTCTCCTGGTGGCCGCGGCCCTGACGCCGACCGCCCTCGCCGCATCGCCGCAGGTCGTGGCGGTGGACCTCCTCCCGGGCGACACGAGGCAGCCGGCCAGCTCCTCCGACTCGCGCTTCACGCTCGCAGGCATCCATTGGCGCGGCTCCGGAAGCGTCACGTTCCGCACCCGCTCGCTCGCAGGGCGCTGGAGTGAATGGCGGCCGGCAGCGCCGGAGGACGAGGACGGCCCGGACCTCGGCTCTCGCGAGAGCCGGACACGGAGCGGTTGGCGGCTCGGAAGCCCGTGGTGGGTCGGGCCGTCCGACCGGATCGAGGTGCGCACGAGAGGGCGGGTCGCGCGAGTTCGCGCGCAGCTCGTATGGAGCCCGGAGCTCCGCGTTCCGCTCCGGTCTCCGGCTGCGACGGTGACCCCGGCGATCGTACCGCGCGTTTCCTGGGGAGCGGACGAGTCGATCAGGCGCGCGCCACCGCAGTTCGCGCCACAGGTGCGGTTCTCGGTCGTTCATCACACCGCCGGCCGGAACGACTACTCCCGGGCCGAGGCCGCAGCGATCGTGAAGGGTATTCAGCTTTACCACGTCAAGGGAAACGGCTGGAACGACATCGGCTACAACTTCCTCGTCGATCGCTTCGGCACCGTGTACGAAGGCCGGTTCGGCGGAGCCGACCGCAACGTGATCGGAGCGCACGCGCAGGGTTTCAACACCGGGTCGGTCGGGGTCGCGCTGCTCGGGACGTACGGGAGCACTGCTCCGTCGAGCGCCGCGCAGGAGGCGATCGCCCAGCTGCTCGCCTGGCGACTCGATCTCGCCCATGCCGATCCCACCGCGGCGCTGACGTTCGTGTCGGGTGGGAGCAACCGCTTCCCGAGCGGCGTGCCCGTGCTTCTGCGCGGGGTTTCGGGTCATAGAGACACCGGCTTCACGGAGTGCCCCGGAAGTCAGCTGTACTCGCGCCTGAACACGTTGGCGGCCGCGGCCGGTGAGCTGGGGCTCCCGAAGCTGTACGAGCCCCGCGTCGACTCCGAGGAGGGCCTCGTCCGGTTCCGCGCCCGGCTGTCGTCCAGCCTGTCGTGGACGGTCTCGATCCTCGACGCAGGGAGGGTCGAAATCGCGCGTGGAACGGGGACCGGGACAAGAGTCGACTGGACGTGGGACTCCACCTCCGCCGAGCCGGGGAGGTACACGTGGAGGATCAGTGCCGGCTCGGCGCGTCCTGCAGGCGGTCCCCTCCGGATTGCGGGCAGTACCGCGCCTTTCGCCATCCAGGATGTCGTGACCACGCCGCAATCGGTCACGCCGAACGGCGACGGGCAAGGCGACTCGACCGTCGTGAGCTACCGGCTGACGGCCTCGGCGAACGTGACCGTCGAGGTGGTCGACGCGGCAGGCATCTCCGTCGCAACGGTCGTCGATCGTGTCTGGACGAGCGCCGGCGCACATACGGTCACCATCGACGCGAGCCCGTTCCCCGACGGTGCGTACAACGTCGTCGTGAGCGCTCGTTCGCCAACGGGCCTCGAGCTCGAGACGGCCGTGCCGCTCCTCGTCAGCCGCACGCTCGGCATCGTCGCGCTGACGCCGAGCCTCTTCTCGCCGAACGGCGACGGTCGCAACGACCGCCTCGCTGTGAGCTTCTCGTTGACGGCGGCGGCGGAGGTGGCCGTCAAGATCGTTCGCGACGGCCGCTGGGTCGCGAGCCCGCACTCGGCCAGCTACGAACCCGGTGCGCACACGTTCGAGTGGAACGGTGTCCGCGCTGCCGGTCCTCTGAGAGACGGGACGTACGCGGCTGTCCTCGAGGCGACGGATGCTGTCGTAGGCATGGTCTCGGTCGAGGTTCCGTTCACCTCGGACACGACGCCGCCGCGCGCGCGGATCCTCCCGGCGCGAGGCATTCGCATCGAGGTGAGCGAGCCTGCGACGCTCTTTCTCACCATCGACGGTGCGCGCCGGGAGCGGGAGGTCAAGCGTGCGGGAGTCGTGCGCGTGCCATGGGAGGGCGCCGCGCGGCGCGTCCGTGTCGTCGCTCGCGATGCCGCCGGCAACACGAGCCGGCCGGTCGTTCGCGTGAGGAGGAGCTCGGAGATCGGCGAGTAGACTCGCCTTCGTGACTCAGCCGCCTTCGGTCCCCTTCGGGCGCGACGTCATCGAGTCGATCCTCCCGCACAGGGACCCGTTCCTGCTCCTGGACGAGGTGACCGAGCTCGAGCCGGGCCGACGCGTCGTCGCCCGACGAGCAGTGCGTGCGGACGACTGGTGGGTCCCCGGCCACTTCCCCGAGCGGCCTGTCATGCCGGGCGTCCTGATCGTCGAGGCGATGGCGCAGGCCGGCGCGGTGGCGGTCCTCGTCGAGGAGGAGAACCGCGGCCGGATCGCGTTCTTCGCCGGGATCGACGACTGCCGTTTCAAGCGGATCGTCTCACCGGGGGACACCCTGACCCTGACCTGCGAGATCGACGCTCTGCGCGGCCCGATCGGGCGCGGCAAGGCGACCGCGCACGTTGCGGACGAGCTCGCGGCACGCGGCACCCTGACCTTCGCGGTGGAGCGATGATCGGCACTGCGACGGGCCCGCGGATCGGGATCACCGGTCTCGGGACGCACGTTCCCGAGCGCGTCCTGACCAACGACGAGCTCGCCAGGATCGTGGACACCTCCAACGAGTGGATCCTCGAGCGGACGGGCATTCGCGAACGACGCATCGCTGCGAAAGAGGAGGCCCTCACCGACATCGCCCGCCCGGCCGCCCGGGCGGCGCTTGCGGACGCCGGAGTGGAGGCGGGCGACATCGACCTCCTCATCTGCGCGACGGTGACGCCGGACATGATGTTCCCGACATCGTCGGCTCTGCTCGCCGACGAGCTGGGGATGCCGAAAGCGGCCGCGTACGACCTCCTGGCCGGCTGCACCGGGTTCGTGTACGCGCTCGCGCAGGCGTACGGAATGCTCGCGTCGGGGCTGTCTCGGCGCAGCCTGGTCGTCGGCGGTGACGTGCTGTCGAAGATCCTCGACTGGGAGGATCGCTCGACCCTCGTGCTCTTCGGCGACGGCGCCGGCGCGGTCGTCATGGAACGCGTGGAGCGCGGCGGGTTCCTCGGGTTCGAGCTCGGCGCGGACGGGGGAGGCGGCGAGAACCTGTGGCTTCCCGGATCGGGCTCGCGCCACTTCGACGATCCCGACGCCCATGTCAAGATGAACGGGCGCGAGGTGTTCAAGTTCGCGACCCGAATCATGGTCTACTCCGCCGAGCAGATCCTCACCGAGTGCGGAAAGACCGTGGACGACGTCGACGTGTACATCCCGCACCAGGCGAACAAGCGAATCATCGACTACGCGGTCGATAAGCTCGGGATTCCACCGGAGAAAACAGTGGTGAATGTGGATCGCTACGGAAACACGTCATCGGGCTCGATCCCTCTCGCGCTCACCGACGCGCGCGCGGAAGGCCGTCTGGGCGACGGCGTCCTCGTCCTGATGACCGGTATGGGCGCCGGGCTCACCTGGGGCTCGGCGCTGATCGAATGGACAGGCGTTTCCGCCGATGGCGGAAACGCCTAACGGAGAACGAGAGGAACTTGCGATGAAGGTGGCATTCTGTTTTCCGGGGCAGGGGTCGCTCGAGATGGGAATGGGCCGGGACATCGCCGACGCGTTTCCCTCCGCTCGCGAGGTGTATCGCGTCGGCTCGGAGGCCTCGGGTCTCGACCTCGAGCGGTTGTGCTTCGAGACCCCGCTCGAGGATCTCGTCGACACCGAGGTGCAACAGCCTGCGCTGGTTGCGACGTGCCTCGCGATTCTCGCTGCGATGCGCGAGCGCGGGCTCGAGCCCGACGTCGTCGTCGGTCACTCCGTCGGCGAGTTCGCGGCTCTTGCAGCTGCGGGCTCGCTGGGAACAGGCGAGGCGATAGGGCTCGTGCGCGAGCGGGGGCTGGCGATGGCGGAGGCCGCTCGCCAGCGTCCGGGCACGATGGCCGCGATCCTCGGGCTCGAGGACGAGGAGGTCGAGAAGCTCTGCAGGAAGATCGTGGGCGTGTGGCCGGCCAACTACAACTGCCCGGGCCAGATCGTGATCTCGGGCGAGCATGACGCGGTCGAGGAGTGCTGCGCCGAGGCCGAAAACCTCGGCGCTCGACGAGCGATCCAGCTCAAGGTGTCGGGCGCGTTCCACAGCCCGCTCGTCGCCCGCGCGGCCGATCGGCTGCGACCCGCGCTCGACAAGGTGCGCTTCACCGAGCCGCTGGCGCCCTTCATGTCCACCGTGACCGCGAAGGTCGAGCCTGCGCAGCGACTCGCGGCGCTCCTGGTCGACCAGCTCACGGCCCCCGTGCGCTTCACCCAGGCAGCCACTGAGCTCATTCGCGGCGGGGCGACGACGTTCGTCGAGGTCGGGCCCGGCAACGTGCTCTCGGGCCTCGTCAGGCGGATCGACCGCGGCGTCAAGACGATCTCGGTGAACACGGTCGAGAGCCTCGACCGCGCGCAGGAAGCGCTCAGTCGGTGAGCTCAGCCGCGTTCTGCTCCCTCGAGGGCAAGAACGCGCTGGTGACGGGCGCCTCGCGCGGTATCGGCCGCGCGATCGCAGCCGAGCTCGCCCGCGCAGGGGCTTCCGTCGTCGTCTCCTACCGGACCGGGCGTGACGAGGCCGAGGGGCTGGCCTCCGAGATCGGCGGGCGAGCCGTGCAGGCCGATGTCTCCGACCCGGAGTCGGCGCGCTCGCTGGTCGAGGATGCAGGCGACCTCGATGTCCTCGTCAACAATGCAGGGGTGACGCGCGACGGTCTGCTCGTGCGCATGTCGGACGAGGACTGGCAGACGGTCATCGACACCAACCTCGCCTCGTGCTTCTACACGTCGCGCGCAGCCGTTCGCGGGATGATGAAGAAGCGCGCCGGGGTGATCGTGAACATCTCCTCGATCGTCGGCCTGCGAGGAAACTGGGGGCAGACGAACTACGCGGCGTCGAAAGCCGGGATCATCGGGTTCACCAAGTCGCTCGCCCGCGAGCTCGGCAGCCGAAACGTTCGCGCGAACGTCGTCGTCCCCGGGTACGTGAAATCGCGCTTGACGGACGTTCTCCCGGAGGAGGCGACGGGGGCGATGCTCGAGAACACACCTCTCGGACGCCTCGGCGATCCCGAGGACGTGGCAGGCGCGGTACGGTTCCTCTGCTCCGAGGACGCCGCCTTCATCACGGGCGCAGTGCTCTTGGTGGACGGCGGGCTCGGGATGTAGACGATGAGCGAAGCGAACCAGAACGGACGACGCCGGGTCGTCGTGACGGGTCTCGGGATGGTGAGCCCGCTCGGAAACACGGTCGAGGACACCTGGAAGGGACTCGTCGCCGGAGAGTCCGGCGCCGCCGAGATCACCCAGTTCGACACGACCGACTTCCCGGTCGACTTCGCCTGCGAGGTCAAAGACCTCGAAGTGACGCAGTACGTCGACTTCAAGTCCGCGCGGCGCATGGACCGCTTCACCCATCTCGCGCTGGCAGCCGCCAGGCAGGCCGAGGCGGACGCAGGGCTCGACATCGCCGCCGCTCCCGAGCGGGTGGGCGCTGCGGTCGCCACGGGAATCGGCGGCCTGAAGTCGTTCGAAGCCTGCATCCAGGTGCTCGACCAGCGAGGGCCCGACCGCGTCAACCCGTTCTCGATCGTCCAGATCATCCCGAATCTCGCCGCCGGCTGGGTCTCGATGGAGCTCGGCACGAAGGGGCCCTTGCTCTCCGAGTGCACCGCCTGCGCGGCGTCGAACATGGCGCTCGGCGACGGGCTCGACGCGATCCGGCTCGGCCGCGCGGACGTGATGATCTGCGGCGGCACGGAGGCGCCCGTATCGCGTGTCGGGATCGCCGGCTTCGCGGCCATGCGGGCGATCTCGCGCCGGAACGGCGATCCGAAGCGCGCCTCCCGCCCGTTCGATGCGGAGCGAGACGGCTTCGTCATGGGGGAGGCGGGGTCGATGATCGTGATCGAGGAGCTCGAGCGGGCCCGCGCACGGGGGGCGAAGATCTATGCCGAGCTGCTCGGCTACGGCGTCTCGTCCGACGCGACGCACGTATCGGATCCCGACCCGACGGGTCAGAGCCCGGCCCGCGCGCTGGCGATGGCGTTCGCCGACGCCGGGATCACTCCGGACGAGGTCGGCTACATCAACGCCCACGGCACGTCGACTCCGGTCGGCGACATCGCCGAGACGAGAGTGATCAAGCTCGCGCTCGGAGAGGAGAAGGCTCACCGAACTCCGGTCTCCTCCACGAAGGGCGCGACCGGTCACTGCCTCGGGGCCGCGGGCGCGGTCGAGGCGACGTTCACGATCCTCGCGCTCCAGCGCGGCGTTCTCCCGCCGACGATCAACCAGGAGACGCCCGACCCGGAGTGCGACCTCGACTACGTGCCGAACGTCGCACGCGACGAACAGGTCGAGATCGGAGTGTCGAACTCGTTCGGCTTCGGTGGCCACAACGCATGTGTGGTGTTCCGGCGCTGGGACGAGAACGAGGCCTAAGAGCTCTGGCGCGATGACGGCGTATGGCGTCTTCGCGCAATTCTACGACGAGGTGATGGGGGATCGCGGGCGCGAGGGCGCGTACGTCCGCGAACTGCTCGAGAAGCACCAGCCCGGGACGAGGACCGTGCTCGAGCTCGCCTGCGGCACGGGGGCGATCCTCGAGCAGCTCCATCCGCACTATGAGCTCACGGGCCTCGATCTCTCGCAGGAGATGCTCGAGGTCGCACGGCAGAAGGTTCCGCAGGCGCGGCTCCTCCGCGACGACATGACGCGCTTCGATCTCGGCGAGCGCTTCGACGTCGTGCTCTGCGTCTTCGACTCGCTCAACCATCTGGTGAGCTTCGAGCAGTGGGAGGCGGTGTTCGATCGTGCTCGCGAGCATCTCCACGACGGCGGGATCTTCGTGTTCGACGTCAACACGGAGCGGAAGCTCGCCTCGTTCGCCGAAGGACCACCCTGGGTGCAGTGGTTCGGGGAGGACAGCCTGCTCCAGATCGACGTGCGGGACGGCGAGGACGGGATCTACGACTGGAAGGTCCGGGTCTTCGAGCACGTCGAGGGTTCGACGTACCGGCTGCACGCGGAGGACATTCGCGAGGCGGCGTTTCCCGTCGAGCAGATCAGGTCGGCGCTCGGTGGGCGCTTCTCCCATGTCTCGATCACCGATGTGGAGCGGGCGCGACCGACCGCGCGCTCCGAGCGATTGTACTTCGTCTGCTCCTAGAGCCTCAGCTCGAGCAAGATCGTGTCGCGCCAGATGCCGTGGAGCTCGGCGATTCGCTCTCGGCGGCCGACGATGCGGAAACCGAGACGTTCGTGGAGCGCCAGGCTCACTGCGTTCTCGGGGAAGACGCTCGTCTGGATCGTCCACACTTCGCGCTCGGCCGCGCTCGCGATCAGCGCTTCCATGAGAGCGTGACCGATCCCGCGTCCGCGCGCGTCCTCGGCGACGTAGATCGAGTGCTCGACGACACCGGAGTAGCACGCCCGCTCCGACGTCGGTGACAACGCTGCCCAGCCGGCGACAGTGCCGGCCTCGATGGCGACGAATCGGGAGTGTGCGAGGCGACCGCGGTCGAACTCCTCCCAGCTCGGCGGCTCCGTCTCGAAGGTGGCATCGCCGGTCGCGATTCCCTCCGCGTAGATCGCCTCTACCTTCGGCCAGTCGCCGGCCGTCATCGCGCGAATCTCGAGCATCGCCCAGAGACTAGGCTTGCCTCGTGGCTGAGCGCTGGGCGACGTTCGACTGCTACGGCACGCTCGTGGACTGGAACGGCGGGATTCGAGCGGAGCTCGAGAGCCTGTTCGGAGTCGAGCATGCGGATCGGCTCCTCGCCCGCTACCACGACATCGAGCCAGAGATCCAGGCAGCCGAGCCCGGCTCGTCCTACCGAGAGGTGCTCACGCTCGCTCTCGAGCGCCTGGCGCGAGAGGAAGGACTTGCCGTGCCCGAAGGAGAGGCCAGCGCGCTTGCCCGGTCACTCCCCTCGTGGCCAGTGTTCGAAGACGTGAGGCCGGCGCTCGCCGAGGCGCGAGATCGCGGCTGGAAGCTCGCCATTCTCTCGAACACCGACCGCGATCTGCTCGACGCATCCATGAAAGCGATCGGCGTGCCGTTCGACGCATCGGTCGTCGCCGGCGAGATCGGTTCCTACAAGCCGGCGAAGCGCCACTGGGAAGTCTTCCGCGAGGAGACGCGCGCCACCGCCGAAGAGCACGTGCACGTCGCTCAGAGCCTGTATCACGACATCGAGCCGGCGACCGAGCTCGGCATACCGACGATCTGGATCAACCGGCTCGGCGAGCCGGAAGACGAAAGGCCGCGCGCGGCACTGCCCTCGTTGGCGGGTCTCGCCGACGCCCTCGACCAGGTCCTGTGAGCGCTCTCCGCGCTCGCTGCCCGGACTGCCGCACGTTCACTGCGGTGGCGATGGGACCCGGCTACGAGTGCCACGCGTGCGGGCGGGAGTTCGCGGCCGGTCTCGTCCGCGTGCCTCGCGCCTGGGGGACAGGAGGCGAGGCGATGGCTGAAGGCGCGACCCTCGAGCTTCCCTACCCGGACACGGGCGTCGTGGAGAAGGACTCGCTGGAGGAGCAGACCTCCGAGCTCGCGGCGATGCTGCCAGAGCGACCACTCGTTCTCGGAGGATGCTGTTGTGCGCACGTCGGCGCGGTACACGGGCTTGCGGGCCGCGTACGCCGACTCGGAGTCGTCTGGATCGACGCGCACGGCGACCTCAACACGATCGAGACGTCTCCCTCCGGGAACCTCTGGGGCATGCCGCTGCGGATGCTCCTGGACGACGGTGTCGTGGCTCCCGAGAACGTGGCGCTCGCCGGCGCCAGGAACCTCGATCCGCCGGAGCAGGACTACCTGAAGGAGAGCGGGATCGACGACTCGCTCGAGCGGGCGCTCGCGGGTGTCGACGCCATGTACGTCGCGCTCGATCTGGACTCGCTCGATCCACCTCTCGTCGACGTGCTCGTGCCGGAGCCGAACGGCCCCAGCGTCGAGCAGATCGCTGCGATCCTGCAGGAGGCAAGCGCCCGCGCCCAGCTCGCGGGGATGGGCGTCACAGGTCACTTCCGAACCGAGAAGAATGCCACGATCGCAACCCGGCTTCTCGTGTCGGCCGGTCTCTGAGTTCTACTCGTGAGATTGGACCGCACGTAGGATCCAGCGCATGTCCTCCTCGGACTCAGGAAAGGTCGACGTGTCCGTCGAGACCAAGCAAGCGCCCGAGTCAGGGTCCGAGAAGTCCCACCCCAACACGTGCCCGGGGTGCGGTTCGCATTACCGCGACGACGAGCTCGCCGAGAACCTCCGTGTCTGCCCCCAGTGCGGACACCACTTCCCGGTGCGTGCGCGCGAGCGGATCGAGCAGCTCGCCGATCCCGGCTCGTTCACGGAGGAGGACGCGGACCTTCGCTCCGCCGACCCGCTCGGGTTCTTCGATCTGCGGCCCTACGCGGAGCGGCTCGTCGAAGCCGAGATCGAGACGGGGCTCGGAGACGCGATCGTCTGCGGGAGCGCAACGATCGAGGATGAGGAGTGTCGCCTTGCGGTCATGGACTTCGCGTTCATGGGCGGCTCGATGGGCAGCGTCGTCGGTGAGAAGTTCGCTCGCGCCTGCGACAGCGCGGGAGAGTCCGGCGTTCCCCTCGTCTCCGTCTCTGCTTCCGGAGGCGCGCGCATGCAGGAGGGGATCCTCGCGCTGATGCAGCTTCCGAAGACCGTATGCGCGATCGAGGAGCTGCACGAGTCTGGAGGCGCGCTTCTCTCGGTGCTGACACACCCGACCACGGGTGGCGTGCTGGCGAGCTTTGCAAGCCTCGGGGACGTGGTCGTGGCGGAGCCCGGCGCGCTGATGTCCTTCGCCGGCCCGCGGGTCGTCGCCCAGACGACTCGAGAGAAGCTGCCGGACGACTTCGGGCGCGCCGAGTCGAACTATCGGTTCGGGCACGTGGACGGGGTCGTCCCGCGTTCGGAGCTCCGCCCCACGCTTTCTCGCCTGCTCCGCCTCTTCAACGGGCACTGATGCCGAGCGAAGCCGAGATGCGGCTGCGCGAGCGGCTCAGTAAGCTCGCCGGCATGAAGCTCCTCCGTGGGACGAAGCTGAGCGGCGAGCTCGAACGTCTCCAGAACCAGCTCGACCGTCTTCAGGAAGAGCCGAGCGCGGAGGAGATCTGGAAATCGGTCGAGCTCGCGCGGCACCAGGAGCGCCCGTACACGCTCGACTACGTCGACCGGATCCTCGAGGACTTCTTCGAATTGCACGGCGACCGCGGACGCGCCGACGACCAGGCGATCGTGGCCGGTCTCGGCAAGCTCGACGGGCGGACGATCGTTCTCGTCGGCCATCAGAAGGGTCGCGACTTGAAGGAGCGCACGAAGCGCAACTTCGGGATGGCGTACCCCGAGGGCTACCGGAAGGCGATGCGGGCGATGTCACTCGCCGATCGCCACGGATTCCCGCTCGTCACCATGGTCGACACGCCAGGTGCGTATCCCGGAGTCGCTGCAGAACAGCACGGTCAGGGCGGCGCGATCGCGCGCTCACAGGCGGCGATGGTGCGGCTCTCCGTCCCGACCGTGGCCTGCGTCATCGGCGAGGGCGGATCGGGTGGCGCAGTCGCGATCGCGGTCGCGGACCGGGTGCTCATGCAGGAGCACGCGATCTACTCCGTGATCTCACCGGAAGGCTGTGCTGCGATCCTGTGGAGGGATGCCGGCGAGGCGCGCAAGGCCGCGGCGGCCTTCAAGCCTGACGCTGCGCACTGCCTGGAGCTCGGCGTCGTCGACGCGATCGTCGCGGAGCCTGTGGGCGGCGCGCACACGGATGCAGACGCGGCTGCGGAGCTTCTGGCGGGGGGCATTCTGGAGGCGCTGGAGGACGTCGAGTCCCTCGAGCCCGACGAGCGGCGTAGGCGGCGGCGCGAGAAGTACCGCGTCATGGGCGTTCTTGCGTCCGCTTGAGAACTCGATTCAGAGTTCTGGGACTATCCACACTCTCCACAGGCTTATCCCCGTATTCGAAAAAGCTCAGGAGCAGGGATTTCTTGGAATCAGCGGCCAGTTGGTGAAGAACGTGTTGCGTTGATGGCGACAATCCACAGGTGACGCTCGACGAATACACGAGAAAACGCCGTCCCGGCAAGACCCCTGAGCCGTTCGGCACGAAGAAGCGGCGTTCCAAGGAGCCGCGCTTCGTCATCCAGCGGCACGACGCACGGCGGCTGCACTACGACTTCCGCCTCGAGCGAAACGGAGCGCTGGCGAGCTGGGCGGTGCCCAAAGGCGTTCCGCTCAGGCGCGGCGAGCGTCATCTGGCGGTCCACGTCGAGGATCACCCGCTCGAGTACGGCGACTTCGAGGGCACGATCCCGGCCGGCGAATACGGCGCGGGAACCGTCGAGATCTGGGATCGCGGCACCTACGAGCTGCTCGAGGAGAAGCGGAACGGAGGATTGACCGTCCGGCTCGACGGAGAGCGGCTGGACGGGGTCTGGACGCTGGTGCCGGCGAAGCTCGACGGCGATCCGAAGAACTGGCTACTCCTGCGGAAGGACGGCGCGACGGCCGGGACGAGCAGGTACGCGCCGATGCTCTCCACGTCGTCGGAAAGCCTGCCTCGTGGAGAGAGCTGGGTGTACGAGCCGAAGTGGGACGGTTTTCGCGCGCTCGTGACGATCTCGGGAGGCCAGGCGACGTTGACGAGCCGGAACGGAAACGATCTCACCGAGCGCTTTCGTCCGGCTGCGCGGGCCGCGGAGCTCGGAACCCGCTCCGCCGACGCCGTGCTCGACGCGGAGATCTGTGCGCTCGACGACACCGGGAGCTCGAGGTTCTCGCTCCTCCAGGAGGGCTCGGGCACGCTGGTCCTCGTCGTCTTCGACCTCCTGGAGCTCGACTCCGAGCCGCTGACAGGGCTTCCACTCGTCGAGCGGCGGAAGCGGCTCTTGGAGCTGATCGACCCTTCACGGGGTGGCATCGTCGTCTCGCCGCAGTTCGACGACGGCGACGCGCTGCTTGCCGCCGCGGAGCAGCAGGGCCTCGAGGGCGTGGTCGCCAAGCGGGTCGACTCGCGCTACCAGCCCGGTACGCGAAGCGCGGACTGGCACAAGCTGAAGGTTCGAAAGGACCAGGAGGTCGTGATCGCGGGGTACACGAAGGGGCAGGGCCGGAGGTCGGCGGGATTCGGCGCGCTCGTCGTCGGTGTGTACGAAACCGGCGGACTACGCTGGGCCGGGAACGTGGGAACCGGGTTCAACGAGTCCGAGATCACCCGGCTCCTCGGCCTGCTGAAGCCACTCGTCCGCAAGGAATCGCCCTTCTCGGAAACGCCGAAAATGCCGCGTGTCCGGCGATCCGACGTCGTCTGGGTCGAGCCGCGGCTCGTCGCCCAGGTCGCGTTCGCGGAGTGGACACGGGAGGGACGCCTCCGCGCGCCCGCGTACCTGGGCCTGAGGGAGGACAAGCCCGCCTCCGAAGTACGAAAGGAGAAGACCCCGCTGCCGCCGCTGCTGAAGAAGGGACGCCGCGAGCTCCGTCTGAGCAACCTGGACAAGCCGTTCTGGCCGGAGGAAGGCATCACGAAGGGCGACCTGATCTCGTACTACCGAGACGTGGCCGAAGTGCTCGTGCCGCACCTTCGCGGTCGTCCGTTCACGATGAAGCGCTACCCCGACGGGTGGCAGGGAAAGCACTTCTTCCAGAAGCAGGCGCCTTCCCACATGCCCGCGTGGATCAAGCGCGCGGCCTTCCCGGCGTCGACGCGGGACGGTGAGAAGAAGGTCATCGACTACGCGCTCGTCGACGACGAGCTGGCGCTCGTCTGGATGGCGAACATGGGCTGCATCGACATGCATGCCTGGTCGTCACGTGCGGACAAGCCGGAGCGGCCCGACTGGGTCATGTTCGATCTCGACCCGGCGGAGGGAGCGTCGTTCGAGGACGTCGTGACCGTCGCGAAGCTGGTCAAGGACACGCTCGACCTGCTCGAGCTCGAGGGCTACCCGAAGACGTCGGGCTCGCGCGGGATCCACATCCTGGTGCCGATCGCGCGGCGCCACACGTTTGCCGAGGCGCGCGAGTTCGCCTCGATCGTGGCGGGAGCGCTCGCTCGCGCGCACCCGGGGCTGGTCACGACGGAGTGGGCGAGGAAGAAACGTCGCGGTGTCCTCGTCGACGCGAACCAGAACAGACATGGCGCCACCAACGCCAGCGTCTACTCGGTGCGGCCGCGAGCCGGCGCTCCGGTCTCCACTCCTCTGCGCTGGGATGAGGTTGCGCCAGGACTCGACCTCACCGCGTTCACCATGGACGCAGTGCTCGATCGCGTTGCGCGAGACGGTGACTTGTACGCGGGCGTCCTGGACGGGAAGCAGTCGCTGACGAAGGCCCTGCGCGCCCTTCGCTGATGGCCCGCCAGGTATCTGTTATCGGAAGCGGCTCGCAGTGGGAGGCCGCCGCCGAAGAGGTGGGACGGCTTCTCGCCGAGCGTGGGTGCACCGTGGTCACCGGCGGGCTCGGCGGAGTGATGGCAGCGGCGCATCGCGGCGCGAAGGCCGCAGGAGGCACCACGATCGCGATCGTTCCTGGCGAGACACACGAGGACGCGAACCAGTGGGCCGACCATGTGGTGGTCACGGGGATCGGTCATGCACGGAACCTCGCCGTCGCCGCTTCGGGGGACGTGGTGATCGCGATCGGAGGCGGGTGGGGGACGCTCGCGGAGATGGCCTTCGCCCGCCGGCTCGGCCGGCCGGTCGTGGCTCTTGCGGGAGCTCCCGAGGTCGAGGGGGTCGAGCTGGCGTCGTCCCCCGCCGAGGCGGTCGCCGCGGCGCTACGACACTTCGAGTAACCGGCGCTCGAGGTATCGGCTCTCGGACTCGTTCGCGGTCAGCTCGAGCGCTCGCCGGTACGACTCGGCCGCTTCCTCAGGCCGCTCGAGCCGACGGAGCAAGTCGGCGCGGGCGGCATGGAGGAGGTGGTAGCCCTCGAGGTCTCGTAGGCCGTTCACGAGTGCGAGCCCCTCGTCGAGGCGACCTGAGAGCGCGACTGCGACTGCTCGGTTGAGCTCGACGATGGGCGAGGGGTCGACTTCGACGAGGCGGTCGTAGAGGACGACGATCTCGCTCCACGGCCGGTTCTCCGCATGCGCCGCGGCGATCCCCGCCTGGAGCTGGTAGCGGCCGACGCGTCGGAGCGACGCGGCGCGCCCGAGCACGTGCAGGCCCTCGTCGATGCGGTTCCGGTCCCAGAGCGACCGGTCCTGATCCTCCAGCAGCACGAGCTCACCGGTGGGGCTGATTCGCGCGGCGCGGCGCGAGTCCTGGAGCAGCATCAGCGAGAGCAGTCCCAGCACCTCTGCCTCGTCGGGCATGAGAACGGCGAGGAGCTTGCCGAGCCGGATTGCCTCGTCGCACAGGTCTCCGCGGACATGATCGGAGCCCGCGGTGGCGGCATAGCCCTCGTTGAAGACGAGGTAGAGCACGGCCAGAACCGATCGCAGGCGTTCGGGGAGAAGATGGTCCGGCGGGACGCGAAACGGAATCCCCGCGGCCCGGATCTTGCGCTTCGCGCGGACGAGCCGCTGCGCCATCGCGGGCTCGGTGACGAGGAAGGCATGGGCGATCTCGTTGGTCGTCAGGCCTCCGACCTCGCGCAGCGTGAGCGCGACCCGGCTCTCCGCGGCGAGCGCCGGGTGGCAGCAGGTGAAGACGAGCGCGAGCCGGTCGTCGGGGATCGCGCTCACGTCGTCGTCCTCCGCCGGAAGCTCCTCGAGGCGTGCGAGGAGCGCGGCCTTCTCGCGAAAGACCTTGTCGCGGCGGATCCGGTCGATCGCGCGGTTGCGCGCCGTCGTGACGATCCAGGCGCCCGGCGTCCGAGGCGTGCCGTCACGCGGCCAGCGCTCGAGCGCTGTCGCGAAGGCATCCTGTACGGCGTCCTCGGCCAGCTCGAGATCGCCGAGGACACGCGTGAGGATCGCGACCGCACGGCCCCACTCCTCCCGGAAGACCTGCTCGACCGTCACCTCCGCGAGCTCATCCGATGATCGGCCGGATCTCCAGTGAGCCGTGCTCCGCCGTTGGAATCATCGAGGCCAGCCGGATCGCCTCGTCGAGGTCGGGGAGGTCGACGACGAAGAGCCCGCCGACGACCTCCTTCGTCTCGGTGAAGGGCCCGTCCGTGACGATCCGCTCGCCGTCACGTACGCGGACGACCTTGGCCGTGCGGCGTCCGTCGAGCTCGTACCCCGCCAGGTTGGGGTCGGCCTTCTGCAGCTCGTCCATGAGCGCCAGCCAGCGTGGCATCTCCTCGGCGCGAAGCTCGGCCTTCTCGTCGTCCGAGAGGTCGATCCACCCGGAGTCGTCGCCGTAGATGAGCATCGCGTACTTCATGACGCCGCTCCTTCCGCGTTGGGGTCGACGTAGACCGGCCGCACCTCGACGGCGCCGTGCTCGGCTCCCGGGATCTTCGCGGCGTACTCGACCGCTTCGTCCATCGACTCGCACTCGAAGACGAAGTAGCCTCCGAGCGCCTCCTTGACCTCGGCGTACGGGCCGTCGGTCACCAGCGTCTCGCCGTCCCGAACGCGCACGGTCGTGGCATCGCCCGTCGAGGCGAGTTCCGCGCCACCGGCGACGACGCCGGCCTTGCCAGCCTCATCGGAGAACGCCCGATACTTCGCGTACACCGCCTCCCGCTCGTCGTCCGAGAATGCCTCCCAGCGCGACGCGTCGCCGTAGATCAGTGCCATCACCTGCATCGCGACCTCCTTTTCCGGGATTCCATCACGATGACGATCGGCCATGGCCGAAATCGACATCCCGTGTCAGACATCGATCGTGCTCAGGCGCAATGTGCCGAAAGGGTGGCAGTCGATCCACAAGCGACCTCGCGCATCGCGGTAACGCATCGAGATGCCAAGGGGAGTGCCTGAATCCCGGCCATGTCGCCTCCGGCCTCGTTCTCACCGCCCGTGTCAAGCGAGTGTCTGACACAGGGTTGCGGGCGGTCGCGAGAGGTTCAGCCTTGGAGCATGCGCTCGAGCAGCGTTCGCGCGCCGGCCTTGTCGAGCGGCTCGTTCAGGTTTCCGCACTTCGGGCTCTGCACGCAGGAGGGGCACCCGCTCGTGCACGGGCAGCGCTGGAGCAGTCGCGTCGTGTCCTCGACCCAGCCCTCGAAGCTCGCGAACCCGCGCGCCGTGAGACCCATCCCCCCCGTGTGCCCGTCGTAGACGAAAATCGTAGGCCGCCCAGTCTGGTAGTGGACGTTCGTCGAGAGGCCCCCGATGTCCCAGCGGTCGCACATCGCCCAGAGCGGGAGGAGCGCGATGAGCGTGTGCTCTGCTGCGTGCAGCGTCCCGAGGAGCGCGGGCGTCTCCTCGAGCCCTTCGAGCTGCGCGGGCTCGGGTGAGAACCAGATCGCTTCGGTCTCGAACGTCGTTTCCGGCATCAGCATCGGAACGACGTCGATCGTCGAGCCATCCCGCACCGCTTTCCGCGCATAGCCGACCACCTGCTCGGAGACTGACACGCGCCCGAAGCTGAGCTCGAGCCCGAGCCGCCGCTCGACGCGTTCTGCTTCCTCGATCGTCGTCTCCGTCTCCTTCTTGACCTGCGTGTACCAGTCGACGCTCGCAGGAACGACGACCGCGACCCGGCCGTCGTGGTCGAGCTGCTCGACGAGGTACTGCTCTCCGAGATGCAGGTAGACCGCGCCCTCGTGCACCGTCGAGTACGCGCGCTCGCGCTCGACGAGCCCGAGGAGCGAGCCTGTCACGCCGTCGACCACGGTGAACGCTTCACCGTCTCCCGACCGCAGCGAGATGCGCGCCGCCGGGTAGTCGCGGCCCTTCCACACGAAGCCGGCGGGCGTTCGCTCGAGCTCGGGAAGCTCTGCCGCCCGCCGAATCGCATCGTCACCGAGAGTCGCCGCGTCGTCATCGTCCAGTGGCGCCTCGAACGCAGCCGAGAGCACATGGGGGTCGAGGATCCGTGGATTCGTGTGGTCGACGATCGCCGCTTCGACTCGCCGCGCGAGCAGCGCGTCCGGCTCTCGAGCGAAGAACTGATCGAGCGCGTCCTCGCTCGCGACGAGCACCGCGAGTCCGCGCCCACGACGACCCGCGCGGCCCCACTGCTGCCGCAGCGACGCGACCGTGCCGGGGAAACCGACCGAGATCGCACAGTCGAGGAGGCCGATGTCGATCCCCAGCTCGAGTGCGTCCGTTGCGGTCACGCCCAGGAGGTCGCCCTCGACGAGGCGGCGCTCGATCTCACGACGCTGCTCGGGGGTGTAGCCCGCTCGATAGGGGGCGAGACGGCTCGCCGTCGCGAGGTCGACCCGCTCGACCGTGAACCGGTGGATCAGCTCGGCCGCCTTGCGGCTCTTCGCGAAGCAGATCGTCCTCAGGCCGCGTGAGACGAGTTGCGACATGAGCCGAGAAGCGTCCCCGAGCGCGCTCGCACGCAGGCCGAGCTCCGGATCGAGGAGCGGCGGGTTCCAGATGACGATCTCGCGCTCGGCCTTCGGCGACGTGTCGCTCTCGACGACGGAGGCCGGCTCGCCGGTGAGCGCTTCGGCGAGCTCGCCCGCGTTCGCGATCGTCGCCGACGCGAGCAGGAACTGGGGGTCGGCGTCGTAGATCCGCGCGAGGCGGCGCAGTCGGCGCAGAACGTTGGCGACGTGCGATCCGAACACCCCGCGGTAGACGTGCGCCTCGTCGACGACGACGTAGCGCAGGTTGTGCAGGACATCGCCCCAGCGGTCGTGGTGCGGAAGGACGCCGACGTGGAGCATGTCGGGGTTCGTGAGGATCAGGTTCGACCACTTGCGGATCTGCCAGCGCTGCTCGCCCGGCGTGTCCCCGTCGTAGATCGCGGGCTTGAGCCCCTTCAGCCGGAGCTCGGAGAGCGCACGCGCCTGATCCTGGGCGAGCGCCTTCGTCGGGTAGAGATAGAGCGCCCGCGTCTTCGGCTCGCGCACGATGGCGTCGAGTACCGGAAGGTTGAACGCGAGCGACTTCCCGGACGCGGTTCCGGTCGTGACGACGACGTTCTCGCTGCGTCGGGCCGCTTCCCAGGTCTCGGCCTGGTGGCGGTAGAGCGACGTGACGCCGTTCGCGACGAGCGCGGACGCGACAAGAGGGTCGAGATCGTCGGGAAGCGGCTCACTGCGTCCGTCGCGAGCGGCCTCGATGCCCGCATACGCGATCTCCTCCCCCTCGAGGAGATCCGCCCAACCGGCTACGACCTCGGTGGTCACGGCAGCCAGTGTCGCAGGCGCAGCGCGGTGAACCTTGTGGCTCAGAGCCACAAGGAGTGACTCCCCCCGCCCGGTCTAGTCGGCGAGGAACGGCTCGATGGCCTTCTCGAAATGCCGCCGCGAATGTGCGCCGACGATCGTGGTGCGGGCGTTGCCGCCCGAGAAGAGCATCACGGTTGGAAGCGAGAGGACGCCGTAGCGGCCCGACACGGCGAGGTTCTCGTCGACGTTCACGCGGACGAGCTTGACGCGGCCCTCGTGCTCCGCAGCGATCGCGGTGAGGTGCGGCTCGATCGCCTCGCAGGGCTTGCACCATGGCGCCCAGAAGTCGACGATCACGGGCACGGGCGAGGCAAGCACGACCTGGGCGAAGGTGGCGTCGGTGGCCTCGTCCACGCGGGTGAGCGTAGCCCGAGTCACAGGCGGCCGAAGAGCGCCTGCAGCCGCAGTCGCGGCACCTTCCAGATCGCCTCGGCCACGATCGTGCCGGTCATCTTCGACGCGCCCGCCCGCCGCTCCGTGAAGCGGATCGGGATCTCCTGCACCCGCAAGCCTGCCCGCAAGACCCGGTATGTGGTCTCGATCTGGAACGCGTACCCGTGCGCGGAGAGCGCGTCGAGGTCGATCGCCTCGAGCGCCGTTCGCCGAAAGCACTTGAAGCCGCCCGTCAGGTCGCGCACGCGCACGCCGAGGAGCACCTGCGCGTAGATGCACCCGCCGCGCGAGACGAAACGCCGCAGCAGGCCCCAGTTTTCGGTCCCGCCGCCCCGCACGTAGCGCGAGCCGAGTACGAGATCCGCGTCACTCGCGGCCGCGATCAGCCGTGGTACGTCGCTCGGGTCGTGGGAGAAGTCGCAGTCCATCTCGAGGACGAGCTCGGTTTCGCCGGCGAGGAGATGTCGGAACCCTGCGATGTACGCAGGCCCGATTCCTTCCTTCTGCGCTCGGTGCAGTACGGAGACCCATGGGAGCTCGCTCGCGAGGCGATCGGCGATCTCCCCGGTTCCGTCGGGCGAGCCGTCATCGATCACGAGGACGCCATCGCGCGCCGTGTCCAGGACCTCACCGAGGGCACGCACCATTGCCTCCAGGTTCTCGCGCTCGTTGTAGGTGGGCAGGCAGACGATGGCTCGAAGCACGTCCGTATCATCGCCGCATGGCGAAGCCTCTGCCCCGGAACGCCGAGATCGCCGACCAGCTCGACCTCCTCGCGGACATCTCGGAGATCCTGGCCGAGGAGTCGTTCAAGGTCATCGCGTACCGGCGCGCAGCGACGCGCATCCGCGAGACGCCCGGGCCTGTCGCGGAGCTCGCGCTTGCCGGGAGAGCAACCGACCTCCCCGGGATCGGCAAGACGATCGAGCAGAAGGTCGTCGAGATCGCCACGGACGGGGAGATGCACGCGCTCACGCGGCGCCGAGAGAAGGTGCCGCCGGGCGTCGTCGACTTCCTGCGCCTTCCGGGCGTCGGGCCGAAGACGGCCGCCCGGATCTGGACCGAGCTCGGAGTCACGACGCTCGACGGGCTGAAGACGGCCGCCGAGGACGGGCGGCTGCGCGTCCTCTCCGGCATGGGACAGAAGAGCGAGGAGAAGATCCTCGCGGCCCTCGCGGCGGGTGCGGGGAGGACGGCTCCGAGGGACGACCGGGGCCTGCTGGGACGCGCGCTCCCCGCAGTCCACGACATCGTGGAGCAGCTCTCCGCGCATGGCGCGGCCATCGCGGTGTCGGAGGCGGGAAGCGTCCGGCGACGCAGGGAGACCGTTCGCGATCTCGACTTCATCGCCACGTCGTCCGAGCCGCCGTCACTCATCGCGGCCTTCTGCGACGCCGACTGGGTCTCGGAGGTCGTGGCACGCGGGGCCACGAAGGCGACGGTCGTGGGACACCAGGGTCTTCGCTTCGATCTCCGGGTCGTACCGCCCGAGTGCTTCGGCAACGTCCTGCAGCACTTCACCGGGTCGAAGGACCACAACGTCTCCTTGCGCGAGGACGCCCAGCGTCGAGGTCTCTCGATCTCCGAGTACGGAGTCACGACCGTCGAGACGGGCGAGGTCGTGACCCATGCGACCGAGGAGGAGCTCTACGAGTACCTCGGGTACGACTGGATCCCGCCGGAGCTGCGCGAGTCGGACGGTGAGCTGGCGGCTGCCCGCGAGCACGCGCTTCCCGCGCTCGTCGAGCTCTCGGACCTGCGCGGCGAGATGCATTGCCACTCGACGTGGTCTTCCGACGGCAAAGGGTCGGTCGAGGAGATGGCGCTCGAGTCGAAGCGCCGGGGCTACAAGTACATGTGCCTGACCGATCACTCCCACTACCTGCGAGAGAGGCGGCTCGAGGCGCAGTGGAAGGAGATCGACGCGGTGAACGAGCGCGTCAAGCCGTTTCGCATCCTGCGCGGGATCGAGGTCAACATCCGCGCGGACGGCTCTCTCGACGTCGACGACGACGTTCTCGCGCAGCTCGACTGGGTCGTCGCATCGATTCACACGGCGTTCGACCGCAGCCCGACCGAGCGGATCGTGGGGGCAATCGACAACCCGCACGTCGACTGCATCGGACATCTCACCGGTCGCAGGATCCTGACCCGGCCTGGCGCCGACGTGGACATCGAGCGGATCGTCGAGCGGGCCGCGGAGACGCGAACCGCGCTCGAGATCAACTCGCAGCCCGACCGGCTCGACATGCGGGATACGCACGCGCGGCTGGCGGGCGAGGCCGGAGTCCTGATCCCGATTACGACCGATGCCCACTCGACGAGCGCGCTCGGCCACGCGGAGCTCGGGGTCGGGCTGGCGCGGCGGGCATGGCTGACGAAGGAACAGGTGCTGAACACGCGTTCCTGGGCGCAGATCCAGAAGCTCCGCAAGTAGGGGCGAGGCTTGCCTCGCCCTTCATCGTTTCGCGAGGACGGAGTGGCCGCGGTCGAGTGGGTCGCGTCCTACCTCGAGCGGATCGACGAGCTCCCAGTCCTCTCGCAGGTCGAGCCGGGAGAGATCCGCGCGGCGCTCCCGTCCTCGCCCCCGGACGATCCGGAGCCGTTCTCGGCTGTGCTACGCGACCTCGATGCGGTGCTCATGCCCGGGCTCACGCACTGGCAGAGCTCCCGCTTCTTCGCGTACTTCGCAACGACCGCATCGGAGCCCGGCGTCCTCGCCGAGCTCCTGATCGCCTCGCTCAATCAGGTCGGGATCCTCTGGCGGACGTCTCCCGCGCTCCAGGAGCTCGAGGAAGTGACCCTCGACTGGCTCGCGCAGCTCCTCGGGCTGCCGGCGGAGCTGCACGGCCACATCGAGGACACCGCTTCGACGGGGGTGCTGTCGGCTCTCGCGGTCGCGCGTGCCGCGCGTCCAGGCAGACGCGTCGTTCTCTGCTCCGAGCATGCGCACTCCGTCGCCGACAAGGCCGCGAAGCTGCTCGAGCTCGAACTGCGCAAGGTTCCGGTCGACGACGAGTTCCGCATGCGCCCGGAGCTGCTCGAGCTCGAAGACGCGTGTGCGGTCATCGCCACGATCGGGACGACGGGCGCTGCTGCCATCGACCCGATCCCCGCGATCGCCGACGCATGCGAACGCGCAGGCGTCTGGCTCCACGTGGACGCCGCGTACGCAGGCTCGGCCGCTGTGTGCCCCGAGCTGCGCCCGCTCTTCGCCGGCTGGGAGCGAGCCGACTCGATCGGCGTGAACCCGCACAAGTGGCTCGGCGTCCCGATGGACTGCTCCGCGCTCTGGACACGCCGCCCCGACGACTTCCGGCGCACGTTCAGCCTCGTTCCCGAGTTCCTCCGGTCGCCGGACGATGCCGTGAACCTCAGCGAGCTCTCGATCCCGCTGGGCCGTCGCTTCCGTGCACTCAAGCTCTGGGCGGTGCTCCGCTGCCTCGGGACGCTCGGGGCTCGAGGAGCGGATTCGGGAGCACGTACGGCTCGCTGCGCTGTTCGAGGACATGGGTGCGCGGCGAGCCGGGGTGGGAGGTCGTCGCGCCCCGGCACTTCTCGCTCGTGTGCTTCCGCCGGGACGGGCGCAGACGAGGAGAACGAACGCCTGCTGGAGCGGGTGAACGCCTCGGGGGAAGTGTTCCTCTCGCACGCGCGGCTCGGCGACCGGTACGCGCTTCGGCTCGCGATCGGGAACTTCCGGACGACCGAGAACGACGTGCGGAGCGGCCTGGGACGTGCTCAGGCGCGAGGCTTCGACGCTCTGAGGTAGATCCGCGACGCGTGGAACACGCGACCGCCGTCGTCCGTCGAGACGATGCGGCCGGCGGCGAAGAGACCGTCGCCGAAGAGCGCCAGCCTCGCGTGCTCCTCGTTCGGCAGCTTCGTCTCGGTCAGGTGGACTCCGGAGAGCATCGCGGTCAGACGGCCGTTGAGCCGAGAGGCGCGTATCGAGAAGCACGGGTCGCGAATGCAGCGCACCGCGAGCTCGCGAAGCCGGAAGAAGGCGCCGGACTCGGTCGGGCCGACGGGGTTGCGCACGTCGGTCGCGATGAGCAGGCCGAGGCGCCCGAAGCCCTGGATCGGATGAGCCGCGATTCCGCCCTGCACGAGCGCGCCGTCGTGGATCGAGCGGCTCGCAGGCCACGCCGACGCGACGTAGCAGCGCGCCCGCTGGACACCGTCGTGACAACGTGTGCGCGTAGCGGTTTGCGAGCGAGACCCAGTAGCCGCCGCAAAGGGGCGAGGGGCAGAGCCGCGGATCGACGCGGACGACGTAGTGCGCGGACGGCTTCGCCGATGCGTCTCCGGCCGAGAGCGCGACGATGCCGAGCGCACCGCGGCGAACGCGATCGACCGTGGCGAAGCGGCCGGGAACAGGTCCTCACGTCTCCATACGATACGACTCGTGCGTCTGGTCGTCATCGGCCTCGTGGCCGGCGTGTTCTCCGCACTCTTCGGCGTCGGCGGCGGCCTGATCGCCGTCCCGCTGCTCATCGTCCTCGCTCACCTGCCGGAACGCGTCGCGACGGCGACGTCGCTCGGGGCCATCGGGATCACCGCGTTCGCGGGGGTCGTCGCATACGCGTTTCGCGGCGAGGTCGACGTCGGCCATGCGGCGCTCGTCGGGCTCCCGGCCGCCGCGGGCGCGTTCCTCGGGACGTCGTTGCAGCAACGAATCACGACCCGGAGCCTGACCTACGGCTTCGCCGTCCTCCTCGTCGGCGTCGGCGCCTGGCTGCTCGCCGCGTGACGACCTCCACGATCGTGCTCGGGATTGCCCTCGGGCTGGCCGCCGGCGTGCTGTCCGGGCTGTTCGGCGTCGGCGGTGGGATCCTCTTCGTGCCCACGCTCGTCGCGCTCGGGCTCGGCCAGATCGAGGCGCAGGCGACGTCGTTGCTCGCGATCCTCCCGACCGTCGCCGTCGGGGCGGCGAACCAGCGGCGCTACGGGAACCTGCGAGTGCGGACGGCGGTGTTCGTCGGCGTCGCCTCGCTGGCCGGGCGTGGAGGTCGGAGCACGGATCGCGACGTCGCTGCCGGAGACGACGCTGCGCAGGCTGTTCGCCGTTCTCCTGTTCGCGGTCGCGGCGCAGCTCGTGTGGCGTGCCACTCGCGAGCGGGCGCGCTACCCTGACTCGTCGTGCTCGCCGTGATCCGTGCCGTCGTGCTCGCGGGTACGGCGGTGGCCGTGTGCGCGACTCTTGCCACCGCCGCGCCACCGCCGCGGAGCGCTGTCACCGGCGCGAGCGCCGTGCTGGTGCAGATCACGATTCCCGGCCAGGAGACGGTGTCGCTCGGCGATCTGACCTGGCCCACGAACCTGAGCGCAGACGTGCAGTCGTTCCAGTACCCGGACGACGGCTCGATCGTGAGCCTCGGCCGGTCTCGCGCGACGGTCTCGGCGCAGCCCGGCGAGGCGGCGACCGCGCAGTCCTCCGCCGAGGCAGTCGCCCTCTCGCTGTTCGCCGGCGAGGTCGTTGCTGCGCAGGTCACATCCGTCGATCACGGCCGGTGCGAGCGCGCGATCCGTCAGGAGCCGACGTCTCGGCGTCTGCAGTGCGGGGACTGCGCGCACTCGGGCAGGACGTCTCGGCGTCCCCCGACGCGACGTCCTCGCTCGCGGACTGGGGCGTCCTCTCCGTGCTTTCCCAGGACAGTGGCAGCCGTCGAGCGAACCCGCCCGGCGCGCAGGGCTCCACCGTCGCCCTTCGCGTGACGCTCACCGCGGCGCACGGCGGGCTCCCGGCCGGCAGCGACATCGTCGTCGGTCGGGCGGAAGCGGTCGCCGTAGCCCAGGTGCCTGCTCGGCCTCGTCCGCCCGGAGAGCCGACGCAGCGCCCACGCCGACGCCGCCCACACTCCCCACTGCGCCGGAGCCCGATACTGCTGGAGCCGTTCCGGGCGGTCCCGTTCTCGCCTCGCCGGAGGTCTCGGCCCGGCTCTCGGCCGGCGGCTACGTGTTCCCGGTGTTCGGGACGGCCTCGTTCGGGGACAGCTTCGGCGCTCCTCGACCCGGGATTCCCGGCGGATGGCACCACGGGGAGGACATCTTCGCCGAGGCGGGCTCTCCTCTGCTCGCCGTCGCCGACGGCACGATCCACACGGTCGGCTTCATCAAGCTCGGCGGCTTCCGGCTCTGGCTCCGCGACGACTCCGGGAACGAGTTCTACTACGCGCACCTGTCCGCGTATTCGCCGCTCGCGGTCGAGGGCAAGCGCGTGAAAGCCGGTGACGTGATCGGCTTCGTCGGCGACACCGGCGACGCCGAGGGCGGCTCACCTCATGTCCACTTCGAGATCCACCCGTCCACGATGAGGGGGCTCGGCTACGACGGCGTGGTCGCTCCGTACCCCATCCTCATCGCCTGGCGCCGTGCGGAGGACATCGCCTTCGCGGCAGGACGGATCTATGTCCCCGTTGGTCCCGGAGGTACTGCGCTGCCGCCGCCGGGAGCGGTGCTGCTCCAATCCGAGGACATCGCGTCCACCAGCGGGCTCGTTCCGGGCGCGCTCGAACGAGCGCTGACGAACCGTCGGCAGACCGGAATCCGCTAGCGCGGATCGAGGTCGCGCGACGGTCTAGCGATTCTACGACTCGCCAGGCTCGCTGCCGTTGCCCGGGATCTCGGTCGACTCGCTCGTGATCGTGTCGCCGAAGTCTTCGTACCCGTCGCCGTTGCCGCCCGCGACGCGATCCATGATCCAGTCGCGCGTGGCCTGGCCGGTCCATGGGTTGTACAGGACACCGATCGTCACGCCCGTCAGGAGGACGACGTTGCGAGCCTTGTGGCTCTTCTTGTCGCCTTCTCGGATGCGGTCGGAGGCGTCCGAGATGTCGGAGACGAGCCGCTGGAGCTCCTTCTGGAAGTCCTTTCCGGAGACCTTCTCGGCCTTCCCCTTGACGCCGTCGCCTCTCGAGACCTGCTCGTAGAGCTCGCGCGCCGCTGCGAACGCGGCCACGAGGTCCTCCCGGATGTCCGGGTCCTCGATCGCGCGCTTCACGTACGGGCGCATCGCCTCGGCCTTGTCCTTCGTCTTGGCCATGTGCTGTCCCACCTTTCTTCGATTCGGCCTTGAAGTATGTCGGTACGATCGCGCGGGTGCGCGGGGTCCTCTTCTTTGTTCTCCACCCGCGGCGATTGCTAACCCTCGTAGCAGGGTTTTTCGCTGCCATCGTCTACGTGTGGGTCGCGGCCGTGCGGGCGGTACCCGGCGTTCGGAGGCGCAAGGCAGCGGCTCGCGCGGAGTGGCGGGCGAGGCGAGAGCGCACGCGCACGTAGAGGCTCGATGGAAGGGCTGACGCGCCTCGTCCTCCGGCACCGCTGGCTGGTGCTCGGGGCCTGGATCGTGGTGTTCGGTCTCTGCGGCCTCGCCTCGACGCAGCTCTCCGGGCTCCTGACCAACCGCTTCACGCTTCCCGGCACCGACACGCGCCGGGCAGAGCGAATCCTCGAAGACCACTTCCGGCAGCGCTCGACGGGCACGTTCACGGTCGTTGCGAGGACCGACGGGCCCGCCACGGCGCTGGTGCCGCAGGTGCGGGCGGCGGCCGAGAGAGCCGCCGCGGAGCTGCCGACCGGCCGACTCGTCTCGGTCGCGGCGGTCTCCGACGACGTCGTCGTCGCGCAGATCGTCTCGAATCTCGAGCCCGCCGACTCGAAGGGTCGCACCGACGAGATGCGCGAGGCCGTGGCCGGCGCTCGCGGGGGCGGAGGTCTACGTCACCGGCCAGGCGGCGATCGAGCACGACCTCGACCCGGTGTTGGCCGACGACCTCACCAGAGGCGAGTTGGTCGCTGTTCCGATCGCCCTTCTCATCCTCATCTTCACCTTCGGGACGCTGGCCTTCCTCCTCCCGTTCGCATTCACGATCGTGACGATCCCGACGACGCTCGGGATCGTCTGGGTCTTCGCCAACTTCATGGAGCTGACGACGTACCTCACGAACCTGGTCACGCTGATCGGGCTCGGGATCGCGATCGACTACTCGCTGCTCGTCGTCTACCGCTACCGCGAGGAGCTGCGGCGAGGGTCGTCGCGGGACGAGGCGATCGTGACGACGATGGCGACGGCGGGCCGCGCCGTCGTCTTCAGCGGGACGGCCGTCGCGATCGGGCTTGCGCTGCTGCTCTTCATGCCGCTCCCGTTCATCCGCGGGTTCGGGATCGGCGGCCTGATCATTCCCGCGGTCTCCGTGGCCGCGGCCGTGACGTTTCTCCCGGTGCTCCTGTCGCTGGTCGGGCGGCCGCTCGACCGCGTGCGGCTCCTGCCGGCGAGCTGGCTCGACCACCGAGCGGATCACGAGCGAGGGTTCTGGGCCCGCCTCGCGCGCTTCATCATGCGCTACCCCAAGCTCGTCGTGGTGCTCGACGTCCGCATTCCTGATCCTGCTCACGCTTCCGGTGCTGACGCTCGAGCTCGGGCCGGGCTCGAACGAGGGGATCCCGCGCGAGCTCGAAGCCATCCAGGGATACGAGATCCTCGGCGAGGCGGTCGGAGCGGGAGCAACCGCGCCTGCGGCGATCGTCGTCGACACGGGGCGAGCCGGAGGGGTGGGAGATCCGGAGGTCGTGCGCGCGCTCGAGGAGCTCGGTCGTGGGCTCGACGCGGATCCGGAAGTCGCGGCGATCCGCGTCGACCGCACACCGCAGCACGTGGACCCGACCGGCCGCTACCTGAACGTCGAGGTCGTCGGCGTACGCGACTACGGCGACCCGGCGAGCCTCGCGTTCGTCGACCGGCTACGCGACGAGATCATTCCTGCGGCCGGCTTCCCGGAGAGCGCCGTCGTGTACGCCGGTGGCGGACCACCAGGAGGGAAGGACTTCATCGACCTCACGTACAGCTGGTTCCCCTGGCTCGTCCTCGCCGTGCTCGTCGCGACGTTCTTCCTGCTGATGAGGGCTTTCCGCTCGATCGTGCTGCCGCTGAAGGCGATCACCCTGAACCTGCTTTCGATCGGGGCGGCCTACGGCCTGCTCGTGATCGTCTTCAAGTGGGGAGCCGGCGAGTGGATCGGGCTGATCGGCTTCGACCAGATCGAGGCCTGGATCCCGGTGATGCTCTTCGCCATGCTCTTCGGCCTCTCGATGGACTACGAGGTCTTCCTCGTCTCCCGCATGCGCGAGGAGTGGGACAACGGGGCGACCAACGAGCAAGCGGTCGTGCTCGGCCTCACGAAGACCGGACGGCTCGTCACTGCCGCAGGATTGATCATGTTCGCCGCCTTCATGGGACTGATCGCCGGCTCGGTCGTCGGTCTGCAGCAGTTCGGCTTCGGCCTCGCGGCCGCGATCCTGATCGACGTCACGATCATCCGCGCCTTGCTCGTCCCGAGTGCGATGACGCTCTTCGGGAAGTGGAACTGGTGGCTGCCCGAGGGCCTGGCGCGGATCGTCCGCGTCGAGCCGTCGCCGCTCGGCGAGCACCGCCGCCGGTCGTCTCCTGCGGCCGCGAGCGGCGACTGACGCTTGCGCGGCCGGGGTCTGGCTTCAGCCAGACCCCGGTCCCACCACCGTTAGCATCCCCCGGGTGCAGCCGAAGGGCCTGATCTGCGCGGGCGGTGAGGCGACGCGCCTCGGCGAGCTCACTCGCGTATCCAACAAGCACCTGCTGCCGGTCGGGAGCTGGCCGATGATCTACTACCCGCTCCAGCTCCTCCAGCTCGCCGGCATCCGGGACGTCCTCCTCGTCACGGGCAAGGGGCACGCCGGGCAGATGATCGATCTTCTCGGCGACGGACGGCTCGCGCCGCGGGGCGGCGGCGACCCGATCCTCGAAGTCGATCTCACCTACAAGGTGCAGACGGAGCCGGGCGGGATCGCCCAGGTCGTGGGCATGGCCCGCGACTTCGCGGCCGGTGCGCCGCTCGTCGTCGTGCTCGGCGACAACATCTTCGAGTTCGCGCAGTCGGCGGCGCTCGCGGAGTGGGCGGAGGACGGGAAGCGGGCGCGGATCTTCGTCAAGGAGGTGGGCGATCCCGAGAACTTCGGGGTCGTCCTCTACGGCGACGGCGGAGCGGTCACGGACATCGTCGAGAAGGCCGGGGTGGTGGACACGCGGTACGACGCGCCGCCCTCGTCGCACGCGGTGGTCGGCCTCTACTGCTATCCGCCCGACGTCTTCGACGTGATCGCGCGGCTCGAGCCGTCCAGTCGGGGAGAGCTCGAGATCACCGACGTGAACCGGTACTACGCTGCCGCGGGTCGTCTCGAGGCGAGCGAGGTCGACGGCTGGTGGGAAGACGCCGGGAAGCACTGGCAGCATCTCGCGGACATCGGCCGGCGGATCGACGAGACCGGAGCCAACAAGTGATCGAGGGCCTCGAGCGCGTCCCGCTCCAGGTGTACGAGGACGAGCGCGGCTGGTTCTGCGAGCTCCGCCGCGACAGCGCGCTGCCCGCGCGCATGCCGCAGACGAACGTCTCGTTCTCGCGGGCGGGCGTGATTCGCGGCCTCCACTTCCACGAGCGAGGCCAGGACGACCTCTTCGCCTGCCTGCAGGGGATGGCGCGCGTCGTCGTGCTCGACCGGGAGAGCGGGGAGACGTACACGGAGGACATCGGGGAGGACAACCGGATCGCGCTCTACATCCCCGGCCGCCACGGCCACGGCTTCGAGGCGCTGACGGACATCCTCTTCTGCTACCACGTGACCGCCGAGTACGACCTCGCCGACCCCGACGAGCAGACGATTCCCTGGAACGACCCGCGCGTCGCAGGCCTATGGAGCACGAGCACACCGATCCTGTCAGCGCGGGACGCCGCCGTCGCGTCCTGATCACGGGCGCCGGCGGCCAGCTCGGCCGGGCGCTCCAGGACGCGTTCGCCGGCGACGACCTCGTGGCTCTGAGCCACGAGGAGTGGGACGTCACGAGCCCGCCTAGTGACACAGTGTCACAAGGCGCGCTCGATCTCGTCCTGCACACCGCTGCGTGGACCGACGTCGACGGTGCGGAGGCCGACCCGCAGGGCGCCGCGGCGGTGAACGTGGGAGGCACGGCGAACGCCGCCGCGCTCGGAGCGCCGCTCGTCGCCTTCTCGACCGACTACGTCTTCGACGGCTCCAAAGGCGGGCCGTACGTCGAGTCCGACGGCCCGAACCCGCTCTCCGCGTACGGGCGCACGAAGCTGCACGGAGAGGCCGCCGCGGGCTCGAAGGCGTGGGTCGTCCGCACGTCCTGGCTCTTCGGTCCGACCGGGCACAACTTCGTGCGGACGATGCTTCGCCTCGGCGCGGAGCGCGACGAGGTCGAAGTCGTCGACGACCAGCGCGGGTGCCCAACGTATGTCGGCCACCTTGCACCTGCCGTGCGGGAGCTGGTCGACCGAGGATCCGAGCAGGGGATCTGGCACCTCGCGGCAGACGGTGACTGCACGTGGGCCGACTTCGCGGAGGCGATCTTCGAGGAGGCGGGGCTCGAGTGCCGCGTGCGCCGGGTCTCGACGGCGTAGCTCGGGCGACCCGCTCCGCGTCCCGCGCATGCGATCCTGCGGAGCGAGCGCGCCGGCGCGCCCGGTACTTCCTCACTGGCGCGACGGTCTCCGTGCCTGTCTCGACGTGATCTAGCCTTCCCACGATGCGACTTCTCGTCACCGGCGGCGCCGGCTTCATCGGCTCGAACTTCGTCCACTACTGGCTCGAGCAGCATCCGGACGACCACGTGGTCGTCTACGACCTCCTGACCTACGCCGGCAACCGGCAGAACCTCGCGACGGTCGAGGACCGGATCGTGTTCGTGCAGGGGGATATCTGCGACAGCGAGCTGGCCGAGACCACCCTCCGCGAGGAGGAGATCGACACGGTCGTGAACTTCGCGGCCGAGTCGCACAACAGCCTGGCCGTCGTCGATCCGACGCGCTTCTTTCGGACGAACGTGCTCGGCACGCAGACGCTGCTCGAGGCCGCGCGCGCCGCGGGCGCCGAGCGCTTCCACCACGTTTCGACCTGCGAGGTCTACGGCGATCTCGCGCTCGACTCCGACGAGGTGTTCACGGAGGACTCGCCCTACCGACCCAGGACGCCGTACAACGCGTCGAAGGCCGGAGCGGATCACGCGGTTCGCGCGTACTTCGAGACCTACGGCCTCCCCGTCACGATCACCAACTGCTCGAACAACTACGGCGCCTTTCAGTTCCCCGAAAAGGTGCTCCCGCTCTTCACGACGAACGCGCTCGACGACGAGCCGCTCCCCATGTACGCCTCCACGCAGAACATGCGCGAGTGGCTGCACGTCCTCGACCACTGCTCGGCGATCGACCTCGTGCTCCGCGAGGGCGTCGAGGGAGAGACGTACAACGTCGGCTCGGGCACCGAGGCGACGATCGAGGAGATCGCCGACCTCGTCCTCGAGCTGACGGAGAAGCCGGCGTCGCTGAAGACGATCGTCCCCGACCGCCCGGGTCACGATCGCCGCTATCTGCTCGACGCGACGAAGATCCGCGAAGAGCTCGGGTGGGAGCCGACCCACGGCTGGCGGGACGGCCTGGCGGAGACGGTCACGTGGTACGCGGAGAACCGGGAGTGGTGGGAGCCGCTCAAGAAGCGCGCTCCGGTCGAAGAGACCTCCTGGCGGTCGTAGGGGCGAGGCTTGCCTCGCCCTTTGCGGGGAAATCCCCGTTTGCGGAATCTTGATCTTGCGCCGATAGAAAGACCTCAGATGTCGCTAGCCTGGTCCACCGCTGTGCGCTTCCTGACCGTGACTGCGGTTCTCGTCGCGCTGGCCGCAGCTGCGGTTTCGGCGTCGGCTCAGCCTCCCCAACCCACGTCGGTGCCGGGCGAGGCTCTGTTCGTGATCTCCGGTAGGGGCTGGGGGCACGGCGTCGGAATGAGCCAGTACGGCGCGTACGGCATGGCGAACGCCGGCCGCACCTACGACCAGATTCTCGCGCACTACTACACGGGAACCGAGCTCGGCCCCGCGCCGACGACGGACGTCAGGGTGCTCCTCGTCGAGAGTGCACCCGCGACGACGATCGCCTCGACCGTGCCCTTCACGGTCCTCGACCGCGCGGGCGTCGTGCACAAGGTCCCGGCCGGCCCGCTCGTGCTCCGACCGAAGCTCTCGCTGCCGAGCGTCGACGGTCCGGTACGGGTTCCGGGCCCGCTCGTCGTTCGCCCGGGGAAGAAAGCGCCGCTCTCGCTCGACGGCCACGCGTACCGGGGACGGCTCGAGATCACGGTCAAGGGCTCGTTCCTGCGAGTCGTCAACTTCGTCAAGCTCGAGGACTACTTGCAGGGCGTCATCGCGGGGGAGATGCCACACCGCTGGCCGCTCGAGGCGTTGAAGGCGCAGGCTGTCGCAGCGCGTTCGTACGCGCTCGCGAGCCTGGTCAAGGGCAAGCCGTTCGACCTCTATTCAGACGTCCGAAGTCAGGTCTATCGCGGGGTCGAAGGCGAGACCGCGAGAACCTCCGAGGCCGTGCGCGCGACGAGCGGCGAGGTCGTCATCTACGGCGGCAGGGTCGCGACGACCTACTACTTCTCGACGTCGGGCGGAAGGACCGCGAGCGCTGCCGACGTCTTCGGAACGCCCGTGCCGTACCTCCTGTCCCGCCCGGACCCGTACGACGAGGCCTCGCCGCATCACCGCTGGGGGCCCGAGCTGCTCGGCGCCCGCACCCTGCAGTCGAAGCTGGCACTCGACGGCCGAGTCCTGGACGCCCTCGGCGTCCCCACGGCGTCGGGCCGCCTGCGCTCCCTCACCGTGCAGACCGACCAGGGCCCGGAGACGGTGACAGCGGGGCTACTGCGGACGAGCCTCGGCCTCCGCTCGACGTGGATCACGGTCGGCGTCCTGCGCCTCGACCAGCCGCGCGACACGATCCGTCTTCAGTGCGCCGCTGCGTCTCGGCGGCATCGCTCGAGCACTCCCAGCGCCGATGCTCTTCTCGTCCCCCGACGGATCGAGCTGGACCGAGGTCGCTGCGCTCCAGCGCGAGACGAGTGGCCTCGCGTCGGTGGTCGTCAAGCCCGAGCGAACGTTGCGGTACCGGATCGAGGTCGCCGGCGCGGCCTCTCCTGCGGTGCTCGTTCAGGTCGCTCCTCGAATCCTGCTCGCGCTGGGCGCGGAGCCGATGACGCTCTCGGGAACGGTTCGGCCGCGACTCTCGGGAGCGACGGTCGCGATCGAGCGGCGCGCGGGCACGACGTGGAAGCGGATCGTCAGGTCGACCGTGGATCAGACCGGCGCGTTCCGGGCCAAGCTCCGCTTGGTGCCGGGCGAGTACCGCGCACGGATTCCTGCG
The DNA here is from genome assembly GCA_963721795.1 of uncultured Actinomycetes bacterium. Taxonomy (GTDB): domain Bacteria; phylum Actinomycetota; class Thermoleophilia; order Gaiellales; family Gaiellaceae; genus GMQP-bins7. The sequence continues at coordinate 40,949 of CAVRLT010000030.1, forward strand.
ACCGGCGGCTACGCCGAAGGTGTCACCGCCGTGCTGGACGTTGCCGGGTGAGCCCATGAGAGCCCGCGCCCTCTTCGTCGTGACCCTGGTCGGAGTCGTTCTCGCGGCACCCGGCGCCGCCGACGCCGCCCGGGTCGCGGTCGGCCTGAAACACGGAGCCGACGCCGCGAGCGTTGCGGCCGCCGTCGAACGCAGGACGGGGTCGCGCCCGGAGCGGCTCGGGCCGATCCCGGCTCTCGTCACGGAGCTCCCGGACGGCGTGTCGCTCACCGGTATCGAAGGGATTCGCTACGTCGAGCGCCTCGTATCCAGGCAGCTCGCCTTCACCCCGACGGATCCGCTCGTGACGCGCCAGTGGTACCTCACGCAGAGCCGCTTCTACGAGCCGTGGCTGACCCTGCCGTCGCTCGAGCGAGTACCCGTCGCGGTGATCGACTCCGGCGTGGATGCGACGCATCCGGAGCTTGCCGGGAAGATCCTCGGTGCGCGGAGCTTCGTCGGCGGTTCCGCGCGCGTCGACACGCTGGGACACGGGACCTTCGTCGCCGGGCTCATCGCGGCCGGCGTCGACAACGGCATCGGCATCGCCGGCCTCGCGCCCTCGGCCGAGCTCCTCGTCGCGAAGGTCGTCACTCCGTCACGCTCGATCCCGATCGAGGCGGAGGCAAAGGCGATTCGCTGGGCGGTCGAGAACGGCGCTCGCGTCATCAACATGAGCCTCGGCGGCATCCGCGATCCACTGGACCCCGAGCGCGACAGCTTCTCGCAGCTCGAGGCCGATGCCGTGGCGTACGCCGTGTCGAACGGCGCGGTCGTCGTCGCAGCCGTCGGCAACCATGACCTCGCGCCCGCGAGCCCGTGGCACTACGCCAGCTATCCGGCGGCGCTGCCCCACGTCCTCGGGGTCAGCGCGATCTCGGAGAGCGGCGGCGTCCCCAAGTTCTCGAACCGCGACAAGGTGTACAACGACGTCGCGGCGCCGGGCGAGAGGATCCTCTCCATCCTTCCGCGCCCGCTCACGGCGCGCTTCCCCGCCTGCTCGGAGCAGGGCTACTCGAGCTGCGGCCCCGAGGACTACCGTGAGGCGCAGGGCACCTCGTTCGCCGTCCCGCAGGTGTCCGCCGCCGCCGCGCTGCTCCTCGGCCTCCGCCCGCTCCTGCGACCCGAGCAGGTGACAACGCTGCTTCAGCGCACCGCAGTCGACGTCGTCCCTGCGACGGGCTGTCTGCCCTGTCTCCCCGGGCGGGACGAACACTCGGGTTGGGGGCGCCTCGATGTCGCAGCGGCAATCGCCGCGCTTGCCCAGCCGCTGCCCCAGGGAGATCCCTACGAGGCGAACGACGACGCCGGCTCACGTGCGTACGCGGTGTCGGGATCGAACCGACGCGTGTATGCAACGGTCGACTTCTGGGACGATCAGGACGACGTCTACGCGATCAAGCTGCGAAAGGGCCAGCGGGTGTACGTCGGTCTGACGGGTGACGAGGTCAGCGCCGACCTCAGCCTCGCTCTCTGGCTTCCGAAGACACGATCGATCTCCGACGTGCGCGATCTCCGCTTCCGCGCCCGCATCTCCGCACGTCCCGCCGCTCGCGAGTACTTCTCGCATCGCGCGGCCAAGGCGGGGACGTACTACGTGCAGGTGAAGATGTCGAGCCCCGGGATGACGCGCTACAGGTTGACGTCGTCAAGGGCTGAGAAGCTCTTCCTCGGGGACCTCGCGCAGAACGCGTGCGGGATTGCCGACGACGATCGTCCGTGGAGGCACGTCCTTCGTCACGACCGCGCCCGCTCCGACGAACGCTTCTTCGCCGATCTCGACACCGGGACACAGGACCGCGCCGCCGCCGATCCGGGCCGCGCGCCTGATAGTCGGGCCCTTCATGAGCTCGTGGCGGTGCTCGGTCCTGCCCATGTAATTGTCGTTCGTCGTCACCACGCACGGTGCGACGAAGACGTGTTCTTCGAGTGTCGAGTACGCCGTGATGTAGGCCTCGGCCTGGATGCGCGTCATCGCTCCGATCGTCGTGTCGTTCTCCACCAGCGAGCCTCGCCCGAGGACGACCTCGTCGCCGATCGTCACCCGCTCGCGGACGCACGACTGGTCCCCGAGGATGACTCGCGACCCGACGCGGGAGCCGGCGAACACGATCGCGCCTGTCGAGACGATCGTCCCCTCGCCGATCTCGGTCGGAGGCAACGGCTCGCGCTTTGCCGTCGAGCGCGGTGACAGCGTCGGCTGCTTGCCGACGACGGCGTTCTCGAGCACCTTCACGCCCGACCCGAGCACCGTCCCCGGATACACGGTCGCGCTGGGGTGGACTTCAGCGTCCACGGAGAGAGGTGGTGAGCAGGTCGAGGGCACGCACGACGCGCGCGCCGTCTTCGGCGACCTTGCGGCGGTCGCCCTCGCCCTCCGCGAGGCGCAGGAACTCCCGGCACTCGAGCTTCAGCGGCTCGTCGCTCGCGATGCGGGGGCTGAAGATGTCTCCGGTCCGCGTCTGCCACTCCCCGTACCGGTCGGAGGGTCTCCAGGGAGCCTTCTCGTACACGGTCACCTTCCGCTCGAGCTCCATGTCGTCGAACACGACCATCTTCTCCGTGCCGACGACGGTGATCTTCCGCATCTTGTGCGGGTCGAGCCACGACAGGTGCATATGGGCGATCTTCCCCGACGGGAAACGGAGGTAGCAGAAGACGACGTCCTCGACACCGTCGGTCAGGAAGTCGCGCCCGAGGGCGATGGCCTGCTCCGGTTCCTCGTCCAGGAGATGCAGGATCACGGAGAGATCGTGGACGCCGAGCGACCAGAGGGCGTTCTCGTTCGACCTGATGATGCCGAGGTTCTGGCGGTTGCCGTAGACGCAGAGCACCTCCCCGAGCTCACCCGCGCCGATCATCTCCTTCAAGCGCCGCACGCCCGGGTGGTAGAGGAGCAAATGGCCAGGCATCAGGACGAGGTCGCGCTCCTCTGCGAGCGCGACCAGCTCGTCCATCTCTGCTCCGACCATCGCGGGCGGCTTCTCCACGAGCACGTGCTTGCCGGCAGCGAGCGCACGGCGAGCGAGCTCGAAGTGTGTCGGGACCGGTGTCGCGACGACGACCGCGTCGAGAGCGTCGTCGGCGAGCATCTCGTCGTAGCTCGCGGTCCAGCGCGCCTGCGGGTAGCGAGCTGCCGCGGCCTCGCGCGTCGCCGGATCCGAGTCGCAGAGCCACGTGAGCTCCGCCAGTTCGGCGAAGTTGCGGGCGAGGTTCGGTCCCCAATGCCCCAAGCCGGCCACGCCGACCCGGACGGTCACAGCTTCCAGACCTTGTCCGAGCCCTTCCCGTTCGAGCCGGTTGCGTTCCGCAGGTCGACCACGAGCGCCGCCTCGTCCACGACTCGCTCGTAGTCGATCCCGGCGTGGTCCGTGACGATCACGACGCAGTCGTACGCTCCGGGCTCGAGCTGCGAGCTGCTCAGTGCGACCCCGTTCTCGTTGAGCGAGGGCACGTGCGGGTCGTGGTAGGAGACCTCGGAGCCGGCCGCATGGAGCAACCCGATGAGCTTGACCGCAGGTGACTCGCGGGTGTCGGAGATGTTCGGCTTGTACGCAACGCCGAGCACGAGGATGCGCGAGCCCTTGAGCGAGCGCTCGAGCGAGTGGTTCAGCGCCTGCGAGACGACCGAGCGGCAGAAGTAGGGCATCGACTCGTTCACCTTCCCGGCGAGCTCGATGAACTCGGTGTAGAAGCCGTACTCCCGGGCCTTCCAGGTCAGGTAGAACGGATCGACCGGGATGCAATGCCCGCCGAGGCCTGGACCGGGCTTGAAGGACATGAACCCGAACGGCTTGGTCGCAGCCGCCTCGACGACCTCCCAGACGTCGATGTCCATCCGGTCGCAGAGCTGCGCTAGCTCGTTGACCAGGGCGATGTTGACGGACCGGAAGATGTTCTCGAGGAGCTTCGTGAGCTCCGCGGCCTCCGGCGAGGAGACGCGGTACACGTCGTCGACGGCCCCGGCGTAGAAGGTCGCCGCAGCCTCGGTCGAGGCCTCGTCGATGCCTCCCACGATCTTCGGCACCGTCTTCGTCGTCCAGTCCTCCCGGCCGGGGTCGACGCGCTCCGGCGAGAAGGCGAGATGGAAGTCCTGTCCCGCTCGGAGCCCGCTTCCCGCCTCGAGCACCGGGAGCACCTGCTCACGGGTCGTGCCGGGGTACGTCGTCGACTCGAGCACGACGAGCTGTCCCGGGCGAAGGCGTGTTGCGATCTCCTGCGCGGCCGACACGAGAATCCTGAGATCGGGCTCGCGCTGCCTGGAGAGCGGGGTCGGAAGCGCGATCAGGATCGCGTCCGCTTCCCGCAGCTCGTCGTAGTCGGTCGTCGCCGCGATCCGTCCGCTTTCGACGAACGGCTTCAGGACCTCGGAAGGGACGTCCTCGATGTAGCTCTCTCCCCGGTTCAGCTGCTCGACCCTCGCCGGATCGACGTCGACGAGCACGACGTCCTTTCCCGCCTCGGCGAAGATGTGGGCGAGCGGCACGCCGACGTATCCGGCGCCCACGATGGCGACGTCCCGCTTCATCGGCCGGGCATCGTAGCCATCAGCGTGCTGACGATTCGAGCCGACGCGTGGCCGTCTCCGTAGAGCTGCGGGCGCCGCTCCGGCATCGCCGCATTCGCCACTGCCTCCTCGATCGCATCCGGGTCGTCGTCGACGAGGACGTTGGCGCCCACTTCGACCGTCGCGGCCCACTCGGTCGAAGGGCGAAGCGTCACGCAGGGAACGCCGTGCCAGTACGCCTCCTTTTGGAGGCCTCCCGAGTCCGTCGCGATGACCCGTGCCTGCGAGGCGAGCGAGGCGAGCTCGAGGTAGCTCAAGGGGTCGGTCATGTGGACGTGCGGGGCGAGCTCGATGCTCTCGCGCTCGATCTGCGCCCGGGTGCGCGGATGGGCGGGGAAGACGACGCGCTCGCTCAGGCGATTGAGGCCTTCGATGATGCGACCGAGGCGCGGCTGGGAGACGTTGGCCTCTCGGTGGACCGTCGCCACGATGTAGGTCCCAGGCTCGAACGGGATCGGAAACCGCTCGCGGGCGAGCGGGGTGAAGCGGGCGCTGGCCTCGGCCATCAGGTCGCCGACGACGTGCGCCTGGCCGAGCACGCCCTCCTCGGCGAGGGTGGAGCGGGAGCGGTCGTCGGGACAGAAGAGCAGCCAGGACAGCCGGTCGACCTCGATCCGCGCACGTTCCTCGGGCATCGCCAGGTCCCCGCTCCGGAGACCCGCTTCGACGTGCGCGAGCGGGACCGTTGCCTCGGCGGACGCACGCGCGCCGGCGAGCGTCGTGTTCGTGTCGCCGTACACGAGTACGAGGTCCGGCTCCTCACGACGCACGACCTCGGCGATGCGGGGCTGCATGACGTCCGGATCGGCAGTCCTCGAGTCGAGCCGGTACCGCGGCTCGTGGAGCCCGAGCTCCTCGACGAACACGTCCGACAGCTCCCGGTCGTAGTGCTGCCCCGTGTGGACGACGACCTCGTCGATGCCGGCGACCAGGAAGGCGAGGGAGAGCGGCCCGCTCTTCACGAACTGCGGGCGGTTCCCGACGACGGAGAGCACCTTCACAGCGACGGCAGACTACTGGCCCGCACCGGCGGGCCAGTCGAGGCGCCCGGGCGAATTTCAGTCTCGTGAGCAATCCTGCTCGAGGAAGGGCGCGCAGGCGGTTGCGCCGACCCGCCTGCTCGGTGAAGCTTGGCGCGTGAACGAGGCCCGCTTCGCCGACGGCGTCCGCTACCGGATCGAGATCCCCTCGGTGGAAGGGCCGGAGGTTTTCGGGGCTGTGCTGGACGAGGCGGCCGAGCGGGGCGTGCCGGTGCGCAGGATCTCCCAGGGGTCCGGCGTGATGATGCTGACCGACTCCGAGATCGCGGAGATGGCGGCGCTCGGAGCCGAGCACGGGGTCGAGGTCTCGCTCTTTCTCGGGCCGCGCGGCGCATGGGACCCGGGTGGGCAATCCTTCGCCACCGCAGCCGTCGGCGGGACGGCACGCGGGCAGCCGGGGGTCGAGTGGTGCCTGGCCGAGGTCGAGCGGGGTCTCGGGCTCGGGATTCGCTCCTTCCTGGTCGCCGATCTGGGAGTGCTGGCGACACTCGGACGAATGAAGCGCGCCGGCGGTCTCCCGCAGACCCTCGTTCTCAAGACTTCCGTGCTGCTGCCCTGCGCGAACCCGGCCACCGCCGCCGTCCTCGAGGAGCTGGGCGCGACGACGATCAACGTCGCGACCGATCTGACGGCGGCGGAGCTCGGCGAGATTCGCGCCGCCTGCTCGGCGCCGCTCGACGTGTACGTCGAGGTCCCTGACGATCAGGGCGGCTTCGTCCGTTACTACGAGGTGCCGGCGATCATCCGCGAGGCAGCGCCGGTGTACGTGAAGCTCGGGATTCGCAACGCGCCGAACATCTACCCGTCGGGGCTCCATCTCCAGGACGTCGCCGTGAGGCTCGGCCGCGAGCGCGTGCGCCGCGCGGAGCTCGTGCTTCGACTTCTCCGCGAGCAGGCGCCCGACCTGGTCGAGGGGCGTGGCGACGAGCGCCCGCCGGATCTCGGGATCCCCGAGCCGTGAGGGAGCGGTTCCTGCACGTCTACACGGCAGCGCTCGCCCACATCCTCGACGCGCGGGGTCTCCACGATCAGAAACTGCCGCCGGCGATACGGCCGCTCCGGTCGGAGACTCGGCTGGCGGGACCGGCGTTCACCGTCTCGGGAAGGCCCGCCGAGCCCGACTCGTACGACTTCGCGCTTCGCAAGGTGCTCGCCATGCTGGGACAGGTTCCGACAGGGCATGTCGCGGTCTACCCCTGCGGGCAGGAGTACGAGGCGGAATGCCGCCGCTCGAGGCCTACGAGCGCTACGGCACCTTCGAGCGCGGTCCACTCCGGCCGGCGGGCGTGTGGAGACATCGGCGCTCTCTCTTGATCCTTACAGTGCCAGGCACTGTAAAGAAGCGCCCCCTCCGGGGACCCGAGCCGCCGGACTCACTCTTCGGCCGGAGGCGGGCGGGGATTCCAGGCGGGTGACGAATCGTTGTTGTCGGTGTCCGTGATCCGCTGCGGCTCTCCGCCGCCGAGATCGACGCTGTAGATAGCGCCGCCCTCGGCGAAGGCGATCACGCTGCCGTCGGGAGACCAGGAGGGCTCGAACATCCCCTCTGCCGTCGTCGCCACCTTGCGCAGCGAGCCGCCCTCGGCGCCGACCGTGAAGACCTCGAACAGCTCCCCGTCCTTATTGCTCGAGAAGGCGATCTGCGCGCTGTCGGGGGACCACGCGGGCGTGGTCGCAACCGCGCCGTGCTTCGTCACGGGGCGCTGGTCAGAGCCGTCGGGCCGGATGAGCCACACCTCCTGGATCGGCGAGCCGGGCGTCCGCCGCGCGTACGCGATCCACTCGCCGTCCGGTGACCACGCGGGGCCGACTTCCTCGACTGTTGGGTTGGAGATCCGGTGCGCGTCCGACCCGTCCGCGTTCATGACGAAGAGGTCGCCAGGACTGCGCGCAAACGCGATCTTCCGCCCGTCGGCAGACCAGGTCGGGTGCGAGTCGTCCTCCTTCGTCGACGTTAGCCGCCTCGTTCCGGTGCCGTCGGCGTCCATCACGTAGATGTCGAACGTCCCGCTGCGCTTGCTCGCGAACGCGATCCGAGTCGCGTCGGGGGACCACGCCGGCTCGATCTGGAAAAAGAGGCCTCCAGGCGACGACGGATCACCCTCTTCGTCGGACAGCCGCACCTGCCTCTCGCCCTCCGCGTTCAGCGCGTAGATCGCGTAGTCGCCGTCCCGCGTGCTGACGAGGAGGAGATCCGGCCGTGGGGTGGGATCCTCGCCGCCGCAGGCACCGAGGGCGAGCGCGACCGCTGCGCCCAGAGCGCCGGCGAGCAGGAGTCGCCGCCTCACGCCTGGGCCACTGGCTCGACCCCGAGGTACCGGCGCTGCATCTCGGGATCGCGCGACAACGCGTCGGCGGTCGTCTCGATCGCGATCTCCCCCGCGACCATGACCAGCTGCCTGGGAGCGAGCGCCGTCGCGACGTCCAGCTTCTGCTCGATCAGCAGGATTGCGAGACCTTCCTCCTCGAGTTTCTTGAACGTCTCCACCATCACGTCGATGATCGCGGGCGCGAGACCTTCGGAAGGCTCGTCCATGATCAGGAGGCGCGGGTTGCCGAGAAGGGCGCGACCGATCGCGAGCATCTGCTGCTCGCCTCCGGAGAGCTCGGCTCCACCGTTTCGCTTGCGCTCCGCGAGACGCGGGAAGAGCTCGTACACACGGTCGATCGACCACGGCCCGCCGCCGTTCCGAGCCGAGATCTTGAGATGCTCGTTGACGGTAAGCGACGGGAAGAGGCGCCTACCCTGCGGGACGTAGCCGAGCCCCGAGCGCGCGATCTTGTACGAGGGCTTGCCGAGGAGCTCCTTCCCCTCGAAAAGCACCGACCCCGAGGTGCGAGGAGGGCTGAACCCCATGATCGCCGCGCACAGCGTCGTCTTTCCCATCCCGTTTCGACCGATGACCGCCAGCGACTCCCTGCCCATGGAGAACGAGACGTCCTGAACGGCCGGGACGCTTCCGTAGAACGCGCTCAGGCCCTCGACCTCGAGCAGGAGGTCACTCACCGGCGTAGTGATGGCGGCCTAGGTAGAGGTCGTGTACGAGCTCGTTCGCGCGAATCTCGTCGGGCGTGCCCTCGACGACGACGTGGCCGTCATGCATCATCGTGACCCGCTCGGCCACGCGGAGCGCGACGTCCATGTCGTGCTCGATCAGGACGAGGGAGATGTCGCGTTCGAGGCCGAGAAGAAGCTCGGTGAGGAGGAGACGCTCGCCCCGCGCGAGACCCGAGGCGGGCTCGTCGAGCATGAGGATCCGAGGCTCCGCGACCAGGGCCATCGCGAGACCGACCTGACGGTGCTCGCCATGCGAGAGGTTTCCCACGAGCTCGCCGAGCTTGTGGTCGATCGCGACCCGTCCGGCTGCAGAGCGCGCCCGCTCCCGCAGCTCCCCGTCCTTCTTCGGAAGCGTGACCGGCCGGAGATGACCGCCGCTGACGCCGACCGCCGCGAGATAGATGCTGTCCTCGACGGAGAGCCCGAGGAGCATGCGCGACTGCTGGTACGTGCGTGCGAGACCGAGCTTCGTGCGCTTTCGCGCAGGCATCGTCGTGACGTCTCGACCGAACAGCTCGACCGTTCCGCTCGACGCGTGGAGGTCGCCCGCGATGACGTTGAAGAGAGTGGTCTTCCCGGCCCCGTTGGGGCCGAGAATCGCATGACGCGCACCGTGCCCGACGTCGAGATCGACGCCGGACACGGCGACGAGACCCCCGAAGCGCCGGCCGACCCCCCGCAGGCGGAGGGTCGGCGCGGCGGTCGGGACAACCGACGGAGCTTCGCTCAAGCGGTTACCTGATGACCCTGTTCGTGATCACGCCGTTCCTGCTGACCACCCTGATCTTCCCCTGCCACGGCGTCTTCCTCTTCGTGCACGCGGGCTGTGCGCGCCCGGGCGGCGGGCTCGACGGCTTGAACAGGCCGCCGAACGACTGGTCGACGTTCGGGATGTAGGCCACGGACGCTGGACCAACCGAGCCGTCGGCCTTCCTGACCAGCTGGAGCAGGTACTGATCCTGGATCGCCTGCCGCCGCGAGTCGAGACGGATCGTGCCGTTGTCCGACACCTCGAACGGCCCCTTGAAGGCGCGAGGCAGCGCGCGCTGGAGCGCGGCTCCGACTGCGCCGTTCGACTTGTTCAGGCCCTCGATGAGAGCCTTACCGGCCTGGAAGTAGTTCGAGACGAAGAGATCGTCTGCCGGGAGCTTCGGGTAGTTCCTCTTCATGATTGCCCGGTACTGGACCATCTGCGGCCTGTTGACTCCGGGAGCAGTCCCCGTGCCGCCGATGTACGACCCGACGAACTTGGGCGCCACGACCTTGTCGTTCCCGAGGAACCCGAAGAACAGGTTCCCGATGAACTGCCTCGGGTTCGGCTTGCCGTATGCCTGCTCGAACGCCGTCAGGCTGCCCGGCGTGTTCCCGCCGATGGCCCAGAAGTAGCCGTCGATGTCGTCGGGTGCCGGCAGCTGCCGCACGAACGCGGCGTAGTCGGCGTTGTTCAACGGCGGGAAGACCCGCTTCGTGATCCTGCCGCCGACCGCGCAGAAGTCGGCGATCATGCCTGCGGCCGAGGTCCAGCCGAAGGCGTAGTCGTCCATGATGATGGCCGCGTTTCGCCAGCCGAGCCTCTTGTAGGCGATCTCCCCGATCCCCGCGTTCCATTGGGCGCCGTCCCCGTGGTAGCGGAACACGTTCTTCGGCGCGATCTGCATGGTCGGATCCTGTGAGCCGGCCGTGCCGATGATGACCGTCTTGGCCGGGTTGGCTCTCGCCCAGTTGGCGATCGCCACGGCCTCGTCACCGGAGAGCGGGCCGACCATCACGTCGGCGCGCAGCTGCTGCATCAGACGACGCGTCTCCTTTAGCGCCGTCGCGGCCGTGTCGTCGCCGCAGCCGTACCCGACGATGTTGACCGGCGTGCCATTGGCGTTGATGCCGGTCATCCCGGCCGACGGCTTGTTCCTGTTCTTCACCTTGCCGCCTGCGTACTGCGCGAACGCGGCCTGGGCCCCGCCGATGTCGAGCTCGTAGCCGAACCCGAAGCCGCCCTTGCAGTCGGTCATGATCGCGACGCGCACAGGTGTCCCCTGTGTCGACGCCGCGAGCGACGCTGAAGCAGCGAACACGAGCCCGCAGGCGATGATGCCGAGCGGGACGAACGCCCTCCAACCTCGCAATCTGGTTCTTCTCATCTGGTGTTGTCCTCCTTTTGTCGGTGCTTCGACGATTCTCGTGGAGTTGAGAGTCCGACACAAGCAGAAGTCGCGGTGCGCTGTCCTCCTTTCCTCACGCTCCCGGAGCCTCGGCCACGCGGCCGGGCGCGGGCCGCCGCCCGAGTCCCTGCAGGACGCGCTCCCAGATGCCCATGAGGCCGCCGGGCGAGATCAGGACGATGAGCAGGAAGATCACCCCGATCACCGTGTTGAAGCTGCCTCCGACCCACGGCAGCACCCCTTTTTCCGATGCGAAGGGAAACTGGATGTCGCGGACGTAGTTGTTGATCACGATGAACGCGAAGGCGCCGAGCCACGCGCCTTCGATCCGGCCGAGCCCGCCGATGACCGCGATGATCAGCAGGTCGATCGTCGCGCCGAGCCCGAGGTTTTGCGGGGAGATCTGGCCGTCCCACCAGACGAAGAGGACGCCTGCGAGCGATGCCACGAACGCGGCAAAGCCGAAGGCGATCGTCCGGTGCAGCGGAACGGCGTAGCCCAGCGAAGCCAGGCGGACTGGCTCGTCGCGTTGGCCCTGAAGCGAGAGGCCGAACGGCGTCCGAACGAGGTAGCGCATCACGACATAGACGAACACGGAGACACCGAGCGCGATGTAGTACAGCTTGTCCGGGTGACCGACGATGTCTCCGACGAACGGAGGCGTGTACCGGTTGATGCCGGCGATCGGCGAGAAGCCGCCGAGCTTGGTCACCTGGCCGAAGAAGTAGTTCGCGATCACGCCGAACGTCAGGGTGAGCATCAGGAAGTAGATGCCGAAGCTCCGCGAGGCGACAGCGCCGAGGATCAGCCCGATCACGGTCGTGATGAGAATCGCGAGCACGAGCGCAAGCGTCGGGTCCCATCCGAGGATGAGCCCCTTGCTCTCGCCTCCTGCTCCGCCCTTCGTGACCAGGTTTCCGACGACGTAGCCGGCGATGCCCATCAGCGCGGTCTGCGCGAGGGAGACCATTCCTCCGTACGCCGAGAGGAAGATCAGGCTCGCGGCGGCAATGCCGAGGATGAACGTCTGGGTGAGGATCGTCGTCGTGAAGTAGCTCGAGAAGATCGCCGGCCCGAGGAGTGCGAGCAGGAGCACGAGGACGCCGATCGTGCGCTCGACCATGGTCTTCGGCGTCCAGGCCAGGCGTCTCATGCGACCTTCCCGAACAAGCCCTGCGGCCGGAAGGCAAGCACGAGTGCGATCAGCGCGAAGGCGAACGTGATCGAGTACTGCGTGCAGCATTCGATCCCCGCCGGGTCTCCCGTCGACGGCAGATAGGACGCGGAGAAGGTCAGCACGAGCGCGACGAGGAGCGACCCGGCGGCGGCACCCAGGAGCGAGCCCATCCCACCGACGATGACCACCACGAGCGAGTAGAGCAGCCACAGCCCGTCCTGCCCCGAGGTAACGCCCCCCTGCGAGGCGCCGACCGTCCCGCCCATGGCCGCCAGCGCCGAGCCGACGACGAAGGCGAGCGCGAAGGTGCGCTGGATGTTGATCCCGAGCGCCGACGTCATCTGCCGGTCGTCGACCCCCGCCCGGATGACCATCCCCGTCCGCGTGCGGTGAAGCCACGCCCAGAGGGCAACTCCGACGACGATGCCGAGCGCGAGGATTGCTAGGCGGGTCAGCGAGTACTCGACTCCGGCGACCTGAAGATCGATCCTGCGTTCCGTCCAGCCCGGCCACGTGATGGTGGCGAGGTTTCCGCCGCCGGTCTGAAAGGCGCCCGAGCGCGGGAAGTGCGCGATGACCTGGTCGGCGATGATCACCGAGAGCGCGATGGTGATCAGCGCCTGGCGGAGATCCTGTCCCTGATTCCAGCGGAGGAAGCCTTGCTGGATGACGAAACCGAGCCCGCCGATGCAGAGCATCGCTACCGCCATCGGGATCAACCACTCCCAGGTGTTGACGAGCGTACCGGGGATGAACCCGGGCGTGTCCGCCGTCATCCTCTGCTGGACTTCGTAAGCGATGTAGCCGCCGAGGAGATAGAACGAGCCGTGGGCCATGTTCACCACGCGCATCAGCCCGAAGATGAGCGAGAAGCCGCTCGCGACGATGAAGAGCCAGCCCGCCAGGGTTGCTGCGTCGAGCAGGTTCGCCAGGAACGAGCCGGGGTCGTCGATCCACGACCCGGAGTTGGTCGTACGCCAGCTCCCCGCGCCGGTCTCTGACGGCGGTCTCGCGATGACCAGCATGAAGAGGATCGCGAACAGGATCAGCCCGCCCGCGACGAGCTTGGGCGCTAGCTGAGCGACACCCGCTTGACGGAGCCTCTCCACCACCAGCGCCGCGACCGTACCAAGCTAGCGGGCCGCTTTCAACGAGGGACGCTCAATATTCGATTTGCGCGTTTCAGGAGTCGTCGCTCACGGGACGAGCGCGACCGCCTCGATCTCGACCTTCGCGCCGGGGACGACGAGGCGCGACACCTCGACGAGCGTGCTCGCCGGCCGGGCCGATCCGAAGACCTCCCGACGTACGGGGTTGATCAGCGGGCGGTCGTCGACGTTCGTCAGGAAGACGGTGACCTTGACGACGTCCTGGAAGCCGCAGCCCGCCGCCGCGAGGATCTCCCGCAAGTTCTCGAAGACCTGCCGCGTCTGGGCGACGACATCGTCACCGCCGACGAGCGCTCCCTCCGCGTCTACAGGGACGATGCCGGAGACGAACAGGAGGTTCCCGGCGCGGACGGCGTCGGTGAAGTGCGAGATCGGCTCGGCCAAGCCGTCGACGCGGATCTCCTCCCGGCTCATCCGGCTGCTCCTTGGAGCTCGCTGAGCCGGATCCGCGGGCTGATGCGCTCGGGATCGACGGGAAGCTCGAGCAAGGCCGGCTTACCGGACGCGAGCGCGCGCTCGAACGCGGCCTCGAAGTCCTCGGTGCGCTCGACTCGCTCCCCGTGACCGCCATACGACTGCGCGAGCGCCGGAAAGTCCGGGTTCTCGAGGGTCGTGCCGATGACGCGGCCGGGGAACTGTCGCTCCTGGTGCATGCGGATCGTCGCGTACATCCCGTTGTTCACGAGCAGGACGACGATCGGGAGCTCGTATTGCACCGCAGTCGCGAACTCGGGCGAGCTCATGACGAAGTCGCCGTCGCCGGTGAAGCACAGGGCTATGCGATCCGGGTGCACGAGCTTCGCTGCGACCGCCGCCGCGACGCCGTACCCCATCGACCCGCTTCTCGGACACACCTGCGTTCCGTAATGCGTGAACTCGGCGAAGCGGTGCGCCCAGACCGTGAAGTTGCCCGCGCCGCAGGTCTGGATCGTGTCTCCGGGGAGGCGAGCGCGGAGGAAGGCCATGATCTCGCCGAGGTCGACCGGCCCCTCCATCGGGTCGTGGCGCAGGTTCTCCGCGTAGTCGGTGCGGGCGGCTCGCGTCCAGTCGCTCCAGCGCGGGTCGACCGGATCGAGGCCGCGCAGCTGCCGTGCGACTTCGGGCAGGCCGCTGACGATCGGCAGGTCGGGCTCGTACACGGACCCGAGCTCGTCGGGATCGGGGTGAACATGGATGAGCACCTGGTGCGGTCGCGGTGGCTCGAGCAACGTGTAGCGGCGCGTCGGCACCTCTCCCAGCCGACCTCCGATTGCCAGAACGAGATCGGATTCGCGTACGCGATCCGCAAGGCGATCGTCCATCGCCACGCCGAGGACCCCCGAGTAGCTCGGCGAGCGGTTGTCGACGAAGTCCTGGCAGCGAAATGCGCACGCGACCGGCAGCTCGTTCGCCTCGCAGAACGCGAGAACGCCCTCGCTCGTCTCCGCCGTCCAGCCGCCCTCGCCGACGACGACGAGCGGGCGCTTCGCCGCTGCCAAGAGCTCGCGTAGTCGAGCCATGTCCTCGTCCTCCGGCGAGGCGTGCGCGATCCGAACCGGGCTCGCGTCGGCCACGTCCGACCCCTCTGCGAGCACGTCTTCCGGAAGCGCGAGCACGACGGGGCCGGGACGCCCTGACAGCGCGACGGTGAACGCCCGCTCGACACTTTCCGGGATCGCGTCGGCGCTCTCCACCTCCCACGCGGCCTTGGCGATCCCGTCGAAGGCGCTCGCATAGTCGATCTCCTGCCACGCCTCTCTTCCCCGGAACGCGCGCGGCACCTGGCCGACGAGGAGAAGCATCGGCGTCGAGTCCTGTCTGGCCGTGTGCACCCCCACCGCCGCCTGCGTCGCTCCCGGGCCGCGCGTCACGATGCAGATCCCCGGCCGGCCGGTCAGCTTCCCGTACGCCTCGGCCGCGTTCGCGGCGCCGTTCTCGTGGCGGCAGGAGACGAGCCGGATCGGGGAGTCGTAGAGCGCATCGAGAACCGGGAGGAAGCTCTCTCCCGGGAGGCAGAACGCGAGGTCGGCGCCGTTCAGCTCGAGCTGGTCGACGAGGATCTGGCCGCCGGTCCTCATCGCGCGACGGGCGCCTCGAGGAGAACGGTGGCGCGCTGGAGCTTCGGCTTCTCCTCGTCGGCGGGGTCGAGGTAGCGGATCGTGCGCTTGCCCGCCCACTCGCTCGGCAAGAGCAGGACGCGGACGAACGCCGTCTCCTCCGTCGCCGACGCGGTGGCCACGACCGGATCGTCGTTGTCCTCGAACCACGACTCGCCGGCTCTGTAGGTGTGCGCACCCGTGCCTCGAGCGATCGTCAGCTCGCCGTGCAGCAGCCGACGAATGCCGGGGCCAGGGTGCACGTGCCGAAACGCGACTCCGCCCGGCGGAAAGTCGACGCGATCGCAACGGAGCAGCCATTCGCCCGGCTCGGGGTTGCGGGCGAGCGTCCAGACCAGCGCCGGCCCCTCGACGCGGGCAGCGCCGAGGTGCGCCCGGTTCGTCGCCAGGTCGTACACGACGTGGTTCCCGTCGGTCGTCACGACACCCTCGGGATGCTCCTCGAAGGCGAGGATCAATGGAAGTACTGGCCGCCGTCGATGACCATCGTCTGGCCGGTGATGAAGTCCGCGGCGGGCGAGCAGAGAAACACCACCGCGCCGACGACGTCCTCGGGCAGCTGGTCTCGCTGGATCGTGCGCGCCGCGACCGAGGCGTCCCGCAACTTCTCGATGACCTCCGGGTGGGCCATGACGCCGTCGGACATCGTGAACCCCGGGGCGACGCAGTTCACGTGGATCCCGTCCTTGCCGAGCTCCTTCGCGAGTGCTCTGGTCAACGCGATGATCGCTCCCTTGCTCGTCACGTAGTGCAGCAGGAACGGGACACCGCGAAACGGCGTTCCCGAGGAGATGTTCACGATCTTCCCGCCGCCCTGCTCGCGCATGACCGGGACGACGGCGCGCGAGGTGAGGAACATCGACGCGACGTTGACGTCCATCACCTGGCGCCACTCCTCGAGCGGGATCTCGGTGAACGGGCGCATCGCGAGCGACGCGTAGAGGCCCGCGTTGTTCACGAGGATGTCGATGCGGCCGTGCCGCGAGGTCGCTTCCGCGACCATGCGGGCGACGTCCTTCTCGGAGGAGACGTCGGCCTCGATGCCGTCTGCCGGCGGGTTCAGGTCGACGACGACGATGTCGGCGCCCTCGCGCACGAGCCCGTCGGCGATCGCCTTCCCGATCCCCTGCGCCGCGCCGGTGACGATCGCGACCCTGCCTTCGAGCTGACCCATCAGCCGCGAACGATGTCAGACAACGCTTGCAACAGACTGTTGCAAGGAGGTCGTCTTCCCCGCACCGGGCGCCTTCACCCAGCTTGCAACAGTCTGTTGCAACGTCAGCGGAGCGGCGAGAACGAGGTCGGGACGAGGATCCGGTTCTGCTGCGTGTGCATGAGGGGCTGCACCTTGCGGAGGAAGGCGTGCCAGCGCTCGTCGGCCTGCAGCCGGGTGCGTTTCTCCTCCCTGCTCGGCGAACGAGTCGTAGCGCCAGAGGGTCGTGTACGTCGAGAGCGCGCCGATGTCGGTCGTGAACGCGCCGACGAGCCCGCCGAGGATCTCCTCCTGCAGCGGGATTCCCTCCGACTCGTACAGCCGCAGAAGCTCGGGCAGCTTGCCCGTGTAGACGTGGTAGTCGCGCTGCTCGACGATCACAGCGCTGCGCCGATGCCGCCGAGCGCCCAGTACTTGAGCTCGAGCCACTCGTCGATGCCGTACGACGACCCCTCGCGCCCGATCCCCGACTCCTTCACGCCGCCGAACGGCGCGACCTCGGTCGAGATGAGCCCGGTGTTGACGCCGAGGATCCCGTACTCGAGGGCCTCGCCCACGCGGGTCACGCGATCGAGGCTCTGGGAGTAGAAGTACGCCGCGAGCCCGTAGGGCGTGTCGTTGGCGATGCGGACGGCTTCGTCCTCGGTCGAGAAGCGCGCGATCCCCGCGACCGGGCCGAACGTCTCCTCGGAGCTCATCGCCATCCGATCCGTGACGCCGACGAGCACGGACGGCTCGAAGAACTGGCCGTCCAGGCGGTTGCCGCCGAGAACGACCTCGGCGCCGCCCTCGAGCGCGTCGGCGACATGGCGTGTCGACCTTCTCGACCGCGGGCTCGTCGATGAGCGGGCCGACGTTCACGCCTGGGGTGAAGCCGTCGGCGACCTTCAGGTCTGCAACCGCGCTCGTGAAGTGCTCGAGGAAGGCGTCGTAGATCCCCTCCTGCACGAGTAGGCGATTCGCGGAGATGCAGGTCTGGCCGGAGTTCCTGAACTTGCACAGAAGCGCGCCGGCGACCGCACCTTCGAGATCGGCGTCGTCGAAGACGATGAACGGCGCGTTGCCGCCGAGCTCGAGCGAGACCTTCTTCAGCCCTGGCGCGCACTGCGCCATCAGGAGCTTCCCGATCTCGGTCGAGCCGGTGAACCCGAGCTTGCGCACGGCGGGATTCGAGGTCAGTTCCTTGCCGATGCCAGGCGCGTCTTCCCCGGAGCCGGTGACGATCGAGAGCACCCCGGCCGGCAATCCCGCCTCCTCGGCGAGCGCGGCGACCGCGAGCGCCGAGAGCGGCGTCTGCTCCGCCGGCTTGAGCACCATCGTGCAGCCCGCCGCGAGCGCGGGAGCGGCCTTGCGCGCCGGCATCGCCGCGGGGAAGTTCCATGGCGTGATCCCCGCGGTGACTCCTACGGCCTCCTTGGTGACCAGGATCCGCTTGTCCGGCCACGGGCTCGGGATCGTGTCCCCGTAGACACGCTTCGCTTCCTCGCCGAACCACTCGAAGAAGGATGCGGCGTACGCGACCTCGACCTTGGCCTCGGCGAGCGGCTTGCCTTGCTCGGTGACCATCAGGCGTGCGAGGTCGTCCTCGTTCTCGAGCATGAGGTCGGCGAGGCGACGGAGGATCAGCGCCCGCTCCTTCGCCGGGCGGCCCTTCCAATCCGGCAGCGCCCGCTCGGCTGCCGCGAGCGCACGCCGAGTCTCGTCGGCGCCCATCCGCGGAACATCCGCGATCGTCTCGCGCGTCGCCGGGTTCGTCACCGGGAAGGTCCGGCCGGAGTCCGCGTCGAGCCACTCTCCGTCGACGAACGCCTGGCGTCGGAGCAGAGCCGGCTCGACCACGGTCACGCGGAGAACGATAATCGAGGCATGGAAGCGCAGTTCGTGCGGCTCGACGCCACGCGGGCGTTCGAGCTGGCCGCCGGTGTCAGTGGTCGGCCGCTCTTCGGAGGCGGCGCGATGCTGAACCTGATCCGCTTCGAGCCGGGCGCAACCGTCCCGCTCCACAGCCACCCACACGAGCAGCTCGGGATCGTCCTCGAGGGCATGCAGGCCCTCGTCGTCGAGGGCGAGACGCACGAGCTCGGGCCGTTCGAGGCCTACGCGCTCCCGGGAGGCGTAGAGCACTCGGCGCACTGCGGTCCCGCAGGAGCGCTCGTGCTCGACGTCTTCTGCCCTGTGCGCGAGGACTACCGCGAGCGCTGGGAGGCCCAGGTGCAGTAGGGGCCGGGCATGCCCGGCCCCTACGAAAGACGCGCCAGATCAGACGCCGGCCGGCACGCCTGCAAGCGCCTCCGTCACCGCGCGCCAGGTGGTGACGGTGGAGACGTTCTGGAGCGCGTGGTTGATCGAGGCGTCGTGCCAGTCGGCACTCATCGTGGAGCACCCGTCCTCCGGCACGACGATGAAGAAGCCCTTGTCGGCCCCCGTGCGTGCGGTGTGCTCGATCGACATGTTCGTCCAGGCACCGGTGATGATGATCGTGTCCCGGTCGAATCCGGCCAGGAGCGTCTCCAGCTTCGTCCCCTGCCAGGCGCTCATCCGCATCTTCTCGACGATGTAATCGCCGTCCTGGGCCTCGAGCCCTTCTGCCGGCGCCGCGCCCCACGTTCCGCGAACGAGCGCGCCCGTGTCCTTGACGCCTTGGAACAGCGGCGCGTTGAGCTTCAGGCCGGGAGCGCCCTCCTCGACGATGTACCAGACGTGGATCACGGGGATCCCCTTGCTCCGGCACGTCTCGGCCAGCGCCTTCACGTTCTCGACGACGTTCTGCTCCTTCGCGTGCCCGGGTGAGCCGGACTCCGCGAAGGCGCCTCCCTCGCTGATCACGTCGTTCTGCAGATCCTGAATGATCAGCACGCAGCGCTCCGGGTCCAGGGTCAGTGCCTCGTCGTTCATTCGCTTCCTCCTAACGCATGTACGGCTCGCGGCGCGGGCCGACGAGCGTGCGGATGGAATAGAGGGAGGTCGAGCTCGGGATGTACACCGTGCGCCAGTCCTCGCCGCCCCACGTGAGGTTGCCCGTGTTCTCCGGCACCTTGATCGTCCCCAGATGCTCGCCCGCGGCCGAGATGATCCAGATCCCGCCCGGGCCGGTGACCCAGATGTTGCCGCGCTCGTCGCACTTCATCCCGTCCGGGATCCCCTCCTCGATGACACCGGTGCCGACGCCCTCGAAGAACATGCGGCCGTTCGAGATCGTGCCGTCAGCTGCAGCGTCGTAGACCTTGATGTACGCCCCAGGCGTGTCGTTGATGTAGAAGAGCGACTCATCCGGGGAGAAGCAGATCCCGTTCGGCATCTCGAACTCGTCCCGGCCGATCATGAGCTCCGGATCGCCTCCGCCATGGGCGATGCGGTAGACGCCCTGAAAGCCCAGCCGCCGCTTGCGCGGATGGCCGAACCCGGGCATGCGCCCGTACCAGGGGTCGGAGAAGAAGATCGCGCCGCTCGAGTGGACGCAGACGTCGTTCGGGCTGTTGAGCTCCTCGCCCTCGAACTCCTGCGCGATGAGCTCGCGCGTCCCGTCCGGGCTCTCGCGAACCAGTGAGCTCGTGACGTGCTCGCAGACGAGCAGGTTCAGGTCGGCGTCGTAGGTCATCCCGTTGCACTTGTTCGAGAAGTTCCGGACCTCGACGACCGTGCCGTCCGGCGTGTACTTGCGCCGCACGTCGCCCGGCATGTCCGAGAACAGGAGGTAGTGCTCCGTCGGGTGCCAGATCGGCCCCTCGGTGAAGGTGAAGCCGGTCGCGAGCCTTTCGACCTGCGCGCCCTCCTCCACGAGCTCGTAGATCGCATCCGACTTCGCCTCGATGCCGAGGCCGGTTTCGGTGCTCGTCACCCGTGCCCCCTTTCGTTGCGGGAGTGTCGCTGCGACTCTAGTACGCGTCGAGGAGCGGAACAATCGCTCAGCGCATCAGCATTCCGCCGTTGACGTCGAACGTCGCGCCGGTCGTGAAGCCCGCGTCGTCGGAGAGCAGGAACGCCACGAGAGCGGCCACCTCTTCCGGGCGGCCGAGGCGGCCCACGGGAATCGTCTTCAGCATCGCCTCGATCCGCTCGGGCGGGACCGACGCGACCATCGGCCCGTCGATGGCAGCGGGTGCGACGGCGTTGACGGTCACTCCGTTGGGAGCCAGCTCGGTCGCTGCGTGCCGCGTAAGCGCGATGATCGCCGCTTTCGACGACGCGTAGTGGACGCCCGTGACGGCGCGGCTCGCCTGTCCCGCGACGCTCGCGAGGTTGACGATTCGGCCGGCGCCACGGTCGCGCATATGGCCGCCGACCACGCGGCAGCCCAGGTACGTCCCGCGGAGGTTCGTCGCGAGGACATCGTCCCACTCGTCGAGGTCGATCTCCCAGAAGGAGCGGATCTCCGTGCGCGCGGCATTGTTGACGAGCGAGTGCACGTCATCGCCCAGCGCCGCTCGAACCTCCCGCAGCAGCCGCTCCCACGAGTCGAGGTCGCGGATGTCGTGCAGGAACGCGAACGCTCCCTGGCCGAGCTCGTCTGCGACCCGATCGGCGCCGACGCCGTCGATATCAGCGAGCGCGACGCTGTATCCGTCGCCATGGAGGCGCCTCGCGATCGCTTCTCCGAGGCCGCGTCCGGCGCCCGTGACGATCGCGACGCGCGTCACTCGACTTCGACGTGGATGCGCTTCTTCGCGTCTTTCAAGAAGCCGCCCTCGCGACGTGCGCGTACCGCCAGGATCTCCGAGAGGATCGAGAGCGCAGTCTCCTCCTGCGTGTCAGCGCCGATGTCCAGCCCGCACGGCCCCATGATCCGGTCGAGAGCTTCCTCTGCGACGCCGGCTTCGAGCAGCCGCTCGCGGCGTCGCTCCTGATTCCGCCGCGAGCCGAGGGCGCCGACGTAGAACGCCTCCGTCTCGAGCGCGCCCGCGAGTGCCGGTTCGTCGAACTTGTCGTCGTGGGTGAGCACCACGATTGCGGTCTGGTGATCCGGGTGCACCTGCGCGAGGGCCTCGTCGGGCCAGGCGACGATGAGCTCGTCCGCGGAGGGGATGCGCTCCTCCGTCGCGAACTTCGCGCGCGCGTCCGCGACGATGACGCTCCAGCCGAGGAGCTTCGCGGCACGACAGAGCGCCTCCGCGGTGTCAACCGCGCCATACACGAAGAGGCGCGGCGGCGGCCCGTACCACTCGACGAAGACTTTCGTCCCGTCCTCCAGGGACAGGACGGTGTTCCGCCCACGTCGGATCAGCTCGTCGAACTGCGCAGCCGCCTCCTCGGGCCCCTCGCCGACGCGCTCCCCCGACTCGAGGACGAGGAGCTTCGAGCCGACTCCGTCGCCCTCGACGACGGTGAAGAGCAGGCCGCGCTCCTGCGACTCGTCGAGCTGGGCGAGCCGCTCGATCAGCTTCATTCCACCCTCTCGACGAACACGTCGATCTCACCGCCGCAGGGCAGGCCAACGCTCCAGGCGAGGTCGTCGTCGATCCCGTACGTGAGGAACTTGGGCTCGCCGGACTCGAACACGGCCTGCGCGCTCTCGAAGACGTCGCTCTCCACGCATCCGCCGGAGACCGACCCGCACATCTTCCCCGACTCGGAGATCGCCAGGCTCGCGCCGAGTGGCCGCGGCGCCGAGCGGCGGGTGCCGACGACGGTTGCGACCACGACCTTCTCGCCGGCATCGAGCCAGCGCTCCATCTCGGGCAGGATCTCCTTCACGCTGCGTGCCTCCTTTCGATGCCGGCGAGCACTGCCGCCAACTCTTCGAGACTCCGGAGATTATGTCCAGGGAGGAATCGGTCGACGAAGGGCAGCGCGCAGCGCATGCCCCCGGCGAGCGGCTGGTACTCCGGGCTCCCCTTCAGCGGGTTGACCCAGACGATGGCGTAGGCCGCCCGCGCGAGCTTCGCCATCTCCCGTTCGAGCAGTCCGGGATCGTCGCGCTCCCAGCCGTCGGAGACGATCACGACGACCGCGCCCCGGGAGAGCGCTCGCCGCCCGTAGACCGCGTTGAACTCCGCCAGCGAGCTCCCGATCCGCGTGCCGCTGCCCCAGTCGACCGCGGTCACGGTCGCCCGGGCGAGGGCAGCTTCGGGATCCCGCGTCGCGAGGTCGGGCGTCAGCCGCGTCAATCGCGTCCCGAAGCCGAATGCCTCGACTCCCCGACCCGAGCCGACGACCGAGTGCAGGAAGAGCAAGAGCGCTCGCGAGTACGCATCCATCGAGCCCGAGACGTCGCAGAGGACGACGAGCTTGCGCGGAACGACCTTTCGCGCCCTCCACGCGGGTTCGACGGGGTCGCCGCCGGTCCGCAGTGAGCGACGGACGAGCCGGCGCAGGTCGAGCCGATCTCCTCGCGGATCGGGAGACCGGCGGCGTGACGCCCGTCGAGGCCTCGTGCGCGCGATCGCCGCCATCAAGATGCGGCAGCGCTCGAACTCCTCCGGCGTCATCTCGGCGAAGTCCTTCTCGCGCAGCAGCTCGTGCTCCGAGGCGCCGAGCTCGACGGGATCGGCGCCGGGCTCCGGCTCCATCGCCTCGCTGCCGGTCGTCAGAGAGCCCTGGACGAGCCGGTCGGCATGTTGGCGCTGGTGCTTCTGGCGCACGAGCGGGGCCACCGGCCCGCGCAGGAACCACGCTGCGAACGCCCGGTCGAAGAGCTCGAGCTCGTCGTGCCGCGAGACGAGCGTCTGGCGGAGCGCGAAGTAGACGTCTTCCTGGCGCGTGAGGTCGACCGCGTCGAGGCTGCGGAGCGCGTCGAGCACGCGGCCGGGCCCGACCTCGATCCCCACCTCCCGGAGCACGCGGCCGAACGTGACGACGTGCCGGACGATTGCCGTTCCTTGCACGGCGCTATCCCTTCGCCGTGGCGCGGGCCTCTTCGATCAGGCCGACGAGCGTCTCGTCGCGCACGGCCTCGATGTCCTCGCGGTACTTGAGAACCGAGCCCAGCGTCTGCTCGACGACCTCGGCGTCGATCTCCTCGCGGCCGAGCGCGGCGAGCGCCTGCCCCCAGTCGATGGTCTCGGCGACGCCGGAGGCTTTGCGAGGTCGAGGCCGCGAAGCCCGCGAACGAATGCCGCCGCCTCCTCCGCGAGCCGCTGCGAGATGCCGGGGACGCGGAGCCGGACGATCTCGACCTCTCGCTCGAGCGAGGGATGCCCGATCCAGTGGAAGAGCGCTCGGCGCTTGAGGGCGTCGTGGAGCTCGCGGGTCCGGTTCGACGTCAGCACGACCGCGGGCACGCGCCGCGCGCGAATCGTCCCGAGCTCGGGAATCGTGACCTGGAAGTCCGACAGGATCTCCAGCAGGAACGCCTCGAACTCCTCGTCGGCACGGTCGATCTCGTCGATCAGGAGCACCACCGGCTCGTCGGAGTCGATCGCCTCGAGCAGCGGCCGCCGTATGAGGAACTCCGGGCCGAACAGCTCGTCCTCTGAGACCGTTCCCTCCTGGGCGGCGCGGATGTGGAGGAGCTGCCGGGGGTAGTTCCACTCGTAGACGGCGTGCGAGACGTCGAGGCCCTCGTAGCACTGGAGCCTGATCAGCCGGGCGGGGAGCGCCGTTGCCAGCGCCTTCGCGGCCTCGGTCTTCCCGACCCCCGCCTCGCCTTCGAGCAGGAGCGGCTTTTCGAGCGCGAGTGACAGGAACAGGGCCGTCGCGAGCCCGCGATCCGGCAGGTAGTCGGCGTTTCGTAGTGCTGTCTCGAGGTCGTCGATCGTGCGAAAGCTCACGCTCGGAGCGTACACCGGCCCTTCGGCGCCGCGTCCAAATCGAGAATCGATCACTTGTGCCCTCCGTGGTCGACGCGTTTAGACTCGCGGCACGGGTCAAACGCGATGCGGGGGTGGGAATGGCCATAGCGACGACGGCGCTCGGAACCGACACGGAGGTGCTCCTCCCGGCCTCTGAGGAAGAGGCGGTCACGGCGTTCGGGGACGGCTCGGGAGTGACGGTGCTGGCCGGCGGAACGATCGTGGTTCCCGAGATGACCTACGGCTACCTCAAGCCGGACCGCGTGCTGATGCTCGCCCGCGCCGGGCTCGAAGGGATCGCGCGAGACGGCTCGCGCACCACGATCGGGGCGATGACTCCGATCCAGGACCTGGTCGAGCTCGCGGCGCCGCTCGGTCCCTGCGCCGCGAACGTCGCCGACCGGGAGATCCGCGCGCAAGGAACGGCCGGTGGGAACCTCTGCGCTCCGCAGGGCCGCGACGCTCCACGCGGCGACCTCCAGGCCGCGTTCCTGGCGCTCGACGCGCAGGTCCGTTCCGCGGGTGCGGGCGGCGAGCGGACCGACTCCGTCGAGGACTTCCTCGCCGACAGGGACGGCCGCCTCGTTCTCGACATCACCTACGAGGAGCCCACTGCCGGCGGGTTCGCGCGGCTCGACCGCCCCCACACCCACGACTACTCTGCGCTGACGGTGTGTGCCGCGCGCGGCTCCGACGGAACCGTCCGCATTGCGGTCGCCGGTGTCGACGGCCCCGCTGTCCGGCTTCGCTCTGCGGAGGCGGAGGCGGACGACCCGGACGCCGCCGCCGAGGCTTCCGTCCAAGACGTGACCTTTGCGGACGACGCGCTCGCGTCCAAGTGGTACCGCGAACGAACGCTGCCCGTGCTCGTCCGGCGGGCCCTCGGCGAGCTCCAGGAGGCAACATGAAACTGACCGTCAACGGCGTCGAGCACGAGCTCGTCGAGCCCGCCTCTGGCGCCGCTTCTCTACGTGCTCCGCGAGGAGCTCGGCATCACGAGCCCGAAGGCCGGCTGCCAGCAGGGCGGGTGCGGGTCCTGCACCGTCCTGGTCGGCGGGGAGCCGCGGCGCTCGTGCCTGTTGCCGGCCGCAGCACTCGACGGCGCCGAGATCACGACCCTCGAAGGCCTCGGAACGCCCGAGGAGCTCTCGCCGATCCAGAACGCGTTCCACGAGCGCTACGCCGCCCAGTGCGGGTTCTGTACCTCGGGCATGGTGATCGCTGCTCATGCGTATCTCGAGGGCGGCGGGGGCGCCGAGCGAGAGTCGATTCAGGAAGCACTCGCTGGCCACGTCTGCCGCTGCACCGGCTACGTGAAGATCATCGACGCGGTCTCGGCGGCGGCCGGCGGGGAGATCTCCTCGAACCAGCGCTGGCTCCCGCAACCCGGCGAAGAGCCGCCGGTCGAGGTTCCCGGAGCACCGGCATGAAGGCCGTCGGCGCACGACTCCCCCGCTACGACGGCGTCGCGCACGTCACCGGCCGGACGACGTTCGTGGACGACGTGCGAGTCCCCGGCACTCTCTGGGTCAAGGCGCTTCGCTCGCCAGCCCACCACGCGGACATCAAGCGCCTCGACGTCACGAAGGCGGAGACGATGGAGGGCGTGCACGCGATCATCACGTGGGAGGACGTTCCCCTCCTCGAGTACGGGCATCTCTCGGCGCTCGGCATTCCTGCGGACGAGCCGTTGCTCGCGAAGGACGACGTCCGCTACAAGGGGCAGCCGATCGCGGTCGTCGCGGCGGACGACGAGGTCGTCGCCCAGGCGGCCGTGGACGCGATCGAGCTCGAGCTCTCCGAAAAGCCCGCGCTCTTCGATGTCCGCAAGGCGTTCGACTCGGATGCCCCGAAGGTGCACCACTGGGGCAACTGGTACCCGCACTTCGAGGACGAGATGGACCGTCGCCAGATCCGCAAGGGGTCGATCGCGGAGGCGTTCGAGAAGGCGGACCTGATCGTCCAGGGTGTCTACCGCCCCGCGGCGATCGAGCACGTCCCGGTCGAGACGCAGGTCTGTCAGGTCGTGCCCGAGGCCGATGGCCGGCTGACGATCTACTCGTGCACGCAGGCGCTCTACTTCTCGATGGGCGTCGTCGCCGCGCATCTGGAGGTGCCGCTGAACCGTCTGAAGTTCGTCGGTGGCACCGTCGGCGGCGGCTTCGGCGGCAAGGTCGACACGGCCACGGAGACGATGTGCTCGCTCCTCGCGCTCAAGTCGGGAAAGCCAGTGAAGTGGCGCTGGACGCGCGAGGAGGAGTTCCTCTGCTCGTCCACGCGGGCGCCCTGGCACATGGAGATCGCGGACGCGGTGACGAAGGACGGCTGGATTCTCGGCCGCAAGATGCTGACCCTCCACGATTCCGGCGCCTACTCGCGCTTCTCGCCGTACGGCCTGACGAAGCACAGCTTCCACCACACGGGGGCGTACACGATCCCGAATCTCGAGTTCGACGGCTACGTCGTCTACACGAACCGCGTGCCGACGACGGCGATGCGCGGCTTCGGCGTCACGTCGGTGTCTTTCGCGGTCGAGACGCACATGAGCCGCATCGCGAAGAGGCTCGGCCTCGACCCGTTCGAGATCCGTCTCAAGAACGCGAACCGGATCGGCGACACCTCTCCGAACGGGTCGTCTACAACGATCCGTCGACCGTTCCCACCATCCTCGCGGTGGCCGACGAGCTCGGGCACGAGCTTCCCGCCGACTACCGCACGATGTCGAGCGAGCCTCGATCCGACGAATGGCTTCCCGAGCACCTCGTCGGGCCAGCTCGGAAACCCGGAGGAGCACTGATGGCGAAGCACAAGGGACGCGGGATCTCCGCGATCGAGTACCCGACCGGGATGAACCAGAACGGCGACCCGTCGCAGGCATGGATCAAGATGAAGCCGGACGGGCGCGTCGACGTCTTCTCGGGGACCGCCGACATGGCAACGGCTCGAAGACGATCCAGTCGCAGATCGTGGCCGACACGCTCGGCGTCCCCTACGACTGGGTCACTACGACAACTCGAATACGGACTCGTCGCCCGTCTGCACCGGGACCTTCGCGTCGCGCGCGACGTTCGTCGCCGGGATGGCGGTCAAGAAGGCGGCCGACAGCGCCCGTACGAAGCTCCTGGAGATCGCCGGCAAGGAGCTCGAGATCGACCCCGCCGACCTCGAGGTCGTGGACGGCGAGGTCATCGCGAAGGGCGCGCGCAGAAGAAGATCTCCGTCCCCGACGTCGCGGTCGC
>CAVRLT010000031.1:0-33710 GCA_963721795.1 uncultured Actinomycetes bacterium
CCCAGCGAGCCGCATGATCTCTTGCAGGGCGTTCTTGAAGCGCGCGGCTTCGATCAGCCCCCCGACCGACGCGAACCCGTTCTCGATCTCGCCGAGCAGCTGCCCGTCGGACTCGGTCAGCGCACCCGGCTCCGGCACGACTCCGAAGTTCTTGAACGCGCTCTGGAGTGTGCGGTTTACGAGGTTTCCCCAAGTCGCGACCAGCTCGTCGTTGTTGCGGCGGACAAACTCGGACCACGTGAAGTCCGTGTCCTGAGTCTCCGGGCCGGCGATCGAGAGGAAGTAGCGCAACGCGTCCGCGTCGTAGCGGCTGAGGAAGTCACGGATCAGGATCACGACCCCCCGGCTGGAGCTGAACTGCTTGCCCTCCATCGTCAGGAACTCGCTCGAGACGATGTTGTCGGGCAGCTTCAGCGCACCTCGCCCGGCCCCGTACTCGCCGTCGTCGCCGTAGCCGAGGAGCGTGCTCGGCCAGATGACCGTGTGGAAGACGATGTTGTCCTTCCCCATGAAGTACGCGTGCTCCGCATCGGGGGTTTGCCACCACTCGCGCCACGCATCGGGCGTGCCGCGGCTCTCGGCCCACTCGATCGACGCGGAGAGGTAGCCGATCACCGCGTCGAACCAGACGTAGATCCGCTTGTCGTGCTGATCCTCGTAACCTTCGAGTGGGATCGGCACTCCCCAGTCGAGGTCCCGCGTGATCGCACGCGGCTTCAACTCCTTGACGAAGTTGAGCGAGAATCGCCTGACGTTCTGGCGCCAGTGCTCCTGCGACTCGATCCAGGCCGTCAGCTGCTCCTTGAATGCGGGCAGGTCGAGGAAGAGGTGCTTCGTCCTCTCGAAGACGGGTGTCGTCCCGTCGATCCGGGAACGGGGGTCGATCAGGTCGGTGGGATCGAGCTGGTTCCCGCAGTTGTCGCACTGGTCTCCGCGCGCGCTCTCGAAGCCGCAGATCGGGCACGTGCCCTCGATGTAGCGGTCGGGAAGCGTGTGCCCGGTCGAGGCGGAGAACGCCCCGAGCGTCTCGTGCTCGACGATGTAGCCCTTGCGATGAAGCGTGCGAAAGAGATCCTGGGTGACGCGGTAGTGGTTGGCGGTCGTGGTCCGGGTGAAGAGGTCGTACGAGAGCCCGAGGTCGCGAAGATCGTCGCGGATGAGCTGGCTGAACCGCTCGGCGGTCTCATGCGGCGACTCGCCGGCCGCGTCGGCGGCCACCATGACCGGCGTCCCGTGCTCGTCCGTGCCGCTCACCATGAGGACGTCGTTGCCGCGCATCCGGTGGTAGCGGGCGAAGGTGTCCGACGGGACCCCGAACCCCGCGACGTGGCCGATGTGGCGCAGGCCGCTCGCATAGGGCCACGCTACGGCGACCAGGATCTTCCGGCGGGGGCTCGGCTGGCTCACGAGGCCGAATGATATGGAGTCGCCTTCGAGCACCCCTGGCGGCGCCGGCTGCGCCTCCGACGAGAAGCGCGAGCAAGGCGAGCGCACCGACGAGCACGACGCGGCGAGGCGAATCGGCGCCGGGAATCGCAACTGCCGCCCCGTTCGAACGCGAGACCGAGGCCTCGGCCGAGCCGTGGCGCGCACCGTCGTACAGGTCTTCCAAGATCGACGGCGCGACGGTTCCGACCACGTTCGCCGGTCGTGTCGTCGCGGTCGAAGCTGGGCGCCGGGTACCGCCGGGTTTCTGCCGCTCGGTCTGTCGCTGCGCACCGTCACTGCGGGCGACTGCACGAGCCGCCGACTCGGGCGCGTGCGCCGAGTGCCGCTGTGCTGCAGGCCGTCGCGGCAAGATCCTGGCACGGTCGCGTGTCGGCCGGGGAGCACGCGCTTCAGCCGCGAGAGCACTTCCGCTGGCCGCAGCGTCGGCGATTGACGCGTCGTTGGCGGTCACGACAGGCGTGAGCTCAGGAGCAGTCGGAGCCGCCGGCGCAGGCTCCGGGACCGGCGCGGGATCCGACGCGGGCGGCGCCGCTCCGATCGGCGGCTCGGGCGCGGGGTCGGGTGTAGGCGGCGCCGGTGCGGGCGGCGCCGCGGGCGCCGGCGGAGGTATGGGGGCAGCCCGCGGCGGAAGCAGCGACAACGGATTGACGTATGTCTCATCCGCGCCGACCCGGACGCCGAGGTGAACGTACGGAACGTCGTGCTCTGGATCGCCGGACGGTCCAGCGTCGGCCACGGGCGTTCCTTCTTCGACGACCTCGCCGCGCTCGACGAGCAGCCGCCCAAGGTGGGTGAGCGAGACCTTGTACCCGCCGGCAGCGACGATCGTGACCGTGAGGCCGTGTGTCGGGACCTGCCCAGCGAAGGCAACCTCCCCGGAGGCGGGCGCGCGTACGGCCGCCGCATCGACGAGGGCGATGTCGACACCCCGATGCTGACCACCCGCGTAGGGGTTGTCGCCGAGCGAGAACTCTCGGACCACCTCTCCGTCGGCCGGCCACTCCCACGCATACGCGCTCGACGGGCTGACGAACCACCACGTAGCAGCGACCGCGAGGCAGACGACCAGCCGCGTTGTCTTCGAAGTCAACACGGAACGAGAGTAGCCGTCGGATCCGCGCGACGGCAACAAGTGTTGACGTCTTGTTACAGAGACGCGCGGTAGAGCGCGTTTCGCGGCTCGCGGGCGAGTCGGGCGACGAGGTCGACGGCTTGACGCCGCGTGACCCCGGCCGCAACGAGCTCCGCGACCGCGGCGAGCGATTGCGGTGCAGGCGCGATCTGCGTCGCCGGCGTCCGCGCCGAGCACCAGCGTGTTCTCGCCTTTGGGCGGCTCGGCGAACCGCTCCGCGAGCTCTTCGACCGTTCCGCGGACGATCTCTTCGAACCGCTTCGTCAGCTCGCGACACACGGCGGCCGACCGCTCCGGCATCACGCCGGCGAACGCGGCCAACGACGCCGGCAGCCGCCGGGGAGACTCGAACGCGACCACCGAGTACGGCCAGCGGGAGAGCTCCTCCGCAAGCCGCTCGAGCTCCCCTTTCCGTCGAGGCAGGTAGCCGATGAACTGGTAGCGACCGGACACGAGGCCACTCGCGACGAGCGCCGTCTCCACCGCCGACGGCCCCGGCAGCACCGTGACCGGCCGGCCTGCCGCGAGCGCCTCTCCGATCAGCCGCGCTCCCGGATCGTTGACTCCCGGCAGCCCGGCATCCGAGATCAGCGCGATCCGCTCGTCACGCTCGAGCCGCGCGAGCACCTCCTGCGCGCGCTTCGCCTCGTTGTGCCCATGGAAGCTCTGAAGGCGCGAGCCGATCCCGTACCGGTCGAGGAGGATCCGTGAGCGGCGCGTGTCCTCGCAGAGAACGAGATCGGCGTCGCGCAGCTCCTCGAGCACACGGAGCGTGACGTCGCCGAGGTTCCCGATCGGGGTGGCGCAGACCGCGAGCGGCAACGAACCGCGCCTCTCTACCAGGCTCCGTCGAGAGCTTCGAAGCCGACGAGCGCCGCCCCGACGAGCCCCGCCTCACCCCCGAGCTCGGCGGGTAGCACGCGGAGCGTCTCGTCCGCAGGCGAGATCGCCTCCCGGCGAGCCACACCCTGAGCCGGCTCGAGTAGGAGCTCCCCTGCGGCCTCTCCGAAGCCGCCGCCGATCAAGACGACCTCGGGATCGAAGAGATTCACGAGAGAGCCGATCGCGGCTCCGAGCAACGCGCCGATCTCGGCGAGGCGTGTGTGCGCTTCCTCGTCTCCCGCCCGGGCGCGCTCCACGAGCACGTGTGCGTCCGCCTCCTCTCCCCACAGCTCCTGGGCCGCGCGATCGGCCGCCGTGCCGGAGACGTACGTCTCGACGTGCCCTCGGCCGTGACAGCTCCCTTGACACGGTAGGCCGTTTGCGACCAGGACCATGTGCCCGACCTCGGCCCACCCGCGGTAGATCCGGTCGTCGAGGACGAGCCCGCCGCCGACTCCCGTGCCGAGCGTGAGCAGGACGAGGCTGGAGAGCCCTCGTCCCGCCCCGAGCTTCCACTCCGCCAGCGCGGCGGCGTTCGCGTCGTTCTCGACCCCGACCGGGAGACCGAAGCGCTCGCGAGCGTGCCCGGCGAGGTCGAAGTCGTCGAACGGGAGGTTCGTCGAGCGGAGAACCCGTCCCGTTCCGCGCTCGAGATTCGAGGGAATGCCGAGCCCGATCGCCCCGACGCTTTTCGCCGAGCACCGCGTCCACGGCATCGTCGAGCGCCTGCAGCACGGCTTCCTCGGAGGTTTCCGGGCTGTCCTGCTCGTGACGAAGGTGGACGACTCCCTCCCGATCGACGACACCGGAGCGGATCTTCGTCCCGCCCACGTCGACTCCGATCACGAGGGGAGCGCCCACGGCCGCGGGCTACCATAGCGCCCCGAATGGCCGAGGGAGACAAGCCCTACCGGCGCTATCGAGGTGGCCGCGTCAAGGGCAGAGTCCCTCTCGAGAGGCGCAAGCAGCCCGCGTCGCAACCCGCCGCTGGCAAGGAGAACGCTCGCGGTCGCCGCCGCTGGGGCCGTTGGATCGTCCTCGCCGTCGTCGGCCTGCTCCTGTTCACCGTGGTCTGGGGAGTGCTCGGCTATCTCGCGTTCTCGAGCGGTGTCGACGAGGCGAATCAGCGCCTTCCGCGCCGCGCCGAAGGGCGCCTCGCCGATCTGGACGGGTCGCTCTTCTCGAAGCCGGCGACGATCCTCGTGATCGGGACCGACGGCGGGAGGGCGCCCGGCCGCGGCGATGCACGACGTGCCGACTCGCTCTTGCTGCTGCGCACCGATCCCGGCAAGCACCGTCTGTCGTACCTGTCGATCCCCCGCGATCTCCGCGTCGACATCCCGGGCTACGGCTCCGGGAAGATCAACGCCGCGAACCAGGTCGGCGGCCCGGCACTCACGATCGCGACCGTACGAGCGCTGACCGGCCTGCCGATCCATCACGTCGTCGTCTTCGACTTCGACGGCTTCCGCGAGCTGATCGACGCGCTCGGCGGCGTCGACGTGAACGTGCCGAAGAAGATTCTCTCGAACAAGTTCGACTGCCCCTACAAGCCCGCGCGCTGCGACACCTGGGAAGGCTGGCGGTTCGAGAAGGGAACCCAGCATATGGACGGCAGGCGCGCTCTCGTCTACGCGCGCATTCGTTCGAACCAGAACGACGCGTCGGACAACGACCTGACGCGAGGGAGCCGACAGCAGGCGGTCGCAGACGCCGTGGGCGACAAGATCGCCGGCCTGGGGACCTTCGCCCGCCTGCCCTTCATCGGCGACTCTCTCGCTGCACCGCTCGTGACCGACCTCTCGGCCTGGGAGATCGCCCAGCTCGGCTGGGTGCGCTTCCGCGCGGACTCCGGCCGCTCGCTCCACTGTCGGCTCGGGGGCACGCCGTCGTTCGACGGTAACGAGTCGGTCATCCTCGGCTCCGAGGACAACGCGGAGGTCATCTCGATGTTCCTGCGCCGCTCGGCCGCGCTTCCTCCGGCGAAGGGGGATCTCTACGGCGCCGGCTGCACGCGGCGCTAGCGCACCTAATCGCTGGCCGGCGGTGTGCTCTTCTTCTCGGCCGCAGGCGCCTTGTCGGCGGGCTTGTCCTTCGCCTTGTCGGCGGGCGCAGCATCGCCGTCCTTCGGCTTCCGTCCGCCCCGGCCGTAGTCGGTCGAGTAGAACCCCGAGCCCTTGAAGTGCACCGCGACGGGAAAGAGGATCTTCTCGACCGGTCCCGCCCCGCACGTGACACACCCGTCCGGCACCGGATCGGTCATCTTCTGGAAGACCTCGAACGTGTGCCCGTTCGGGCAACGGTACTCGTAGATGGGCACCGAAGAAGAGGCTAGCGCTCGTCCTGGACCGCAGACTGCTCGCGCTCTGTATCGATGAGCTCGAGGTAGCATGGCGCGCTCTCGAAGGCGGCGAGTCCGCGCGGACGACCGCGCCGGCGCTGGATGCGGCGGCGGCGCGAATTGGCGGCAAGGGCTGCGGACGCGCCCACGACGCTGCCGAGCACAAAGGTTCGGAACCAGCCGCGTCGCTCGTCGCCGTCCATGAACTGATCTTACGATCCGGCACGTGCTTGTCTGCGCCTTCGGAGACCTCACGCTGGACGTGATCGTCCAGTTGCGAGACCCGCTGGCCTCGGGAGGTGACACGAACGCCGAGATCCACGTCGGTCCTGGGGGTCAGGCCGCAAACGTGGCTGCCTGGGCGGCGACGCTCGGCGCGAGCTCTCGCGTAATCGCAAAGCGGGGAGACGACGAGCCTGGCCGCCTTGCACTCGCCGCGCTCGAGACGAGTGGTGTCGAAGTCCTCGGGCCGGTCGAGGGCCGAAACGGCGTCATCTGTTCGCTCGTATCTTCGGACGGCGAGCGCTCGATGGCATCGGACCGCGGGACTGCACGCGAGTTTCGCGAGGACGAGCTCGATCCCGCATGGCTCGAAGGCTGCGATCACCTGTTCATCTCCGGGTACGCGCTCATGGTGGAGCCGGTCCGGAGCGCCGCGCAGCGCGCGGCCGAGATCGCGAGAGCGCAGGGATCCGCGGTGAGCGTCGACCTCGCGACCTGGAGCGCCATCCGGGACGCGGGACCCGTCGGGCTCCGCGAGACCGTCATGCAGCTCGCGCCGGACGTCGTCTTCGCCACCGAACGAGAGGAGGAGATCTTCGGCGGTCCGCTGTCAGGCGTGCAGTGGATCTCGAAGCGGGGAGCGCGAGGGTGCTCGTTCGCCGGCGACGAGCGTCCTGCCCTCCCGGTCGCGCAGGTAGTCGACACGACGGGTGCGGGCGACGCGCTCGCAGCCGGGTGGATCGTCGGAGGGCCGGATCTCGCCCTGGAAGCGGCCGCCCGCTGCGTGCAGCGGGTCGGTGCGATGCCCGACGCTAGGCTCGGCGGCTCGTGAGCGAGCTCATCGTCGTCGGCGAGGAGGTGCGCGCGGCGCTCGACGCCGGCGAGGCTGTCGTCGCGCTCGAGACCACGCTGGTCGCTCACGGTTTTCCCGCGCCGGACGGGGTCGAGGTCGGTCTCGCCAGTGAAGCAGCGGTACGGGAGCCCGGGGCGGTGCCGGCGACGATCGGCGTGCTCGACGGCGTCATCCGGGTGGGTCTCGAGCCATCGGAGCTCGAGCGTTTCACCGCGGAGGCGCGCAAGGCCGGTCCTCGAGACCTCGCGGCCTGCGCGGTGCAGGGCGCTGTCGGCGCGACGACCGTCGGCGCAGCGCTCGCCGTCGCCGAGTGGGTCGGGATTCCGTATCTCGGCACCGGCGGGATCGGCGGCGTCCACCGCGGGTTCCCATCCCCTCCCGACGTCTCCGCGGACATCCCCGCGCTCGCACGAGCCCGAGCCCTTGTCGTCTCCTCGGGCGTGAAGTCGCTCCTGGACGTGCCCGCGACGGTCGAGCTCCTGGAGACGCTCGGAATTCCCGTGGTCGGCTTCCGCACCGACACTCTGCCGCTCTTCTATGCCTCCGAAGGAGGCCCACCGGTGCCTCACCGGGTCGATGACGCGGCGGAGGCCGCACACATCGCGCGAGCCCACTGGGAGCTCGGCGGCGCCGGCATCTTGCTCGCGCAACCGCCGCCCGAGAGCCTCGACGTCGAGGACCTGATCGCTTCGGCCGTGTCCGCAGCGGCCGCCGCGAGCGTCTCCGGACAGGCCGTGACACCGTTCGTCCTCTCATTCCTGCACGACAACTCCGGCGGCCGCACGCGCGAGGTCAACCGGGAGCTGATCGTGTCGAACGCGCGCCTGGCAGCGGAGACGGCTGTAGCGTACGCGGCCCTGTGAGCCTGTACGACGCGGTTCGCGACCTCCCGCTCGAGATCGAGGAGTACGCCCTCGAAGGCCTCGAGCTGCAGGCCCGAGCCGACTTCCTCCGCAAGACGACCGTGATTCACCTGCGAGGCGGGGGCGAAGAGGGAATCGGCGAGGACGTCACCTACCATGGCGAGGAGCACGACAGCGCGCAGGCACGCGGGCCGGTGCTGCCGCTGGCCGGCTCGTGGACGCTGCAGGCGTTCTCGGAGCACCTGGCCACGCTGTTGCTCTTCGAGCAGGAACCCGCGCAGCACGCGTACCACGACTACAGGCGGTGGGCATACGAGAGCGCCGCGCTCGACCTCGCGCTCCGCCAGGCAGGGGCTTCGCTCGGGGACGCCACACGGCGGGAGGCCAGACCGGTCGAGTTCGTGGTGTCGATGGGCCTGGGGTCCCCTCCCTCGACCGAGCGCTTCGACTCCTGGATCCGTCTCTATCCCGGGCTGCGTTTCAAGCTCGACGCGAACGCGGACTGGACCGAGACCCTGATCCAAGAGCTCGCCGCGACCGGCGCCGTCGACTCGGTCGACCTCAAGGGCCAGTACCGGGGCACCGTCGTCGACACGCCCGCCGACCCGGCTCTCTACCAGCGGGTCGCGGAGGGGCTACCCGACGCGTGGCTCGAGGACCCGGGCCTGACCCCCGAGACGGTGGACGTGCTCGAGCCGCACCGCGACCGGGTGACCTGGGACGCGATCATTCACTCGGTCGAAGACATCGAGAACCTGACCTGGCCGCCGAAGACGGTGAACGTGAAGCCCTCGCGCTTCGGCTCGGTGGAACGGCTGTTCGCCGCCTACGACTACTGCGAGGCGCACGGGATCGGCGCCTACGGCGGCGGTCAGTGGGAGCTCGGGCCGGGCCGACGTCAGATCCAGCTGCTGGCTTCTCTGTTTCACCCGGACACGCCAAACGACGTCGCGCCGCGCGAGTTCAACCTCGAGCCGCGGGCAGGTCTCCCGGCGAGCCCGCTCCACGTGGAGCCGAGTCAGACCGGATTCCTCGCGCTGTAGGGGCGAGGCTTGCCTCGCCCTCGCGCGCCGTACCTCAGGGCGAGGCGAGCCTCGCCGCTACGTCAGCGTGCCCAGGAAGTCGTCGACCGAGATCAGCGGCAGCGACTCGAGCTTCGCGCTTCCACGCGCGCCGAGCGCGACCGACACCTTCGCGATGGTGACGTCGTCGGGAGCCTCGACGATGTTGACGAAGTCGTACCCGCCGAGTGCAGCCCACTGGTGGAGCACCTTCGCCCCCATCTCCTCGACGTCGCGGTTGACCTCACGGAGCCGCGCGGGGTTCGCGTGCAGCGTTTGGATCCCCTTCTCGGTCAGCGTGGTGAGCATCAGGTACGTGGGCATCGGGCTCCTTTCGTCGCTCGCGGGGTGAGCCTAATCGAGCGGTCTGGTCGACGTACAGGAGCGCGGCTCCGAGAAGCACGAGCGGCGACACGACGATGGAGGCCAGCGTTGCCGCCGCGACTCTCGTGTTCTCCGCGAACTCGCGGAGGACGAAGAAGAGCGATGCCTGGGTGAGAAACACGAGGATCGCGAGCGTGGCCAACCCTCCCAGAACGTGGACGAAGTCCACCCGAGCCAGCCGCACCGCGCGGATCAGCGACCCACGCACGCCGAGACCCTCCACGAGCGCGACCGGAACCGCGAGACCGAAGAGCGCCAGCCAGATGAGGCCGGGAAAGATGAAGAGCGTTGCGAGCAGTGGGAAGGGGACGAAGACGAGCACGCCGATGCAATAGGCGACGATGGCGTGCCTGCTCCGCAACGACTGCTCGGTGACGATCGAGCACGCGACGACGTAGCTGAGCGTCGCCAGGAGTGCTCCGACCGCCGCGACGAAGACCGGATTCGAGTCGGGTGCCGCCCACACGAGCGCGTTGACCAACGCGATCGGGAGGCCGATCGCGAGCGCCTTCCAGACGTTCCTCCCGTAGATCCGGATCGCCTCGCCGACCAGCTGGCCGACGGTGCGCGACTCCGGCGGAAGCGGCGGTGGGAGCTCTCGGCGCGTGGACGCTGCCCGCGCCATCAGCGCTGTCTAGCGATGGGCGACGACGCCGCCGTGCAGCCGCGGCATGACCCCGTCGAGCACCTCGAGGGCGCGCCGCATCATCCACAGGGCGCGGTCTCCCTCGCCGATGTCGTTCGAGATCACGCGCACCTCGCAGCCCGGGACCTCGGCGAGCTCACAGGCACGCAGGACGCCGAAGCCCTCCATGCCCTCGACACGGAACTTCTCGCTGGCTCTTTCCGAGCCAGTGACGTACGCGCTCGTGGCGATCGGAAGGACGACGGCCTCGGGAATCGCCGCCTGGATCTCGGCGACGAATTCCTGATCCGCTCGAACGCGGTCGACGATCGGAATCTCGGCGCCGAGGTCGCAGTAGAACGCCTCGGAGCCGATGACGATGGTTCCGGGAGTCAATCCTCTGCTGCCCGCGATACCGACGTTGACGACGGCGCGCGGCTGATTCAGCGCCAGCTCACGCGAGATCGTCGCCGCCGCCTCGACCGGTCCGACGCCACAGACGAGCCCCGGATGGCCGCAGAGCTCCAGCTCCGTCGCGGCTACCAGCAAGATCTCGTTCTCCAGCAAGACCGGCATCATGCCCCCCTCGACCATTCTGCGGTTCTCCCGCCCTCTCAAAGAGTACGGATTGTTCGCTCCAAGTGGAAGACCGGATGACACGGAGCCTCCGCGAGCCACTCCTCGTCGCTCGATTCGAGGCTCACGTCGAAGAACGGCCGGGTCAGGCGACCGAGCTCGTAGTAGCGCCTGAGCACGGGAACGGCCTCGCGGGGGGAGAGCTCCACCACGGACAGCTGCTCGCGGCGACGTCCCCTGCGCAGCTCCACCTGCCCCGCCGCCCGTGCGTTCCTCACCCAGTTCCGGTCGCCGTACGGCGCGACGAGCCACCGTTCGCCGCCTTCCTCGACGATCGAGACCGGAGTCGACCAGGGCGTGCCCGTCTTGCGGCCGGAAACGGTGAGAAGGTGGGTTCGTGGCCCCGTCAGCCCCACACGCGCAAGAGGACGGACGAGCGCGTTCAGCCCCCGCCTCCACCAGCTCTTCCGATACGGCTTCGAGGCCTGCTCCACGACGCGAAGTAAACCGCGACAGTGCACGACCGCCCCTTTCCAGGGGCGGTCGTGCGTCGGCGAGCGCGATGACCCGGTTCAGTGAGCGAGTTGGCGGCTCCGCGTGGAGCGCATCGCCAGGAAGAGGCCGATAGCGAGCAGGATCCCGAGCCCGAACCCCATCCCGATCTGCGACCACTCGATCTCACGGCCCGAGTCCGAGGCTGCGATCGTCGTAGGGCGATTCACGGGCTTCGGCGGCTCCCGGTAGAGTCTGTCGCCGACGATGTGCCGGTCACCAATGTCCCCGCGGCGCCGTAGCCTCGACCGTGTCGGATGCGAGCACGCGCGGAGGTTGATGCGGTGTGCGATTCAGCCTTCGCGACTCCGACGTCGGATCGGACGGCGGGCACGTCGCGAAGGCTGAACGGCTGAGCCGGCTGCCTCCCGCTCTCGACCGAGTTGGGCAGCGGGGCGAGCACCGCGTCGAGCACCGCGTCGAGGAGGTCGCCGACTCCCGAGAACGACAGCGCTGTCTCGCTCTCCGCAGGACACGACCGAAGAGCCAGGACTCCCTTGCTCTTCCGCCTCCGCGATGCCTGCGCTCCAGACCGTCGTCTTGCCGACCCAGCCTCGCCCTCCAGCACGAGCGCGGTCGCCCCATCGGCGATGCTGCCGACGAAATCTCGGATGGACGCGAGCTCGGCCTCT
This sequence comes from uncultured Actinomycetes bacterium, assembly GCA_963721795.1. Classification (GTDB taxonomy): domain Bacteria; phylum Actinomycetota; class Thermoleophilia; order Gaiellales; family Gaiellaceae; genus GMQP-bins7. The sequence goes on from CAVRLT010000031.1 coordinate 11,573, forward strand.
CGGCCGACGATGGCCGCGGGCATTACCCGTCGATCGTACGCCGGTTCCGTACGAGAGGCTACGCGGTGGCGGGCGCGCCCATTTCGGCGCGCTCGAAGACGAGCTCGTCATCCTGCAGGGTCGCGCGCACGACATCGCCTTCGGAAAACCGTCCTTCGAGGAGCTCGAGCGCCAGCGGGTTCTCGAGCATGCGCTGGATCGCGCGCTTCAACGGGCGGGCGCCGTAGGCCGGGTCCCAGCCCGCCTCGGCGAGGTGCTCCTTCGCCTCGTCGGTGAGATCGAGCTCGATCCGGCGCTCGGCGAGCCGTTCGCGGAGCCTCGCGAGCTGGAGCTCGACGATCTCGGTGAGCTGCTCGCGGGTCAGCGGCTCGAAGACGACGATCTCGTCGATCCTGTTCAGGAACTCAGGCCGGAACTGCTCCTGGAGCGCCTCCGGTGAGCGGATGTTCGAGGTCATGATCACGACCGTGTTCCGGAAGTCGACCGTCCGCCCCTGACCGTCCGTCAGCCGTCCGTCGTCGAGGAGCTGGAGCAACGTGTTGAAGACCTCGGAGTGCGCCTTCTCGATCTCGTCGAGGAGGAGCACGGCGTACGGACGCCGGCGGACGGCCTCGGTCAGCTGCCCGCCTTCCTCGTAGCCGACGTAGCCGGGCGGCGCCCCGACGAGCCGCGCGACCGTATGCCGCTCCTGGTACTCCGACATGTCCAGCCTGACCATCGCCCGCTCGTCGTCGAACATGAACTCGGCGAGAGCGCGCGCGAGCTCGGTCTTCCCGACGCCGGTCGGGCCGAGGAAGACGAACGAGCCGATCGGCCGGTTGGGGTCCTGGAGGCCGGAGCGAGCGCGGCGAAGCGCGTTGGACACCGCCTCTACAGCCTCATCCTGGCCGACGACGCGCTGGTGCAGGCGCTCCTCCATGTGGATGAGCTTCTCGACCTCCCCCTCCAGCAGCCGCGAGGCGGGGATCCCCGTCCACGACGCGACGACCGCGGCGATGTCGTCCTCGTCGACCTCCTCCTTGACCATCGGCGCCTCGGACGGCTGCTCGCGCTCCGCAAGCTCCTTCTCGAGCTCGGGGAGAGCGCCGTAGCGGATCTCGGCGACGCGGCCGAGATTCCCCAGGCGCTCCTCCCGCTCGGCTTCCATCCGAAGCTCGTCGATCTGCTTCTTGATCTCCGCGACCCGCTGCAGCCCGTCCTTCTCGCGAGACCAGCGCGCGGCCAGCTCGTCGCGGCGCGCCTTCGCCTCGGCGAGCTCGCGCTCGAGAGGCGCGCGCACGTTGTCGGGTTCGTTGACCATGGCCGCCAGCTCGATCTCGATCTGGCGCACACGGCGCTCCGCCTCGTCGAGCTCGACGGGAGACGAGTCGATCTGCATGCGGAGGCGCGACGCCGCCTCGTCCACCAGGTCGATCGCCTTGTCCGGCAGGAAGCGGTCGCTGACGTACCTCTCCGAGAGCACGGCGGCGGCGACCAATGCGGAGTCCCTGATCTCCACCCCGTGGTGCGCCTCGTAGCGCTCCTTGAGCCCGCGCAGGATCGCGATCGAGTCGGCAACGGACGGCTCGCCGACGAAGACCGGCTGGAAGCGGCGCTCGAGGGCGGCGTCCTTCTCGATGTGCTTGCGGTACTCGTCCAGAGTCGTGGCTCCGACCGCGCGCAGCTCGCCACGGGCAAGCATCGGCTTCAAGAGGTTGGCGGCGTCGACGGCGCCCTCCGCGGCGCCTGCGCCGACGATCGTGTGGAGCTCGTCGATGAAGAGGACGATGTCGCCGGCCGCGTTCTGGATCTCCGCGAGGACGGCCTTCAGCCGCTCCTCGAACTCGCCGCGGTACTTCGCTCCGGCAAGGAGCGCCCCGACGTCGAGCGCCCAAACGCGCTTGCCTTTGAGCCCCTCGGGGACGTCGCCGGCGACGATCCGCTGGGCGAGCCCCTCCACGATCGCGGTCTTGCCGACGCCCGGCTCGCCGATCAGGACGGGGTTGTTCTTCGTGCGCCTGGAGAGGACCTGGATCACCCGCCGCACCTCGTCGTCGCGGCCGATGACCGGGTCGAGCTTGCCCGCTTCGGCGAGCGCGGTCAGGTCGCGCCCGTACTTCTCGAGCGCCTGGTACGTGCCCTCGGGATCCTGGCTCGTGACGTTCTGCCCGCCTCGGACGTCCTGGAGCGCCTCGAGCAGCGCGTCACGCGGGACGACGTCGAGCGCGAGGAGGAGATGTTCGACCGAGGCGTACTCGTCGCCCAGCGCGCGCATCTCCTCGAAGGCCTTGTCGAGCACTCGGCTGAGGGCCGGCGAGGCCTGCGGTTGCGCGGCGCCGCCCGAGATCGAGGGCTGGTTGCGGACGCGTGCATCTGCCTCGGCACGCAGCTCGGCGGCGCCGTAGCCCGCACGATCGACGAGCGTGCGTGGCAGCTCCTGCTCGAGCAAGGCCAGAGTCAAGTGATCCGGCGTCAGCTCGGGATTGCCCGATCGGCGCGCAAGCTCCTGCGCTGCCGCGACCGCCTCCTGCGACTTGAGGGTCAGGCGGTTGAAATCCATCGAGCGTCCGATTGTTCGCTTGCAACAGTCTGTTGCAAAGTGGGGTGATATCCCGCTCGGAGACGGGCTCTCCGAGCAGTCGTCAAGTTTGCAACAGACTGTTGCAAGCTCATGTTCGTGCCCTTCTGCTGACGGTCGCCGGTGCCTGCGCGGGCCGGTAGACGACGAGGTCGCGCCTGTACGAGCGATGAACCTCCGCGATCTCGGCGCGGAGCTCGCGCTCTACTCGTTCCATGCGCGCGCGCGTTCGATTGAGCTCGTCCTGCAGGCGCAGCACCTGCTCGACCCCTGCGAGGTTGAGCCCGAGCTCGGTCGTCAGCCGCTGGATGAGCCGCAGCCGCTCGAGGTCGTTCTCGGAGTAGAGACGCGTGCCGCCCGGCGTGCGTCCGGGTCGAACGAGGCCCTTCGCCTCGTACAGCCGCAGCGTCTGCGGGTGCATCCCGACGAGCTCGGCGGCGACGGAGATCATGTAGCGCGGGCGGTCCATCAGACCATTACCCGACCTCGACGAAGCGCTCACGCGGGTTCTCGCGCGACACCTTCTGGTAGCCCTCGAGCGCTTCCTTCTCGGCCTTCGTGAGCTTCTTCGGGATCGACACCTTCACGCGGGCGAGCAGATCGCCGCGTCCCTTGCCCTTCAGCTGCGGCGCACCGCGACCCTTGACGCGCAGCAGCTTTCCGCTCTCCGTCCCGGCCGGGATCTTCAGTGACACCGGCCCGTCTGGGGTCGGGATCTCGACCGACGCGCCTAGCGCCGCCTCGGCGAACGTGACGGGAACCTCGAGCACGAGATCGGCGCCGCGCCGCTCGTAGAGGGGCGACGGCTCGACGTCGACGACGACGTGCAGGTCTCCCGGGGGCCCCCCGTTCAGCCCGGCCTCGCCCTTGCCCTTGAGCCGGACACGGGTCCCAGCCTTCGCGCCCGCCGGGATCTTGACCGCATAGCGCTTCCTCCGGCGCTCGCGTCCCGCCCCGCGGCAGTTCCGGCACGGCTTCTCGACGATCGAGCCGTTCCCCTGGCAGCGCGGGCACGGCTGGGAGAACGCGAAGAGCCCCTGCGAGTCCGAGACGACCCCCCGGCCTGCGCACTGCGGGCAGACGACGGGTGCGGTGCCGGGCTCGGCGCCGGTGCCGTGACAGACGGAGCAGACATCCTCGGCCTCGACGGGGATGCGCACCTGCACGCCCTCGAGGGAGTCTTCGAAGGAGATGCTCACACGCGTCTCGAGGTCGTCTCCCCGCGTCGGCCGGCGAGCCTGGCCGCGGCGGGCGCCGCCGCCGAACATGCCGCCGAAGAGATCGCTCAGGTTGCCGAGGTCGAACTCCTCGAAGCGAACGCCACCGGGGCCTCCGCCCCCGTCCGCTCCGGAGAATCCCCGCCCGCCCGAGGCGCCGAACGTGTCGTAGGTGCGGCGCTTCTCGGCGTCGGAGAGCAGGTCGTAGGCGGTCTGGACCTCCTTGAACTTCTCCTCCGCACGGTTGTCGCCCGGGTTTCGATCCGGGTGGTACTCGCGCGCGAGCTTGCGGTAGGCCTTCTTGATCTCGTCGTCGGACGCGTTCTTCGCGACGCCGAGGACCTCGTAGGGGCTGGGCACCTACGCGCCACCGCCCAGCACGAGGGCGAGGCAAGCCTCGCCCCTACAAACGGAGAAGAACGATTTCATTCTGCGACGATCACCTTGGCGGGACGCACGACCTTGTCCCCGATGCGGTAGCCCCGCTGCATGACCTCGAGGACGGCGCCGTGCTCGGCATCGTCCGCGGGCTGAGCGAGGACCGCCTCGTGCACGTGCGGGTCGAACTGGCCCTGGGCCTCGATCTCCGTGAGCCCCTCCTTCTCGAGCGCCTTTCGGAGCGATCGCTCGACGAGCCGGACGCCGTCGACCAACGCCGCTTCCTCGTGGCGCTCCGCGGCCTCGAGCGTGCGCTCGAGGTCGTCGAGCACGGGCAGGAGCTCCCGAACGAGCCGCTCGTGCGCGTGCGCGACCAGGCGTTCCTGGTCGCGCGCGGCCCGCTTGCGGTAGTTCTCGAAGTCCGCCTTCGTCCGCTGGAGAAGGTCGAGGTACTCGTCCCGCTCGCCTCGGCTCGTGCGACGTCGTCGACGAGCGTCGATCCGTCCCCGCTCTGGCGCCGGAGAGTCGGCTTCAGCCGACTCGGTCTCCCGTCGCCGTCGCGTCGGACGTCGCTTGCCCGGTCACGACGTCTTCGCCTCTTCCTCTTCGTCGATGACCTCGAAGTCGGCGTCCTCGACGACCTCGTCCTCGGTCGGGCCGCCGTTGCCGGACGTCTGCGACTGCGAGGCGGACTGCGCTGCAGACGCCTGCGCGTAGATCGCGTCTGCGAGCGAGCGGGAGGCCTCGTCGAGCGCCGCGGACTTCGCCTGGATGTCCGCGACGTCCGAGGCTTCGACCGCCTGGCGCAGCTCCATGATCCGCCCCTCGATCGTCGAGGCCGTGGCCTCGTCGACCTTGTCGCGGTGCTCGGCGAGCGTGCGCTCGGCCTGGTAGGCGAGCTGCTCACCGGCGTTCCGCGCATCCGCGAGCTCACGCAGCTGGTGCGCCTCACCTGCATGCGCCTCGGCCTCCTTGATCATCTGCTCGACGTCGCTCTCGCTGAGCCCCGAGCCGCCCTCGATCCGGATCTGCTGCTCGTTGCCCGTGCCGAGGTCCTTCGCCGAGACGTTGATGATCCCGTTCGCGTCGATGTCGAAGGAGACCTCGATCTGCGGCATCCCTCGCATCGCCGGCGGAATGCCGACGAGCTGGAACTTGCCGAGCGTCTTGTTGAAGCTGATCATCTCCGACTCGCCCTGGCCGACGTGGATCTCGACCGACGGCTGGTTGTCCTCGGCCGTGGTGAACGTCTCCGACTTCCGCGTCGGAATCGTCGTGTTCCGGTCGATCAGCTTCGTGAACACGCCGCCCTTCGTCTCGATCCCGAGCGAGAGCGGGGTCACGTCGAGCAGGAGCACGTCCTTGACGTCGCCCTTGAGGACACCGGCCTGGATCGCGGCGCCGACGGCGACGACCTCGTCCGGGTTGACGCCCTTGTGCGGATCCTTCCCGATGAGCTCCTTGACCTTCTCCTGCACCGCGGGCATGCGCGTCATGCCGCCGACGAGGATCACGTGCTCGATGTCCGAGGCGGTGAGCCCGGCATCGGCGATCGCCTTCTTGGTCGGCTCGACGGTGCGCTCGAGCAGGTCGTGCGCGAGCTCGTTCAGCTTCGCGCGCGTGAGCTGGAGATCGAGGTGCTTCGGGCCCTCGGGCGTCGCGGTGATGAACGGCAGGTTGATCTGCGTCGTCATCGTGGACGACAGCTCGATCTTCGCCTTCTCGCCGGCCTCGTAGAGCCGCTGGAGTGCCATCGGGTCCTGCCCGAGGTCGATCCCCTGGTCGCGCTTGAACTCCGCGATCATCCAGTCGACGACCGCCTTGTCGAAGTTGTCGCCGCCCAGGTGGTTGTCGCCGTTCGTCGCCTTGACCTCGAAGACGCCCTCGCCGAGCTCGAGCACCGACACGTCGAACGTGCCGCCGCCGAGGTCGAAGACGAGGATCGTCTGCTCCGTGCCTTCCTTGTCGAGGCCGTAGGCGAGCGCGGCGGCGGTCGGCTCGTTGATGATGCGAAGGACGTTGAGGCCGGCGATCTTGCCGGCGTCCTTCGTCGCCTCGCGCTGCGCGTTGTTGAAGTACGCGGGCACGGTCACGACCGCATCGGTGACCGTCTCGCCCAGGTACGCCTCGGCGTCGGACTTGAGCTTCTGGAGGATCATCGCGGAGATCTCCGGCGGGGCGTAGTCCTTGCCCTCGGCCTTGACGCGGACGTCCTCGTTCGGGCCCTTGACGACCTCGTAGGGAACGATCGTCATCTCCTCCGAGACCTCCTCGTGCTTGCGGCCCATGAAGCGCTTGATCGAGAAGATCGTGTTGGTCGGGTTGGTCACCTGCTGGCGCTTCGCGGGCGCGCCGACGAGCCGCTGGCCGTCCCGCCCGAAGGCGACGACGGACGGCGTAGTCCGGCCACCTTCGGCGTTCGGGATGACGGTGGGCTCGGATCCTTCGAGCACGGCCATGCAGGAGTTGGTCGTGCCGAGGTCGATTCCGATGGTCTTGGCCATGGATCAGTCTCCTTGACTAGTGAGAGCTACAGAAAATCTGAGCGTGAGCGTAGCAGATTGCTCCGACGGTGCGCCAACTAGCGAAACACGGCGATCAGCGCCCCGCCGGCAACGACGAGGAGTGCCCCCGCGACCAAGCGAAGCCCGACCCGCTCCGAACGCCCGAGCACGATCGCCGCGAGTACCACGCCCCAGAGCGACTCCGTCCCGACCAAGGGCGAGACGACCGTGACCAGGCCCCGGTAGTACGCCTCGAACAGGCAGACGTACGAGAGCCCGAAGAGGACGCCGGCGGGGGCGAACGCGCGCGCGTCGTGCGCCCGCAGGGGTGCGCGGCCGACGAGGACGAACACCGTCATGAGCGCGGCTCCCGCGGTGAGCGTGGCCCCCGCTGCGACGCCCGGCGACACGTCCGTGTCGACCGCCAGCCAGCGGACGAGGTTGTCACGCGCCGCGAAGACGATCGTCGCGAGCAGCGCCAGCACGAGGCCGAGCGCCCGCACGTGCTCCGGCCGGTCTCGCTCGCGGACGAGAAGGAGCCCGCCGACCACGATCAAGAGCGCGCCGGCGACGAGGGCCGTCTCGAGCGGCTCACCGAGGAGAACGAGGGCGATGACGATCGAGAAGAGCGGCCCCGTGCCGATGACGACCGACGTCCTCGCGGCGCCCGCCTCGCGCACGGCGAACGTGAACAGGAACTGCGAGAGCCCGGGGCCGAGCAGCCCCGCGAGCAGGAACGGCCACACGTCCGTCGTGAAGCCGCCCTGTACCACCGCGAATGGCGCAACGACCCCGATCGCGACGAGAACCGTGAACAGCGCTCCACCCTCCGCGAGGCGCGCCGGCCCGAAACGCGACCCGCATCGCAACCGTTGTCGCGCCGAAGAGGATCGCCGAGGCGAGCGCGAGCAGGACGGCGTCCATCTCAGGTACGCGCCCTACCGGCGACCCGCCGGAGCGCACGCGCAGCGGCGGGCTCCGCGAGGACGATGCCGGTCATCATCACTGCGCAGCCGAGCAGCCCAGCCCAGCCCAGGATCTCGTCCGCAAGGAGCACTCCGAACAGCGCGGCGAACGGCGCCTCGAGCGTGAAGACGAGCGCCGCTCGTGCCGCCGTCGTTCGCGCCTGCACCCACGTCGCGATCAGGTACCCGAGCGCACCGGCGAAGATGCCGGTGACGAGGAGCGCGCCCCATACCGTCGCGCCGTGCGGAACCTCGAGCTCTCCAAGAGCGACAGCGATGACCATGAAGCCGACGAATGCCGTCGCCATCTGCAGGAACGTCAGCGCCCGCGGGTCATAGCGCGGGGCGAAGCGCTCCATCGCGGTGATCTGGAACGCCTGGAAGATCGCGTTCGCGAGGACGAGCGCGTTTCCGAGCGTGGACCCGCCAGGGACGCCGTTCAGGAGGAGCAGGCCGATCACCGCCAGCGCGACTCCGAGCCACAGCGAAGGCGGCACCCGAGTCCCGAACAACGCGAGCGCGAGCAGCGGTGTGAGGACGACGTAGAGACCCGTGATGAAACCCGTGCTCGTAACGGTCGTGAGCTCGAGCCCCGCGGTCTGCAGGCCGTAGGCCGCGGCGAGCAGCGTGCCGACGCCGATCCCTGCGACGTATCCGGATCGCGGCATGTCGCGCAGCGAACCGAGCGCGAACGGGGCCAGGACCAGCGTCGAGATGAGAAAGCGCACGGCCAGGAACGCGAAGAGGGGATACAGGGCGAGCGCGTCCTGCACCTGGACGAAGGTGAGTCCCCAGATCGCCGTCACGCCGACGAGTGCGGCGAGCGGCAGCGCGCGGGTCTGGGTCACGGGGCGATTCTCTACGCTGTCCTCGTGGAACTGCTCGACACCCTCTCGCGGCCGCTCCGCGATCTCCGCATCTCGGTCACGGACCGCTGCAACTTCCGGTGCGTCTACTGCATGCCGAAGGAGGTCTTCGGCCGCGACTACCGCTTTCTCCCGCGGCGGGAGCTCCTCACCTTCGAGGAGATCGAGCGCGTCGCTCGCGTCTTCGTGGGCCTCGGCGTGCACAAGCTCCGGATCACCGGCGGCGAGCCCCTCCTTCGCCGCGACCTGGAGGTCCTGATCGCGCGCCTCGCCGCGCTCGGCGACCTCGACCTGACGCTGACGACCAATGCGGCCCTGCTCGCACAGAAGGCGCAGGCGCTCGCGGATGCCGGGCTCACTCGCGTCACCGTGAGCCTCGACTCGCTCGACGACGAGGTCTTCCGCAAGATGAACGACGTCGACTTCCCGGTGGCCCGCGTCCTCGCCGGCATCGACGCGGCTGCGGAGGCAGGCCTCCCCGTGAAAGTCAACGTCGTCGTCCAGCGTGGCCTGAACGAGAGCTCGATCCTGGATATCGCCAGGCGCTTCCGCGGGACCGGCCATCCCGTGCGCTTCATCGAGTACATGGACGTCGGCGCGACCAACGGCTGGCGCCTGGACGACGTGGTTCCCGCTGCCGAGATCGTCGCCGCGATCGGCGCCGAGTATCCGCTCGAGCCGGTCGAGGCCTCGTACCGCGGCGAGGTCGCAGAGCGCTATCGCTACGTGGACGGAGCCGGCGAGATCGGTGTCATCGCCTCCGTCACGCAGCCGTTCTGCGGTGATTGCACGCGGGCTCGGATCTCCGCCGACGGGAAGCTCTACACCTGCCTCTTCGCCCTGCGCGGGCACGACCTGCGTGCGGTTCTCCGCTCCGGTGTCGAGGACGCCGAGCTCGAGAGCGCGATCCGCGCCGTCTGGACTCGGCGAACGGACCGCTATTCGGAGCTGCGCACGGCGGAGACCGGCGGCCTGCGCAAGGTCGAGATGTCCTACATCGGCGGCTAGGCGTCTCGCTGCGCGAAACGCCTAGAGGGACTCCAGCAGGGCCGACGGCGGTCTCGGCGGCAGAACACCGCGGCCGGGCTCGAGCGCCGTCGCGCTCGCCCTCACGATGAGCGCCACCGCGACGACGACCGCTGATCCCGCAACCGCCATCTGCACGGTGATCTCCTCCCCGAGCAGCGCCCAGCCCAGGAAGACGGCGACGATCGGGTTCACGTAGGCGTAGGTGGCGACAAGCGAGATGGGAGCGACTCGCAGCAGCCAGACGTAGGCGGTGAAGCCGACGAAGGTTCCCGCGACGACGAGGTAGCCGAGCGCGAGCAGCGCGTCGAGCGAGAAGTGCACCCGGCCGAGCTCGCCCAGCACGACAGACGTGGCGAAGAGGAGGGCGCCACCACAGAGCGAGGCGAGCCCGGCCGAGACGAGCGGGCGCTTCGGAAGCGAAGCGCCGCGGGAGTAGAGGGATCCGGCCGCCCAGCAGAGCGCGCTCAGGACGATGACGAGCGCGCCCAGCCGGTCGACGGAACCGTCGCCGAAGGGGTCGAACAGGAACGCGAGCCCGGCGAATCCGAGAGCGAAGCCGACATAGGCAGAGGTATGCAGGCGGCGCCCGAAGGCAATCCGGTCGAGGAGCGCCATCCAGATCGGGATGCTGCCGACGAAGAGCGCCGCGACCCCGGCGGGAACCGTTTGCTGCGCCCACGCGAGCGAGCCGTGGCCGAGGAGGAACAGCAGGCCGCCGAAGACCAGGCCGGCGCCAACCTGCTTCCGCCCGACCGGATCCTCCTCACGGTCTCCTCGCGGAAGCGCGAACACGAGCAGCGCTGCGCCGGCCACGAGATGCCGCGCGGCCATCGCGAGGTACGGCGGGAAGTCGCGCACGACGATCGCGAGCGCGATGAACGTCGATCCCCACACGAGGTAGACCGTGACCAGGGCGAGCCAGACCCGCGCGTCGCGACGCGTCGCCATGAGACCAGGATGACGCTCGCTGAGACGATCAGCTCAAGTCGAGTTCCAGCCTGAGAGCGATCAGAGTCGCTAATCACGGCGTCAGGTCGGTGACGGGGTCTGGCCGGAAGCCAGACCCCGTCCGCGTCTACACCGACCCGCTGGTTAGAATCCCACCGCCGTGTCGAGCTTCGCCGAGCAGACCTCACGGCGCCTCCCCCGGGGGTGGGCGCATTTGGCCTTCCAGTTCGTGATCTGGATGGGCTTCTACGCCGTCTACCAGGTCGCGCGCGGCGCGGCGGATCGCAGCGTCGCTGACGCGTTCCAGAACGGCGAGTGGGTGCTGCGCCAGGAGCGGGAGCTCGGGGCGCTCTTCGAGCCGGCCGTCCAGCGGGTCGTGGACACGTCCTCGCTCCTCGTGACGCTGACCTCGTACACGTACTGGCTCTCGCAGTTCGCGGTCGTCGGCATCACGCTGCTCTGGGTCTACTTCAAGCACCACGAACGATTCGCCGGCTTCCGCAACTGGATCATCACGGCCAACCTCGTCGGGCTCGTCGGCTACATCCTCATGCCGACGGCGCCGCCTCGCATGTTCCCGGAGTGGGGCTTCGTCGACACCCTCGCGCAGTACTCCTCCGTGAACCACGAGAGCGGCGTGATCGCGTGGGGCGCCAACCCGTACGCCGCGATGCCGAGCCTGCACGCGATGGACGCGTTCATCGTCGGCGTCGTGATGTTCGGTCTCGTCCGCTCGCGGCTCGCCAAAGCGCTCTGGCTCGCCTGGCCGGTCTGGGTCTCCTTCGCGGTGATCTCGACCGGGAACCACTACTGGCTCGATGTCGTCGCCGGGTTCGTGCTCGCGATCGCCACGGGATTCGCGCTTTCGGCGCATGCCCAGCGTGCGCCGCCACCTTCGCCGCGCATGACGGACGACGACTCGCGTCCGGACACCGAGCCGGCGCGCGTCAACCAACTGGATCGGGTCAAGTCCGAGTACACGCAAGCTGCGCGCGAGATCCTCGCGCGCTCGATGCGCGGCGTCGCGAAGACGAAGCTGACGCCGGACATGCTCACGCTCGCAGGCGTGAGCCTCTGCCTGGCCGGAGCGGTGCTCGTCGGCTTCGAGGAGCGAAACGAGAAGCTCTTCTTCTGGCTCGGCGGCGCGCTGTTCGTCGTCGGCTCGGTCGCCGACATCCTCGACGGCGCGCTCGCCCGGGCGGCGAGCAAGGGGACGGTCTTCGGCGCCTTCCTCGACTCGACCTTCGACCGGCTCGGAGAGGCGGCCATGGTCGCCGCGATCGGTCTCGCGTTCATGCGGGACGGGAACGAGGTCGCGCTGGTGGCTGCGTTCGCGGCCGTCATCGGCTCGTTCCTCGTCTCGTACACCCGTGCGAAGGCGGAGGCACTCGGTCTCCGGGGAGATGTCGGCTTCGGGTCGCGCGTCGAGCGAGTCGTCCTCATCTCGGTCGGCCTCGGCCTCGCTCCCTGGGGCTTGCTCCAGTGGCCGATCTACCTCCTGGCGGCGATGGCCTGGGTCACGGTTCTCCAGCGGATGCTGTTCGTCCGTCGGCAGCTGCGCGAGCTCGCCGAGCAAACGCCGTAGCCGTTTCTGACCGACGCGGAAAGCTCGATTGCGTTTCCTGTATGCTGCTAGCACTTTGACTGCTAGCAAATCTCAGAGGGCTGGCATTCTCGTGAGGATGCCTGCTCCATTGAAGGAGGCTCTCGTCCGCGAGACTGCCCGTCGCAGCTCCAACGTCAACGACGTGGCTGCCGGATTCCTTGCCGAGGAGTTCGGCATCGACTACACGCCGACCGGGCGCCGCCGCAAAGTGCTAGCAGGCTCCAGCCCCGTCCTTCTCCTCCGCGTTCCCCAGGAGCTGAAGGACGAGATCCATGCGGAGGCGTCGCGTCGCGACTCCAACGCGAACGACGTCATCCTCGCCGCGCTCGCTGACGGGCTCGGCGTCCCGTCGGCTAGCAAACGAATCCGAAAGGACACCATGGCTCAGCACGAACGGCTCGAAGAACGGCGCGCGCGCGAAGGACAAGGTGCGCGTCGCGATCATCGGCGTGGGCAACTGCGCCAACTCGCTCCTCCAGGGAGTCGAGTACTACAAGGATGCATCCCCCGAGGACTCCGTCCCCGGCCTCATGCACGTCGATCTCGGCGGCTACCACATCTCGGACATCGAGTTCACCGCCGCCTTCGACGTCGTCAAGGGGAAGGTCGGCGCCGACCTCGCCGACGCGATCTGGGCGAAGCCGAACGACACGATCAAGTTCGCAACGGTCCCGAAGACCGGCATCAAGGTCTCGCGCGGAATGACGCACGACGGCATCGGGAAGTACATGGCGCAGGTCGTCGAGAAGTCGCCGGGCCAGACGGACGACGTCGTCGGGATCCTCAAGGAGACCGGCACCGACGTGGTCGTCAACTACCTCCCGGTCGGGTCCGAGTCGGCGGTGAAGTGGTACACCGAGCAGATCCTCGAGGCCGGCGTCGCAATGGTGAACTGCATGCCCGTCTTCATCGCGCGCGAGCCGTACTGGCAGAAGCGCTTCGAGGAAGCGGGCGTGCCGATCATCGGCGACGACATCAAGTCGCAGGTCGGCGCGACGATCACGCACCGCGTGCTCACCACGCTCTTCCAGGACCGTGGTGTCCATCTCGACCGGACGATGCAGCTGAACGTCGGCGGCAACTCGGACTTCCGCAACATGCTGGAGCGCGAGCGGCTCGAGTCGAAGAAGATCTCGAAGACGAACGCGGTCACGTCGATGCTCGACTACGACATCGGCGCGGACAACGTCCACGTCGGACCGTCCGACTTCGTGCCGTGGCTGACCGACCGCAAGTGGGCCTACATCCGCATGGAGGGCTCGTCCTTCGGCGACGTGCCGCTGAATCTCGAGCTCAAGCTCGAGGTGTGGGACTCGCCGAACTCGGCCGGCATCGTGATCGACGCCGTCCGGCTCGCGAAGCTGGCGCTGAACAACGGCATCTCGGGCGCGCTCGAGGCGCCGAGCGCCTACCTGATGAAGTCGCCGCCGAAGCAGATCCGAGACGACGAGGCGCACGAGCAGAGCGAGCGCTTCATCGCGAAGAACGCCGTCAAGAAGGCGAAGGCGGCCGCAAAGGCCTAAGGCGCACACCTGGGGTCTGGCTGAAGCCAGACCCAGACCGGCGCAGAACGGGGTCTGGCTTCAGCCAGACCCCGCTTCCACCCGCGGCGAGCAGTCGTCCGCGACGAACCCCACGCGCCGGTGGCTCTTGTCGCAGAACGGCTTCGTCCGCGAGTGTCCGCAGCGGCAGAGCACAATCCCCTCTCCCTCGGGGAGCACGAACTCTCGGCCGTCCGCGTCGATCACCCGCACTGGCCCCTCGACCCTGTACGGCCCGTTGGCGCGCGCCTTGATCGTGACGTCGGCCATGACGCCAAGTTACAAGTTGTAACTTGGCGGGGATGGGACTCCGCATCTGCTTCGTCACGCCGTTCGCGTGGTCGCAGCCGCACGAGGTGAACGCGCACGTCGAGGGGACTGCCGCGGCGCTCCGCCGGCTGGGGCATGACGTGACGGTGCTCGCCCCATCCTCCCGCGCGCGCGATCTGCTTGCGGGACGGCGGGCGCTGCAGCGAGGGACCGACGAGGAGGTGATCGCGGTCGGCCCGTCGATCCCGATCTCCCGCCGCACGAACATGGGCGTCCCGGTGGCCGTACGCGCAAATCTGCGCCTCGCACTCTCCCGCGGCCGCTACGACGTCGTGCACGGCTTCGAGCCAGGGCTTCCGAGCCTCTCGTATCTCGCACTGACCTCGACGCACGCGCTGACGGCGGCGACCTTCTTCTCTCAGGACCGTCTTGCATATCCACCGCGACGTTCCCGGCGCGACCGGTTGCGCGCTCGAGTCGACGCGCTCCTCGCAACGTCGCAAGCGACAGCCGACGCAGCCGCAGAGCGCTTCGAGGGCGACTACGCGCTGGTTCCGATCGGCGTCGATGCGACGCTCTTCCGCCCAGGCGAGAAGCGGAAAGTGATCGCGGTCGAGCTCGAGCCTGCCGGACGCGGCGTGACCCGCGCGGTCGCGCGGCTGCTCCGCGACCTGCCCGACTGGGAGCTGACGCTCCTCCACACGAAGCCGCTCGGTTTCCGACCTGCCATTCCGCGCTCGGTTCGCAAGCGCTCGCACGTCCGTCTTGCGCGGCGACCAGACCAACGTGCCGCGGCACTCGCCGAGGCGGCGATCTTCGTGCCCGCTCCCGACGGCGAGGCCCGACTGGCACTGGAGGCTGCTGCCTCCGGAGTCGCAATCGCGGAGGGCGGCGACGATCCCGACCGCGTCACGCTCGAGGTTTCGCGACTCGCCGAAGACAAGGAGCTTCGCGACCGCGCCGCGGCTCGCGGCCGGCAGCGTGCCGAGCGCCAGAGCTTCGATGTCGTCGCGAAGGAGCTCGCCACGCTCTACACGCGGCTGTCGCGAAAGCGCCGAGACGGTGGGCAACCGACTGCCACCGGCGATCCGCTCGAAGACCGGGACTGGGTCGTCGTCGATCTCCACATGCACACGGACTGGTCGCACGACTGCTCGATTCCGGTGACAGATCTTCTCGACCACGCCGAGGAGATCGGGCTCGGGGGGATCGCGATCACCGACCACAACGCCTTCGGAGGCGCGCTCGAGGCGGTCGAGCTCGCGCGAGGAAGAGAGCTCATCGTCATTCCCGGCGAGGAGGTCAAGACGGACGGCCAGGGAGAGGTGATCGGGCTCTTCCTCGAAGAGGAGATCCCGCGCGGCATGTCGTTCGGGGACACGATCGAGGCGATCCGCGAGCAGGGTGGCCTCGTCTACGTGCCGCATCCGTTCGACCGGCTGCACGCCATCCCCGACCCGTCGACCTTGCATCGGCACCTCGCGGAGATCGACGTCTTCGAGGTCTTCAATGCGCGCCTTCTACGCGACTCGTTCAACGACGAGGCGCTCCGCTTCGCGCGCAAGTACCGGCTGCTCCAGGGCGCGGGCTCCGATGCCCATGTCCTCCAGGGCGTCGGTACAGGCGCTCTCAGGATGCGGCGCTTCGAAGGGGCGGAGGAGTTCCTGCTCTCGCTCCGCACGGCCGAAGTGCTGCGCCGTCCCAAGTCGCTCGCGTACTTGCAGTCGCTCAAGTGGGTCGCGCAAGTCAAGGAAAAGGTCCTGTAACCGAGAAGGGTTGTCCGGACCCCGTGCCAACGGCCTTGCCCACCGACGAGATCTACGAGCGCTACCTGAAGAAGGCCATTGCCGAGATCAACGAGCTCGGCGACGAGCTCGCGCGGACCGGCGACGAGCTCCGGGTCCCGGTCGTCGGGTCGGGCCACCCGCTCGCCGACGTCCTCCTGCTGAAGTACCTGCCGCTGCCGCCCGAGATCCAGGAAGGCGTGGCGTTCTTCGGCCGTTCGGGCCAGGCCGTCCTGAAGTCGTTGCAGCGCCTGCACGTCGACCCGCTCGCCGTCTACGGGACGAACTGCCTCAAGTTCGGGACGGAGGATCCGGCGGACGCGGCGGCGTGGTTGACGCGCGAGATCCACATCGTCCAACCCAAGCTCATCGTCGTCATGGGCGAGCGCTCGGTCGAGTTCGTCAACGACCTTCGCTTCCCGCTGTCCGACGCGCTCGACGCGACCACGCTCGGGCAGCTGCAACGCTTCACGCCGACGATCGAGGCGCTGGTGACGCCGGACATCGACGAGTCCCTCGACGACCAGTCCGCGAAGACCGGCTTCTGGAACGCCTTCAAGGCACTCGGCCCCTGGTGGTCGGGGCAGCCTCCATATTGAGCTTGGAGCGGCGACGCGCCGTCGCGCTCGGCGCCCTCCTCGCGATACTCGTCGTCTTCGGCGCGAGCGCCTCGCGGTTGCCCGGGATGTCCCGGGACGGCGCAATCGCGTTCGCGAGCCTCGTCGTCCTGCCCGCGTTCGCGGCGGTCATCTGGTTGGCGCTTCCGTTGGCGCGGGCGCGCGAGTGGTACCTGCTGGGGGCCGCCGCCGTCCTCGCACTCGCCTGGGTCGGCTTCGAGCTCCTCGGCTTCGATGAGCTCGCGAACGCGGCGAAGCTCGTCAGCTACATCCTGTTCGGCTTCTGGTTCTTGTCGCTGTTCGAGGCGCTCTGGTGGCTCGCGCTGGTC
Organism: uncultured Actinomycetes bacterium; assembly: GCA_963721795.1. Lineage (GTDB taxonomy): Bacteria > Actinomycetota > Thermoleophilia > Gaiellales > Gaiellaceae > GMQP-bins7. Next base: position 28,184 of record CAVRLT010000031.1, read on the forward strand.
GCGCTGCTGGTTCCATGGGTCGACATCTGGTCCGTCGCAGCGGGGCCCACGGAGTACGTCACCGAGGAGCGACCGGAGGTCTTCGACGGGATCTCGGTCGCGCTGCACGTCCCGGGCGAGACGTCGACCGCGAACATCGGGCCGCCGGACATCGTCTTCTTCGCGCTCTTCCTCGCCGCCGCGCAGCAGTTTCGGCTGCGGGTCGCGCTCACCTGGATCTCGATGACCGCGTTCCTGTCCTTGACCCTGCTCCTCGTGTACTTCTGGGACACCGACGGGCTACCCGCGCTGCCGGCGGTCTGCTGGGGCTTCCTCCTCCCGAACCTCGACCTCCTCTGGCGCGACGTGCGCGCCGCCTACGCCGCGCGAGGGCAGGAAGCCAACTGACACAGTGTCACAAGGCTTCTTTCGCGAGCAGCGACACCGACTCGACGTGCGGCGTGTGCGGGAACATGTCGACCGGGCGGCAGCGGACGAGCTCGTAGCCGTACTCCTCGCGTAGCACCTTGACGTCGGACGCGAGCGTCGTGGGGTTGCACGAGACGTAGACGAGCCTTGGCGCGCCGAGCTCTCCAATGCGTCGGAGCGCCTTCCCCGCGAGGCCCGCGCGCGGCGGGTCGACGACGGCGACGTCCGCCGGGCCGGCTTCTTCCACGAGCTGCTCCACCGTCTGCCCCACGTTTCCCGCGTAGAACTTCGCGTTCTCGATTCCGTTCAGCTCGGCGTTCTCGATCGCGCACGCGACAGCTTCCTCCGAGATCTCGAGACCCCAGACGGCGCGCGCGTCCGCGGCCAGCGAGAGCCCGATCGTGCCCGTGCCGCAGTACAGGTCGAAGACGTTCTCCGCGCCGGTCAGGCCCGCGAGCTCGCGCGCGATGCCGTAGAGCTGCTCGGCCATCTCGGTGTTCGTCTGGAGGAACGCGTTCGGCCGGAGCCGGACGCGCAGCCCGAGGATCTCCTCCTCGATCGCGTCCTCACCCCAGAGCAGCTTCGTCGGCACGTTCGTCTGCTCGGCAGGGGTGTCGTTCACCGCCCAGTGGATCGAGCGGACCTCCGGGAAGCGTCGGAGGACGTCGACGAAGTAGCCGGTCTCGAAGCGCTCGCCCGGCGCGGTGACGAGCACGACGAGCGCTTGACCGGTGTTTCGCCCCTCGCGGAAGACGAGGTGTCGGAGGTAGCCCTCGCCCGTTGCCTGGTCGTACGGCACGAGCTTCTCCTCGCGCGCCCAGCCTCGCACCGCCTCGCGGACGGCGTTCCCGAGGTCCGTCGTCAGCAGGCAGGTGTCGATCCCGATGACCTCGTCCCAGCGGCCGGCGCGATGGAAACCGAGGTCGACCCCGTCCTCACTCGCCGTGAACGAGTACTCGAGCTTGTTGCGGTAGTGGTAGAGCGACGCTGCCGGCACGATCGGCTCGACGTGCGGGTCGGAGATCCTCCCGATCCGCACGAGCGAGTCGCGCACCTGCTGCTCCTTCTGCGCAGCCTGCGCCTCGTACGCGAGATCCTGGAAGCGACATCCGCCACACACGCCGAAGTGAGGACACGGAGCCTCGACGCGAGCCGTGCTTGCCTCGAGGACGCTCTCGGCGGTCGCCTCGGCGAACCCGCGCTTCGTCTTCGTCACTCTGGCGCGGACCCGGTCCCCGGGCAACCCTCCGCGAACGAACACGACGAATCCGTTCAGGCGCGCGACGCCGTTGCCGCCGTACGCGAGCGAGTCGATCTGGAGCTCCAGCTCCTCTCCTCTCCGAACGGGCGCGGCCATTCCGGCCAGGGTAGCCGTGGAACGATCGGCGCGAACTCGTCACGTTTACAGTGCCAGGCACTGTTAAGGATCGACCCATGCGGCTGCGACGTCGACCCGAGCCCGTGATCGAACGCGCAGACGTCGAAGCTATCCTGAGTGCAATGTTCGACGTCCGGGCGGAGCTGACGAAGATTCGCAAGACCCTTCGCGAGGAGGATGACGATGGCGAAGAGGAAGAACGTCCCTCCTGAGGATCTCGCCGAGGAGGAAGCGCGATACGCGGCGACGACGCGGCTGCTCGAGGAACGAATTGCGTACCACCGGATGAAGCTTGCGGAAGAGCGCCTGCAAGACGAGCGCCGCCAACGGCTCTTCTTCTGGCGCTACTGGAGAACCGAGACGTAGACGGAGCGGTCGCGCGGCCCGTCGAACTCGCAGAAGAAGATTCCCTGCCACGTCCCGAGCGCGAGCTCGCCGCCATCGCGCAACGGGACGACGACGCTCGGCCCCATCAGCGACGCCCGTACATGCGTCGGCGCGTTCTCCTCTCCCGGCTCGTGGTGTTGCCAGGACCAGCCGTCCTCGACGATCTGCTCGAGAGCCGTCTCATGGTCCCGCGCGACCGCTGGATCGGCGTGCTCGTTGATCGTCACCCCCGCCGTCGTGTGAGGGACATAGACGACGATCGCGGACCCGCCGGAACCGGACACGGCCTCGCGCACCTGGGCGGTGATGTCGACGAGCTGGCTCCGCCGCTCGGTGCGAAGCCTGATCTCGCGCACGTCCGCCGTTACAGCGCGCCGCCTGCGGCGGGAGGCGCGCCCGCCTCGAGCGCGTTCTCGCCTCCCGACGAGCGAGCCAGGTACTCCTCGACATGGAGGAGGTTGTCCCGCCCGCGCTCGACGATCGCCAGGAGCTCGGTCATCGACGCGACCTCCTCGCGCTGCTCCTGCAGGAACCAGTGCAGGAACTGCTCCCCGACGAGCTCGCCCTCCTCGCGCGCAAGCTTGACGAGCTCGACGATCAGGTCGGTCACACGCTTCTCCTGCTCAAGAGCGAGCGCAACCGGCGCGACAGCGTCGGGAAACTCGGTCTTCGGCGCCTCGACTCCGGGGATCACGACCTTCTCGTCCGCATCCAGCAGGTACTGGACGATCATCATCGCGTGATTCCGCTCTTCGACCGCCTGCCGGTAGAAGTGCGTGGCGAGCTCGCGAAACGACTGATCGTCGTAGTAGGCCGCGATCGCGATGTACTGCTGCGACGCGGCGAACTCGTGGCCGATCTGCGTGTTGAGAGCGTCTCCGAACGTGGACATAGCGCGACTCTATTCCACATTGCAGCCTGTAACATGCACTCGTGGCGGGAGTTCCCCAGACCCTCAAGGGCCGCAGCTTCACGCGCGTCGCCGCCTGGAGCAGAGAGGAGCTCGAGACGCTGCTCGACCTGGCCGACGAGCTGAAGGCCGAGCGCGCGCGTCGCCGCGAGCTCCGCGTCCTCCCCGGCCGGACGATCGGCCTCATCTTCCACAAGCCCTCGACCAGAACGCGCGTCGCATTCGAGGTCGGGATCGCGGAGCTCGGCGGGATGGCGCTGTTCCTCCCCGCAGCCGAGCTCCAGCTCGCGCGCGGCGAGTCGTACCGCGACACGGCGCTCGTCCTGTCCCGCTTCCTCTCGGCACTGATGATCCGGACCTTCGAGCAGGCCGAGGTCGAGGAGTTCGCCGAGCACGCCTCGATCCCCGTGATCAACGGCCTCACCGACGAGAGCCACCCCCTGCAAGCGCTCGCCGACGCGATGACCCTGCGCGAGCGCTTCGGCACGCTCTCCGGAGTCCGACTGGCGTACGTCGGGGACGGGAACAACGTCTGCCACTCGCTGATGCGCCTCGCCGGCCGCTTCGGGATGGAGTTCAGAGCAGCGACACCTCCCGGGTTCGAGCCCGATCCGGGGTTCGCCGCCGCCGCGAGCGAGGATGCCCGCGCCAATGGAGGCAGCGTCACGATCGGCGTCGACCCGGAGGAGGCGGTGCGCGGCGCACATGCCGTCTACACGGACGTCTGGACGAGCATGGGCGACAAGAACGACCGCGACCGCCGCCTCCGGGATCTCGAGCCGTACCGCGTCGATGCACGGCTCCTCGCCCTTGCCGACCCCGAGGCCGTCGCGCTTCACTGCCTCCCCGCCCACGTCGGTGAGGAGATCACCGCGGACGTCCTCTACGGGCCGCGCTGCCTCGCCTGGGAGCAGGCCGAAAACCGACTCCATACACAGAAGGCGCTGATGGCGCTCGTCATCCGGTAACTCGGATGGCGTTCGAGGGTCACGTCCGGGCCGCGCTCGACGAGCTCCCGCCCGACCTTGCCCGCGCCCTCGAGAACATCGCCGTGGTCGTCGAGGACGAGCACCCCGAGGATCCGGATCTCTTCGGCCTCTACCACGGTGTGCCGCTTCCCGAGCGAGGCGACATGGGCGGCCAGCTCCCCGACAAGATCTCGATCTACCGGATCCCGCTCGAGGAGAGCTTCCCCGACCCCGACGAGCTCCGCGAGGAGATCAGAATCACCGTTCTTGCACGAGCTCGCGCACTACTTCGGCCTCGACGAGAAACGGATCGCAGAGCTCGGGTACGACTGAGGTTTGAGCGGTCGGACGCTGGGAATGAAGCGCACGTGGCAGTCGTTTCCAAGAGCATGACGCCAGATCAGATTCACACCGAGATCGAGCGCATCTCGGAGGAGCGCCAGGACCTCTGGCACACGCTCTCCGGAGGGCTCGATCCTGCCGTGAAGGAAGAGATCGCCGAGCTCGACGCCCGCCTGCAGGAGCTCTGGCAGGCACTCCGCATGGAGAAGGCGCGGCTCCGCTTCGGCGAGCGCGAGGACATCGTCCGCCGCGCCCGCGCCGAAGAGCGCCTCGAGCGCGCCGCGTAGACCTCCGTCTGCAGGAGAACGGCCGACTCCCGCATATCATCGACACGTGCCCCTTTTCGGTCGTCGCGAGGTAGCGGACCAGCCGGTCTCGATCGATGCCGAGCACGACCGGGTGCGAGCGATCCGCATCGCGGCCGAGGAGGAGCTCGGCCGCCTGCGCAAGGAGCTGACCGAGCGAGTCGCCTCCGTCGAGAAGAAGGAGCGGCAGCTCGCAGACACGATCGCGAAAGTGAGCCGCGGAGGGATGTCGGCTCTTCCCGCCGGCGCCGACGAGGCGCTCGTCCACGCGCAGGTCGGCCTCGCCGCGAGAGCGCAGGAGTTGAGCAGACGCGAGAACGAGCTCGCAACGCGGGAGCGCACGATCATTCGGGAGGAAGCCGAGCTCGCCCGCAAGAGCGGCGCGCTGGACGCGGAAGCTCGTCTCGCCCAGATCGAGAAACGCCTCGTTGCACTACAGGCCGCGGAGAAGGAGTTTGCGCGCACGCAGGCCGAGCTCGCTTCGCAGAGCGACGATCTCGCCCGCCGCGAGCTCGCCCTCCTCGAGCACGGCCGGGCGATCGAGCAGGCGGTGGCGGGGACCGGGGTCGAAGGCACGACCGCGGTCGCAGCAGGCATGAGCCGCGCCGAGCTCGACGAGCTCGACGAGCGCCTCCGTCGCCTCGAGCAACAGACGCGGACCGCGTCAGCGGAACGCTCCTTCGGCGACGGCCTGCGCACGCTCGAGCGCCGAGGCGTAAGCGGCAAGCAGACGTGAGAACGGGGTCTGGCTGAAGCCAGACCCCTGGCTACACTCACGCTTGACGGGGCGTTAGCTCAGCTGGGAGAGCGCCGCTTTGCAAGCCGGAGG
>CAVRLT010000032.1:0-104441 GCA_963721795.1 uncultured Actinomycetes bacterium
CTCCCGCGTGAGCGACGTGAGCTGTGCGGACAACCGCCGGATCTCCTCGATCCTCCGGGCGGCACCGAGAAGATGGATGTCGATCGCGAAGTTGACGTACGCCCTGGCGATGATCGCCGACATCACGCCTCGACGGTCTCCGATCTCGTCGAACAGCTCGATCGCACGCTCGTAGCGCGCGACGCCCTCCTCGAGCTCGAGGGCGATCGGCGTGTCGGCCAGGATCTCGGCGGGCGTGTCGCCGGCGGCGACCCGCGCCATGATCGCGACGACCTCGCCGGTCCGGACGCGCTCCATGTACCACTCTCGCACCCGCGTGATGGAGATGACTCCGAGCTCGCGCAGCGCGGCCGCGAGGGCGGCACGGTTCTCCAACTCCTCTGCCAGCTCGCACGCGCGCCCGTACGCCTCGGCAGCGCCGTCGAGATCCACGTCGCTCGGTGCGCTGAACGACTCTCCCAGGGGGCTCTTGAGCAGGTCCTGGCCGAGCTCCAGGCACGCCGCCAGCTCTGCTTCACGGTCGCCGCGCTCCCGGGCGGCCTCGCGTACCGACATCGCCAGCTCGGCCGCCAGGTCCCCGTCATCGGACACGCGCAACGCGGCGGCGCGGCGCAGCTTGACGCCGAGCTCGAGGTGGGAGTCGCGCAGAGCCTCCGCCAGCGCGGCCAGCTCGGCGAGGCCCTCGAGCCGGTCGGCCGAGCGGCGCAGCATTCCGAGCGCGTCGTCTTGGGAGGTCAGCAGGGCGACGCGGTCCTGCGCGGCAGACGCGGCCGGCAGCGCCTGGTCGACGATGCGCAGCACCTCCTCCGCCGCCCGGGACTCGAGCGCCGCCTGGGCGGCCGAGATGGAGAAGCGCACGGCGCGCTCCGAGTCCCCGGCGGCAAGCGCGTGATGAGAGAGGAGCGACATGCTCTCGGGGGACGGGTCGCCGCCGGCGCTCAGCATGTCGACGATCGCCCTGTGGATCGCGCGTCGGCGTTCCGCGGTGAGCATCGCTGCGGCGAACTCCCGGATCTGGTCGTGCGTGAACCTGTAGTCCGCGGGCGATCCCAGAGGGTGCTCCTCGAGCAGCCCCGACTGAACGGCGGTCGCCAGCGACTCTTCGAGGACCGTCGGAGTGCAGCCCTCCTCGTCTGCCCCGAGGTGCAGCTTGATCCAGCGAAGGTCCTTCAGGCTGAAGCTCCGGCCGAGGATCGCGGCGTCGGCCAGGTTCTCCTTGGTCTCGGCAGGCAGGCGGTGCGGCACGGCGCTGGATCAACGTGCGCACACCGGACGGAAGTAGACGGGCGGCGTTTCGCACGAGCGTCCACATTCCGTCGATCTCCTGGATCAGGCCCGTCTCCCGATACGAGCGCGCGAGCTCCTCCACGATGAACGCGACTCCCTCCGCCTGCGCGTGCATCGTCGCCGCGCTCGAGAGGTTGACTCTCCCGCCGAGGACCTGCTGGAGGAGCTCCGCGGTCTCCAGCTGCGTGAAGCGTTCCAGCTTGAGGCGACGCACCATTCCCATTCGCTCCATGTCGGCGATCAGGGTCACGCCTTCGTTCACCTCGGCGAGCCTCTCCGTGCGCGTCGCGAGCACCAGGAAGACGGGCAGGTCGGCATCGGTGCGGACGATGTAGCGGAGCATCCGCACGCTGTCCTCGTCCGCCCACTGGAGATCGTCGACGAGAAGCGCCAAGGGGTTGGCGGTAGCCAGCGCCCGGATAGCGACGGCGGCGAGATCGAAGACTCGAAGGAGCTTGTGATCCGGAGCGAGCGCCTCGAGGGTCGGGTCGTCCCGGCCCGAGATCGCGTCGAGAACCCGCTGGAACTGCTCGTGCGTGCCGTTGCTGCCGTTCCCGTGCGCGGCCGCCGATGTGAAGATCGCGCGGGCGAGAAGAAATGGCCCCCGGATCTCCTCGTCGGCGGTCGCCGCAAGCGGCATGAACCCTTCGGCCGCGGCGACCTCCGCCGCGGCGACGAGGAGCCGCGTCTTGCCGATGCCGGGCTCACCTTCGAGAGTGACTGCCGTCAATCGTCCGGCCCTGGCCGAGGCGAGCTCCTGCCTGATCGCGCCGAGCTCGACCTGACGGCCGACCACCGGGCCTGTGGCCCGTCGGACCTGAAGTGCAAGCGGCGATGTCGGCGCCGGAGGAGAGAGGTGCGCTTCACCCATGCGTCAAACCTACGCGAGTGGACCACGACATTCTCTTGCGTCGCGCGGGGCCGCGCTTTCGTCGAGCGGCACCGCGCGTCAGGAGTCGCTGCGCAGACTCGAACCCCCGGCCCGTTGACGCGGCCGGGGGTTCGTGGGTTCGTGGGTTCGTCTACGCGGAGACGGGCGCCGACTCGATCTCTGCTGCGGCCTCGCTCCGGCTCGGAATGCCCGACCGTCGGAAGCCACTCGAGCCATGCGGGCAGATACCAGTTCCACTCGCCGAGCAGCTTCATCGACGCCGGCAGGAGCACCGCCCGGACGATCGTCGCGTCGATCAGGATCGCCGCCGAGAGCCCGACTCCGAACTGCTTGAAGAAGGGCCACGAGAGCGTCGCGAAGACCGCGAAGACGGCGACCATGACGATCGCGGCGCTCGTGACGACCCCGGCGGTGGACTTGATCCCGTGCGCGACCGCCTCGTCCATGCTCTTGCCGCGATCGAACGTCTCGCGGATCCGGCTGAGGATGAACACGTGGTAGTCCATCGAGAGGCCGAACAGGATGACGAACAGAAGCAGCGGCACGACGGCGTCGATCCCGTTCGCCGAGTCGACACCCAGGAGGCCGGTGCCGTAGCCGTGCTGGAAGACCAGCACGAGCACCCCGTACGCTGCGGCGACCGAGAGGAGGTTCAGCAGGATCGCCTTGGCCGCGACCACGATCGAACGGAACGCAACCAGCATCAGGACGAAGGCGAAGAGGAGGACGAAGGCGACGACGGGCGGGAAGTTGGACTTCAGCTCGTCCGCCTCGTCCCTCCACGACGCCGTCTGGCCCGTGACGCCGGCCTCTGCACCCGCAAGCGCACCGACCGTCTCGGGAACGACTTCGCTCCGGAGCATGCGGAACGCCGCGTTCGAGGCGTCGTCGGTTCCGTTGCCGGCGATCGGGACGGTGATGTCGGCGACCGTGCCCTCCGGGTTCACGTCGACCGTGATCGGCTCGAACGCGCGGCCGCTCGCCAGCGCCCGCCGCTCGAGCTCCGCGATCGCCTTCTGCATGGCCGGCGTCCGAACGTCAGGTGCCTCGACGACGACGTTCGCGGGCATCGCCGAGCCGGGGAACGCCTCCTGCATCCGGTCGTACGCACCGATCACCTCGATGCCCTTGGGGAAGGACTCGGTGCCTTGCGGGGCCAGGCGGAGTTGCAGGGCAGGCGCGGCGAGCGCCAGCAGTAGCGCAGCAGCTGCAGCAGCGGAGAGCGCAGGCCGGCGCAGGACGCGGTCGACGATCGCGCCCCAGATCCGCCCTTCTCCGTCGTCGCGGCGGAGACGGCCGACGAACGGGATGCGCCCGCGGTCGACCTTGTCGCCGAGCCGCGAGAGCAGGGCGGGGAGCACCGTCAGCGACCCGAGCACTGCCACGGCGACCACGAGGATCGTGGCCAGCGCGAGGGAAGAGAACGTCAGGTCGCCGGTCAGGAACATGCCCGCCATCGCGACCATCACGGTCAGGCCCGAGACGAGCACGGAGCGGCCGGACGTGGCGGCGGCGATCTCGAGTGCAGACTGCGAGCTGCGGCCTGCGGCACGCTCCTGGCGAGCGCGCTTCAAGTAGAACATCGAGTAGTCGACCCCGACCGCGAGCCCGATCAGGAGCACCATCGCCGGAGCCTGCATGGCGACCGGCAGGAACACGCTCGAGACCGCGACGAGCCCGAAGGTCGCGAAGACGGCGGTCAGCGCGAGCAGGAGCGGGATCCCGGCGGCCACGAGCGAGCCGAACGTGAGCACGAGCACGATCAGCGTGATCGGCAGCGAGAGCGTCCCGGCCTTGCCGAGATCCTCTTCGTACGCCGTCACGACGCCCTTCTCCGCGCTCGCGTCGCCGAACTCTCCGATCGTGAAGCCCGGATGGGCGAGCTCGGAGGCGGCGACCGCCTCGAGGACGGCGTCGATCTTGTCGGCCGCCTCGTCCTTCGGGCCGCGGATCCGGAACTCGACGAGCGCGGAGCGTCCGTCCTTCGAGATCTGGCCCGCGTTGTCCGAGGCGAGCGGCGAGCGAACGCCCTCGACCGCGCCGAGCGCGGATACGCGGGCGACGACGTCCTCGATGGTTGTCCGGAAACCCGGATCGCTCACTTCGAGCTCGCCGTGCTGGATCAGTACGCGCTCGACGGCGGGCTGCTTGAACGCGTCGTCGAGGATCCTGTTCATGCGGCCGGACTCGCCCGGCCCGTTGGTGCTCTCGATGTTCCTCGTTCCGACCATGCCGCCGAGCCCGAAGGCGATCAGGACGAAGGCCAGCCAGCCGAAGGTGGCGGTCTTCCAGTGGGAGGCGCTCCAGCGACCCATGCGCGCCGCGAGGTTCCGCGAGGTGTGGTTGGTGTGCGTGATGCTGGACATGTCTTTCTCCTTTCGGTGAGTGCGGCCGTCAGGCCGCGTATGCGAACGGGTGGTGGAAGACGTCGAGGGCTTGGTCGGGCGCGACCGAGATCTCGAAGTGATCTCCGGCCCGCTCGTCCTCGACCGAGACGGTCAGGGCGTTGTCGCGCGGGTGCCAGAGCAGCACGACGTGGATGCCGTCGCTTTCACGGGCTGCGAGCTCCCGGGTTGCCAGTGTCGTGGTGCTCATGGCTCCTCCTTCCGGTGCGTCGAAGTGCATGGCTCGACGCTAGGAGGGCGTCGTCCCGAGGGCCTCGTCGGAAAGCCGGATTCGAGCTCCGACCTGCCGACGATTCGGCGTCCTACCCGGGTAGGAGGCAGCCAGGCCGAGCCTGCAGTACGTTCATTGCGTGAGCCGGATCAGACACGCGCTTGGCGAGTACTGGTTCGAGCTTTTGATCGCTGTCATGGCGACTGCGGGCATGCTCGAGCTCGTCATCGGGCGCGACTCGCCTGGCGCACCGACGATCACCCTCTGGTTCTCGGTACCTGCGATCGCGGTCCTCGTACTGCCGCTCTTCGCGCGACGCCACTTTCCCTTCGCCGCTCCGGCGGCCTACTGGCTGATCGCCGCCGCGCTCACGTACCTCGACCCACTACTGATTCCCTTCGTCGGCAGCCTCGGAGTCGTCGGCCTGGCAACGGCATTCCTGCTCGGCAACCTGCGCGACAGCAGGCAGGCTGGTGTCGGCCTCGCGATCGTGGCCGGCTCCATGGTGATGGTGATCGACGCCATCCCCGGCTCGCAGACGGCCAGCCAGTACATCTTCATCACACTCCGTTTCGTGGCCGCGTGGATCGCCGGTTACGCACTGCGCGAGCGCTCCGAACAGGCCGAGGCGGCCGAGATGCGTGCGACCCTCGCCGAGCACGAGCGAGAAGCCGCGGAGATGCGCGCCATCCATGCCGAGCGCGAGCGAGAAGCCGCCGCGCGGATCGCTGTGGCCGAGGAGCGTGCGCGCATCGCGCGCGAGCTGCACGACATCGTCGCCCACGCCATGAGCGTGATGGTGCTTCAGGTCGGCGCCGTCCGACACAAGCTCCCGCGAGCCCTCGAGGAAGACAGGGAGGCGCTCGGGCGCGTCGAGCATGCAGGCCGCACGGCGCTTGCCGAGATGCGACGCCTACTCGGTGCGATGCGCCGCGAAGACGACAGCCTCGAGCTCGCGCCGCAACCCGGAGTGGACGGTCTGGACTCGCTCCTCGACCAAGTCGGTCGCGCAGGGCTCCCGGTGCAGCTCCATGTCGACGGCGAGCGATTTCCCTTGCCGCGTGCGATCGACCTCTCGGCGTACCGCATCGTGCAGGAGGGCCTGACGAACGCCCTCAAGCACGCGCACGCAAGTCACGCCGAGGTGACACTCGGCTACGCGTCCGAAGAGCTGCGCATCGAGGTACGCGACGACGGCCGTGGAAGCGCGACGAGCGACGGTCTCGGACACGGTCTGGTGGGCGTTCGCGAACGCGTCAAGATCTACGGCGGCGAGATGTCCGCAGGAGCCGCACCCGAGGGCGGGTTCGTCCTCGACGCGCGCCTCCCGATCAGGGAGAACGGAGCGTGACGATCCGGGTGCTGATCGCCGACGACCAGTCGATGGTGCGCGCCGGATTCCGCATGCTCCTCGGCGGCGAGGACGGCATCGAAGTCGTGGCCGAGGCGTCGAACGGGCTCGAGGCGGTCGAGAAGGCCGAGCGCTTCGACCCGACGGTCGTCCTCATGGACATCCGCATGCCCGAGCTCGACGGGCTCGAGGCGACACGGCGCATTCTCGCGACCGACAGCGATGCGCGGATCCTGATCCTGACCACCTTCGATCTCGACGAGTACGTCTACGAGGCGCTCAGAGCCGGCGCCAGCGGCTTCGTCCTCAAGGACGATCCTCCCGAGCAGCTGATCGCGGCGGTCCGGACCGTCTCCGCGGGCGATGCGCTTCTCTCGCCCACGATCACGAAACGAGTGATCAGGGAGTTCGCCCGCATCCCCCGTCCTTCCCCCCCGAAGGAGCTCGACGATCTCAGCGAACGCGAACGAGACGTCTTCCGCCTGATCGCGCGCGGCCTCTCGAACGCCGAGATCGGGAGCGAGCTCTTCATCAGCGAGACCACGGTCAAGACCCACGTCACGCACATCCTCCAGAAGCTCGACCTCCGTGACCGCGTCCAGGCCGTCGTGCTCGCGTACCAGGCTGGATTCTTCGAGCCCGAGCCAGTGCCGTCGAGCGGTCGCGACGAGGCTCAACAGCCATCGTGACGAGGGACGTGCCGTGAGGCGCTCTCTACAGCGAGATCGAGCCAGGGCTCTGGCCGGGGCAGCCCGAGGACGCAATTGCGCTGATCCACGAGAAGCGGTCGCCCTCCGCTCTCTACGACGGGAACTTCTCCCCGCTACCTCAGATCCCTCGGCTCGGGAGAGACGGAACGCGGATAACGCCGTTCGCCTTGGCTCTGGGGACTACCCGCTCTGAGACCTCACGTGGTCGATGTATCCCCGAACGTCGGCGGCCGGCTCCGAGTACGCGTCGCCGAGCGTCGTCTCCATCCGCGACATGTACTCCTCGGCCCAGGACGGGAACTCGTAGTCGATCGCGCGCAGGAACTCGAGCGTGGCGGCCAGGCGGAAGTCGGCGATCGACGGTGAGTCGCCGCCGATGAACTGCTTCCCGTCGAGGAAGAAGCTCCGGTAGACGTCGAGCGGCTCCGCGATCGCGTGCCTCCGCATCCTGCCGAGCCTTCTCCTTCATCGCGTCGTCCGCGGCAGACGTCGCCACCTCGCCCGGGTACTGGCCGAAGGCGAGCACAGGGTAGGTGGCGCGCGCGACGAGCGGATAGAGCGTGCCGATCAAGTAGAACATCGCGTTGTCGATCATCGCCCGCTCCCCCGGATCCGAGGGGTAGAACTGGGTGAGGCCGTGCTTGTTGCAGAGGTAGGCCATGATCGCGCAGCTCTCTCCGAGGAAGCCGCGCGGGAGGCCTTCCTCCTCCAGCATCGGCGTGAGGTGCGCCGGGTACTTCCCGAGGTACTCGGGGCTCGTCGTCGAACCCCACACGTCGACCTCTTCGATGTCGAGGCCGGCCGCCCGCGCGAAGATGCGAACGGTCAGGTTGTTCACGCTCGGCTTGAGGATGTTCAGGGTCATCGTGGCCATGTGCTCCTCCTCTATCGGTAGGGGTTCTTCGGCGTTCGGTCGTCCGAGAGGGACTCTCGCGACCGCGTGGTGATCGCCTCGATCGCATCTGCGAGATGGTCTTGGGCGATGTTGTAGTCGCCCCGCTCCACGCGGAGCTTGTGCGCCTCGAGCAGGACGTCCGCATGCGTGTGACCCGCGGGCGGCTCGAAGCGATAGGACGCGAGCTCGATCAGGAGCCCGAGCGGGTCCTCGAAGTAGATCGAGTCCATGAAGCCGCGGTCCTTGACGCCCGAGTGGCGGATGCCGCGCTCCTCGAGCCGCTCCACCACTTGCTGAAAGGTCGCTTGCGAGAGCGCGAAGGCGAGGTGGTGCACGCAGCCGGGGTCCGTCGGAGTGCGGGTCGGGTCCGGGACGCGCTCCTCGTTCGTGAAGACGGTGATCAGGCGCCCGTCTCCCGGGTCGAAGTACAGGTGACTCTCGGACTCGTTGTCCAGGTTCGGCTGCTCGAAGACGAAGGGCATCCCGAGCACGCCCTCCCAGAAGTCGATCGCGGTCTGCCGGTCCGCTCCGGTGATGGTGATGTGGTGCACGCCCTGGCTCTGGATCTTCCTCACGATCGCTTCACGTCCACGAGTCTCGACTTGTACTCGCTTCGTTGCAAGCTTCCCCACGGCACGAGGTCCACGCGCGTCTGAACCACGAGTACGTCGCGCAGCCGGTCGCGGATCGCCGCGGCGAGCGTGTCGTCGGCGATGGCGTCGCGAGCGAGCTCGACACTGACGGGTAACGGCGGCTCCTGCTTCACTCCCGCCGCCTGCGGCTTGACGAGCACGTAGCCGCTGACCTCGGGTGCGAAGCCGCCCACGACCTCGCGCACCGCCGAGGGGAAGACGTTGACCCCGCGGACGATGAGCATGTCGTCCGTCCGGCCGATGCAGCGCACGCGCGGGCCGGTGCGGCCGCATGGACAGGGGCTGGTCCTGACGCGCACGTGGTCGCGTGTCCGGAAGCGGAGGAGCGGCGCCGCGCGGTGCTCGGAGGTGCGTCAGCACGAGCTCTCCGGTCGCGCCGTCCTCCAGCGCGAGAGCCTCACCGGTCTCGGGATCGACGAGCTCGGCGTGCACGAAGCCGCGCGCACCGAGGTGCATTCCGTCCTGCTCCTCGCACTCCCCCCAGAGCGACGGCCCGATGTCGCCGATCCCCATCGCCTCGGTCACCTTCGCACCCCAGCCTTCCTCGAGCGTCGCGCGGAAGAGCGGCTCGCCTCCGCCGGGCTCACCCGCGACGAGGACGCGCTCGACGCTCGAGCCGCGGAGGTCGAAGCCGCGCTCCGCCGCCCACTCGACGAGGTGCGCGGCGTAGGAAGGCGTCAACGCCACGGCCTTCGGCTCGAGCGCAGCCACCGCCGCGATCAGCCGCTCGCTGTTCCCGGTGCCGACCGGGATGTGGCAGAGACCGATGCGATCGAACGCGAGCAACGCCGCGCCGGCAACGAACGGCCCGGCGTTGTAGGTGGTGACGATGCGCTGTCCGGCGGCGACTCCGGAGGCCGCGTAGCTGCGCGCGGACGCCGTCACCCAGTTCTCGAGATCGGCCGAGGTGAGCGGGATGTAGCTCGGCGCACCGGTGGTGCCGCTCGTCGAGTAGATCCGGACGATCTCGGACGGATCGGCGCAGAGATGGGCGCCGAACGGATTGTCGGGAGAGGCGGTGGCCTTGAGCTCGCCCTTCTCCGTGAGCGGAAGCTGCGCGATCTCCGCGAGCCCACCGGCTGCCTCCGGGGACCGGAAACCCGCAGCCGAAAGCTTCTCGCGGTAGAACGCCGAGCGCTCGAAGAGGTAGGCGAGCTGCACCCGGTAGCTCTCGTCGTCGAGAGCCAGCTGCTCCTCCCACGGGCGGGTCTCGATCGCGAGCGTGGGCATCACGCCTCGTAGGTGATCGCGCGCTCCGCTCCGGCGGCGAGCACGAACCCGATCGGCTGCTCTCGTTCCTCGGCGAGGTGGGCCAGCACGCCGGCGGTGCGGGCGAGGATCGGGACCGCCTTCACGGCGTCGGAGGGGAAGCCGAGGTCGAGCAGCACGGCTGCGATCGGCATCGAGACGTTCATCGGCAGGGGCTTCCCCAACTCGGCGGCCACCGCGTCGTGGAACGAGCGCGCCCGTGCGACGTTCGCACCGCTCACACCGCGCTCGTCGGCCAGCTCGAGGATGCGCTCGGCACGCGGGTCGACGGGCCTGTGGACGGGGTGGCCGAATCCAGGGATCTTCCCACCCGCCTCGTGGATCGTGCGCACGATCTCCTTCGGCTCGCCGGCGGTCTCGAGGAGCCGCGCACACTCTTCGGAGGTGCCCAGAACGACCGGGCCTGCGCCGAGGATTCCGGCGGCGACGGCTGCGTGCAGCGACCCGGGGTCGGCCGCGAGCGTCATGCGCGCTGCGACGTTGGTCGGCATCATCCCGTGCTCCGCGATCGCGACGAGCAGGAGATCGAGGAAGAATCGCTGATCCTCGGTCGGCTCACGGCCGGTCAGGAGCAGGTGGAAGTACTCCGTGAAGCTCAGCCTGCCCATCAGGTCGCCGGCGAGGTCGCGTCCTCGTACCTCGACGCGGTCCGGGTAGGCCTGGCTGATGTGGCTGACGGGATCCCCTGCCTTGCCGATCTGCATCACGCGGCGAGATCTTCCCGGACGAGGCGCGCACCGGCAACCATCGCCTGGAGCTTCCGGAACGCGAGCTCGCGCGGCAGGTACTTCATCCCGCAGTCGGGCGCGACGGCGAGCCGCTCGGGCGGCACCACTTCCAGAGCTCTGCGGATGCGCTCGGCGACCACCTCCGGCGTCTCGGCCTCGCTCGAGCCCAGGTCGAGCACGCCGAGCACTATCGCCTTGCTCGGGACGTCACGCAACACCGCTGGATCGAGATTCGGCTGCGCAGCTTCGAGCGAGAGTTGCGTCGCGAGGCAGTCGTCGAGCTCGCGGAGGAACGGGTAGCCGGTGAGCCGTTCGTGAACGACGTGCGCGTAGCCGAAGCAGGTGTGGAGCACCGTCTCGCCCTCGATCCCCTCGAGCGCACGGTTGATCGCCTCGACCGCGTACTGGCGCGCGGCCTCTGGCCGCGCCTGGAGGTACGGCTCGTCGAGCTGCACGACGTCGGCACCGGCTGCCTTGAGATCCCGGAGCTCCGCGTTGACGGCCTCCGCGTAGGCGAGGGCGAGGCTCCGAGCGTCCGCGTAGTGGTCGTTCTGCGCCTGCTGGGCCATCGTGAAGGGTCCCGGAACGGTGATCTTGATCCGCCGGTCCGTGAGCGCGCGCAGGAACTCGACGTCGCGAACCTCGACCGGTCGCGTGCGCCGTATCGGGCCGACGACGCGCGGAACGGGGTTTTCGTGACCCGTGCGGTCGATCGCGACGCCCGGTGAGTCGAGGTCGACGCCGTCGAGCGCCGTCGCGAAGCGGTTCGAGTAGCTCTCCCGGCGCATCTCCCCGTCGGTGATCACGTCGACGCCGGCGAGCTCCATGTCTCGAACGGCGACGCGGGTCGCGTCGTCCTGGGCCTCCTCGAGGAACGCCTCGGGCACGCGCCAGAGCTCACGCGCCCGCACCCGCGGAGGAAGCCGCTCGCCGAGCCGCTCCCTGTCGATCAGCCAGCCCGGTTGGGGGTAGCTGCCCGACGACTGTCGTCACGAGGGCTGAGTCTGCCACCTCGCCATTGTCACGAAGCGCGCCAGTAGGCTGTTTGCTAGCAATCGCGGGAAGGAGAGCAGATGCCGAACGACGGCGACGTCGTGGACATCCGGGGCGGCCTGATTGCGGGCCCCCTACGGGCGGCGACCGATCCCGAGGAGACGACGGAGTGGGAGCAGGTCTCCCCGCGGCGACATCGACGCCGCCGACTGGCGCCGTTTCGAGGAGTACGTCAGCGAGATCTTCGGTGCGTTCGGGATGGACCTCGACACGCCGGGCACGGAGGAGACGCCGCAGCGCTTCCTGAAGGCGATGTTCGACGCGACCTCGGGCTACGAGGGTGACGAGAAGCTCCTTACCGCCTTTCCGAACGAATGCGACTCGGAGGGGAGCTGTGAGTACAACCAGGTCGTCGAAGGCGCCATCTCCTTCTACGCGCTCTGCGAGCATCACGCGCTGC
This sequence comes from uncultured Actinomycetes bacterium, assembly GCA_963721795.1. Taxonomy (GTDB): domain Bacteria; phylum Actinomycetota; class Thermoleophilia; order Gaiellales; family Gaiellaceae; genus GMQP-bins7. Next base: position 11,855 of record CAVRLT010000032.1, read on the forward strand.
CGTTCCACGGGTTCGCGTACCTCGGCTACATCCCGGACGAGCGGATCATCGGCATCTCCAAGCTGACGCGACTCGTCCGCCTGTTCGCGCGCCGCTTCACCGTCCAGGAGTTCATGGGGAAGTCGATCGCGGACTCGCTCTTCGACCTGATGGCGCCGCACGGCGTCGCCGTGTACCTCGAGGCCGAGCACCTCTGCACGCAGATGCGCGGAGTACGCGAGGAGCACTCGCGCACGGTGACGACCTTCTGGCGGGGCGCGTACGAGGAGAGCCCCGACCTGCGGCGCGAGTTCCTCCAGCTGGCGCAGAACGGCGACCGCAAGCGCTGACCTCGATGCTGGACGTGCTGTTCGAGGCGGACGGGCTGCCGAGCGTCGATCTGCCCGCCGAGCTCGAACGACTCCACGGCGGGACGCTCGGCTTCACGGCTCCGCGGCTGTACGCGAACTTCGTCTCGACGCTCGACGGCGTCGTCGCGATCCCGTCGGTTCCGGAGTCGAACAAGCTCATCGCCGCCGGGAGCGAAGCGGATCGGTTCCTGATGGGGCTCCTGCGGGCGTTTGCGGACGTCGTCGTGATCGGGACGGGAACGCTGCACGGGTCTCCGAAGGGGATGTGGTCGCCGGCCGGTCCGTACCCGGCGACGGCCGAGGCGCTCGCGGAACTGCGCACGCGTCTGGGTCTCCCGGCTGCTCCGGAAGTCGCGATCCTGACCCGCAGCGGGTCACTCGACGTCGACCACCCCGTGCTCGAGCGCGGAGCGCTCGTACTCACCACCGACGAAGGCAAGGCTGCGCTCGGCGACCGGCTGCCGCCGGCCTCGGCGGTCGAGTCACTCGGCGCGGAGCTCGATCCTCGAGCAGCTGTCGCACTCCTGCACGACCGTGGTCACTCGCTCGTCCTGACGGAAGGCGGCCCGACGCTGTTCGGCTCGTTCGTGGCCGCTGGAGTCGTCGACGAGCTCTTCCTGACGGTGTCCCCGCTCCTGGCGGGCCGGCCCGACCCCGACGACCGTCTGCAGCTGATCGAGGACGCGGCACTCCTGCCGGATGCCGGAGTCGTCGGCCGGCTCCTGAGCGCGCGCCGCGCCGGCTCACATCTCTTCCTGCGCTACGAGCTAGCGAGGCAGGCGCAGGCCTAGCCGGCGGGGCATCGCAGCGACGAACGCAGTTGCAGCCCCGGGCTCCCGGCCTTCGTCCTCGGCTGCGTCCTTCGCGAGCAGGGCGCGCCTGATGAGCGAGCCGCCGATGTAGCGGAACGGCTCCGGCGGGAAGAGCTTGCGGTGCGGCTCGACGATTGCGAGCGCGGTCCGCTCGTCTCTGCGGTCGAGTGCGAGACGCGCGAGGATCTCGCCGCCGAGGTACGACGGGCCGACGCCGTTCCCGGTGAAGCCGAACCCGTGATGAACACGCCCGCGGCTGCCGAAGATCGGGTAGTGCGTGGGGGAGACGTCGATCGGGCCGCCCCACGCGTGCGTCACGCGACGACCGCGCAGGAGCGGGAAGAAGCGGACCAGCGACTCACGTGTCCGCGCGATGACCCGGGAGTCGACCTCCTGCCGCCGGGAGACCCTCCCGTCGAAGCCCATCGCGCCGCCGCCCCACCCGAAGGCGATCCGGCCGTCGTTGGTCGTGCGCATGTAGTGGACGAGAGTCCGGCTGTCGACGACGGCCTCGCCTCCGGTCCAGCCGATCTCGTCGAGCACCTCGGGGACGGGCTCCGTGAGCACGATGTGGCTCGAGGCGGCCGCGAGCGAGAAGCGATAGCCGGGGAAGGACGAGGTTCTCGAGTTGACGGCGAGCACGCCTGACCCGGCGCTGACTCGACCGCTTCTGGTCTCGACGCTCCCGTCTGGGTGGAGCTTCGTGACCTGTGTCCGCTCGTGAATGCGGGCGCCTCGCTCGAGCACCTTCGCCCGGAGGCCGAGCGCGAGCCGTGCCGGGTGCACGGTCGCGTTCAGGCGGAAGCGCGCGCCGCCGAGGAAGAGCGGGGAGTCGCAGCGTGCGCGGACCTCGTCTGCGCCGGCGGCGACGACTTCCTCGGGTGCGCCGAGCTCGCGGGCGGCGCGGACGACCGGAGCCCAGGAGTCGACCTGCGACGTCGTCGACGCCACACGGAGCATCGGCGCGGGGCGGTACCACGCATCGACCTCCTGATCCTCGCACCAGCTGCCGATCCCACGAACAGCGTCCTCCGAGGCGCGGCAGACGGCGAGCGCAGCTGCGTCCCCCACGCGCTCTCGAAGCGTCGCCGCATCCGGCCAGAGCGTCTCGCAGAAGCCGCCGTTCCTCCCGCTCGGGCCGTGCCCGCACACCTCGGCATCGAGGATCACGACGTCGGCGTTCGGCTCGAGGTCGAGGAGGTGCCAGGCAGTCCAGAGCCCGAGGTAGCCGCCACCGACGATGACGACATCTGCGGTCGCATCGCCCTCCAAGCGGGCGCGTCGGAACGACCTCGCCGGCTTCCTCGAGCCACCAGCCGTGGCGCGTGTGGCGCACCTTCAGGCGGGAGCCGCGGGCCGGCGCGCGAGCGCGAAGGCGAGCGCGATCAGCACGGCGGCGGCGAGCGGGACGAAGAGCGTCCAGAAGAGCGGGAACCCGCCCGCGGCGGCTCCGATCGAGACGAAGATCGCCGAGGTGGAAGGGGAGACGCGGTACGCCCAGAGCCCGACGACGAGCAGTGCCGCCCCCCCGAGCAGGAACCCGACCCAGAGGATCGTCTCCCGCGTCGAGCCGACATCGGCGAACATCCCGATCGCGCCGGCGACGCAGTAGATCGCGATCAGCACCAGCGCCAGGATCCGCCATACGAGCCACGCGTGACCGTACGTCATCGCCGCGGAACGGTAGCGGGTGACCCGCCCAGCGGTGTGCAAGGTGGGAACGGCAGAGGCCGCGACGCGGCCTCCTTCAGGGATCTTCGCGCGATCGGAATCCGCGCGAGCGGATTCCGATCTTGCGCACCACCGAGGGTGGCGGACGGGACTCGAACCCGCGACCACCGGGACCACAACCCGGGGCTCTACCAACTGAGCTACCGCCACCGCGGTCGAGCTCAGGATAGCCGCGGGCCAGCAAGAGGTTCCGTAGGGGCAAGGCTCGTCTCGCCCTTCGTCCGCCGGTGGCACGCCGAGGGCGAGGCAAGCCTCGCCCTACACCAGTCGTCGCTCGAGGTACGCCGCGAGCCGGGTCAGCGGGAACGAGATGAGGAAGAAGATCACCATCACGGCGCCGTAGATCTGGATCGCGTGCTCCTCGCCCTCGAACGTGAGTCGCTCGACCTGGCGCTCGCTCGCCTCGAGGAGCTCGGGCGCGCCGATGACCTGCGCGATCGTCGTGTTCTGGATGATGTTCACGAGGAGGCCAACTATCGGCGGCAAGAGCCGACGCAACGCCTGAGGCAGGATCACGTACGTGTGCCGCCCGATCCAGCCGAATCCGAGCGCGGCGGCGGCCTCGTGCTGCTCGCGCGGGATCGACGCGACGGCTCCTCGCGTCGCCTCCGCGACCTGCGCCGACCCCCACAGCGTGAGCCCGACGGCGGCGGCGACGAGCGGGTCGTCGATGCGCAGCTGCTGGCTCAGCGACGGGAGCAGGAAGAAGATCATGAAGATCGTGACGAGGATCGGAAGGCCGCGCCAGACCTCGATGTAGAGCCGGATCAGCGCCTGGCCCGGGAGGAACCGAATCGTCAGCAGCGTGCCGAGCAGGATCCCGATGACGGTGCTCCCGACGAGCGCCATCGCGGAGATCTTGAGCGTGTTCACGAGCCCGGTACGGAACACGTACTCGGCGACCGGCTGGACCCAGTCCGGAATGCTCATCGCGCTTCCTCCGGGAGTGCGAGCCGCGACTCGAGGAGCCGGATGAGCGCGGACATCGTCCACACGACCACGAGGTAGCCGATGGCGAGGGCGGCGAACGTCTCGGTGGTCTGGAGCGTCAGGGCGTTGATCTGGAGCGCGGTCGTCGTGTACTCCGGATAGGCGATGACGTACATCAGCGAGGTGTTCTTGACGATGCTGATGTAGGTGTTGATCGAGGACGGGAGCGCGATCCGGCCGCCGATGGGCAGGGTGACGTTCAGGAACGTCGCGATCTGGCCGAACCCGAGCGCGAGGCCCGCCTCTCGGTAGCGCACCGGCACGGCCTCGAAGCCCGCGCGGAAGTTCTCCGTGTTGAACGCTCCGCCCCAGATCATCACGGCGAGCCAGGCGACCGTGAAGGCATCGAGCCTGATCCCGACCTGCGGGAGCGCGAAGTAGAGCATGAAGATCTGGACGAGGATCGGGGTGTTCCGAATCGCCTCGACGTAGATGCCGGCGAGCTGGCTCACGACCGGAATGCGGTACGCGCGCGCGGCGCCCAGCACGAGCCCGATCACGAGAGCGCCGGCGATGCCGATCGCCGATGCCTCGAGCGTCCGCCGCATCCCGGCGAGCAGCTCGTCGGCGTTCTCGGTGAAGAACCCCCAGTCCCACTGCAGGGCGAGGACGCTCGTCATGAGCTCACTGCGACACAGAGGAGCGGCCACGCTGGGCGTGGCCGCTCTTCGCTGCTCGTGCCGCGAGTGCCCGTTACGGGCACTGGGTGGTGATGTCTCCCGCCGCGTAGCCGAAGCGGTTGTTCGGCCGGAGGACGTTCTTCGAGAACGACGCGAAGTTCCGCGCGGGAATCTAATCCTTGAGGATCTTGATGAACGTGTCCCGCTTGCGCATCACTTCGAGGCGCGAGTCGACCCACGCCTTCAGGGCCGTGTTCCCCTGCTTGATGCCGATGCCGTAGTGCTGGTCGAGGAACCGGTCGTCCGTGAGCTTCAGCGTCCGGTCCTGCGCGGCGATGCCGACCAGGACCGTGTCGTCCCACATGAGCGCATCCGCACGCCCGTTCCGGAACTCGAGCAACGCGTTCGTGAAGCTGTCCGTGGCCACGACCCTCGTGTCCTTGAAGCAGTTCTTCATCCAGCGGTCGTAGATCGAGCCGGTCGTGGTCGAGATCGTCTTGCCCGCCAGCTGCGGCAGGTACGTGTTCGGGGCGCTGTTCGGCATGAGCAGGCGGCCCGCCGCCGCAAAGTACGCCCGCGAGAAGTCGATCCGCGTGTCGCGGTCGGCGTTGTAGGTGAACGTCGCGAGGACCATGTCCGCGCGGTCACTCGTGAGCGCGGGCTCGCGCGCGGGAGTGGTGACGCACGACATGTTCACGCGGTTCGGCTTGCCGAACGCGAAGCGCGAGAACCAGCGGGCGATCTCGACTTCGAAGCCCGCGTTCCGGCCGCGCACGTCGATGTATCCCATCGGCGGCGAGTCGCACTTGATCGCGATGTTGAAGCGGCCGCGGCTCTTGATGTTCGCGGGCAAGCGGCGGGAGAGCCGGCTTCCTCTGCTCGACGCTGGTCGCAGCCGGCCGGGCCCGCCTCACGGGCGGACGCAGCCGTCCCCCAAGCCGCGACGGCCGACGCCTACCGTCACTGTCGCGGCGATGACGACGAAGAGTCGTCTCATTCGATGTCTCCTCCTTCTTCGATGGTGAGCTCTTCCAACGCGTGGTCGAGCGTGAGCGTCCTACGCAGGAACTGTTTCGTCCTCTCCTCTCGTGGGTTGTCCAGGACGTCCTTCGGATCACCCTGCTCGAGGATCTTGCCATCGTCCATGAAGACGACGCGGTCGCCGACCTCGCGGGCGAACTGCATCTCGTGCGTGACGATGAGCATCGTCATCCCCTCCCGCGCGAGATTTCGCATGACGACGAGCACTTCCCCGACGAGCTCTGGGTCGAGCGCCGAGGTCACCTCGTCGAACAGCATGACGTGAGGCTGCATCATCAGCGCCCGCGCGATTGCGACCCGCTGCTGCTGGCCGCCCGAGAGCTGATGGGGGTGCTGATCGGCCTTCTCCTCGAGCCCGACGCTCGCGAGCAGCTCGCGACCTCGTTGTTCGGCTTCCCGGCGGGGCATCTTGCGGATGCGCCGGGCGGCCAACGTCAAATTGTCGATCGCCGTGAGGTGCGGGAAGAGGTTGAACTGCTGGAAGACGATGCCGATTCGCTGACGGATCTCCGACACCTTGGCGCCTCTCGCGGTGATCTCCTCTCCTTCGAGAAAGACGCGGCCGGCCTGGATCGGCTCGAGGAGGTTCACGCAGCGTAGGAGGGTGCTCTTCCCGCTCCCGCTCGCGCCAATGATCACGAGGACCTCGCCGAAATCCACGCTGAGATCGATCCCGTCCAGGACGAGGTTGTCGCCGAAGCTCTTGCGGACGCCTTCGAGCTGGACCATCGGCGTGCCGTTTCGGCCAGGCTCTACCGCAGCGAGTGTCCCCCCGTCGCTCAACCGAGAAATCAAACAGACAGTAGGGCTGTCACGTCAAGCGGTTTGACTCGGGGACGCGCGCGCCGTACCCTGCCTGAGTCAGTCGTCGAGCGAGAGGAGGCATGCAACATGAAAGTTCATAGCTGCATCTCCCTCCGGCTCGCCGCCGTCCTCTAGCACCACTCCTTCTCGGACGCCGCGAGCCGCGGCCTGGTTCTCCCACCGAGCGAAGGAGCAGTGCGTTGTCCGATGGAACCCTGGCCGCCCTCGGCTGGACCGACGAGCACGAGGCGGCCTTCCAGATTCACGCCGAGCGGGGCTTCGAGCCTGCTCGGGTCGTCGCGGAGCACCGCGGCGGATACGTCGTGCGTGGTGAGCGGGACGAGCGGCTCGCGCACGCCCGAGGACGACTCCGCGACGACGAGCTCTGGGGCTCGATGCCGACGGTCGGCGACTGGGTCGCCGTCTGCGACGCCCCTGGGGGCCGCTACGCGATCGAGGGCTTCCTGCCGCGGCAGTCGAAGGTCTCCCGCAAGACGCCGTGGCTCAAGTCCGAGGAGCACATCCTGGTCGCCAACGTCGACACCGTTCTCCTCGTCAGCGGTCTCGACGGCGACTTCAACCCGCGTCGCCTCGAGCGCTACCTCGTGGCCGCCTGGGACTCGGGCGCCGACCCGGTCGTCGTGCTGACGAAGCTCGACGTCTGCGACGACTTCGAGAAGCTGGCCGAGGCCGAGGCGGTCGCGATCGGCGTTCCGGTGCTCGCGGTCTCGAACGTGACGGGGGAGGGGATCGACGCCGTGCAGGAGCTTCTCCGGCCGGCCAGGACGTTCGTCCTGCTCGGATCCTCCGGCGCCGGCAAGTCGACGCTCGTCAACCGGCTGGCCGGTCGGAGGCTGATGCCGACCGGTGACCTCCGCCGCGACGGAAGAGGTCGGCATACCACGCGGCACCGGCAACTCCTCGTCCTCCCCGGCGGGGCCTTGCTGGTCGATACACCTGGCCTGCGAGAGCTGCAGGTCTGGGAAGGCGATGTCGACAGCGCGTTCTCCGACATCGCCGACCTCGCGACGCAGTGCCGCTTCAACGACTGCGCGCACTCGAGCGAGCCGGGTTGCGCGGTGCAGGAAGCGTTGGAGAGCGGCGTGCTCGATCCGGAGCGCTACAAGAGCTACCGCAAGCTCGAGCGAGAGCTCCGCGCGATCGAGATGCGCTCGAGCTCGCGGCTGCGCCGCGAGGCGAAGCAGCGCTGGCGCCAGCGGACCCGCGAGAGCCGCGCGGCGAGGCGGTACGGCAAGAGAATGTAGGGGCGAGGTCTCGCCTTCCGCCAACCAGCGACTGACGAGGGCGAGGCAAGCCCGCCCCTACTTCGGGACCTGCGTGATCCAGTAGTCGGTCGTCGGCGTCGCGGTCGTTCCGAAGCGTGCATTGACGGCGTACAGGCGACTCTCATGGATCGCGGCCGTCGTCGGGACGTCGAAGCCCGGATCGGCGATCCGGCGCAGGATGCGACCGGAGCGCAAGTTCGGAGCGAGCGCGATCTTCGCCACCATGTTCAGCTGGTTCTGGACGACGTACAGCGTCCGACCCTCGAGCAGGATGCCGTCGCCGTTCGGCACGCCCTGGCCACCCGCGAGCACGATCTCCCGTGTCACGCCTGCTGGGGTGACCGTGAAGAGCTTGCCGGTGCCCGACTGGACGACGACGAGCCTCGCCCCGTTCGCAGTTGCCGCGATCCCGTTCACGTTGAAGTCGCCGGGACTGTGCGCGTAGTCGCCCGTAAGCTGAACCGTCGTCACTGCTGACGGTCTGCCCGGACGTCCGCCCGCTCCCAACGGCACGCGGTAGAGGACGGGCTTGAACGAGTCCGTGAACCAGGCCGCGCTCTTCGTGACGATGACGTCGTTGACGAAGCTGCCGCTCGTCGAGAACCGGTACGAGGCGACCCTGGCTCCGCTCGTCGCGCTGTAGACGAACCCGTTCCCGCTGTCACCGCCGGCGACGAAGAGCCGGCCGCGATCGGCCTTCATCCCCACCGCGACACGTCCCGCCTGAGGCTGGACGAGGATCGCGCCCTTGCCGGTGCGCAGGTTGCCGCTGTAGACCGCCCCGTTCCCGAGCGAGCCGGTGAAGAAACGCTGGCCTGCGTTCGCGATCCCCTCGGGCCGAAAGCCGTCGGGGAGGTCGATTCGCTTCGGAAACGACTGATCGGGCGCCGCGCTCGTCGACGCGGCGAAAACTGCGACGAGTGCGGCGAAGACCGTGAGTAGCTTCGTCATCTGGAGCTCCCCCTCCGTCAGATTGACTGCTGCCTACGGTAACTACCCGTGTTTGCGCCCGTCAGATTGATCACAGGGCCGGGCCGGACACCCATCCATCCCCAAGGGAAGGGTTTCGGGGACGCCAAAGGCCGACCCGGCTAGCTCTGCTTCGTACTGCGCACGGTCTCTCCTCCGACGTGAACAGCCGTCGGCCCACGGCCGCCGCTACGCAGGTAACGCCAGTTGCGAGCTCCGCCCTGCGCACATCGGCGAGCGATGACTCCAGCGCGGTCGCCGAGTCTTACGATCGATCACGTCTCTCCGGGAAGGAGCATGCGATGGGCAAGTTCAAGCTGAGCATTTCGATGTCACTCGACGGCTACGTCGCCGGTCCCGACCAGAGCGAGAAGGATGGGCTCGGGATCGGAGGGGAGCAGCTTCACGAGTGGGTGGTACCACTCAAAGCCTTCCGCGAGAGCCACGGAGAGGAAGGCGGCGAGGTCAGCCCGAGCACTCCGATCGCCGAGGATGTCCTCGGCAATGTCGGCGCGACGGTGATGGGCCGAAACATGTTCGGAGGCGGTCCTGGACCCTGGGGCGATGAATCCTGGAAGGGCTATTGGGGAGAGAACCCACCCTTCCACAACCCCGTCTTTGTTGTCACCCACCACGCGCGCGAGCCACAGGAGATGGAGGGCGGGACTACGTACCACTTCGTCACGGATGGGATCGAGTCGGCGCTCGAGCGGGCTCGGGCAGCTGCGGGTGACAAGGACGTCTCCCTCGCCGGCGGTGCGGACGTTGCGCAGCAGTATCTGGAGGCGGGTCTGCTCGACCAGATCACGGTGTCGATCGTCCCTGTCTTTCTAGGGAGCGGCGCACGGCTGTTCGACAACTTGGGCGACAGCACACCAAAGCTCGAGCTAGTCGAGGCGATCGACGCGCCGGGAGTCACGCACATCAGGTACGCGCGTGCATAAACGGGCCGGCGCGCGGTTTCGGCGGCGTCCAGGCCCCTTTGGCGCCCGACGAGCCGCATCCCACGATCTCCACTTCCACTAGCGATAGCTCGAGCCAACTGACTCACGAGCCGCGCAAGCGAAGTTTCGAGAATGTCGCTTGACACATGCAAGTGGCTTCGTGTCTGTTGATGATCGCGTTGTGCGGCTAAACGATCCTGCCAGGCTGTGCATCTAAGTAGTGGATGACGCAGCCGCAGCACGAAGTGACTGATCCCGGCTCGATCGCCGACATCGAGGCGATCTACCGCGAGCACCACTCGCGCTTCCTTCGCTTCGCGGTCGCGAACCTGAGCGACGTCGAGCGCGGTCGAGATGCAGTCCACGAAGCCTTCGTGCGGGCGATCAGGTCGCTCAGCGACTTTCGCGGCCAGGGACGTCTCGAATCTTGGCTGTGGCAGATTCTCGTGAACGTCTGCGCGGCCGAGAAAAGGCGTCGACTCGTGCCGATCGAGGACCAGCCGGTTGCGACCGGCCTCGATGACACCGACTGGCCCGAGATTCGCGCTGCGATCGCCTCTCTCCCAGAGAGGCAGAGGACCATCCTCTTTCTTCGTCATTACGCCGACCTCGACTACGAGCAGATCGGGGCCGTACTCGGCATCGCCCGTGGAACGGTGGCGGCAACCCTGAACACGGCCCACACGAGGCTCCGGGCCGTCCTTGGAGAGGTGAAGACATGAGTGACTACCTGAGCTCCGTCCTGGACGAGCTCGTCCCGACGTTCGCCGACGAGGATGGCGACTGGGGACGCGTCGTCGCCGACGCCGGTGCCGAGACTCCCACGACGACGGCGCACCTGTGGCCCGTCGACGCAACCGCCTCATCCGCAGCGCACCGTGGAAGACATGGTCGCTGGCCGGCGCGGTGGCTCACCCGCCGCCGGGTCGTCGCCACTGCCCTCACAGCCCTTATGGCCGCGCTCCTCGTCACGCCGGCGTTCGGCCTTGGCAGCCGCCTGCTCGATCTGATTCAGGGTGCGCCCTGGCGGCCCGAGGTGAGTTTTCCGTCCTGGTCGCCCGACGGCCAGAGGGTCGCGTTCCTCCTGCGCCTGCGCGTCGGCGAGGCGGGCCGGCCTGAGCTGCACCCGTACGCGGTCCACGTCGTGAACGCCGACGGGAGCGACCAGCGCGTGCTCGCGCGCAACTCGCTCGGGTGGTCCCCACCTACCTGGTCGCCCGACGGCCGGACCCTCGCCTACCCGAATGTGCGCGGGGACGTCCAGGTCGTGAACGCCGACGGGAGCGGGCGCCGCAGGCTCGCGCGGCACGGCTGGGCTCCGACCTGGTCGCCCGCCGGAGGCCGGCTCGCCTTCCTCTCGCCCCCCGCCTCGGGCCGCGGGGGGGAGGAGATCCACGTCGTGAACGCCGACGGGAGCGGGCGCCGCAGGCTCGCGCGCGGCTGGTCCCCGGCCTGGTCGCCCGACGGGCGGCAGCTCGCCTTCCTGCGCGGCGGCGCGAGCTCGACCGACATCTACGTCGTAAACGCCAATGGGACCGGGCCGCGCAGGCTGACCCGCGACCTCGGCCTCCTCTTCAGGCCGGCGTGGTCGCCCGACGGCGAACGGATCGTGTTCGAGCGTACGCGCGAGCGTCGCTCGGAGATACACGTCATGAACCCCGACGGCAGCGGTCAGCAGCGGCTAACGGAAGGCGGATGGCAACCCGACTGGTCGCCGGACGGGCGGAAGATCGCCTATGTCAGCAAGCGCGACGGCAACGACGACATCTGGATCATGAACGCCGACGGGAGCGGACAGCGGAGGCTGACCCGAAACCCGGCGAGCGATCTGTTTGCTGACTGGTCGCCCGACGGGCGGAAGATCGTCTTCGTCAGCGACCGGGGCGGCAGGTACGCGGCCTACGTCATGAACGCCGACGGGAGCGGGCAGCGGAAGCTGACCCAACGCGGCCCGTAGGCTTCTCGTTCATGCAGGCGACGAGAACCCGTCAGGGCGGCCACAGGACCGCCCCTGCCGCCTTGCGAGCCGCTTCCCCCAGGGTTCCCTCCGTAACACCCGCGAGACGCCGGAGATGCCTCCTCCGGCATCGGTGACTCCCGGCGGCGACGGCCGTTGCCGGAAGTCGATTCCCCCCGCATACCGGGAGGGCAGGCGCGACCCAGCACCCACCCAGCACGGGACCGCACGCAGCGCGCTCCTCGGCCTCCCCGAACCCCTCAACCATGCGCCTCCCGCATGGGCACTGAGGTCGGAATGGCCCCGGGAGGAGTCGAACCTCCGCACACAGATTCGAAGTCTGTTGCTCTATCCACTGAGCTACGGGGCCAGCTCAGGCACGGTAGCGGCTGACTACACCGAGCGTTCGGCGCCGAGGCCGTCACGTACGCGCGCTGCGAGCGCGGACACGACTGCAGGGTCGAACTGCGTGCCCGCGAAGCGCTCGAGCTCTGCGAGCGCGTCCTCCGTCGAGAGTGCGGCCCGGTATGGGCGCGCGGATGTCATGGCGGTGAAGGCGTCGCACGCGGCGATGATTCGAGAAGAGACGGGAATTTCGGAGCCCGCGAAGCCGTCCGGGTAGCCGGCGCCGTCCCAGCGCTCGTGGGTCGAGCGAACGATCGTCGCGATGTTCCGGAACGCGGGAGACGCACGCAGGATGCGCTCGCCGACGAGCGGATGCTGGCGGACGAACGCCCACTCGCGCTCGTCCAGCGGCCCGGCCTTGTGCAGGATCTCGTCCGGCACGGCGAGCTTGCCGAGGTCGTGGAGCTGTGCCGCGCGCACCAGCTCGTCGATCTCGTCTCGGCGAAGCCCGAGCTCGCGGGCGATCTCGACTGCGAGCGATCCGACGCTGTCAAGGTGCAGCGGGAGGTCGGGCTCCCGCAGCGAGAGCGCTTCGAGAAGGGCATCCATAGTGCGGTCCGTCTCCATGCGCCGCGAGTGCTTCTGGGCGTAGAGCCGCTCGTCGGCGACGTGCAGCGCCTGGGTGGCGTCGGTGGCCTCATCTGGGAGCAGGACCGCCCCGAAGGAGCTGCCGACCTCGAAGCCTTCGCCTCGCTCCGAGAGAGCGGAGCAGGCGCGGTCGATCATCGGCTCGGCCTCACCGTCCCGTACCCGCACGACCAGGCAGAACTCGTCCCCGCCCAGCCGGTATGCGCCACGTTCGGCTCCTGGGACGGCAGCGAGCTTCGCGCCGAGGCGGGCGAGCAGCGCGTCTCCAGCGGGATGGCCGAACGTGTCGTTGTAGCTCTTGAATCCGTCGAGGTCGAAGATCATCAGGAGAGTTGGCTCGACCGGCTCCTCGAGGACGCGCTGGAGGTCGACGAGCAGCTTCCGCCGATTGCCGAGACCGGTCAGCGCATCGGTGATCGCCTCCTCGCGGGTCAGCTCGAAGAGACGGCGGTTCTCGCGGAACGTGACGCCGAGGCGGACGATGACCGCAAGCAGCGTGGCCGCCGCGAGGCCGACGGCGAGAACGTTGACCTGCTGGAAGTGGTCGTAGACGAAAACGGCGGTCGCGACGAGCGCGCAGGTGGCCGGGACCGCCAGCAGCGGCTTGCCTTCGACTTCGAGCTCCGCGTTGCTCCGGTCGACGGCCCACGCCGACGACGCGATGAGGAGGAGCGCCGCGGGCCAGAGAATGTCGATCCAGGACCCCTCGACGTACGTGCCGGCGGCAGTCTGGAAGAGGTAGATGGCGTCGGCCAGGGCGGTCGACGAGGATGCCGAGGCCGAGGAGCAGCCAGCGTCGACCGGGCCGCCAGCGGGTGAGCGAGAAGACGCCGAAGACGGCCGAGAGCAGCAGCAGGTCGCCGAGCGGGTAGGCGAGGTTCGTCGCGACGGTCGAAGGCGAGCCTTCTGTGGTCCGCAGCACGAGCTCGACGAGCACCGCCGCGCCGAGCGCGGCCGCCGCGAGCGACGCGGTCAAGCCGTCGAGCCAGAGCGTCCCGCCGATCGAGCGAGTTCGTGCGCGGAGCAGCGCAACCATTCCGAGATACGTCAGCGGATAGAAGCCGATGAAGCCGACATCGCCGACCGACGGGAACGTCTCGGGATGGACGGCCGCGTACCAGATCTCACCGAAGATCCAGCACGCCATCGCCGCGGCGAATGCCGTCCAGGCAGCGCGCTCGCGCGGGATGAGGAGGGCTCGCGAACTGACGATGACGCAGGCCAGGATCAGGAGCCCGTTGTAGAACCAGACATTGAAGAAGGACTCCACGTTGCCACCTGGCGAGGCGAAGACGGTCGCGACGGCAAAGATCGCGAGCCCGGCTATGGAGGCCGCGCGCGTAAACGTGATCCATCCGGAGTGCGCCATTCCGAAGAGAAATCGGCTTCCGGCTAACGGCGCTTGAGCCGAATTCGCCGGCGCCGGCGCCGTCTCTGGCGCTGAGGAGCGCTCTTCAGCGTCTCTCGCACGGATCCCGAGTGGCCCTTTGCCCATGCGCACACGGCCACCACGCCGTAGAACCCGAGCCGCGGCGTCATCGAGCAGCAGCCGGGACAGCGGCAAGCCGCCGGGGCAGCCTGGTTCAGCTCGTCCGCGTAGATCCGGGGCACCCAGCGAGGCCCGCCCCAGCGCAGGTCGAACGCGAACGAGCGGACGACGTGCGCCCAGATCAGCCAGGCCGTCCAACGGGCGACGCCGTAGAAGAACGACGCGCGGTAGAGCGCGACCAGCGTCGTCTCCGAGAGGTAGCGACCCGCCCAGCGCCAGAACGGGTCGGCTGCCATGACCGTCGTCCGGAAGTAGCCGCGCGTGAGGACTCTCCAGCTCAGGATCGCCCAGACGACGAACACGCCGTCCCAGACGAACCCGAGGCCGCTGAAATAGGCGCCAGCATCGACATAGCGTCCCGTCTGACCCGCGTACGCCCACGCGCCGACGGAGAAGAGGTGGTCGGTGAACGGGAAGAGGAGCATCGAGCCGACCGTGTCGCCGGTGTCGGTGAGCGCGTGTGCCCACTGCCCGATCACGAAGCTGTAGGCCACGACCTTGTTCCTCCAGACCAGGTAGAGGAGGAGGCCGACGAGCACGCCGAACACGAGCGAATGGGTGAACCCGGCACCTGGCCAGCCGCGGTGGAACTGCGCCGGGACGTCGGCCTTGAGCTCGACGCCGACGAGCGTGACGCCGTAGACGAACCACTTCGAGAGCAGGTCGGGCGCGTACGAGCCGACGAGCAGCGGCACGAACGCGACGCGTTTCCCGAGGTGCTTCTGGACGACGTACGGCTCGAGGTCGTGCGCGGCCCAGCTCATCTGCGGGCGATACGCACGAGTGCGGGCAGGACAACGACGCAGACGAGGAGATAGCCGGCGGCGACGATCCAGGAGAAGAGGAACTCGGGGAACGCCACGCCGATCGCGACGTAGGCCAGTCCGGCCCCGACATACAGAGCCAACTCACGCCAGCCGGCGGCGAGTGCCTCGCGTAGCCCAGAAGGCGAGCCGTCGGGCCGCACGAGCGCGAGTATGACCGCTCCCCCACGCACACGGACAACCGGTGTCTGACACCTTGTCCACAGAAGCGTGGCGTGGGACAGGTCCTGTCCGTCCGAGGCAGGACCTACCCTCGCGGTCCATGACCCTCGGAATCGTGGTGTTCGGCGCCGCGTTCCTGGTCGGGCTCGGGCTCGGCACCTACACCCGCCGGCCCCTCTCGACCGCCTTCCTCGTCCTCGGCAGCTTCAGCGCGTTGCTCGTGCTGTCGGCGACGGGAGAGGTGTTGAGCGCGGCCGCCGTGCTGACGATCGTCTTCCTCCTCGGGCTCGTCGCCGAGACGATGCGGGAGACGGTCGGGTTGCTCGTCGGCCGGTACTAGGAGCGCGCCGCCCGTCCGGCGCCCGGGCAGGCGCCTATCCTTGTGGACCCCGCGGGCGTGGCGGAACTGGCAGACGCGGCGGGTTTAGGTCCCGTTGGGCCGTGAGGCCCTTGGAGGTTCGAGTCCTCCCGCCCGCATTGCGCAAGATCGGAATTCGCTCGCGCGAAATTCCGATCGCGCGACAAGCAGACCCCTTTATGGGGAGCCCGGATAACCGGACGCGTCGGGGTGTGAAGTCGCTCGCCTGCAACCTCTTCCGACTGTCAGAAGCGCGCGAGGCGCAAGAACCCGATGTCATGCCGTGTTGCGCCCTCGAGCGCGAGGTCGGCGAGGATCTCGCCGACCACCGAGCAGAACTTGAACCCGTGGCCCGAGAAGCCTGCGCCGAAGACCGCGAGGTCGGTGTCCGGGTGCCGGTCGAGCAGGAAGTGCTCGTCGGGGGAGAGCTCGAAGAGGCATGTCTTCACGTCCAGCGTCGGGCCTGCTCCCTGCGGGAAGTAGCGCTCGACGAACCGGCGGACGGGAACCTCGTCCTTCGGGGTCGGCTCGCGCGAGATCGAGTCGGGATCTCCGCGCTGGCCGTCATGGTCGTAGAACCCGACCTTGAACCCGGGAACGCCGTACACCGGGAAGCCGTACAGGTGACCCTCATCGAGTGCGACGTTGAAGACCGGAAACCGCTCTGGGCGCGAAGAGCTCCGGCTCCAGCGGGTCGAGCCACGCGAGCACCTGGCGTTGCGCTGTGACCGACCCCGCGGGAAGTCGTGCGACGTCCTGCGACCACGCGCCCGCGGTCAGAACCAGCCGATCCGCCTCGACCTCGCCGCGGTCGGTGCGAACCCGCACGCCGTTCTCGCCCGCCTCCCACTCGAGCACCCGCTCGCCCGTCCGCACGACCGCGTCGTGCCCGATCGCTCCCTTCACATGCGCCTCGATGCAGCGCTCGGGCAGGACGAAGCCGCCCTCCGGCTGGTACACGAGTTCCAGGTCGGGCGGCAGGCGATACGCGGGAAAACGCCGGCCGACCTCGGCGCCGTCGAGCACGTCGTGCGGAAGGTCGTGCTCGTGACACGAGCGCAGCGCGCCCTCGAAGATCCGCGGCCCACCCTCGACCGCGCCGGTGACGTGCAGCAGCTGCTCGCCAGCCTCTTGCTCGAGCTCGCGCCACAGCTCGTAGGCGCGTCGTACGAGAGGCACGTACGACGTGTGCTCGAAGTACGCGAGCCGGATGATCCGCGTGATCCCGTGCGAGGAGCCCTGCTCGTGCGGGATCTCGAACCGCTCGATGCCGAGCACGCGCTTGCCGCGCCTAGCGAGGTGATAGAGCGCCGCGCTCCCCATGCCGCCGACCCCGACGACGACCACGTCGTAGCGCTCCATCTCGCCTGACCCTAGCCCAGGCTGGTTGAATGGCCACGTGTCCACGCAGGTGCAAGAGCTCGGAGAGAACCGCGTCCGCCTGACGGTCGAAGTCTCACCGGACCAGGTCAAGCACGCGGTCGAGCACGCGATCTCCGACCTCGCCGACAGCGTGAAGATCCCGGGCTTCCGCCAGGGGAAGATCCCCCAGCAGGTTCTCGTCTCGCGGCTCGGGAAGGACCGGATCTACCGCGAGGCGGTCGACAGCCACATCGGCGGCTGGTTCTGGGGCGCCGCCAGCCGGAGCCGCGTCCGCCCTGTCGCCGAGCCCGAGTACGACTTCGAGCTCCCGAGCACCGCCGACGACGGCTGGAGCTTCGACGCGACGGTGGAGGTACAGCCGCTCCCCGACATCGTGGACTGGAAGACTCTCGAAGTTCCCCGCCTGGAGGCCGAGGTGCCCAGCGAGGCAATCGACGCCGAGCTCGACGTGCTGCGCGAGTCCGTCGCCGAGCTCGCGCCCGCCGACGGCCGACCCGCCCGCGAGGGCGACACGCTGGTCGTCGACCTCGTCGATCCGGGCGGAGAGGCCCAGCGCGACACGGTCGTCGAGCTCGGAGCAGGTCGCCTGACGGGCGAGCTCGAGGCGGCGCTCGTCGGCGCCTCGGCCGGTGAGACGAAGGACGTCAGCTTCCCGCGTGCCGACGGCAGCGTGGGCTCCGTCGAGGTGACGGTCCGCGAGGTGCAGGAAAAGACCCTGCCACCGCTCGATGACGAGCTCGCGCGCGCCGCCAGCGAGTTCGACACGCTCGACGAGCTGCGCAAGAGCATCGAGGACACGCTGCGCGCACAGCTCGACGCGGAGATCGACGCCACCTACCGCGTTGCCGCCGTCGACACGCTGGTCGAGGCGTCGAAGGTGCAACCAGCCGTCGCGCTGGTGCAGTCGCGCGCGGCCGATCTCCTCACCGGATTCGTCCGTTCGCTGGAGCGCCGCGGCGTCTCGCTCGAGACCTACCTGGCGGCGAGCGGCACGCCTGCGGAGGAGATCCAGCGCCAGTTCGTGCTCGAGGCCGCGGTCTCCATCGCGCGAGAGCTCGCCCTCGAGGCGCTCGCCGAGCGGGCGGGGATCGAGGTCTCCGACGACGAGATCAAGACCTACCTGCGCGAGGAGGCGAGCGCGGCCGGCGAGGATGCGGACGCGCTCGTCGAGGACGTCTGGGCGCACGGGCAGCAGGAGTCGATCCGCGAGGACCTCCGCCTCCGCGCCGCTCTCGACCGGCTGGCCGCCGAGGTCACCCCGATCGCACCCGACCTCGCGGAAGCGCGAGACAAGCTGTGGACGCCCGACAAGGAGAAGCCTGCGGGCGAGACGAAACTGTCGGACCCCCGGTAGCAAGGAGAGTGAATGAGCCCCCTGATTCCGATGGTGATCGAGCAGACCTCGCGCGGCGAGCGCTCGTTCGACATCTACTCGCGTCTGCTCAACGAGCGGATCATCTTCCTCGGCACGCCGATCGACGACCAGATCGCGAACCTCATCGTTGCCCAGCTCCTCCACCTCGAGTCGGAGGACCCGGACAAGGACATCTCGATCTACATCAACTCGCCCGGCGGGATCGTGTACGCCGGCCTCGCGATCTACGACACGATGCAGTACATCAAGTGCGACGTGCGGACGATCTGCGTCGGCATGGCGATGTCGATGGGCGCGACGATCCTGGCCGGCGGATCGCCTGGGAAGCGGAGCGCGCTGCCGCATTCGAAGATCCTCATCCACCAGGGATCGTCGGGTTTCCACGGCCAGCCGACGGAGATCGAGATCCAGGCGCGGGAGGTAATCAGCCTCAAGCGGCTAATGGAGGAGATCATGTCGAAGGACACCGGCCAGGACATCGAGAAGGTCGCCAAGGACATGGATCGCGACTTCTACATGACCGCAGAAGAGGCGAAGGAGTACGGGCTCATCGACCGCGTCATCGAGCACCACTGACGCGATCCCCCTAGCGCTCATGAGCAAATCGGAGTAAAAGGAGATACGGGATGGCGCGGGCGAGCGAGGGTAACGAACAGCTGCTCTGCAGCTTCTGCGGGAAGAGCCAGCGACAGGTCAAGAAGCTGATCGCCGGTCCCGGCGTCTACATCTGCGACGAGTGCATCGATCTCTGTAACGAGATCATCGACGAGGAACTGACGGCACCGGCCCAGCTCGACCTCGACAACCTCCCGAAGCCGCTCGACATCTACTCCGTCCTGAACGACTACGTCGTCTCCCAGGAGGAGTCGAAGCGCACGCTCGCGGTCGCGGTCTACAACCACTACAAGCGGGTGCGGATGGGGCTCGAGGACGCGGAGGTCGAGCTCCAGAAGTCGAACATCCTTCTCCTCGGGCCGACCGGTTGCGGCAAGACGCTCCTCGCGCAGACCCTCGCCCGCATCCTGAACGTCCCCTTCGCGATCGCCGACGCGACGGCGCTGACCGAGGCCGGCTACGTCGGCGAGGACGTCGAGAACATCCTGTCTGAAGCTCATCCAGGCCGCGGACTTCGACATCAAGAAGGCCGAGACGG
Organism: uncultured Actinomycetes bacterium; assembly: GCA_963721795.1. Lineage (GTDB taxonomy): Bacteria > Actinomycetota > Thermoleophilia > Gaiellales > Gaiellaceae > GMQP-bins7. The sequence goes on from CAVRLT010000032.1 coordinate 31,156, forward strand.
GGATCATCTACATCGACGAGGTCGACAAGATCGCGCGCAAGGCGGACAACCCGTCGATCACGCGCGACGTCTCCGGCGAGGGCGTCCAGCAGGCGCTGCTGAAGATCCTCGAAGGCACGGTGGCCTCGGTGCCGCCGCAGGGCGGGCGCAAGCACCCGCACCAGGAGTTCCTCTCGATCGACACGACGAACATCCTCTTCATCTGCGGAGGAGCGTTCGCGGGCCTGGACAAGATCGTCGAGCGACGGATCGGGAAGAACACCGTCGGGTTCGGGGCGGACATCCGCTCGCGGAACTCCGAGGCGAGCGCCGAGCTCCTGACGCAAGTAATGCCGGAGGACCTGATGGCGTTCGGCCTCATCCCCGAGTTCGTCGGACGGCTCCCGGTCATCTCCGCCGTCCATCAGCTGACGAAGGAGGATCTCGTCGAGATCCTGACCGAGCCGAAGAACGCGCTCACGAAGCAGTACCAGCGCTTCTTCGGCTACGACACGATCGAGCTCGTCTTCACGGACGACGCTCTCTGGCAGATCGCCGACCACGCTCTGGCTCGCGAGACCGGTGCGCGAGGGTTGCGGTCGATCATCGAGCTCGCGCTCCTCGACGTCATGTTCGAGCTGCCGTCGCGCACCGACGTCACCAAGTGCGTGATCACGAAGGAAACGATCTCGAAGGGTCAGAAGCCGACCCTCGTCACGAGCGCCGAGGGCATCGACGACGAGCTCGAAGAGCTCGCCGAAGAGTCCGCATAACGCGCGACTGCCGTTATAGGATCCCCTCCGATGCCGAGGTTCCTCATCGAGCGGACGTACACCGTCGATCTCGACAATCTCCCGACGGTGGCCACGCGATCGAAGTCGATCGGCCACCACCGCTTCCCCGAGATCGTCTGGGAGCACAGCCACGTTGTCGTCACGGACGACGGGACGCCGAAGTCGTACTGCATCTACGCCGCGCCGACCGAGGAGATGGTCAGGGAGCATGGGGAGCTCTTCGGAGACCACTTCATCGAGCGGATCTACGAGATCGCCGGCGACGTCTCTCCGAGCGACTTCCAGCTGATCGACGACCCGGCGTAGCCGTCAGTCTTCCGGTCGCCTGACGTCCGCCTGGATGATGTGCGAGAGCGCCTGTGCCGTGACGGCCTGTCGGCGCCTGATCGACCGTCTCTGAGTGGTGTCGTCCTCCGGCACCAGCTTGAGCGCCTGCGTGTAAAGCGCGAGCGCGTGCTCCTGCGCCCAACCCCGGCCGGCCTGATCTGCGGCTGCGATGAGGTGGCCGACGGCCCTCTCGGTCTCGCCCGCCTCACCCCAGTGGTAGGCGAGCGCCTCCTCGGACTGGCGCATCTCGCCTGTCCTCTCCTCCAGATAGCTGCCGACCGCGGCGTGCCGCTCCCGGCGAGCAGCGCGCGGTAGTCGCTCATATGCGACGTCGCGGATCAGTGCGTGCTTGAACGCGAACTGTTGGTCTCCTCCGATCCGCGAAACGGCCTCACGGCGGATCAGGTCACGCTCCTCGAGGGATCCGAGCAGGGTGGAGAGCTCTTCGCGCGGGTGGATGCGCGAAAGTGCCCCTCGCCAGAAAACACGACCGACGACAGCCGCATCGACGAGCACGCTCCGCTCCTCGGCCGGGAGCGCGTCGAGGCGCGCGGAGACGATGGCGCGGATGCTCGTGGGGAGCGCACCGGATCCGGCCGTCGACCTCTCCGTGAGCGAAGCGGCAAGCTCCTCGATGAACAGGGGATTGCCCTCCGCCGTCTCGGCCACCGTCTCGGCGGCGCCGGGCGACTCGAATCGCTCGAGGAGCAGCGTCGCGAGCTCCCGCGCGTCATCTCCCGTCAGCGGATCGAGTGGGAGTGCCGTGTAGGCGGGAAGCCCGCCGGCCCAGCCGGGACGCTCGTTCAAGAGCTCCGGTCTCGCGAGCGCGAGAAAGAGCACCGGCACGTCGCGAACACGCGCGGCGAGCGTCTCGAGCAGGTCGAGCAAGCTGGAGTCAGCCCAGTGGATGTCCTCGAACAGGAGCAGCGTCGGCCCTTCCGTGCCCAGGGACTCCACGAGGACGCGCGCCGAGAAGAAGAGGGTCTCCCGGTCCGGAACGTCACCGTCTTCGCCGAGCCCGAGAGCAGCGCGAGGTGCGCGGCATGCTCGGCCGCTGCCTCGGCGCCGACGATCTCGGCGACAGCTGCGTCGAGCTTGGCGCGAGCCTCGGGGAGCTCGTCACTGTCGTACGCCTGCGCGATCTGCTTCATGTGCTGCGCGAAGGCGCCGTACGGGCTCGACGAGCCATACGGCGTCGACCGTCCTCGCAGCAGACGGACCTCCTGCGACCCCACGTGCTCCATGAACTCGAGCGACAGCCGCGACTTGCCGATTCCGGCCGGGCCGAAAACGGTGACGAGGTGCGGACGACGCTCGGCGACGACGCGTTCCCAGACCCCTGTCAAGACCTCGAGCTGGCGCGTGCGACCGACCATCGGAACGCGCGTCAGCGGCCGCTCGCCGGCCGGCACTCCCGCACGAATCGCGATCCAGGCCGGCACAGGGTCGGCCTTCCCCTTTGCCTTGACGGGCTCGAAACCGGGCTGGTACTCGATCACGTTGCGAGTGCTGAGGTACGTGTCCTCGCCGACGAGAACTGCGCCGACCGGTGCTGCGGTCTGAAGACGCGCGGCGGTGTTGACGACGTCGCCCGCGATCATCGCCTCGCCCTGGCCGATTCGCGCTTCGAGCTCGACGATCGCCTCACCGGTGTTGACGGCGACCCTCACCTCGAGCCCGTCCTCGCCCGCCCAGTCTCGGACTGCGAGCGCGGCGCGAACCGCGCGCTCGTGGTCGTCGCCGAATGCTCTCGGCGCGCCGAAGACGCCCATCACCGCGTCGCCGATGAACTTCTCGACCCTGCCCCCGAAACGCTCGAGCTCGGCGCGAACGCGCTCGTAGTACGGCGTCAGGATCGCGCGGACGTCCTCGGGATCGAGCTTCTCGGAGCGTGAGGTGAACCCGACGAGGTCGACGAAGACGATCGAGACGACGCGGCGCTCCTCCGGGGTCCGCCCGGGCTCGGACAATGGAGCGCCGCAGGCGTTGCAGAAGCTCGAGCCCTCGGGGTTCTCCTGTCCACACCGCGCACAGACCGGCACGCGCGAAGACTACGCCTGCGCTTTCCTTAGAGTGGCCGTCGTCGTGTTTACAACGAGACCCGAGCTCCGTGGAACGTTCGGGATGGTCGCATCGACCCACTGGCTCGCGTCGCAGGCGGGGATGTCGGTGCTCGAGCGGGGAGGGAACGCATTCGACGCGGCCGTCGCGACCGGGTTCGTCCTCCAGGTCGTCGAGCCGCACCTGAACGGGCCAGGTGGCGAGATGCCGGCGGTCTTCTACTCCGCCGAGCGGGAAGAGGTGCGCGTCCTCTGCGGACAGGGCGTCGCGCCCGCAGCGGCGACGATCGAGCGCTTCCACGAGCTCGGCCACGAGCTCGTCCCCGGCACGGGAGTGCTCGCCGCCTGCGTACCGGGGTCTTTCGGTGCGTGGCTTCTGCTCCTGCAAGAGCTCGGAACCTGGCGCCTCGCGGACGTCCTCGAGCACGCGATCGGGTACGCGGAGAACGGCTATCCGCTCGTCCGCGGCGTCCGCCTGACCATCGACCGCACGGTGGAGCTGCTCGCGACGTGGCCCGGCTCGCGGGACCTGTACCTGCCCGCGCCCGAGGTCGGCGCGCTCTTCCGCAACCCGGCTCTCGCCGCCACGTATCGCCGGATCGTGGACGAGAGCCGCGGTGGCACGCGGGAGGACGAGATCGAGCGCGCGCGCTTCGCGTTCTACGAAGGCTTCGTGGCGGAGGAGATCGATCGCTTCTCGGCTGCCGAGGAGGGGTTGCTCACGGGTGACGACCTCGCGACCTGGCAAGCCACCTTCGAACCAGCCGCGGCGTTCGAGTACCGCGGGCTCACGGTGTGCAAGACCGGTGCCTGGGGCACCGGGCCCGCCGCGCTCCAGCAGCTCGCGCTCCTCCAAGGCTTCGACCTCGCCGAGCTGTCCGAGGCGGAGCGCGTCCACGTCGTCACCGAGTGCGCCAAGCTCGCGTTCGCCGACCGGGACGCACTCTACGGCGACGCTCCAGATGCGAGTCATCGACGGCTCGACATCCTGCTTTCGGCTGAGTACTCGGACGAGCGCCGCGCGCTCGTGACGGACGAGGCCTCCGAGGAGTACCGGCCGGGATTCGGACGCCTTCCGCAAATCCACGACGCTCTGGCGACGGTCGGCTCCGGGGAGCCGAGCCGCGGGACCGTGCACATCGACGTCGCCGACCGCTTCGGAAACGTCCTGTCTGCGACACCGAGCGGCGGTTGGCTGCAGAGCTCGCCCGTGATCCCCGCGCTCGGCTGGCCGCTCGGAACGCGTGCGCAGATGTTCTGGCTCGAAGAGGGGCTGCCGTCGTCGCTCAGGCCGGGCGCACGGCCGCGGACGACGCTCTCCCCGGGGCTCGCACTCCGCGACGGCAAGCCGTACCTCGCCTGGGGAACGCCTGGCGGAGACCAGCAGGAGCAGTGGGCGCTCCACGTCTTCCTCCGTCACGTCGACCTGGGGCTCGATCTCCAGGAGGCGATCGACGCTCCCGAGTTCCACACCGACCACCTGATCTCGTCGTTCTACCCCCGCGGCTTCGCGCCGAAGTCGCTCGCGCTCGAGTCACGGTTCAGCTCGCGCGTCGTCGCCGACCTCCAGCGGCGAGGGCACGAGGTCACGCTATGGCCGGCGTGGTCGCTCGGCCGCGTCACAGCAGTTGCACGCGAGCCGGACGGGCTGCTGAAGGCCGCGGCGAACCCGCGCGGAATGCAGGGCTACGCGGTCGGTCGCTAGACCATGGCCGAAAAGCGCACGCGCACGTACTCGTGGGAAGACCCGCTCGCGCTGTCCGAGCAGATGGCCGGGAGATCGGGCCTCGACTTGATGCAGCTGATGGCCGCCGGCGAGCTTCCCCCTCCGCCGATCGCCGAGACTCTGGGATTCCGCCTCGTCGAGGCGAGTCACGGACACGCGGTGTTCGAGTGCGAGCCCGCCGAGTTCCACTACAACCCGATCGGGATCGTCCACGCAGGCCTGGCGATGACGCTCATGGACTCGGCCATGGGCCTTGCCTTCGTGACGACGATCGATGCCGCTGTCGGGTGGACGACCCTCGAGGTGAAGGCGAACTTCACGCGTGCGCTCACGGCAGACACGGGAGTCGTGCGCTGCACCGGTTCGGTCGTGCATCCAGGCCGACGCGTGGCGACCACCGAGTCGCGGATCGAGGACTCCGAAGGACGGCTGTGCGCCCATGGAACGAGCACGATCCTGGTGCTAGCCTGAGGTCATGCGTCGCAACGGGAGAGGTTCCGCGCCGTCCCCGGTAACCCGGCGGCCCGGTCGCGCGTAGACGCAGGCCCGCGCCGCGACTCCCTCCTACACTCACCGCCGATGGATCCGCTGTACACGCCCGAGGGCGTCGAGACTCGCTGGCAGGAGACCTGGGAAGGCGAGGGGTTATACGCCGCCGAAGCCGACGACCCGCGCGAGACGTACGTCGTCGCCTTCCCGCCGCCGAACGTCACCGGCGATCTCCATCTCGGACACGCGCTCCAGCTGGCACTCGCGGACGCGTTGATCCGGTGGCGGCGCATGCAGGGGTACAACTGCCTGTTCCAGCCCGGCTACGACCACGCCGGCATCTCGGCGCAGAGCGTGGTCGAGAAGCACCTCGAGCGCGAGGGATCGTCCCGCAAGGAGCTCGGCCGTCGAGGCGTTCGAGACGCGCGTCTGGGAATGGCTCCGCGAGTACGGCGGCACGATCATGACCCAGTTCCGGCGCATGGGCGCGTCGATGGACTACCGGCGCGAGCGCTTCACGATGGACGAGGGCTACGTGCGCGCCGTCCTGCGCCACTTCGTCCACCTCTGGGAGAAGGGCTACCTCTACCGCGACCACCGCATCGTCAACTGGTGCCCGTACCACGAGAGCGCGCTCTCCGACCTCGAGCTCGACCACGTCGAGGTGGACGACGAGCTCTTCCACATCCGCTACCCGCTTGCAGACGGGTCGGGCTGGATCACGATCGCGACCGTGCGGCCCGCGACGATCCTCGGCGACGTGGGCGTTGCGGTGCATCCGGACGACGAGCGCTACCGGGATCTCGTAGGCAAGGAGGCCGTCGTGCCGTTCGTCGAACGCGCCGTCCCGATCGTCGCCGACGAGCGCGTCGAGCCCGAGTTCGGCACCGGTGCGCTCAAGGTCACGCCGGGCCACGATCCGGTCGACTTCGAGATCGGACGCGCGCACGGGCTTCCCGAGCCGATGGTCGTCGGTCCGGACGGGCGGATGAACGACGTCGTCCCGGAGGTCGCGGGGATGACCCAGGAGGAGGCGGGAGCGCTCGTCCTCGCCTGGTGCGAGGAGCGGGGCCTGCTCGAGAAGCGCGAGCCCTACCGGCACACCATCTCCGTCTGCGAGCGCTGTGAGAGCCGGATCGAGCCGCTGATCTCGCTCCAGTGGTGGTGCCGCATGGACGGGCTCAAGGGACCCGCGCTCGAGGCGCTGCACACCGGGCTCGTGCGCTACCACCCGGAATCTCAGCATCGCTTCGCGATCGACTCGCTCGAGAACGCACCCGACTGGAACATCTCCCGCCAGATCTGGTGGGGCCATCAGATACCGGCCTGGTACTGCGCGGATGGTCACACGACAGTCGCGGAGTCCGAGCCCGACGCCTGCGCGGAGTGCGGCTCGACCGACCTCACCCGCGACCCGGACGTGCTCGACACGTGGTTCTCCTCCGCGCTCTGGCCCTTCGCCACGCTCGGCTGGCCGGACGACACGCCCGACCTCCGCCGCTTCTACCCCGGCGACTTCAACATCACCGCCCGCGAGATCATCCGACTCTGGGAGAACCGGATGATCTTCGCCGGCATCGAGCTTGCGGAGAAGGTCCCCTTTCGCGACGTGATCATCCACTCGACCGTGCTCGCGACAGACGGTCGGCGCATGTCGAAATCGCTCGGCACCGGTGTCGACCCGCTCGAGGTGATCGCCGAGTACGGGGCCGACGCGACGCGCTACGGGCTCGCGAAGATGTCCTCTCAGCAGGACTCCCGGATGTCGTACAAGGCGATCGACGAGGGCCGACGCCTGGCGAACAAGCTGTGGAACGTCTCGCGCCTGATCCTCCAGAACACCGCCGGCGTCACGCCCGAGGCCCGGCCGCGCGATCTCGAGGAGCGCTGGATCCTCGCCCGCATCGACCGCGTGCGGACAGAGGTGGAGGAAGGGCTCGCCGGGTTCGACTTCGCCGACGTCGTGCAGGCCCTCTACCACCTGACGTTCGACGACTTCTGCGACTGGTACGCGGAGGCGATCAAGCCGCGGCTGTACGAGGACGACCCCGACGCGGCGGCGACCGCTCTGGCAGCGCTCGAGCGGCTGCTCGCGCTTCTCCATCCGGTGATGCCGCATGTCACCGAGGAGATCTGGACGCAGCTCCCGGATCGCGGCTCGCGTCTGATCGTCGCGCCGTGGCCGGAGCCGGACGCGCGGTTCGCCGCGGACGTCGACGCTCTTGATCGCGTGCAGGAAGCAGCCCAGATCTTCCGCCGGAGCGGCGTCGAGGTCGAGCTCGGGTCTGAAGACGAACGCCGGATCTTCGCTGCGGTGGTCCGCCCGGAGCGGACGCGCGTCGACGGCAACCGTGACGCCGAGGTCGAACGGCTGCGCAAGGAGGTCGCGCGCGCAGAAGGGATGCTCGCGAACGAGCGGTTCGTGGGGAACGCCCCCGCGGAGGTCGTGGACTGCGGAGCGCGAGAAGCTCGAGCGCTACCGCCGCGAGCTCGCCGCCCTCGACTCGAGGAGGGACTAACTCCGTCCACGATGCTCGCGTGACCGCGATCCCGTTCGGACTCCCACCGACCGGGATCGTTCCGACGAGCGCCCGACGTGGCGTCGATCCGTGAGACGGTTCCGTCCCGAGTTCGCCACCCAGATCGAACCGAATCCGTACGCAACGGAGAGGGTTGTCCGCCGACCTTCGTCGCCCCCGCCGGCGCGTTTCTGGACCGGGTCGATCAACCAGACCTGGTCACTGCCCACATCCGAGACCCAGACTCCGCCTTCCCCACTTGCGATCCCGTTCAGCCGGAACTTCTGGATGGGAATCCTTGCAACGATCCTGTTCCCACTTGGATCGATTCGCGTCACCATCGACTCCTGGAAGGGCCCGGCAACCCAGACTGACCCCTCGCCGATCGCGATTCCACCCAGCGACTCTCCGGTGTCGACGCCGCGGATTCGCGCCACCACCCGGCCGGTCGTGGCATCGATCCGAGTGATCGTGCTGTCGCCCGAGGCAAACCAGAGTGACCCGAATCCGATCGCGAGCTGTCCCGCATCCGGGAATGAACCGGTGAGCGGCCCCTGTCGCGTTCGGATCGTTCTCACAACGGTCAGTCTCTCGGGCTCGATCAGCGTCACGTGATGCTGCTCGAGCATCGGAGATCCAGACGCCGTGCTGATCCACCGCCAGCGCACTCGGTGCTCCTCCCAAACCGATCGTCCGCACGACCTTCCGCTCGGTGCGGCTCAAAAGCGAGAGCGTTCGGATGTCGGGATGGAGGACCCAGATCGCGTCCTCGTGGACAGCGATTCGCGTCGGTCGGTCGCCGACGTGGATCGCCGCGGCGAGGCGGTTCTCCGTCGGATCGATGAGGGCGACCGAGCTCGGCGGGGCGACAACGGCCTCGACCGGCGAGCCGTCCGTCAACGCTACGGCTGCCACGCCGATTCCGGCGGCGAGTAGCAACCCCACCACGGTTACCAGGAGCATCGCCCGCGTTCGCCGTGACGAGCGCTGCGAGGTGCCAACCGGCACGTCTGCCACGACCGGCTGGTCGACCGCCGGAGGCGCGTCGAGTGACAGGTCGTGGGCGAGGATCTGCCGCTGCGAGCTCCTTCAAGTCGGCGCTCGGCTCGAGGCCGAGTTCGGCAACGAGCAACCGACGCGTGTCCTGGTAGATCTTGAGGGCGTCGGCCTGGCGCCCGGAGCGGTAGAGGGCGAGCATGAGCAGGCCCTCGCAAGCGCTCCTGGAGCGGATACTCGGCGACCAGGGCTTCGAGCTCCAGGACGACTTCGCTGTGCCGGCCACAGCCGAGGTCGGCCTCGATACGTTCCGTGATCGCCGCTAGGCGAAGATCCTCGAGGCGGGAGGCCTCGGTGCGCGCGAAGGAGTACCGGGCGATGTCTGCGAGCGGCGGTCCGCGCCAGAGATCGAGCGCCTCTCGAAGCGTCGCGGCGGCTGTCTCGGGTGCGCCCGCGTCGAGCTGGCTCGCCTCGCTCGAGGAGGCGCTCGAATTCCTGGAGGTCGAGTTGTCCAGACGCGAGCTCGAAGAGGTAGCCAGGCGGGCGCGTCACGATCGGAACATCCGGCACGCCGGCCTCGGTCAGGCGCCGTCTGAGGCGTGAGATACCGGCGTGGACGGAATTGAGCGCGTTTTCGGGAGGCTCCTCGCCGAAGAGCTCATCGATCAGCCGCTCGCTCGGGACGACGCGGTTGGCGTTCAGCACGAGGTAGGCGAGAAGCGCGCGCTGGCGCGCGCCGGCGATCGATACCGGCGTCTCGCTGTACGAGACCTCGAGCGGCCCCAGGACTCGAAAAGCGAGTCCGTGCCGAGCCGAGGCCGAAACCGTCGCCACCTGCCGATTATCACCCGAAACAGGCCGCTGTCAGCGGCCGGACAGCCCGCGAGCAGCGCGCGACCAGGCACTACGGGAAGCCTCCGCAAGCCGAGTACTCGCAAGAAAGCCGTACACCTCGGACTAGGAGGAAGACATGAAGCTCAGCGCATTGGCAGGCGTCATTGCGGTCGCTCTGATGGCGCTCACCGCGACCGCGGGAGACCCCGCGACCGCTTCCCACACCCCTTACGGGGGCTCGGGGGCGACCGCTTCCGACACCCCGTACGCGGGCTGGTGGACGGCCCGGTTGAGCCAGACGCAGCTGCTCGACCAGGGGAACGACCTGCGCCTCGCAGGAAGGTTCAGGCTCGCCCTGGCGGAGAGACGGCTTCGGGCTCGAGCGGATGCGCGCGCTGCTCGCCGAGCTCGGCGACCCGCAGAACGGCTACCCGGCGATTCACGTCGTCGGGACGAACGGCAAGTCGACCGCCACGGTCACGATCGAGCAGCTCCTGCTCTCCGAGGGTCTGTCCGTAGGCGCGACGATCTCGCCGCACGTCGAGGGCTGGAGCGAGCGGATCCGGCTGGACGGTGTCGAGGCGGATTTCGAGCAGGCAGTGGCGCGCGTTCGAGTAGCTGCCGAGAAGCTCGACGCGACCCAGTTCGAGATCGTGACCGCCGCGGCGCTCGCCGCCTTCGCGGCTGCCGAGGTCGACGTCGCGGTCGTCGAAGCCGGCCTCGGGGGCCGCTTCGACGCGACGAACGTCCTCCAGACCCGCGTCGTCCTGCTGACGAACGTCGGGCTCGAGCACACGGACGTGCTGGGAGACACCGTCGAGGTCATCGCGCGGGAGAAGCTCGCGGTCGCGCAGAAAGGCAGCATCGTCGTTCTTCCCGACGACACCTTCGCGCCGCTCGTGCCGGCGGGCGAGATCCGGATCGGCGGCGCCCGGGAGGCCGCGGAGGCGTTCGTCGGGCATGCGATCGCGGGAGAGCCGAACGTCGAGCTTCCCGGGACGCCTGGAGCGGCGTGGGCCGGCCGAGGTCCGAGACGGTGCGCACAATCCCGACGGTGCGCGCTACCTCGTCGAGCGGCTCCCGCCTGGTGACTACACGCTGGTGGTCTCGATCCTTTCGGACAAGAACTCGGACGAGATGCTGCGGGAGCTTCGCCGCGCGGGCCCGCGGTTGGTCGCGACCCGCTCGTCCTCGGATCGTGCGCTCTCTCCAGACGACCTCGCCGGGCGTGCGCGTGCGCACTTCGACCACGTGGAAGCCGTGGAGAGCCCGGTCGCGGCGCTGGCCCGGGCCCACGAGCTCGGCGAACCGGTGCTCGTGACGGGATCGCTCTACCTCCTGGGAGACATCGCTGCCGGTGAACGACGATGAGAGTTGCGGGGCGCCTGGCGGGGCTGCTCGAGCGGCTCGCCGTCCTCGCGTTCGCAGCGGTCGTCGTCGCGGCGATCGTGGGCGCGTCGTTGGCGCTCGGCTATCTCGTGGGCAAGCTTCTGCTATGACCGTTGCTTCAATCCAGCTCCCTTCGAATGCCACCTTGCTAGAGATGCCGCTCTCCGCAATCTTCGACTGGCCACCTGACTGGTCCTCGCTCGGGAAAGTCGGGATCGCCTTCGTCGTCGTGCTCTGGCTCGCGACCGCCTTCTGGACCTTCAAGGACGCGCGTCGCCGCATCGCCGACCACTGGCTCGTCGCCCTGGCCACGCTGCTCGGGCTCGGCCTGCCGTTCATCGGGCCGATCATCTACATGTTCTTCCGTCCGCCCGAGTACCTGCAGGACGTCCACGAGCGTGAGCTCGAGATCAAGGCGATGGAGCAGCGGCTGGCGCAGCTCGACCAGCGCTGCCCGGTGTGCCGGGCACGGGTCGAGGCGTCGTACCTCCTGTGTCCCGTGTGCACGACGCGGCTCAAGGCCGCCTGCGGGACCTGCGGTCAGCCGCTCGACGCGCTGTGGCAGGTGTGCCCGCATTGCGCGACCCCCGTGCCGCACGTCCTGCCCACGCTCGAGGACGTCTCGCGCCTGCCTCGAGCGGGTCAGCGCCGGCAGCTGCCCGAGTAGTGCACAGACCGGAATCCGCTCGCGCGGATTCCGGTCGCGCGAAAATCCCTAAAGGCGTCCGCTTCGCGGCCGCTGACGTCGCTAGACTCGGGCGCCCGATGGCCCGAGAGACGACACTGGTTCTCGTCAAGCCCGACGGCATGGAACGGCGCCTGGCCGGCGAGATACTCGCGCGCCTCGAGCGACGCGGGCTCGAGCTCAGGGGTGCGCGCTTGCTCAAGGTTTCGAAGGCGATGGGCCGCGAGCACTACGCGGAGCACACCGGCAAGCCGTTCTTCAAGGGGCTCGTCGACTTCATCAGCTCAGGTCCGGTCCTCGCGCTCGCCGTGAGCGGGGAGTCGGCGATCTCGGTCGTTCGCACCATGATGGGAACGACGAACCCGCTCGACTCGGCGCCGGGCACCATCCGCGGCGACTTCGCGCTCGAGCTCTCCGAGAACATCGTGCACGGCTCGGACTCGAAGGCGAGCGCGCGCGGGAGCTCGCGCTGTTCTTCCCAGACGGTCTTGTCTGAAGCCCCGGACTACGTCGCCCGCAACCGCGAGCTCTGGACGAAGACGAACGCGGAGTACGGGGACGAGAAGGCCCGGGCCGCGTGGGACAAGGAGGAGATCACGTGGGGTGTGTTCGGCGTGCGCGAGGACGACGTCCGGGTCCTCGGGGACGTAGACGGGCTCGACATCGTCGAGCTCGGCTGCGGGACCGCCTACTTCTCTGCCCGGCTCGCGAAGCGTGGCGGGCGTCCGGTCGGAGTCGACGTCACGCCGGCGCAGCTCGACACGGCGCGTCGTGTCATGGTCGAGACCGGGATCGAGTTCCCGCTCGTCGAGGCGAGCGCGGAGGACGTGCCGCTGCCCGACGCCTCGTTCGACCTGGTCGTCTCGGAGTACGGGGCCTCCCTCTGGTGCGACCCGGAACGGTGGGTGCCGGAGGCCGCACGACTGCTCCGGCCCGACGGCCGGCTCGTGTTCCTGACGAACAGCATGCTGGCCATCCTCTGCGTCCCCGACGAGCCTGGCTACACGACCGAGCAGCTGCTGCGCCCGCAGAAGGGCCTGCACCGGATCACGTGGTCGTTCGAGGACGGCGTCGAGTTCTTCCGCGGCCACGGCGAGTGGATCGATCTTCTCCATTCGTGCGGCTTCGAGGTCGAGCGCCTCGTCGAGCTCTACGCGCCCGAAGGCGCGAGGACACACGAGTACTACGACGGCGCGACGGCGGAGTGGGCGAGCAAGTGGCCCGCGGAGGACCTGTGGGCAGCCCGCAAGCGCGCCTGACCCTCGCGTCGACGAGCCCGCAGCGGCGGGCGATCCTCGAGCAGCTCGGGATCCCGTTCGACGTCGTCGAACCGACGTACGTCGAGCAGAATCCCCCCGGCGTCGAGCCCGCCGAGCTCGTGCGCGCACACGCGGAGGGAAAGGCGCACTCGGCGCATCGGGAAGGACGCGTGACGCTCGGCGTGGACACCACGGTGGCGCTCGACGGCCGTGTGTACGGCAAGCCGGCCGATGTGGAGGACGCCACCCGGATGCTCCGCGACCTCGCCGGGCGCACGCACATGGTCGTGTCCGGGGTGTGCCTCCTCGGACCAGACGTCGACGTCACCGCACACGAGGTGACAGGCGTGACGTTCCGTGCCCTGACGGCTCAGCTCCTCACGATGTACCTCGAGAGCCGGGAGTGGGAGGGGCGCGCAGGCGCGTACGCGATCCAGGGTCTCGGCGGCAGGCTGGTCGAGCGGGTCGACGGCGACTATCTCAACGTGGTTGGGCTGCCGGCCGCGCTTCTCGTCTCGTTGCTCGAGCTGTACGCGCCAAAGCTGCTGGAAACCCCCAGGTAGACTCCCCCTTCCTCGTGGCCTGGTTCAAGACTCTCACCGGCTTCGGCGGCCGCGACATGGCCGTCGACCTCGGCACCGCGAACACCCTCGTCTACGTCCGCGGGCGTGGCATCGTGCTCTCGGAGCCGTCGGTCGTCGCCATCGACCAGCGGACCGGGGAGGTGCACGCGGTCGGGGTCGAGGCGAAGCGCATGCTCGGGCGCACTCCCGGGACGATCTCGGCGATCCGGCCGCTCAAGGACGGAGTCATCGCCGACTTCGACGTCACCGAGCAAATGCTGCGGCATTTCATCCAGAAGGTGCACCAGCACCGCTTCGCGCATCCGCGCGTGGTCGTCTGCGTCCCGTCGGGCGTGACCGGGGTCGAGAAGCGCGCGGTCGAGGAGGCGACGCTCTCCGCCGGCGCGCGCCAGGCCTACCTGATCGAGGAGCCGATGGCGGCGGCGATCGGAGCCGGCCTTCCCGTGGCAGAGCCGACCGGGAACATGATCGTGGACATCGGCGGCGGGACGACCGAGGTCGCGATCATCTCCCTCGGCGGCATCGTCGTCTCGCAGAGCATGCGCGTCGGCGGCGACGAGATGGACGAGGCGATCGTCAACCACATCAAGAAGGAGTACAAGCTCCTCGTCGGCACGCAGACCGCCGAGGAGATCAAGCTCGAGATCGGTTCCGCGCATCGCCTCAAGGAGGAGCTGCAGGCGGAAGTTCGCGGCCGCGACATGCTGACCGGCCTCCCGAAGACCGTGATCATCTCGTCGGAGGAGATCCGCCGAGCTCTCGACGAGCCCGTCTCCCAGATCATCGACGCGATGAAGTCGACGCTCGACAAGACGCCGCCCGAGCTCGCGGCGGACATCATGGACCGCGGGATCGTCCTCGCCGGCGGCGGCGCGCTCCTGCAGGGCCTCGACGAGCGCGTGCGCCACGAGACCCAGATGCCGGTCCACCTCGCGGAGAGCCCGCTGACGTGCGTCGCGGTCGGCTCCGGTCGCAGCCTCGAGGAGTTCGACGTGATCCACCGGACGAACCGCAGCCGCGCCCGCCGGAACGGCATGCTCCGCTAGCAAGGCCCAGGCTTCCGCCCGTCCCGTCTGTGGATCGATCGCGAGCGAATCGCCGCTCTCGATCCCTGAAAGACACGGCCCAAGCGGCAGACAATCGCGCCGTTCCAAACCCGTCCACTTCGTCCGGCACGCGGCCCCAACCGAAGGCGCACAGCCGATCGCGGGCGAAAACCAGGGTCAGACCCGTGACATGTCCCTAGCAGCCGCCTGAAAGTGCGCCGAATCTGCGCCGATCGTTCCACGGAGCGTTAGGGTTTCGTTCGCGGGTCGCCGAGCCGGAATCTGGCTTCCGCCCTAGCTAGACTGGGCCGTCGTGCCAAGGGGACGCAGCGCCCGATCGGCGGCGCTGGGCGTGACGGTCCGGCGCACTCCGACCACAAGGCTCAGCTCGCGAGGAATAGGCCCGCTTCGCCGGCGCCTCGCGCTGGGTTGCCTCGTGCTGCTCTCGCTGATCCTGATCACGATGTCGTTCCGCTCCGGGGAAGACGGCCCGCTGAGCGGCGTCCAGTCCGCGGGTGCGACCGTCCTCCGGCCGTTCGCCGTCGGCGTCGAGCGCATCGCGCAGCCCTTCCGCGACGTCTACGAGTGGGCGGACAGCCTGGTCGACGCACGGTCGGAGGCCGAGCGCCTGCGCATCGAGAATCGTGAGCTCCGCCAGCGCGCGATCCAGAGCGAGTTCGCCCTCCAGGAGAACGTGTACCTCCGCGCCCTCCAGGACTTCATCGACGGGCCGCGCTTCCCTGACGACTTCGAGCCCGTCTCGGCAGAGGTGATCGGGCGCCCGGTCGGCTCCTTCGTGCAGGCGATCGTCATCGCCGCGGGCTCGCGAAACGGCGTTCGTGTCAACGACTCGGTCGTGACCGCCGACGGCCTGGTCGGGCTCGTCACGCGCGTGACCCCGAGCACGGCCCGTATCCAGCTCCTGACGGACCAGGAGGCGGCCGTGTCCGCGGTCGACCTGCGAACTCGCGCCGAGGGCATCGTGCGCCATGCGCGCGGCACCCGCGAGACGCTCGTGCTCGATCGCGTCCGCAAGCAGGACGTGGTCAGAGTAGGAGACGACGTCGTGACGGCGGGCTGGAGAGCGAGCGGTCTCAGCTCCCTCTATCCGAAGGGCATCCCGATCGGCGAGGTCACGAGCGTCGGGCAGACCGACACCGACCTCTTCCAACAGGTGCAGGTCGACCCGTACGTCGACTTCGGCCTGCTCGACGCGGTGCTCGTGCTCGTCCCGGCCGAGCGGGACAGAGGCAGATGACCGGGGGAGCGATCGCACGCGGATCGGCCGTCGTGTTCGTCGCGGCCATGTTGCAGGCGGTGATCGTCTCGGCGATCGTGATCGGCGGAGGCGCTCCAGACCTGCTCCTCATCGTCGTGATCTCGCTCGGGCTGCTGCGGGGATCGATCCCCGGTGCGGTCTACGGCTTTGCGGGCGGGCTCGTCGTCGACCTCCTGACGCTGGACACGCTCGGGCTCACCTCGCTCGTCCTGACGCTCGCGGGGTTCTGGGCCGGCCGGTACGCCGAGACGAGCGGCCGTGGACGACGCTCCGGCCCCCTCATCGCCGTCGGGGCTCTCACCGTGCTCGCAGGCGCCTTCGCGTTCGTGCTGCACTACATGCTGGGCGTCGACGTCGTCGCCTACTACGCGCTCGTCACCGCGCTCGTGCCGACCCTGCTCCTGAACCTCGCTCTCGCCGTGCCCGTGTACGCGCTAGTCCGCGCGATCGTCCGCGAGCAGGAGACGATCGAGCGCATGCCGGAGGTCGAGCTCGTTGTCTGAGAGCGGCGGCGGCCCGTACCACGAGCGCCGCTCGTCCTCCGAGCGGTTCCTCCCGCCCGATCCGAGGGTCCGGGAGCCGCACCGGCTGACCCGGGCGCTCGCCGTACGGGTTGCGGTACTCGGCGGGGTGGCTCTTCTCGCCTTCGGGATCCTGTTCCTCCGGCTCTGGTCGCTCCAGGTGCTGTCCGGCGACGAGTACCTGAACGCGGCCCAGAACAACCAGCTTCGGCTCGTTCGGGTCGAGGCGCCACGCGGCCCGATCCTCGACCGCCGCGGCCGAGCGATCGTCTCCAACGTCGCCGGCACGGCGGTGCAGCTCTGGACCGGGGACATGCCGAACGAAGGGCGATACGAGCTCGTACGGCGGCTTGCCAAGGTCCTGAACGTCTCGCCTGCCGCGCTCGCGCGTGAGGTCGAGGAGCGTCGTGGCGACCCCGTCACGCCGATTCTGGTCAAGAGCTCCGTCGGCGAGGAGCAGGTCAACTACCTGTACGAGCATCAGGCGGAGTTCCCGGGGGTCGAGATCGTCCAGGTCTACCTCCGCGACTACGCCTACAACACGCTCGCCGCCCAGATCCTCGGCTACGTCGGCGAGATCTCGCCGGAGGAGCTCAAGCAACTGAGGAAGGACGGCTACCGTGCCGGCGACCGCGTCGGCAAGGCGGGTGTCGAGGCCGCCTTCGACACGTACCTGCGCGGGCGAGACGGCCGTGCCCAGATCCGGGTCGACTCGCTCGGCCGGCCGCAGTCCGCGCTCGAGCTGCGGCAGGAGCCGAGAGCGGGATACGCGCTTCGGCTCACGCTCGACGTGCGCTTGCAGCGTGCGGCCGAGGAAGCGCTCCGCTACGGGATCGACCTCGCCCACCAGACCGACAACTGGGCCGCGAACGGCGGCGCGATCGTCGCGCTCGACCCCGACGACGGGGCCGTGCTGGCGATGGCTTCCTCGCCGACGTACAAGCCGTCTGTCTATGTAGGGCGCATCGATCCGAAGAAGCTCGAGCCGCTCCTTGACGAGGAGGCGGCGCGTCGCGCCAACTACCCGGGCCTGAACCGCGCCACCGCCGGGCTGTATCCGCCCGGATCCACGTGGAAGCCCGTCACCGCGCTCGCCGGGATGCAGGAGCACGTCTTCTCGGCGTACGACTCGCTCCAGTGCTCGCCGGTCGCCTACTACGGCCTCGACCGGCAGCCCTTCCGCAACTGGAACCCGTATGTCAACCGGCCGATGACGCTCCCGGAGGCGCTCGCCGAGTCCTGCGACACCTACTTCTACCAAATAGGTGATCGCTTCTATCAGCGCGGCTCGGAGGGTCGGGTCCGCATGCAGCAGTGGGCACGCAGGTTCGGTTTCGGCCAGGCGACGGGGCTCGACATCGGAGGCGAGGCGGAAGGTCTCCTGCCGACTCCGAACTGGCGCTGGAAGACGTTCGAGAGCGACTGGGACCGCGCCTGGAATCCGGGAGACTCGATCCAGCTCTCGATCGGCCAGAAGGACCTGCTCGTCACGCCTCTGCAGATGGCCGCGTTCTACGCGATGCTCGCGAACGGCGGGGACGTCGTGACGCCGTATCTCGTATCGGACGTCGAGCAGCCGCGAGCAAAGGGATCGCCGCAGGTCGTTCTCCGCCGGTTCGCGCCGCGGCCGCCGCGATCCTCCGGCATCGACCCTGCTGCGCTCGACGCGGTCCGCGACGGGCTCTTCCGCGCCACGCACTCGACCGCCGGCACGTCGTCCGGCGTGTTCGGGAGCTACCCGATCTCGATCTCGGGCAAGACGGGGACGGCCGAGAAGGTCGTTCCGCTTCCGGGCTATCCGAGCGACCACCTGGAGGACCAGTCGTGGTGGTGCGGTTGGGGCCCGACGGACGACGCGAAGATCGTCGTCTGCGCGCTGATCGAGAACGGCGGTCACGGCTCGACTGCGGCCGCACCCGCAGCTCTGCGCGTCTTCGAGCGGTACTTCGGCGTGAAGTCCCCGTCGACCGTCCTCCAGGAGACAGACTGATGATCGAGGCCGCGGAACGCCCGAGGATCAGGGTCGCCGGCCGGCGGAGCGAGTCGCATCCGCTCGCCTTCGTGCGCCGCCTCGACTGGATCCTCCTCGGGACTGCCGTCGCGCTGGTCGCGTACGGGCTCTGGGTTGTCGCGGGCATCACGCGATTCGACGTTCCGGGGGACGAGAACTACTTCGTCGTCCGGCAAGCGATCGCCGCGGGGATCGGCCTGGTCGGGCTCGTGGTCGCCACGATCGTGCCGATGGACCTCATGCGCCGAAACTGGCGGTTCCTCTACGGCGCGACGCTCGCGCTGATGTTCCTCGTCTTCCTCGTCGCCGAGACCATTCGTGGCTCCAAGCGCTGGATCGACCTCGGCTTCATCCAGTTCCAGCCCTCCGAGCTCGGCAAGGTCCTCTTCGTCCTCGCGATCGCAGGCTTCCTCGTGGAGAAGGGCGGTCGGGTGAACCGCTGGCGGACGGTGCTGTCGGCGATCGGGCTGGGAGCCGTCCCCATCCTGCTCGTCTTCCTCCAGCCCGACCTGGGGACGGCGCTCGTCTACAGCGCTGCGTTCTTCGCCGTTCTCTTCTTCGTCGGCGTCCGCTGGAAGCAGCTCCTGGCTCTGCTCGCCCTCGCGGCGGTCGGGATTCTCTCGGTTCTCTGGCTCCTGCCGGAGGCGGGCGTGCAGGTGCTCAAGCCGTATCAGGCGGCGCGACTCACGCTCGATCCGGAGGGAGATCCCAGCGGGCTCACGTACAACCTCAATCAGTCGATCACTGCAGTCGGCTCCGGCGGCCTCACGGGTCGTGGGCCGACCGAGGCGAGCCAGACGCGCCTCGACTACCTCCCCGAGCACGCGACCGACTTCGCGTTCGCGTCGCTGGCCGAGCAGCGTGGCTTCGTCGGCTCGGCGATCCTGCTCCTCCTCTATCTGCTCGTGGTCTGGCGAGGCCTGCGGGTGATCACTGTCGCGAGCGACCTCTACGGCGCCGTCGTCGCGGGCGGGCTCATCTTCGCGCTCGTATTTCAGGTCTTCGTCAACGTGGGCATGACGATGGGCGTGGCGCCGGTGACCGGCATCCCCCTCCCGTTCGTCACGGTCGGCGGGAGCTCGATGGTGGCCAACCTCCTGATGATCGGGATCCTTCAGAGCATCCATGCCCGCGGTGTGCTCGGCGGAAGGTCGCTGCCGTGAAGGCGGCCGGCCTGGCAGAAGTCGCGCTCGAAGTCCGCAAGGCCCTCACCACGATCCAGGACAAGGCAGCGCGTGCGCCCGTGGGGCCGCTCGTCGTGAGCGGCACGCTCGCCGAGCAGCTCGTTCGCGAGCTCGGGGCGGGTGCAGCGCCCGGAGCGGTGGTCGTCAGGGAGGCGCCGACCGTGGCCGGAGCCGAAGTGGCGGTGAGAGTGCTCGCCGGCGACCCGGGCGAGGCGGAGGACGCGCTCGTCCGCGAGGCCGACCGTCTGGGCATACCCGTCGTCTTCGTCCAGCTCTGGCCACAGGCGAACTGGAGCGCGCTGTTCGTCCTCTCGCCGTTCGTCGTCGAGTGCCGTGCCGGGGAGGGGTTCCCGGTGGCCACGATCGCGGAGATGGTCGCGCGGGCCGCCGCGAAAGCGGACGCGCTGGCGGCGCGAATCCCCGTCCTCAGGGAGCCGGTCGAATCGAGCGCCGTGCGACAGGCGGTGTCTCGCGCTGCCCTGATCGGCGCCACCGGCGAGAAGAAGGGGCCAACCAGGCCGCTGATCACCCTCGAGCAGCTGCGGATGCTCTCCTCTCTCCGCGCGGCGGACCCATCCGAGACGAGATCGGACATCCCACCGGCCGCGGTCGCAGCGACCACGGTCGCGGCGAGCTTCGCCCTCAGGACCTTGGCGCGCACCGCCGGCCGCTCGCTCCCGGCGCCGCTCGTCAACGCGGTCGTCGCCGCAGGCGGCACCTGGGCGCTCGCGAAGGCGATCGAAGCGCTGCACGCGCGCACTCAAAGCACCTCCTAACGCCGCCATTCCGCTCCGTCCGGACCGGGACCTAGCATTGCGCCGGACCGAGCGATGGGAGGAGCGATGCCGGACACGGAGCTGGCCGTAGAGCTGCTACAGCTCGAAGAAGCCGACGCGTGGTTCGAGTACCTCGAGTCCACGCGAGGCCAGACCGAGACTCGCTATGCCGAGGTCGAGCCGTGGGCGTGGGCGCGCCTCTCCCAGCGGCTGCGCGCCGTTCGCGCGCGTCGCTCGCGACTTCGCCCCGCGGCCGCGTAGAGTCGGTGCCCGGTCGCCCAGGTACACTGGGCGCAGGTTTTCATGACCACTGTCATCCACATCCGCAGCGCGACCCCGGAAACGCCGTCGGCGTTCACCCGCGCGCGCGCGATCATGCGAGGAGATTCACACTTTGCCACTACGTTGGTTTCGCTTTGGGAAGAAAGAGCAGGAGGCTGCAGCGCAGGAAGCGGCAGCCAGAGAGGAAGAAGCACCGCCTGAGCTAGAAGCGGCAGCACCGGCCACGGAAGGTCCGGAGGCCGCCGCAGAGACAGCGAGGAAGAAGCGCCGCCGCGGAAGCCGCGGGGGACGCGGTCGGAAGAAGCCGGCCACCGGCGAAGGCGCCGATCGAGCGCCTGGCGAGGCTGTCCAGGAGCCTGCAGCGGCCAAGGCGGAGCGGAAGCAGTCCGAGCGCAAGCCGCAGCGAACTGCCGCCGAGCGCAAGTCGCAGCGCAGCACGCGGCGTAGGACACCGACGAGGCGCGCCCCGCTCCCGGCTGCGAAGCGCGAGCTCCTGATCTCCGCCGACGTCGGCGAGCAGCGCGTCGCCGTCCTCGAGGACGACCGGGTCGCAGAGGTCTACCTCGAGCGGCCCGAACGGCGCTCGATCGCGGGGAACATCTACCTAGGGGTCGTCGACAACGTCCTTCCCGGGATGGAGGCGGCGTTCGTCGAGATCGGCCTCGAGAAGAACGGCTTCCTGTACGTCGACGAGATCGTCGGCCCCGAGCTCGAGGGACGAAAGGGCGCGCGAAAGATCCAGGACCTGATCAAGCGCGGTCAGACAGTGCTCGTGCAGGCGGTCAAGGACCCGATGAAGTCGAAGGGCGCTCGCTTGACCACCGAGCTTTCGCTCCCGGGGCGCTTCCTGGTCTACGTCCCGAACGGCGAGGGCATGGGCGTCTCACGGAGGCTCGAGGACCAGGAGCGCACAAGGCTCAAGGAGATCGTCAGGGAGCTCGACGCGAAGGGCGGAGGCATCATCGTGCGCACCGCCGCAGAGGGCGCGTCCGCCGAGGACATCGAGCGAGACCTCGTCTTCCTCCAGCGCCTCTGGAAGACGATCCAGGCAAAGGCCGAGAAGGCCACGGCCCCCGAGCTGGTCTACGAGGAAGCGGAGCTCCCGCTCCGCATCGTCCGCGACCTGTTCGCCGGCGACTTCGTCGGCGCCCAGATCGACGACGACCGAACCCACCGCCGGATCGTCAGCTATCTGAAGAAGACCTCGCCGCACATGATCGAGCGGGTTCACCGCTATCGCGAGAAGGCCCCGCTCTTCGAGGCGTTCGGCGTGGACGCCGAGATTCGCTCCACGCTCGCACGGCGGGTCGACCTGCCCTCCGGTGGATACCTCATCTTCGACTACGCCGAGGCGTTCACCGTCATCGACGTCAATACGGGCCGCTTCGTCGGCTCGCGCGGAAAGTCCGCTTCCGGCCGGCTCGAGGACACGATCGTCAAGAACAACCTCGAGGCGGTGAAGGAGGTCGTCCGCCAGCTCCGCCTACGCGACATCGGCGGCATCATCGTCATCGACTTCATCGACATGGCGAACCCGAAGAACCGCGCGACCGTCGAGGAAGCTCTCCGCAGCGAGCTCGAGCGCGACCGCACCAAGACCTACGTCGTCGAGATCTCACCGCTCGGGCTCGTCGAGATGACGCGCCAGAACGTCACCGACGGGCCGCGGGAGATCCTCACGACGAAGTGCGTCGTGTGCGCGGGTGACGGGTTCGTCGTCTCGGAAGCGACCCACACGCTCGAGATCGAGCGCAAGCTCCGGGAGATCGCGAAGGGCGCGCGAGCACAGGCGTTCCGCATTGCCGTCCATCCCCGCGTCCTCGCGCTCCTCACCGGGCCGGGTGGGCAGCGCCTCCAGGAGATCGAGGCGGTCGCTCGACGCCGCTTCTTCCTCGTACCCGCCGTCGCCGAGAACGGCCACGTCCATCTCGACCACTTCGACGTGCAGGCGCAGGGGAAGCTCGAGGTCCTCAGGCCGTCCGCGGCGATCGAGGAAGGAGCCTCGCTCGAGCTCAAGCTCGTCGAGGTGGGGCTCTACGACCCGACCGCGGGCGTCGGGAAGGTCGACGGCACCGAAGTCGTGGTCGCGCGGGCGGCAAAGCTCGTCGGCAAGAAGGTGACCGTGACCGTCGGCCGCGTGCTCGACGGTTCGGCCTACGCGACGTTGGCCGACACTCCCGAGGCGGCGACGCCGATTACGTTCGAGGCGGAGGCCGAAAAGCCGACGCGCGCACCGAGCCGGAGGAAGGCGCCGACGAAGGAGCCGGTCGCCGAGGCAATGCCCGACGAGTCGGCAGATGAGATTGCCGAGGCGATCGCGGAGCCCGAAGGTGACGTAGGGGCAGAGGGCGAAGCGCCGGAAGCTGGCGAAGAGCTGCCGAAGAAGAAGCGAACGCGCCGCGGAACGCGGGGAGGACGAGGACGGAAGAAGCCTGCCGCCGCAACCGCAACCGCAACCGCAACGGCGACGGCGGTCGAGGTCGAGGACGCGGCACCCGAGACCGATGGACGAAAGACGCCGAGGATTCATGTTCCCACGCCGGATCTCGCGGTCGCGGCCGAGCCAGAGCCGGAACCTGCGGGGGCCGAGCCCGAGTCTGGTGAAGCTGCCGCGGCGCTCGACGCCTCGGCCGACGGCCAGCCCAAGCGAAAGCGCTCCCGTCGAGGGTCGCGCGGCGGCCGCAAGCGGAAGAAGCCGGCGGCGAACGGCGGGACGCCAGACGAGGGCGAGCCCGCGGAGGTCGCCGTCGCGGTCGCCGAGGAATCGCCGCCCGAGTACGTCCCGATGTCCGAGTGGATCGAGGACTTCGACTCGCGCGGACCTCGAGCCCGCTGATCTCACGCAGTGGGGTCTGGCTT
The DNA here is from genome assembly GCA_963721795.1 of uncultured Actinomycetes bacterium. Classification (GTDB taxonomy): domain Bacteria; phylum Actinomycetota; class Thermoleophilia; order Gaiellales; family Gaiellaceae; genus GMQP-bins7. The sequence goes on from CAVRLT010000032.1 coordinate 54,755, forward strand.
CAGCCAGACCCCGGTCTCCGAGCCACAATTCGCTATCATGCTGCGGCTCGCGGGCAGTCCGCGCGCCGCTGAGGTCAGGCTTCAGCCTGACCTCCCTCTTCGAAACGAGCGATATGACCTACGCGATCATCAAGGTTGCCGGGAAGCAGTACCGCGTCCGCGAGGGCGAGCGGCTGCTCGTCGACCGCATCGCGGAGGACGACGGGGCGACGTTCTCGCCGACGGTCCTGCTCGTAGGCGGTGACGGCTCTCCGGTGCTCGAGCCGAGCGACGTCAAAGTGACCGCAAAGGTGCTCGGACCGGTGAAGGGCCCCAAGATCCGCATCGGGAAGTACAAGAAGCGCACCGGCTATCGCAGGCACACCGGCTTTCGGTCCTCGCTCACGCAGATCGAGATCGAGTCGATCGGAGGCAAGAAGCGCGAAGCTGCCGCAAAGCCGAAGGCCGAGGCAGCTCCCGCCGAGGCGCCGGCCGAAAAGCAGGAGGAGCGCGTCAAGGGCATGCCGACGGGCTACGAGGACATGACGGTTGCTGCGATCAAGGCGGCCGCCCTGGACTGGAACGCTCCGATGCTCGCGGCCGCGCTCGAGTACGAGCAGGCACACGGCAAGCGAAAGGGCGCGCTCGCGGCGATCGAGTCCGCGATCGCAGCGAAGGAAGAGGAGTCCTAATGGCTCATAAGAAAGGTCTCGGCTCGTCGCGCAACGGTCGCGACTCCGAGTCGAAGCGGCTCGGCGTGAAGATCTTCGCCGGCCAGCCGGTCAAAGCGGGGATGATCATCGTCCGCCAACGCGGTACGAAGTTCCGCCCCGGGCCCGGCGCGGGTCTCGGTCGCGACGACACGATCTTCGCGCTGCAGGCGGGAACGGTCGAGTTCAGCCGCTCCGGCGACAAGCGTTTTATCTCGGTCACCGCCGCAGACTGACGCCGTCTTTAGGCTGGTCGCCGTGTTCCACGACAGGGCGGCGATGCACGTCGAAGCGGGGCGCGGCGGCCACGGCGCGCTGAGCTTTCGGCGGGAGAAATACGTTCCGCGAGGGGGGCCCGACGGCGGTGACGGCGGACGCGGCGGCGACGTGGTGGTGGTCGCAGATCCGGCGCTCCGCGACCTGTCCTCGTTCCGGCGGATCAAAGTGCTTCGCGCCGGCAAGGGCGGGAACGGCCTCGGGAGCCGGAAGCACGGCGCCGACGGCGATACGGTGGAGGCTCGCGTTCCGGTCGGGACGCAGATCCTCGACGCCGACGGCGGACTCGTCTCGGACCTGACGACCCCGGGCACGCGGTTCGTGGCCGCCCGCGGTGGCCAGGGCGGGCGCGGAAATGCCCGCTTCGCGACGCCGACCCGGCAGACACCTCGTTTTGCCGAGACCGGTCTCCCTGGGGACGAGCTGGACGTCGTCTTGCGCCTGAAGCTCGTCGTCGACGCAGCGCTCGCGGGGCATCCGAATGCCGGAAAGTCGTCGCTCCTCAGGCGCATCTCCAACGCGAAGCCGAAGGTCGCCGACTACCCGTTCACGACCATCGAGCCCGTTCTCGGCACCGTCGACGGCCCGGACGAGCGGCAGCTCACGGTCGCAGACGTCCCGGGGCTCATAGAAGGCGCCGCGGAGGGAGCCGGTCTGGGCCACGAGTTCCTCGCTCATCTCGAGCGGGCGCGATTGCTCGTGCACGTGCTCGACGCTTCCGAGGAGGATCTCGAAGGACGGTTCGGAACGATCGACCGCGAGCTCGCCGCGTACGGCGCGGGCCTCGACGAACGTCCCCAGCTCGTCGTCCTCAACAAGATCGACCTCCTCGAGCGCGTGCCGAGCTTCGACGTCCGCGACGAGCGCATTGCCAGGGTCGTCGCCACGTCGTGCGCGACCGGTGCGGGCATCGAGGAGCTGAAGCACGCGCTCTTCGAGCTCTGCCCACCGGAGACCGCCGCGCAAGCGGTGGAGGAGGCGCTTCCCGACCACCTCGAGTATCGGCCGAAGCCGCGGCGCGGCCCACGATTCCGGATCCTGCGAACGGACCGCGGCTACCGCGTCGTCGGGACGCCGCCGCCCGCGGAGGAGCTCGAGGAGGCGCTGCGTCGCGCCGGCGTCAAGCGCGGAGCCGAGGTCGAGCTCGAAGGCGAGGCTCTCGAGTGGCAGTAGGCATTCTGGGCGGCGCCTTCGATCCGCCCCACGTCGGTCACGTCGCCCTTGCGCGGGCAGCGATCGAGGAGCTCGAGCCTCGACGGCCTGCTCGTCCTCGTCGTGGCCGATCCCGGGCACAAGGAGACGACTGCCCCTCCTGAATCGCGCCTCCAGCTGGCTCGGCTCGCGTTCGGGGATCTACCGGGAGTCGAGGTCGAGCTCGATCCGCACGCACGCACCGTGGACTCCCTCGAGTCGCGGGCGCCCGAGGACGCCGTCTTCGTCATCGGCGGCGACGAGTTCGCCGATTTCTGGGAGTGGAAGCGGCCGGAGCGCGTCCTCGAGCTCGTCCGGCTCGGCGTCGCGATGCGGCCGGGCGTCCCCGACGACCGCGTGCGCGAGGCACACGCTCGCCTCCCTGCGCCCGACCGCATCTCGTACTTCCATCTCGAGCCGATTCCGGTTTCGTCGTCCCTCGTGCGCGAGCGCGTCGGGCACGGCGATCCGATCGACGAGCTCGTCCCGCCGGAGGTCGCCGAGGCGATCGTCCGTCTAGGCCTCTACCGCACGGCTGAGTAGACTGCCGTGGAGGTCAGAAAGGCGCACACCGACTGAATCCACTCGAGCAAGCACGCCGTACCGCCGCTCTCTGCCAGGAGAAGCTGGCGTCCGACGTCACCATCCTCGACATGCGGGGCGTCTGCGACTTCACGGACTTCTTCGTGATCGCCACGGGTCGAAACCCGCGGCAGACGAAGGCGATCTACGACGAGGTCGCGGGCACCTTGAAGAAGGAGCAACGCCTCATCCCGCGCGCGAGCGCGGGCTTGCCCGAGGCGACGTGGATCGTCGGCGACTACAACGACGTGGTGCTCCACCTCTTCACGCCCGAGACGCGGCGGTTCTACCGGCTCGAAGAGCTGTGGAGCGACGTGCCGTCGGTCGAGGTCGAAGCGCTGGCGGGCTGATCCCCACCCGCCGGAGTTCAGGCTTCAGCCTGACCTCGGGGTCAGCGCCTCGCGGCTAGCCGCGATCGCCGTCGCCGACTGCCCACACGTCGCGTATCTCGTCCGGCGGAGCCTCGAGCACGGCAGTACCGGACAGCGAGGGCCGGAGCGGCCGCCGCGGCTCGCGCACGCCAACCCCGCCTGCCGGTGGCTCGAGCCATGGCTCGTCCGGACCGCTCGAGAACAGCTGCCGGACGAACTGGATCGCCCGGGCAATCGGGCCTCTTGCTGGCCGACGTGTGCGCTGCGTTCTGCGTCGCTTCGCGATGACCCAGGGTAGCTCGAACGCCCGCGTCAGTCGAAAAACCGGGGTCTGACTGAAGTCAGACCCCGAAACCCAGTGGGGTCTGGCTTCAGCCAGACCCCGGTCTTGCGTCGACCGCACGGACTGCCGCGCCGCCGACGCTAGAATGACGCCGGTCCTGGGGCCATAGCTCAGCTGGGAGAGCGCCTGCATGGCATGCAGGAGGTCGCCGGTTCGAGCCCGGCTGGCTCCACCTTCATCCCACCCAGGTGATCCCGTAAGCCTCCGACGCGGCGGCATAGGCATCAGGCCCGATCGTCCCGGCCTCCTCCGCTCCCGCCAGCTGTCGAAAGAACCCTTCGAGGCCTCCGGGTGCGGTGAGAACGAGAAGCCGTCCTTCTCCCGTGACGACACGACGCTGCGCGTGCGGAACTCCGCGAGGCGCGAAGACGAGCCCGCCCGGGCCTGCCGGGAGCTCCTCGTCGCCGACTGTGAACACATGCTCACCTTCGAGTACGTAGAACAGCTCGTCCTCGTTGGCATGCACGTGCGCTGGAGTGTCGGCCATCGGCGGGACCTCCTCGAACAGCGTGAAGGCGCCACCGCTCGCCTCCGATGGAGTTCGCACGACGATGGTGACGCCGCCGAATGTCAGGCGCTCGCCCTCGCCCGCCTCGAGCGCAAATGCGGGCAAGTCGGGCATCTCGGCCAGGATAGGCAATCGTCGCGGCTCCACGTCCTTCGTCGATGTCGACAACTTGGACCCTCGTTCGTCGTATTGAATGAAGGCGGCGGATGCGTGAGCTCCGCCGCGAAATCGAACGAGAAGGAGGGGGCACATGCCCGGACAGATGGTTCACCTCGAGATCCCTGCGGGTGACACGAAGAAGGCGAAGGAGTTCTACGGCTCGCTCTTCGGCTGGGAGTGGCAGGCGTACGAGGGCAGCCCGTCCGAGTACCTGACGACACGGTTCTCGGACACGACCGGAGGCGCGATTTACGAGGCCGAGAGTGATAAGCGCGGATCTCGCATCTACTTCGACGTCGACGACATCAACAAGGAGACCGGACGCGTCAAGGAGCTCGGAGGAGATGCCGGCGATCCGATGCCCGTTCCCGGCATGGGCTGGTTCTCGATCAACAAGGACCCCGAGGGCAACGAGTTCGGGTTGTGGCAGAACGATCCGAACGCGTCGATGCCGACCACATAGCCGAGGCGAGAGCGGAATATGAGCGGGGAGCGCGTCACGCTCCCCGCTCCTCGCTCGAACCTACGGCGCGAGCTCGAGCGAGTAGACGCTCTCGCCGGCCGTGTTCACGACTCCGGCAGTCAACGTCCCGTCATCGCGGACGGTGAGCGTCCCGAAGTTGAACCACCGCTTCGCCTCCGCCCACGTCGTCACGGCGCCCGCCGACTCTGGCCCGTAGAAGAAGAGCCGCTCGGGATTCAGCGTCGTGTCGAAGTCGACGTTCGGGAAGATGCCCGCGTTGAGCGGTCCCGTGGCGAGCTCGTGCACCGTGAACGCGGGGTCGTCTGCGAACGGTCGATAGCGGAATACCTCGGCGAAGTGCACGTCGGTCGTGATCCAGACCGAATCGTCGATTCCGCGCGTCTGCATGAACCGGAGGATGTCGAGCAGCTCGCGCTCGAAGCCGGTCGTCTGGTCGAAGTCGGCCCAGCCGTCGCGTCCGTTCGTCGGCGGGAAACCGGTCGGGATCGACATGGGGACGCTCGAGACGATCACCTTCCAGGTCGCGTTGGAGCTCGCAAGTCCTTCCTTCAGCCACGCCAGCTGTTCCGCGCCGAGCATGGACTTCGGCTGCGCACCGGTGTCCGGCGCGAAGTTGGCGTCGCGATACCGGCGCGTGTCCAGCACGAAGAGCTCGAGGTGCCGCCCCCACCGCAGTGAGCGATAGAGCGTCGGCGCGGTCTCGATGGGCGTGTAGTCGAGGAATGCCTCGAGTCCGAGCGGCAGGAGATGAGCCCCCGAGTACGGAGGCGTCGTGGGAGCGTCGGTCAGCGGCCCGAAGTCGTTCACGACCTCGTGGTCGTCCCACACGCCGACGTAGGTCGTGCCGGCGAGCAGCCGTTGGGATGCCGAAGTCGCCACGGTTGTAGCGCCAGTGCGCCCAGAAGCTCGGCAGGTCGACTGCGATCCCGACTCCCCCGAGCTGCGGGTTTCCGTACCTGCCGGCGGTCTCGCAGGCGTTGTCGGCATAGATCATGTCGCCGAGCCCGACGAAGACGTCGGGCTGCCACGCGCGGATCGTGTCCATGATCGGAAAGCCCTCCCGCGCGTCACGGCAGACGTTCTGCCCGGCAACGTCGCCGCCGAACGCGAGCCTGACCGCTGTCGGGTCGTCGGCGGCTGGAGCAGTCCTGAACGATCCATTCACGGCCGGCCCATGCCCTCGCCCTGGAGCGCCAAGGCTGAACCAGACCCTGTAGTCGTAGGTCGTACCCGGGCGCAGGTGAGTCAGCGGCACACGACCCGTGAAATCGTCGTCGGCGACGACCTGAACGCCTGGGACAGGACCGTGGCCGCCGCCCGAGAGTCTCACGTTCAACGTCGCCGCCCGGTCCGCCCGCGTCCACAGGACCGCCGAGCGTGCGGTGACGTCGCCCACGACGACGCCGTGGGTCACGGAAGGCGCTGCCGGCTGTGTCGACACGGCTGACGCTCCACCCGGGAGCGCCACGAGCAGGACGAGCACCAGGCCGAGACGAGATCGTCCCGACCGAACCTCGACTCCCATCACTCCCCCCTCTCCAGTGCGGTACCCGCGAGTAGTCTGGCTGAGTCCGAATCGAACCGAAAGGGACAGCCATGCCTTTCTACCAGCGTCGCGGCGACGTTCCCCGCAAGCGGCACATCGTCTTTCGCGAAAACGGACGCCTCCTCACCGAAGAGGTGATGGGACTCGAGGGGTTCACCGGCAACGAGTCGATCCTGTACCACCTGGAATCGCCCTGCCGCGTGAAGGAGCTCGGCGAATTCACGCCGATCGAGCGCGAGGAATGGGTCCCCGAGACCCACGCCCATCGCCGCATGAACACCTGGGAGGTCGAGCCCGGCGGCGACGAGATCAGCGGCCGTCGAGCCCTGATGTGGAACTCGGACGTCGAGATCTCGCTCTGCCGGCCGGACTCCTCGATGGACTACTTCTTCCGGAACGGCGAGGGCGACGAGGTGATCTTCGTCCACGAGGGCTCCGGGACGCTCGAGACCACCTTCGGCGACGTCCCCTACAAGGACGGCGACTACGTCGTCATCCCGCGCGGGACGACGTATCGGTTCGTGCCGGAGGGCGCTCAGCGGTACCTCGTCTTCGAGACCCCCGGGCTGATCGAGATTCCCCGCCGCTACCGCAACCAGTACGGCCAGATCCTCGAGGGTGCCCCCTACTACCACCGCGACATCCACCCGCCCGCGGAGCTCAAGACCCATCGCGACCGCGGGGACTTCATGGTCAAGGTCAGAGTCCGCGGCGGGTACCAGCAATACATTCTCGATTACCACCCCTTCGACGTCGTGGGCTGGGACGGCTACCTCTACCCGTGGACGTTCTCGATCCACGACTTCGAGCCGATCACCGGGCGCATCCACCAGCCGCCGCCCTCGCACCAGACGTTCCAGGGGCCGAACTTCGTCATCTGCTCGTTCTGCCCACGCCATCTCGACTTCGACCCGGACGCGGTACCGATCCCGTACCACCACTCGAACCTGCAGTCCGAGGAGATGATCTATTACGTCTCCGGCAACTTCGGGTCGCGCAAGGGGATCTCGGTCGGGTCGATCACGCTCCATCCGTCGGGCCTCCCGCACGGGCCGGCTCCGGGCCTCGCCGAGAAGGCGCTCGGCGTTCGCGAGACGACCGAGCTCGCCGTCATGTGCGACACCTTCCGGCCGCTCAAGCTCTCCGCGCTCGCGCGCGAGACGGACGACGGGCACTACGCGCTGTCGTGGTACGAGCCCCCTTCGGACGAGGCGGATCTCGCAGGCGTGACGAGCCACCTGTGACGGGGTCAACGCCTGCGGTGAAAGGGGTCCGACCGTGGGGTCAGACCCCACGCCAACGGGGTCAGACCCGGGGTCAGACCCCACGGGTCTGACCCCTCGCGCCGCCATGGACGCTGACCGCTTCCTCCGCGAGCTGCCGGCGCTCTTCGACGACTTTCCCGCCTCCGAGCACCCTCGCGACCGTCGCTTCGCCCCCGTCGTCGAGGGCGTCGAGAACCTCGCCACCGAGAACGTGCTCGCGCTGCTCAACCTCGCCGCGTCGTGCCTCGGGCCCGACGAGGCGTACGTCGAGGTCGGCGTCTACCACGGCGCGAGTCTCATCGCAGCACTGCTCGGCAACGAGAACGCGCGCGTCATCGGGATCGACAGCTTCGGTTTCCGCGACGGCAGCCTGGAGAAGGTCGAGCAGAACCTCGAGCGCTTCGGCGTCCCCCGCCCGGAGATCCTCGTGGGCGACGCTTTCGAGCTCGTGCCGAGCGGCGCTCTCGACGGAACGCCTGTCGGCGTCTGGTACTACGACGCCGCCCACGACTACGACTCCCAGGTGGAGGGGCTCCGGATCGCCGAGCCGCTGCTCGCTCCGGGCGCGTTGCTGATCGTCGACGACACCGACTGGGAGCAGGTCGCCCGCGCGATGGACGACTACCTCGCCGCCCAGCCGCGCGCGCGGCGGATCCTCACGATCGAGGGCACGAAGCCGGGCTCTCCCCAATGGTGGGAGGGGGTGCAGGTCCTCGTCTGGACGTAGAGGCCGGGCATGCCCGGCCCTCTACTCTCCTAGATGCCGTGGAGCGTCAGCTTGCGGCTGAGATTGACGCCGTGCCGGTCGTTCAGCGCGAACGTCGCCGTGTACGTCTGACCCTTGACCATCGGCGATCGGAAGCGCAGGCGCGCGCTGATCGTGCAGTCACGCTTGAGCGCTGACGTCTGCTGGCCGACGGCGATCAGCCGTCCTGCGCGGAAGATGCGCCACGTCATCCCGATCGACTCGCCCGTCGTGTTGACGACGCAATAGCGGCGCGTGTACAGGTTGACGAGCGGCGTCGTGGTGCCCGCTTTGAAGCGTAGACGCCGTTTCGCGCATCCAGCGGCCTCGCGCTGGCGCCGAACTTGCTCGGCGACGATCCCTTCGGCGCGCCGCCCGCCCTGTACAAGCCGGACTCCCACGGCTGGCCCTGGTCGTCCTGGTAGACGAACCAGATGAACATTCCGACGAACGGGAACCTCTTCGCGATCGCCATCGACTGCTGGATGTATGCGGCCTGCGTCGAGTACGGAACGCCGAACGTGTCCTCCGGCCTCGTCTGGTGACCGTACTCGGTGACCCAGATGGGCGCCGTCTTGCGGTTGAACCACTTCTTCAGCTCGGCATTGAAGCGGGGAAGCGAGGCGAGCGAGACGTTCGGCCACTTCACGACCTGGGACGGCTTGGAGTTCGGGTTGAACGGGTACGGGTGATGCGTCCAGGCGTCGAACTTGAGCCGCGGATTGGCCTTCGCCACGAGCTCTGCGAACTTTCCCGGGCGAGTGGGTGTCCGAGACTCCCGGCACCCGCCGATCTCGTCCGCGCGCCGACGTCTCGCCGATCCCGATCTTCGCCATCGAGTTCCCCGCCTTGATGCCCGCGTAGGCCGCCGCGTAGAGCTTCGCGTAGTTCGCCGGCGCCACGGACTTGCCGGCGCAGTTGAACTGGGGCGTCAGGAAGAGGTTGAGGTTCGGCTCGTTCCAGACGGAGTAGAAGCGCACGAACGGGTAGCCGTTGAACCGCCCCGAGTAGCGGGTTGCGATCGCTCGCGCGAACGCGGTGAAGTCGGCCATGCGCCTCGGGATGACGTTGGGATTCCGGCCGCCGTTCGCCCAGCGGGGCGTGCCGGAGATCGTGAGCATGACCTCCATGTCCGTCTCCTGCGCCGAGCGGAGCGCCTCGTCGATGTCGTCGAACTTGTATGCCGGGTCGAACGGGTTCGCGGGGCTCGAAGGACGCGTCGGCGCCGCCAGGTTCCACTGCACCAGCAACCGCATGATCGTCGCGCCCTCGCGCGACGCAGCCTGGATGCGGCCTCCGCGGTCGGGCACCCAGCGGAAGCTCGGATCGTCGTGGAATCCGACCCACATCCGCTCGGCGGCCATGGCGGCAGGCGCGGTGAAGGCTGCTAGTGCGCACAGGGCGATGACGAGGCGGACGGTGCGTCTCATGAAATCTCCTTTACCTGGCGGCGGTGCGAGGTCGACTGATCTGCGGCACGAGGCTCTGCCCACCGTAGCGGCCTGAGTGTGAGGGTCGTGTAAGGACCCGTCCGCAGGGAGCGCCAGCGAGTGGCGTAAACTGCCTCGGGTCGTGTCCGTTTCCGTGTGGGAAGCCGTCTTCATGCTCGTGGTGCTCAAGATTCCGATGGTGTACTTGTGCGCGGTAGTTTGGTGGGCGGTGCGGTCGGAGCCGCGACCCGAGTACGGCCCCGAGGGCGGCGAGCTGCTCGTTCCGCTGACGCCGTGCGGCTGGAACGACTGGCGCCGGCGTCGCGGGCGCACCTCGGGCAGGCGTCCGTTCAGGCCCGCACCGCGACCCCGGCCGCGTATCGGAGCCGCCGCGTGAGCAGCTACTCGCTTCACCAGCGGCGCGCGGACATGGTCGCGGGGTTCCTGTGCGCGTTCTCGTTCGTGCTCGCCGGCCTCGCGATCGCCCGCCAGCCAGGCGTGCTCGCGCCGGCCGCGATCCTCCTCGCGCTCGTCGCCTCGCGCATGACCGTCTCGCACCGCACGCTGGCCGGCGTTGCCGTGATCGTGGCGACGCTCGCCTTCTTCTTCGGGATGATCGTCGCGATCAGCACCGACAACCCGATCTACTAGCTGTGGCGGGAGACCTGAACGCCGGCTACGTCGGCGCGCTCCTCGAGCAGTACCTCGAGAACCCCGAGGCCGTCGATCCCGCGTGGCGCGAGCTCTTCGAGCGCTCGGACGACACGGTCCTCTCGGCGCTGCCCGGGCTCTCGCGGCTCGTCGATATGCGCGCAGCCGACGGCGGAAACGGCGCGGCGACAGCCGTCGCGCCTCCGGCGCCCGCGCCCGAGGAGCCCGCCTGCCCCGACCGCGGCAACCGGCCCGACCGAGCCCGCCGATCTCGATCTCCTCGCCGCCGTCGCGGCTGCCATGTCGCTCGTGAAGGCGATCCGCATGCACGGTCACCTCGCGGCTCGCCTCGACCCGCTCGGCTCCGAGCCTCCGGGCGATCCCGCGCTCGAGCCCGAGAGCCTGAATCCACCGCTGACGCCCGAGGTCCAGGCGAAGATTCCCGCGCGGCTCCTGCGGCTCTCGTGCGAGGGCGAGACGCTGTTCGACGCGCTTGCCCCGGCTGCAGGAGATCTACATGGGGACGATCGCGTACGAGATCGAGCACATCTCGGATCACGCCGAGCGCGTGTGGTTGCGGCGCGCGATCGAGTCCGGTCGCTTCCGCAAGCCGCTTTCGGACGACGAACGACGCGCGCTCCTGCTCCGGCTCGCGCAGGTCGAGGCCTTCGAGACGTACCTGCGCCGCGCGTTCATCGGGCAGAAGCAGTTCTCAATCGAGGGTCTCGACGCGCTCGTCCCGATGCTGGACCTCGCGATCGAGCTTGCCGCCGCCGGGGGCGCGCACGAGATCGTGGTCGGGATCGCGCATCGCGGGCGGCTCAACGTGCTCGCGCACACGGTCGGCCGCTCGTACGCCTCGATCCTGCGCGAGTTCGAGGGCGAGCGCACCATCGACGCCCTCGTCTCCGATCCGGAGGGGGGAACGGGCGACGTCAAGTACCACCTCGCCGCCTCCGAGACGAGGCAGACCGGCTCCGGCGACGTCCAGGTGACCCTCGCCGCGAACCCGAGCCACCTCGAGGCGGTGGACCCCGTCATCGAGGGCCACGCGCGTGCCGAGCAGACGGATCGTTCCCGCGGAGCCGGCATCCACGACCCGTCGGTCGCGCTCGCGATCCTGATCCACGGCGACGCGTCGTTCGCGGGCCAGGGCGTCGTCGCCGAGACGTTCAACCTCCACTCCGTCGACGGCTACTCGACCGGCGGGACGCTCCACATCATCGCCAACAACCAGATCGGCTTCACGACCGATCCCGCCGAAGGGCGCTCGACTCGTTATTCGAGCGACCTCGCGAAAGGCTTCGACGTCCCCATCGTCCACGTGAATGCCGACGATCCCGAGGCCGCGCTGTCCGCGGTCGGGCTCGCGCTCGCATACCGCGAGGAGTTCGGCCACGACCTCGTCGTCGATCTCGTCGGCTACCGCCGCTTCGGCCACAACGAGCAGGACGAGCCCGCGTACACGCAGCCGCTCATGGCGGAGCAGATCGACGCCCAGCGCCCGGTTCGCGAGACGTACGCGGAGCGCCTCGTCGAGGAGGGAGTCGCTGACCGAGGAAGAGGCCGGCCAGCTCCTCGAGAAGACCGTCGACACGCTCCGCGAGGCGCACGACCACCTGCGCGCGTCGTTCCTGGAGCCCGAGCCGCCACGCGAGCAGCGCATTCCGCGCGACACGGGCGACGCCGTCCTCACCGCGGTGCCGGCGGAGCGCCTGGTCGAGCTGAACGACCAGCTGCTCCGCGTTCCCGAAGGATTCGAGGTGAACCCGAAGCTTGCCAAGCAGCTCGAGCGACGGCGAGAAGCGGTCGCCGAGGGTGGGATCGACTGGGGTCAGGCCGAGGCGCTCGCGTTCGCATCCCTGCTCGAGGAGGGCATTCCGATCCGGCTCTCGGGACAGGACACGGAGCGCGGCACCTTCTCGCACCGCCACGCCGTCCTGCACGACCCGATCACCGGGGAGACGTTCACGCCGCTTCAGGCGCTGCCGAAGGCGGACGCGGCCTTCGAGATCTACAACTCGCCGCTCTCCGAGTACGCGGCGCTCGCCTTCGAGTACGGCTACTCGATCGCCGCACCGGACGCGCTGGTGCTCTGGGAGGCCCAGTTCGGCGATTTCGTCAACGGCGCCCAGATCGTCGTCGACCAGTTCATCGTCTCCGGTCGTTCGAAGTGGGGGCAGACGTCGCGTCTCGGGCTCCTGTTGCCGCACGGGTACGAAGGCAACGGGCCCGAGCACTCGAGCGCGCGACTCGAGCGGTTCCTCCAGCTCGCCGCGCAGGAGAACATCCGCGTCGCGAACTGCACGACGGCCGCGCAGTTCTTCCACCTCCTCCGCCGGCAGGCGCTCGATGCGACCGCGCGGCCGCTCGTCGTGATGACACCGAAGGGCCTGCTTCGGCTCCGGCAGGCGACCTCGACGCTCGACGATCTCTCCGGCGGCTCGTTCCAGTCGGTCCTCGACGATCCGGATCCAGGGGATCGCCGCGGCATCCGCCGCCTCGTCCTCTGTAGCGGGAAGATCTACTACGACCTCACCGCCCACGACCTACGGAGCGTGGCCGCAACCGCCGCGATCGCGCGGATCGAGCTCCTCTACCCGTTTCCCGTCGACGGCCTCGCGCGCGTGGTCGAGTCATATCCCGAGCTCCGCGAGATCGTGTGGGCACAGGAGGAGCCGCAGAACATGGGCGCCTGGCGGTCGCTCCGCCACCGGCTCGAGGAAGCGGCCTCGCACGCGCCGTTCGTCGAGCGCGTCGACTACGTCGGCAGGCCGTGGCGGGCGAGCCCCAGCGAGGGGTATCCGACCCTGCACCAGCACGAGCAGGACCGGATCGTCCGCGAGGCGCTCGGTTTCAAGGCCGGGGTCGAGAGCTAGCGGCTCTTGCGAGCATTGCGCGCTGCCGACGCCACGCGTGGCGCGTAGCGCTGAACCGCCTCGTGCAGCTGTCTCTTCTGCGACTTCGGCAGGCGGCGATACATCCGGTACAGCAGGAACACGAGCGAGAAGAGCCTGATGAACACGCGTACACCATACCCCGTGTCGTCGGGCTCCAAGCCTCCCACAGCCTTCCGCTAGACTCGTCCACTTCAAAGGACGTATGTCGGATCTCGAAGAACCAGCTGTCGAGACGGAGTCCCTCTTCGCTGCGGCGATCCGGGAGCACCTCGACCTCAAAGAACGCAACTCCGAGCTCGCGGGAGCGATGCCGATCGACTCGTACCTGAACGGCGATCCCCTCGAGAACCACCCGCTCTTCAAGAGCGAGGAGCAGGCCCGCATCGAGGAGACGATGGACGGCGAGCCCGTCGAGGAAATGACCTCCGAGCGCCTTCCGTGGCCGGGGGAGGAGACGGTCGAGAGCGTCGAGGGCGCCGCGCTCGACGAGACGCTGTGGACGGGCCGCCCGCGAGACTTCGACTGGGGCGATTGAGCTTCTGAGCCCGGAAGAACGTCTGCGGCGCTACGCCGAGCTCGCCGTCCGCGTCGGGCGCGAACGTCCAGGAAGGCCAGGACGTCATCGTCGCCGGGCTGGTCGAGCATGCCGAGATCGCGCGCGCAGTCGTGCGCGAGGCGTACCGCGCCGGCGCGAAGCACGTGATTCTGCTCTACGGCGATCTCCATCTCCGGAAGGCGCAGATCGAGCTCGGGCCGGAGGAGGAGCTCGGCTGGTCGGCGCCGCACCTCCTCGATCTCTACAAGCGGGCCTACGACGAGCGTCCGGCGCTCGTCTCGCTGACAGGCAATCCGGATCCAGGTCTCCTCGGCGATCTCGACGCCGCTCTCGTCGGTCGCTCGGAGCCGGTCGAGCTCAGGGTCGCGTCGCTCGCGCTCACGGGCGCGCGTCGGATCAACTGGACGATCGTCTCTGCGCCGAACGAGGGTTGGGCGTCCCAGATCTTCGGCGAGCCCGACATGGAGCGCCTCTGGGAGGCGGTCGCGACGGCCACCCGGCTCGACGCCGACGACATCGTCGCAGCCTGGCAGGAGCACGCGGAGGTGCTCCAGGCCAGGGCCGAAGCCCTCAACAGCCGCGCGTTCGATGCGATTCGCTTCCGAGGGCCTGGAACGGATCTCACGATCGGGCTCAACCAGGGAGCTGCCTGGGTCTCTGCGACGAACAGGACCGCGGGCGGCATTCGGCACATTCCGAACCTCCCCACCGAGGAGGTCTTCACCAGCCCGGATTGGCGGCGTGCAGAGGGAACCGTCCGCTCGACCGCGCCGCTCCTCGCCGCCGGCACACGCGTCGACGACCTCGAGGCGCGCTTCGAGGGCGGGAAGATCGTCGAAGTGAACGCGTCCTCCGGTGCCGACATCATCCGCACCCAGCTCGCGGTCGACGAGCAGGCGCCCTCGCTCGGGGAGGTCGCGCTCGTCGACGGCTCCTCCGCCGTGAAGAAGACCGGCCTCGTCTTCCACGACACGCTCTTCGACGAGAACCAGGCGTGCCACATCGCGTTCGGCAGCGGCTTCCCGCACGCCCTCGGCGAGGTGGGAGAGCTCGAGCCCGACGAGCTCCTCGCCCGCGGGATCAACGTCTCGGGAGTGCACACCGACTTCATGATCGGTGGGCCAGAGGTGGACGTCGACGGCCTCGATCCCGACGGCACGGCGACGCCGATCATCCGCGAAGACGTCTGGCAGCTGACCTAACAGCTTCCGGGAACGCAGAAGCGGGTACACCGCACGTATGCGGCGGATCCTGGCCTCTCTCGCTCTCGTAACGGCGGCTGCTCTCATCGCAGTGGGTCTGCTCGTCGCCCCGCGGCAGGAGGGTGGGAAGGTAGAAAACGTCGTCGTCCTACCTCAGAGCCCGATGCCGGGACGCCTGCTCATCGGCTTCCAGGACGACGCCTCGCTCCGCTGGGCCGAGGACCGCGCGGTGGCCCTCGATCGTGCGCGAGAGGCCGGCGCAGGAGTCATCCGCACGATTGTGGTCTGGGAGCGGACTGCGCCTGTTCGACCGGCTGACCCCACCGATCCCTTCGAAGCGTCCTACCGCCTGGACGATCTCGACGAGCTGGCGCGAAACGCGCAGGAGCGAGGGATTGAGCTTCTCATCTCCATCTGGGGCGCTCCGCAGTGGGCGAACGGCGGTGAGGAGCCGAACCGGCCGCCGCTCGACCCAGACGATCTCGAGGAGTTCGCGCAGGCACTTGCCGACCGCTACTCGGGCCGTCACGCCGGCTACCCCGCGGTGCGGCTCTTCTCGGCCTGGAACGAGCCCAACCTCGAGCAATTCCTCGCGCCGCAGTTCGATTCTGCCGGTCGCTCCGTGGCCGCATCGCTTTACGCGCCGATCGCGCGTGCGATCTACGATGGCGTGAAGCGGGGGAACTCGGATGCGCTGGTCGCGATCGGAGAGACGTCGCCACGCGGCCACGACACACCTAGCCCCGGCCGAGTTCAGGACAGCCACTCTCCCGCCCGCTTTGCGCGACTCCTCTCCGAGGAGCGGCCCACCGTACCGTTCGACGCCTGGGCCCAGCACCCCTATCCGCCACGCGCGAACCTCGCCCCCTGGGCCTCGGTGCGCTGGCCGCGAGTCGGTCTCGGAAACCTCGAGCGCTTCGGGGACTCGATCGACACGTGGTTCGGCCGGTTCGAGACACCCCTCTGGGTGACGGAGTACGCGCACGAGACGCGGCCGGGAAATCCTGTCGGCGTCGAGCCGGAAGTCCAAGCAGTGTTCGCCGCCGAAGCGCTGGACGTAGCGGCGCAGAACCCGCGAGTGCGCCTGTTCCTGTGGTTCACGCTCCGCGACTCGCCCGAGAACCCGTGGGCGAGCGGCCTCATCGGAGAGGACAACACCCCGAAACCGGCTTTCGCGAGCTTCGGTGTGGTTGCTCGGGCGCTCGATGGGCGGAATCCGGTGTTGCCCCCGGACGCCGTGGTCGCGCGCATCCCCGTGTTGGAGCTCGCCCGCTACACAGGGCGGGGCGAGCCCGTCGAGGTGCGGCTCGAGGGGAGCAAGGGCTTCTCCGTTCCCCTGCGAAGCGACGGCTGGCTAGACGT
Source organism: uncultured Actinomycetes bacterium (assembly GCA_963721795.1). Taxonomy (GTDB): domain Bacteria; phylum Actinomycetota; class Thermoleophilia; order Gaiellales; family Gaiellaceae; genus GMQP-bins7. Next base: position 71,015 of record CAVRLT010000032.1, read on the forward strand.
TCCCCTGGCCGACCGACGCATGACATCGCTCGAGATGCGAGCAGTCGATGCCCACGGCCATTCGGTGGACCGGAATCTCAGCTTCGAGAACTCCTCCATCGAGCTGAACTAGCGAAAAGCCGCATAACCATGCGGATGTCGCCGCGATGTTGAATTTGCACTTGACAGACAGCGTCGATGATGTCACTATGATGTCATCATGCAGCTGGACAGTCACATCCAGGCGATCCAGGAAGACCTCGCCGGCACCGCCGGCCTCGGCGACGAAGCAACCGCCCAGGCTGCGCAGAGGCTGAGCGAGGCTCTCGGCTCGACCCTCCACCTCCGGCTGCTCGACCTCCTGGGCGAAGCAGCCCTCGAGATCGGCGGCCAGCTCGGCTCGGGACGGGTCGAGGTTCGGCTCGCAGGTCGCGAGCCCGAGCTCGTCGTCGTCCTGGAGGACTCGGCGGACGCGGTTCACGCCGCCGCCGGGGAGGAGCTGAGCGGGCGCATCTCGCTCCGTCTCCCCGAGTCGCTCAAGGTCGGCATCGAGGCCGCTGCAGCACAGGAAGGCGTCTCTACCAACGCATGGCTCGTGCGTGCCATCGCGCACACGCTCCACTCGCGCTCGCAGTCGCACCCGCGACGCGGCCGCAACCGCATCCAGGGCTACGCCCAGGGCTGAAAGGAGACCATCATGTTTCTCGCCCCGATCCCCTTCGACTACGCCACGCTTCTCGATCCCGGCGACCGCGTCCGCAAGACGCGGAAGCGCTCAGGCGGCCGCGTGCGACGGCTCCCGACCGTCCACGTCGCGGCGCAGGACTAGGTGACGCGAATGCAGACCTTCGACACGCCGGGGGACGTCTCCCTGATGATTCGGCTCCCGAGCGGACGCGTGCGGGTCTCGACCGCCGACGACCCGCACACCAGCGTCGAGCTCGTCTCCAAGCGGGGCCGCGGACTCGAGGCGCACGAGGACGTCATCGTCCGCGCCGAGGAGCGTCAGGGTCGGCACGTGATCACGATCGAGCAGCGGGACAAGATCCGCTGGGGACCGATCCAGATCAACTGGGGAGGCGACCTCGAGGCGCGGATCACGTGCCCGCCCGGCTCGGACCTCGACATGGCCGGCGGCTCCACCGACCTCGACGTCCAGGGTGAGCTCGGCGCCGTGTCCGCGAAGAGCGCCTCGGGCGACATCAAGCTCGACGACGTGCGCTCGCGCCTCGAGGCGAAGACGGCGAGCGGCGACATCTCGGTCGGAGCCCTCCCCGAGGGAGGCGCCGTCGTCTCGGTGTCGGGAGATCTGGACGTCGGTCGCGTTCAGGGCCCTTTGACTGCCCGCACCGTCTCCGGCGATGTGAAGATCGCGGCGATCGAGGCCGGCGAGCTGCAGCTGCAGACCGTCTCGGGTGATGCCCGGATCGGCGTTGCGCGCGGCACCCGCGTCTGGATCGACGCGACCTCCGTCTCGGGAGATCTCGAATCGGAGCTCGGCCTGGCGGACAGCGCCCCCGTGGGAGACGAAGGCGCCGAGGAGGGCGGAGACGTCGTCCCGCTCCAGGTCAAGACGGTCAGCGGGGACGTGAAGATCGTCCGCGCCGCCGAAGTCCTCACGACCTGACCACGTAGGGGCGAGGCTTGCCTCGCCCTCGGCCTACCCCGCGCGGACGAGCTCGACCACGTCGTCCTCGCGGCCTTCGAGCCAGATCTCGTATACCCGCTTCTCCCCGCCGAGACCGAGCGGTGCGGTGAGGACGGTGTACAACCGTGCCTCGTCGAGACCTGCCTGCCGGGCAGCTCGGACGATCCTGGCGATCCCGTTTCGCGGAGCGTTGCCGTCGAACTGCCACGCGGGGTAGAGCCACTCGGTCGAGCCGGGACGGCGAATACCGATGAGCTCGCCGTCCCGCCGCATCGCCTCGATCAGGAACGGGTCGTAGGCGAGGCGCTCGGCGAGCCAGGTTCCGGGAAGGCAGTCGTCGTACGCCGTCGTGCTCACTCCGGGAGCTTAGCCGCGTGGGGTCTGGCTTCAGCCAGACCCCGGTCTACGGCAGTTGCGCCACCAGCGACTCCCAGATCTCCGCATCCCCTCGTCCCTCGTAACTCGCAACCACCCGCCCCTCCGCATCGATCACGAACACATGCGGTTGATACGTCGCGCCGAGCTTCCGCGCCCGAGCGCGCTCGGGATCGGAGATCGACGGCCAGCGCCACCCGTACTCCTCCACGAATGCGCGACCCTCCTCCGGCGTGTCAGCGACGTCGAGCCCGAGGAACGCGAGCTCCGGGTGATCCTGCTGGAACTCTGCGAAGGCGACCGCCTCGCTCTGGCAGGTGCTTCACCAGGAGGACCAGACGTTGACGAACACCTGCCTCCCGCGCAGAGCGGCCAGCGAAGCCTGTTCCCCGTCGAGGGTCGTACCCTCGATCGCCGGCGCGGTCGGCCGCATGGCGGTGTCTTCGGGCGCCGCGGTCTCGGTGACCGTGGGAGGCGCAGCCGCGTCCTCGTCGGACCCTCCCCCGCATCCGCCGACGACAAGCGAGCAAAGCGCCAGGAGCACCAGGACCGCCCGCATCGATCCAGGGTAGCCCGGCCGCCAGCCGCCCCGAGGCCGTTCAGGATTTCGTAAGGGGGTCTTGACCGTTTTAGCGAAGGCCGATACCTCCTATGCATGCGTCGCATCGCCCTCCTTCTCTCCCTCGCCGTCCTCGCCGCCACGGCCACGGCCGCCGCGCAGCCGCCTCCAGTCCGTTCCTGGGCAGCGCCCCAGATCGAGACGGTCGTGGCCGCCGGGCTCATGGCGCCGAGCGTGACCGACTTCCGGCCGGACGAGCTCCTCACCTCCTCCGAGCTGGCCTCCGCGCTGTCCTCCCTCGGGGCGGAAGCGGCGGTCGCTGACGATCCTTTCCGCCCCGTCACGGTGCGCGAGCTGGACGCACAGCTCGTCACCATCGTCGGCCTCCGCCCGCAGGCTCGCGAGCTAAGGCTCGCCGCTGAGCTCGCCGGGCTCATGCCTCGGCCGTGGCTCGGCACCGAGACCGTCGCCCGCATGCTCGGGCTCCGTATCAACCATCTCCAGGCCGAGGACGCGCGCGAGCTCCAGGTCTCGCAGCCGGTGACGCGTGCCGAGGCGGCCTACTCGATCGCGCGCGTGCTCACGATCCAGCAGTACGAGCTGGACGCGGTGCGCCTCGCGCTCGACACCTTCGCGTTCGAGCAGCTCTCCGTCTGGCAGCAGAACGTCCTCCGCCGCGCGCTCCGCCTTGTCGGGTCGCCCTATGTCTGGGCAGGGACCTCCGAGCGCCCGCAGCCCCTGTTCGGACGCAAGCTTCCGGGAGGCTTCGACTGCAGTGGGTTCGTCTGGCGCGTGTACAAGCTCGAGCCCTTCGCAGGCGCACCAGCTCTCTCCACGGTGCTCAAGGGAAGGACGACCTACGACATGAGCGCTGAGGTTCCGCGCTCAGCGCGTGTCACACGCGCGAACCTCCAACCCGGCGATGTGGTCTTCTTCGGCGCAAACGGCCCGCGCTCGAAGCCGAGCGAGGTCGGCCACATGAGCATCTACGTGGGCTCGGGGTGGATGGTGCACTCGTCCGACCGCGGCACCACGCTCACGCCGATGACGGGCTGGTACGAGACCCGCTTCGCCTGGGCCCGCCGCCCGCTCGCCGAAGCCGGCCTCGCGTAGCGCGACTATCCTCGCCCGCGTGACGTACGCCCCCGCGGACGACCGCTACGACCGTATGCCCTACCGTCGTTGCGGCCGCAGCGGGCTGAAGCTGCCGGCGGTCTCGCTCGGCCTCTGGTGGAACTTCGGCGGCGTCGACCCGTTCGACCGGAGCCGCGCGATCGTCCGCCGCGCCTTCGACCTCGGGATCACGCACTTCGACCTGGCGAACAACTACGGACCGCCGTACGGATCTGCGGAGGAGACATTCGGGCGCCTGCTTCGCGAGGATCTCGACCCGTACCGCGACGAGCTCGTCATCTCTACGAAGGCCGGCTACGACATGTGGCCTGGCCCGTACGGCGAGTGGGGCTCGCGCAAGTACCTGCTCGCGAGCCTCGACCAGAGCCTCGCGCGCATGGGCCTCGACTACGTCGACATCTTCTACTCGCACCGCCTCGACCCGGAGACGCCGCTCGAGGAGACGATGGGCGCGCTCGACTCGGCGGTGCGCGCGGGGAAGGCGCTCTACGTGGGGATCTCCTCGTACCCCGCAGACCAGACTCGCGTAGCGGCGGCGATCCTCCACGATCTCGGAACACCGCTGCTCATCCACCAGCCGTCGTACTCGATGCTGAACCGCTGGATCGAGCCGGACCTGCTCGACGCTCTCGGCGAGCTGGGCGTGGGCTGCATCGTCTTCTCGCCACTCGCGCAGGGGATGCTCACGGACAAGTACCTGGACGGGATCCCCGAAGGCTCACGTGCCAGCCGCCCGAGCTCGCTCTCGCCGAGCTTGGTCTCGGACGACGCGATGGCTCGAGTCCGCGCGTTGAACGAGATCGCCTCGCGCCGCGGCCAGACGCTCGCGCAGCTGGCGCTCGCCTGGACGCTGCGCGACCCGCGCGTGACGTCCACGCTCATCGGCGCCTCGAGCGTCGCCCAGCTCGAGGACAACGTCGCGTCGCTCGACCGCCTCGACTTCGAAGAGGACGAGCTGGCGGAGATCGACCGCTACGCGATCGACGCCGGAATCAACATCTGGGCGTAGCACCGCGCGGGGTCGGGGTCTGGCCGACGAGCAGCGCTCCGGGGTCTGGCTTCAGCCAGACCCCGTTCTTCGTCTAGGCAGAGACCTACGCCGGCTTCTCGCGGCGCTTTGCCTCGAGCTCGGCCTTGATCCGCTCGACGTGATCGCGAAGCTCCTTGATCCGAGCCTCTCTGGAGGCCTTCCAGGCTCGGAATTCCTCAGGAGTCCCACTTCTTCATCTTCGTAGTCCTCCTCGTCACTGCCAGGGTGCCTGGCCCACCTTCCGGCGCAAGACGTCCGAAAGGGTCACTCAGCTGTGCGTGCGCTCGATGTCGCCGAGCTTCCTGAGCATCGCTTCGAGCAGCTCCGTCTGACGAGCCGCCTCGTCGCGGAGGACGCGCAGCTCCTCCAGGATGGCCTGAAGAAGCTGCGCGGCGTCCTGATCCCGTACGTCCATCGCCCTTGGGGTCTGGCTTCAGCCAGACCCGGTCGAGACGCCCCGCGTAGCCGGTGGCTGATTCTGTCGTGGTCCTCGACGCGTCGGGGCTCATAGCCCTGCTCAACGAGGAGCCCGGAGCGGCCGCCGTCGAAGCTCTCGCCGCATGAACAGGACGCGCGCGCGAGCGGGGAGCTCGTGCCGGCGACGCGCCGCGCCGGTTTGTCTCTCACAGACCGCGTGCCTCGTCCTTGCGACGAGACTCGAGGTACCGGCCGTGACCACCGACCGCGCCTGGTCGGATCTCGACGTCGGCGTAGAGGTGGTCTGCATCCCTTAGCCGCGCACTCCCCGCTCCGAGCCTGGGGAGCGCACGGAATCGAGGCGACGCCCGTCGTGCGGTTGGCGTTCAACTCGAGCGTGGAGCTCGCACGAGATGTGTAAGGCTTTCGCCTCGAGCCGCGCTCACGCTGGCGAGGAGGGAACGATGAGCCAGTTGCAATTCGACGCCGACACAGCCAGGCGGGTCGAGGCCCTCTACAGGATCCACGATGCCGCGCGTCGCCGCGAGCTGGTTCGCGAGGCACTCGGGGCAGTCCTCGATGACCGAGTCCTCGACGTTGGCTGCGGGCCTGGCTTCTACTGTCTCGAGCTCTCTGAGATCGTTGGTCCATCCGGCTCCGTCGTGGGCGTGGACAGCAGCCCCGCGATGCTTCAGCTCGCGCACGACCGCTGCGCCGGTCGCGACAGCGTCCAGCTCCTCGAAGGAGATGCCACCGCGCTCCCGGTCGAGAGCGAGACATTCGACTGCGCGGTCTGCGTGCAGGTTCTCGAGTACGTCTCAGACGTGGATGCCGCTCTCCACGAACTGAACCGGGCGCTTCGACCCGGCGGACGTGCAGTCGTCTGGGACGTGGACTGGGCGACGGTGTCGATTCACTCGCGAGACAGCGCTCTGACCACGCGTGTGCTGCAAGCCTGGGACGAGCACCTCGCTCACCCGTCGCTGCCGCGAACACTCGGCGCGCACCTACGCTCAGCCGGATTCGACGACGTACGAGTAGAGGCGCACGCGTTCGCTGCGAGCGGAGGTGACCCAGAGAAGTACGGAGCGGCGCTCGTGCCGTTCATCGCGACGTTCGTCGCGGGCAGGCAGGGCGTAGACGAGGAGGAAGCGGACGCGTGGGGCGCGGAGCAGCGCGAGCTGATGGAACGAGACGAGTTCTACTTCGCGAGCACGCAGTTTTGCTTCACCGCCACGAAGTCCGCCCATACGAACATCGCGAACTCCGGGTAGGGCAGGACTAGACCCCTTCGACCTTTGCTTGCATCCCCGGTGGGGTCCCGACTAGAGCCGCTCCCTGCGGGGTATGACTTCACCAACGACGAAAGGAGACGTGCGATGCACGCACGGATGGCGCGGTACACGTTCATCGGCGATCCGCAGGAGCTGGCGCGAAAAGCCGAAGGGAGCATGCTCCCGATGTTCGAGTCCGAGCCCGGATTCAAGGGCTACTCGATCACGGCCAGCCAGGGCGAGATCCTCTCGTTCTCGATCTGGGAGACCGCCGAGCAGGCCGAGGCGGCGAATGCCATCTCGCGCGAGTGGGTGGCGGACAACATCGACGCAGGTCAGATCGAGCTCAAGGAGACGCGCGTCGGCGAGGTTCTGCTCAGCACCTCACTCGGAGTCGCCGCGGGGTCGCGGGCGTAGTCACTCGTGACCGAGCGGCTCTACGCCGCTACCGGCGACTCCGTCGCGAGGCTCGACGAGTCCGGCGGATCGTGGAGCGTGCAGGTGTCCCTCGACGGCAGCGGCGCGCAATGCCTCGCGGTCGATCCGGCCGACGCCGACACGCTCTATGTCGGCCTCCGAGACGGCGGCGTGCGGCGCTCGGCGGACGGCGGCCGGACGTGGGTGGACTGCCGACTCCCCTCGCCTCAGGTCTTCTCGGTCGCGGTCAGCCCGGCCGACGGGGCGGTGTATGCGGGAACCGAGCCGAGCGCGCTCCATCGAAGCGACGACCGCGGTGAGAGCTGGCGCGAGCTCGAGGCTCTGCTCGAGCTCCCCTCGCGGCCGACCTGGAGCTTCCCGCCGCGGCCGTGGACGTCCCATGTTCGCTGGATCGCTCCGAGCCCGCACGACGCGGACGTCGTGCTGGCGGGGATCGAGCTCGGCGGGCTCATGCGCACGACCGACGGAGGGGAGAGCTGGCAGGACCAGCGTCCCGGGTCACAGCCGGACGTCCACTCCCTCGCGTGGCATCCGGAGGCCGAGGGGCGCGCGTACGAAGCAGGAGGCGACGGGGCGGCGTGGAGCGAAGACGGCGGCGACACCTGGCGCGCCGCCGACGAGGGCCGCGATCGTCACTACACGTGGTCGGTAGCGGTGGATCCTGCGGATCCCGAGCTCTGGTACGTGTCCGCGAGCACCGGGCCGTACGCGGCGCACGGGATGCGAGGCGGCGACCCGCAGGCGCACATCTATCGGAGGAGAGACGGGGGCTGGGATCAGCTCGAGGGCGGTCTTCCGGACCCGCTGCCTGCGATGCCGTACGCGCTCGTTTCGACGGAGAGCCGCCTCTTCGCGGGCTTTGCGAACGGCGAGCTCTGGCAGAGCGCGGACCGCGGGGACGGCTGGCGTGCGTGTGAGCTCGACGAGCCACTTCCGCGGCTGGTCGCGCTCTCGTACGCCTCTTAGTGGTTCTGGCTTTCGTGGTTCGGGCCGACGTCCGTGCTGCCCCAGGAGCGCAGCAGGAAGACGACTGCGACGTTGAGCAGGAGAACCACGACCGCAATGGCGAGAACAACCCAAATCCAGCTCATGGGGAGTCGGCTACGACGAAAGTCGTCGAACCCCTGCAATGCGTAACAGTCGCGGCGCCGCCTCCGGGCACGCGTCGTACAGTTCGCCGATGGAGCCTCTGGAGGAGTCGCGCCTTCGACTCCCCGAGCTGATCGCCGCGCTCACGCTCGGCATCGACCTCGGGCTTGGCCAGCCCACCGAGCACGTCCTGCGCTCCTGTCTCATCGCGCTGCGCCTCGGTGAGTCCATCGCAGCGCCGCCCTCCGAGCGCGCAGCCGCGTACTACATCGCGCTGCTCTCCTCGGTCGGTTGCACGGCCGACGCGAGCGAGCTGGCGGCATGGTTCGGGGACGACAACGAGTTCCGGAGTGCGACCTACGACGTCGATCTCGCCGGACTGCCGATGTTCGGCTTCCTGCTGCGTCGGGCGGGAGCGGGAGGCTCACCGTGGCACCGAGTGCGCATCACGGCTGCGCTCCTGGCGGAGGGAAACAGCGGCGGGGCGGAGTCGATGGCAGCGCACTGCGACGTCGCGGCGACGCTCGCCGAGCGGCTCGGCCTGGGGCCGTCGCTGTACGAGCCGATGCGCCAGCTCTTCGCGCGTTGGGACGGCAAGGGTGAGCCGCGGCTCCGCGGCGAGGCAATCGCCCTTTCGATCCGACTCGTCCAGCTCGCAGACATCGTCGAGGCCCACAGGAGCGCGGCCGGGTCGGAGGCGGCGCTCGCCGTGGCGAGAAAGCGTGCGGGAACCCAGTTCGACCCCGCGCTCGTGGCGCAGCTCGAGCGGAATGCAGACGACGTCTTCGCCGGGCTCGACGGCGAGACGACGTGGGATGAGGTCGTGGCAGCCGAACCGACACCGTCTGGCCCGCTCGCCGAGGAGGATCTCGACGAGGCGTTCGGCGTCGTCGCCGACTTCGCGGATCTCAAGTCGCCGTACTTTCGCGGTCACTCGCGAGGCGTGGCGGCTCTGGCGGCGGACGCGGCAGCACAGCTCGGGCTGCCTGAAAGCGACAGGGTGTCGGTGCGACGAGCGGCGCTCCTCCACGATCTCGGCCGGACGGGCGTGCCGAACTCGATCTGGGACAAGCCCGGCGCGCTCACGGAGAGCGAGCGCGAGCGGGTCCGCCTGCATCCCTACTACACCGAGCGCGCGCTCGCGCGGCCCGCAGCGCTCGCCCGCATCGCCGCGATCGCAGGCGCGCACCACGAGCGCCTCGACGGCTCCGGCTATCACCGTGGGCTCACCGGCGCCTCGGTCTCCGCTCCGGCGCGCGTGCTCGCAGCCGCCGACGCGTATCACGCGATGACCGAGCCGCGGCCTCATCGCCCGCCCCTTGCGCCCGCGGACGCGGCGGACGAGCTTCGACGCGACGTTCGCGCCGGCCGCTTCGACGGCGAGATCGCCGAAGCGGTGCTCGCGGCGGCGGGACACCGGACCAGCTCTCGTCGCCGCAGCGCTCCCGGCGGGCTGACACCGCGCGAGCTCGAGGTGCTCGTCCTGGTCGCCCGAGGCGCCTCCAACCGCGAGATCGCGAAGACGCTCGTCATCGCCGAGAAGACCGCGGCGAACCACGTCGAGCACATCTACGCCAAGATCGACGTCTCTACCCGCGCAGCGGCGGCGCTGTATGCGATGCGGCAAGGGTTGCTCGAGACGCTCGAGCCGGTCGCAAGATGAGGCGAATGCCTCATGAATCGCGCAGCCGAAGGGCGTACCTTCGTTTCGATGACTTCCGGCACTCCCGACGGTCTACGTGACATGGCCCGAGACGACGGACCGATGGCCGGGCGGCGCGAGTGGATCGGGCTCGCCGTGCTCGCCCTGGCGTGCGTGGTCTACGCGATGGACCTGACCGTGTTGCACCTCGCGGTGCCGTCGCTGAGCGAGGATCTGCAACCGACGAGCGCGCAGCTGCTCTGGATCGTCGACATCTACGGCTTCATGGTCGCGGGCGCGCTCATCACGATGGGAACGCTCGGCGACCGGATCGGCCGCCGCAAGCTGCTCATGATCGGCGCCGTCGCGTTCGGGCTCGCCTCGCTTCTGTGCGCTTTCTCGACGAGCCCGGAGATGCTCATCGCGTCGCGCGCGCTGCTCGGGATCGCCGGAGCGACGATCGCGCCGTCGACGCTGTCGCTGATCCGCAACATGTTCTACGACGCCCATCAGCGTACGGTCGCGATCGGCGTCTGGATCACTGCATACTCACTCGGCGGCGCAATCGGGCCGCTCCTCGGCGGGGTGCTCCTCGAGTTCTTCTGGTGGGGCTCGGTTTTCCTCCTGGCCGTGCCGGTGATGGCCCTGCTGCTCGTGCTCGGGCCGATCCTGCTCCCGGAGTTCAAGGACCCCGATGCGGGGCGGCTGGACATCTCGAGCGCAGCGCTCTCGCTGGTCGCGGTGCTCGCAGCCGTCTACGGGCTCAAGCAGATCGCGCAGGACGGGCTCGGGTGGGTCGCGATCGTGTCGATGCTCGTCGGGGTCATCCTTGGGGTCGCTTTCGTGTACCGGCAGAAGCAGCTCGCCGATCCTCTCATCGACCTGAAGCTCTTCCGCGTGCCTGCCTTCAGCGCCTCGCTGGCCGTGTACTCGCTCGGCATCCTCGTCCTCTTCGGGGCGTTCCTCTTCATCTACCAGTACCTCCAACTGGTGGCCGGGCTGTCGCCGTTTCGGGCAGGGCTGTGGACGCTGCCCTCGTTCGGCGCATTCGTGCTCGGCTCGATGCTGGCTCCGGCGATCGTGCGCCGAGTTCCTCACGCGTACGTCATGGCGGCCGGGCTGGCAATCGCCGCCGCCGGCTTTGCGGTGATGACGCAGGTGGAGGTCGACTCAGGACTGGCCGTCCTCGTCACCGCGACGGTCATCTTCTCGCTCGGCCTCGCGCCGCTGTTCACCCTGGCCAACGACCTGATCATCGGGACCGCGCCGCCCGAGCGGGCCGGCGCGGCGTCCGCGATCTCGGAGACCGGCGCCGAGCTCGGCGGGGCACTCTCGATCGCGCTCATCGGCACGCTCGGAACCGCGGTCTACCGAAGCCAGGTCGACGACGAGATCCCGGCGAGAGTTCCGCCCGAGGCAGCGGAGACGGCTCGCGACACGCTCGGCGGCGCGGTGGCGGTGAGCGAGGACCTCCCCGCGCGCCTCGCGACGGATCTCCTCGACGCGGCTCAGGCGGCGTTCACGCAAGGCCTCCAGGTCGCGGCCTTCGCGAGTGCCGTCATCGCCGGAGCGACGGCCGTCATCGCGGTGGTGTGGATGAGGAACGTGCGGCCGCAACCGGCCGAGGAGAGCGCTGCGCCGACGGGCGAGCGCCAGGTTCCCGTGCCGGTCACCGAGCTCGACTAGTTCTTACGGCGCGCTCACAAACGGCGGCTATCACTCGCGCATGCGCCGCCTGCTCCCGTGGGGAATATCGGTCGGTCTCGCGTTCGCGCTCGCCGGTGCGTCCGGCAGCGCGGGCGCCGGTACTGCTCCTCCGAGCCGCGCAGTCGAGCCTGCTCCGGTTGCCTCGCTCGAACCTGAAAAGACGAACGAGCTCTGGCGGCGGCTCGTCGCCTCGCCGCGCCCGGCTCAGCTCCAGACCGACTGCCGCCCGCTGCGCGGGGTCTTCTACGCGGCGACGGACTTCCTCCGCCTCGCGACGAAGCTCGCAGCGACCCCCTCGCCTTGCGCCGAGTACTACATCTCGGTCCCTCCGCTCGTCTCGGACAAGACGCTTCCGCGCCCGAATGCGGCCCCGCGCATCCGCGCGCTGGGACCGAACTTCCACGCGATGGCCGAGATCCACTTCGCGACCTGGACGAGGTGGGTGGCGAGCACCGGCTCGACCTGGCACACGGCTGGGGTCACCGCACGCCAACGGATGGCCGCGGTCGGCTTCGACGTCGCGCAGGGCGACACCTGGGTGTTCAACGAGCTGACGACCGCAGTGCGCCGCGGAACCGGGAGTGCGCGCGCCAACGTTCGGGAGTTCCTGCGGGGCCTCTACGAAGGTGACGGAACGAGGCCGACCCGCGGAGCGGTCTTCGTCATCGGCTTCGGCCAGCGGTCGACCGACGTCTCCCTCTATCAGACGAACCTCCAGAACTGGCTCGCCGACTCCGCCTTCTGGACGGACATGAACACGTACGTCAGCGACTGGACGCAGGAGGCGTACGGGGACGTGCGCAGCTGGGCCGTCACGGGCGTGCCGACGTCGGTCCGCCGCGAATCCCTGAACGACTACCTCCAGCACAAGCTCGTGCTCGCGGGCGCGGGCCCGCCGGAGATCGAGACCGCACGCTCCTTTCTCCAGGCGACCTACAGCCCGCTCGCGAACGCGGCCTGGGAGCGGGACACCGGCTACGGCTGGACGATGGTGCCGGCGCAGCAGATGGCCGGATACGTCTCCGCGCAGGTTCACGCCCTCCGCCACTTCAGTGCGACGACCGGGCAGTCTCGAGATCACTGGGGATTCGCATGGGCGCCGAGGAACGCAGCGGGCATCCCGGCGGCCGAGTTCGCCGCGCAGACCGGACTGGTCCTCGACCGGCTCGCGGCGGCGGTGCGTGACTCCGGCAGGACGGCCGATCCGGCCGATCCGGGAAGCGCGGCCTGCGGCCCGCCGGGTCAGAACGTGTGGTGCGTCGGCGATCTCCCGGGCGCGAGCCTGTCCGAGGCGTGGAAGTCGTTCAGGGTTTGGACGCAGCCGGGACTGACGTTCGCGTCCGCCCCGCAAACCATCTCCGCAGGGGCTCCCTCGGCGGCCATGAGCCTGACGCTCGGCACCAGCTCCGGCCTTCCCGTGACGACTCCCACGCCGCTCGTCGTGACGTTGAGCTCGAGCTCGCCGCAGGGTGGGTTCTCCACGACCACCGCCGGACCCTGGTCGAGCACGCTGTCGCTGACCATCGCCGCCGGCACCGGCACGAGCCCCGGCTTCTACTACCTCGACACCCGCGCGGGCAGCCACGTGCTGACCGCGTCTGCGTTCGGAGTCACGAGCGGGACTCAGCCGGTGACGGTGACGCCCGGGCCGGTCGTCGCTCTCACCGTCACACCGGCCTCGGCGACCGTTCGCGCTCGCGCCTCGCAGCGATTTGCCGTCGCAGGCGCCGACGCGTACGGCAACGCGGCGCCCGTGTCGGCGACGTGGTCGCTGACGCCGCCGACCCTTGGATTGCTCGCGCCGAGCGCCGGCTCAGCGACGACGTTCACCGCCCTGCGCGCTCTCGGCAGCGGCACGATTACCGCATCCGTCGCGACCGGCGCAGGAGCCGTCTCCGCGGCGGCCGGCGTTCGCGTGGCTCCGCTGCGACTCAGGATCGGGTCGATTCGGTACCGAAGCCGCACGAGCACCATGCTCATCACGGCGACCGCCGTCGACCCCGCCGGCAGGCCCGTCCCTCGGGCCGTCGTCTCGGTCCTCGTCCGGCGGAACGGACGGGCCTACGCCTCCGCGCGCGCGGCAACGGGCGCGGCAGGCCGCAGCGTCTACCGGCTGCCGGCTCGCCGCGGCGGCTGCTTCACGACGGTGATCAGGAGGGTCTCGGCGGCCGGCTTCGTCTGGGACGGACGCACGCCCCGCAACCGCTACTGCCAGCCTCGCTAGCTCATTTGCCGAAGAACGCCCGCTGGAGGGCCCGGGCCTGCGAGGACGAGAGCCGCGGCTTCTCGAGCGCCTCGACAACCTCGTCTGCAACCTTGCTCTGATCCGGCGGGAGCGGCGGCGCCTCGTGGGACCAGTTGAGGCGCGCGCGAACGTTCGCATGGATCAGCGCACTCGAGCGGGTCAGCTCGTCAGCGAGTTGATGCAACTCGCGCACCTGCTCGAGGAGCGCCTCGAACTCCGTGTCGTCGATCGGCACGACTCGTCTGACGGTACCTGGCTCGCACGACGAGCCTGGGCGCCGAGCGAACCGCGATCAGAAGATGTAAAGAACTTCTGAACGGAATTCGCGTCTTACATGCACATGTCCCCCGTCCAGGAGTGTCCGGGAGGCGTCTCTCGTCGTGGCGCGACAGGTGTCGGCTGGGCCGGCTGCGGGTCGTCGAGCGGCCGCAATTCGAGGACAGAAGATGGCTGAGCCCGGCTCTCGGCCCTGGCACGGCCTCGAGCTACGTCATCTCGCCGCATTGACCGCGGTCATCGAGCATGGCTCGTTTCACCGGGCGGCAAGGCAACTCGGATACTCCCAATCTGCGGTGAGTCAGCAAGTCGCTGCGCTCGAGCGTGCGGTAGGTCATCGCCTCATCGATCGCGGTGCGGGCGAACGCGTTCGCCCTACGGAGATCGGCTCGATCATCCTGCACCACGCGAAGGCCATCAACGACCACCTCTCCGCGGCGCAGGCGGACGTCACGCGCCTCACCTCGAAAACAGCCGAGAACCTGCTCCTGGGCGTCTACCAGAGCGTGAGCGCGCATCTCTTTCCTCGTATCCTCACCGAATTCGTCTCCGCCTCGTCCGTGGAGGTCGTGCTCACCGAGACCGTCGGCGACGTCGAGCTCTTCGGGCTATTGGAACGCGGCGAGCTCGAGCTCGCATTCGTCGTGCTTCCCACCGCCCCGGGCCCGTTCGACTGGGTCGACCTGCTCCGAGACCAGTACGTGCTCGTGGTTCGAAACGACTCGCCGTTGGCGCCGGTCACTCGGTCGCTGACGCCAGAGGACGTCGCGACCCTTCCCCTGATCTGTTTCCGAGACTGCCGTAGCACGGAGTACGCGCTGGCGAGCCTGCGCTCGACCGGCGCCGAGCCTCGCGTGGTGTTTCGCTCCGACGACAACGAGATCGTCCAGGGGATGGTCGTCGCAGGGCTCGGTGCAGCTCTGATCCCGAGTCTTGCCGTCTCCCCGCGGGAAGATCTGGTCGCGCTGGACCTGGACGGGTTCCCGCCACGGGTCACGAGCATCGCCTGGCACCGCGAGCGCTTGCTCTCACCGGCCGCCAAGGCGTTCATCGAGGTCGCTCGTCGCGTGAGCGGCTCGATGGACCCGTCCGCGGTCGACGTCGCAGCTGCCTGAGCTGCGCCTTCGCTACTACCCCTAAGGCCCAGATCCCCTCTCACGCTGGGCGACACGGACGTGAAATTGGCTCGCCGTCCGCATACGTCCTTTGCCCGGATGAGAGGGGGCCTGGGAGTTCCTCCACACGGAATGGAGATACCGGGCGAGCCTAGCCTGGCCGCGGCTCCAGTTCGATCAGAGGTTCGAATGAGGGCATCAGCATTCCACACCGACATACGCGGCGTGTTCTGCCGCGAGAAGCGCCCTCGAAAAGTTGATTTCAGAACTTGCACTTCCGATAAGTCAGAGGAATCACCCATCTGTCATTCGCTCCGTCTAAGTAGTCGCAGGGTGGAATCGGAGGGATTATCCGGGTTCCGTCTTGCGCACTCGAGAATCCAACTCGGACGGAGGCCCCATGAGGAAAACCTCGCTTCTGCTCGTGTGCGTCGCGCTCGTGATCTTTGCGAGCCTCGCACTCGGGCCGGCCGCGACAGCGACCACCGAAGGCACGTCCGCCGGCACCGTCGTGATCGTTCACGACCAGGAGCCGGGCGGGACGCTCAACAACTTCATCTCCGAAGGAAACGGCTATACGAACTCGCTGGTCATGAACCTGGTTCTGGCCGGCGGGGTGATCTACGACAACAAGGTGACGCTGAAGCCGTACCTGTTGGAGGGGCTCCCGAAGATCCTCCAGAAGGAGCCGCTGAAGGCGACCATGACGTACAGGTCGAACGCGACCTGGAGTGACGGCAAGCCGGTCACGGGCGCGGACTTCATGGCCTTGTACAGGACGACCATGAACCCGAACTGGGACATCACCTCCCGCGAGGGCTTCGAGGACATCGCCAAGATCCAGGTGAAGGGCAAGTCCGTCACGGTCACGTTCAAGCCGAAGCGGGCATACGCGGCCTGGGACGTCCTGATGGGAACCTCCCCGCTGCCCGCGCACAAGGTGGCAGGACAGGACTTCAACAAGCTCTGGGCGGACTCGGTCGACATCTCGAGCGGTCCCTTCAAGTTCCAGAGCTGGCAAAAGGGCACCCAGCTCGTTCTCGTGAAGAACCCTGCCTTCAAGGCACGCCCGGCGGCCAAGCTCGACCGGGTCGTCTTCCGTTACATCTCGGGCCCCTCGCAGTACCAGGCGCTCAAGAGCGGGGAGGGCGACGTCATCGACGCTGTCTCGCCGCAGATCCAGATCGTCGACTTCTACAAGGACTCGAAGTTCAAGGTGCAGGGAGGAGCGAGCTACTCCTGGGAGCATCTCGACTTCCAGCAGGGCGCCAAGGCGCATCCGGCCTTGAAGAAGAAGTTCGTCCGGCAGGCGATCATCCAGGGCATCAACCGGGCGCAGATCCGCGAGGTGCTGTACGTGAAGACCGGTCTCGTGCCGTCGAAGAAGGACCTGCCGGTCCTGCAAAGTCACATCTTCAAGCCCTTCGAGGCCGCCTACAAGACGCCGTACGCGCGCTGGGGGTTCAGCCAGAAGAACACCATCGCGCTCTTGAAGAAGAACGGCTGCACCGGCGGTCCTGACTCGCCGAACTCGGGCAACTCGAAGATCTTCAGCTGCCCTGGCGTCGGTGAGCTCACGTTTGCATTCACGACCACGTCGGGCAACCCGCTTCGCGCCCTGACGTTCGAGATCATCCAGCGGCAGTTGAAGAGCGTCGGCATCAACTTCACGCCGCGCTTCCTCTCGCCGTCCGTGCTCTTCGGCGGTGGAACGCTCACCTCCGGAGACTGGCAATCGGTGATGTTCACCTTCACCGGCGGCCCGACGAGCTCGGGCACCTTCTTCGGCACCGGTGGCTGCGGTGGCGACCAGAACTACGGCGCCGCCTGCAACAGGAAGGCCTCCGCGCTGCTCCAGAAGGCGCAGTTCACCCCAGATCCGACGGATCGCAACAAGCTGCTCCACGCAGCCGAGGTGATCCTGGCGGACGAGGTGTTCTCGATCCCGCTGTTCGCTCGACCGCAGCACCTGCTGCACTCGACCAAGGTGAAGGGGGCGCTCAGGAATCCGACTCTCCAGGGCGGAACCTGGAACGCTGAGACCTGGAGCGTCGCCTCCTAGAGGGCTACCTCCCACCTCGGCCTCGCTGCCGAGACCGACGCCGCAGGACGCTTCCGCCTTCGGACCCCCGGAGGCGGGAGCGTCATGTCGGTGAGGCTTGCGTCGTCAGGCGCTGCGCCGCTCCCTTGTGGCACGATCGCGATCGTGGACACGAGCCGCATGCTGCTCGATAGATGACCAGATTCGTCGTCGACTGCGGCGTCGTCCTCCAGCTGGCGAGTGAGGAGTTCGAGGTCCCCGCCGAGCACGAGCTCCTCGCGCCGACGCTGTTGCGCTCCCAGACGCTGTCGGCGCTGCACGAGGCCGTGCACCAGGGCGAGATGGCGGTGGACGTCGCCCGCGACCGCCTCGCCTTCGTCGGGCGGATGCCGATCAGACTCCTCGGCGACGCCGTGCTCCGGCGCCGGGCCTGGGAGGTCGCCGAGCAGCTGGGGTGGGCGGAGACCTACGACGCCGAGTACGTCGCGCTCACGCAGCTGCAGGCGGACGCGTTCGTCACCCTGGACGCGGAACTGGCGCGCAGCGTCGAGGGGATCGTCACGACCGCGTCGATCGACGCGCTACGAAGCTCTACTTGACGAACTTCCACATCGTCGCGACGCCTTGCTTTGACCCTTTGCGCCACGCCACCAGCCCGACCACGACGAGACCGGCAGCTACCACCAGCCCAACCGATCTGATCTCGGATCGCAGCGCCGTGAGATCGTCGTCGAGGCGCTGCCGTTCAGCGGCGATCTCGGTGCGGATCGCCTCGGCGTTGCGCTCAGACATGGCTCCGAAGCGTTTCCACCGTGCGCTCTGCCTCCGCGATCGCCTGCTCTGGCCTTGGAGGGGAAGCCTTGCGGGCGGAGCGACGGGCCAGGAGCCCAGCGATCGCCGCGAGAAGGAAGATCAGGCCCGTAACGATGAGGAGCGACAGCCACAGGGGGAGGGCTTCGCTGATCCCCGCCGCCGCCGTAGCGAAGGCGAAGCCGATCCCGTAGACCACGAGAACGCCCGCGAGGAGCGCAAGGCCTCCGGCGACGCCCAGGGCCATCGCCTTCTTCTTCGCTTCGAGCTGCGCCAGCTCGAGATTCAGCCGTACGAGCGACTGCGTTCGCTGCGTGACCGACTTTGTCCGTGTGACGAGGCCGAACATGGGTGTGAGCTTACAACGGTGCTCGACGGAAGCTGAATCCGCTTGCGCTGTCCGGTCGTACCCGTGATGGCGGAGCAGCAACACGGCGAGCGTCCGAGGAGGTCGGGAAGTGACGGAGATTCAGCGGTACCTGGCGGAGGAGATCGCCGAGGATCACGGCGACGGGCTCGTCTCTCGGCGCGAAGCGTTGCGTCGCCTGGGGCTGCTCGGGTTGAGCGGAGCCGCGGCCGCGTCCTTGCTCGCGGGAGCTGTCGTAGACCAGGCGAAGGCGCTGGCGAAGGTTCCCGCTGGGGCCGGCACGACGAGAGAGCGGCAGGCGGCGCCTGACCTCCTGACGCCGCTCCAGACCAGCGAGATCACGTTTCGCGGCCCTCGAGGTCGGAGGCTGATGGGCGCATGGGGCGCGGCGCGCCAACCGCGCGGGGGCGTGCTGGTCGTCCACGAGAACCGCGGGCTCACCGACTCGATCCGTTCCGTGGCAGGGCGGCTCGCGGCGAGTGGCTATTCATCGCTGGCGATCGACCTGCTGTCGGAGGAAGGCGGGACGGGATCGTTCGCCGACGAGTTCGAAGCGATGGCGGCGCTCGGGGCGGCTCCTCCGTCGCGATTCGTCGCAGACATGAAGGCGGGTGTAACGGAGCTTCGCCGCCGTCTTCCGAGGAAGAAGGTTGCGGCCACCGGCTTCTGCTTCGGCGGTGGGATGGTGTGGCTTCTGCTGGCGTCGAAGGAGCCTCGCCTTGCGGCCGCAGTTCCCTTCTACGGCCCGTTCCCCGAGAACGGGAACCTCGCCGGCTCGAAGGCAGCCGTGCTCGGGATCTATGCGGAGCTCGACTCGCGAGTCAACGCCAGTCGCTCGGCGGCGCGGGCGGCTCTGCGCAACGCCGGCTTGCGGAACCAGATCGTGACGTTCCCCGACGTCGATCACGCGTTCTTCAATCCCACGAGCTCGCGGTACGACCGCGCAGCCGCCTCGGCCGCGTATCGCCGGATGCTGAGCTGGTTCGGCACGTACGTCGCAACTTGAGAGGGAGAGACGCCCCGCTCTCTGGAATGAACGTCAGTGGGTGGTCAACGCTCGTCGTCTCGGTCTGTAGCGCACTCGCTCTGTCCGGTACGGCCTCCGCCCACGTCTTCCCGACCCCCAGTTCATCGCGAGCCAGAGCATCGAGTCCGTCACCCTCGATGTCCCGAACGAGCGCGACAAGCCGATGACCGGCTTCGTCGTCACTGCGCCCGCAGGGGTCGAGATCGAGCGGGCCGATCCAGCGGAGGGCTGGACCGAAGAGATCGACGACTCGAGCGCGCGCTGGACGGGCGGGTCTCTGGCAGCGCTCACGACGACGACGTTCGAGATCGCGCTAGAGGCGGCGACGGAGCCCGGGGAAGTCGTGCTCGAGACGGAGCTGCTCTATGACAGCGGCGCGGTCGTGCGCTGGCCCGTGCCGATCACCGTGACACCCGCCGACGACACCTCTTCGCAGAACCTGGGCCTCGTTGCGATCATCGGCGCAGCCGGGCTCCTCGTGGTCCTCGGCGTGATCATCCTCGGGCGCCGGTCCGAGCCGACAGCAAACTCGTCCTAGGTGCCGACTCCGCGCGCACACGAGTAGGCGACATCGTCGTACCAAGCTGGACCAACGGTGCGGGCGGCGCGCAGATAGATGCCGACGTAGGCGGCGTCGGCCGGCGCAGTCCCGCTCGCTTGCAGGCGCTTCCAGCCGCGGATGTCGCAGCGGAGCGAAGCCGACTGCGCCCTGCCGACGACGCGTCCGTCGCTCGCGAACCAGCGCAGCGCGATGCCCACGTGGCCGCAGCGTGAGCCTGCGCGCGCGAACGCGGTCACGGTAGAGCGGTCACCCGGCCGGACCCCCGGATCGGACGGGGCGATCGCGAAGGCGGCGTCAGGCCCCGTTCCGGCGGCCGCACCATCGATCCGGGCCGAAGCCCGGCCCGTCCGCGCCATCCGTACATCGCGCGTGAAGGCTGCCCCGCGCGCCGGCCGGATCCGCCAAAGGGCCGGGAGGGGAAGCCCACGTTCGTCTTTGACGGCCTGCTCGAAGCCGTTGTTGAACCCTTCTGTCCGACCGTCGGAGAAGATCGTCCGCACCGCTGCGGCTGCGGGCTTCGCCTCGCCCGAGACGCGGAAGAGGCCGAAGCGGTACTCGCGCCCGTTGCCGTTGAGGCCGGGGTCGTCCGGCGGAATCGCGTCCGGGGCGAAGTCCGAGAGGACCCACGGCGCGATCGCGGGCAAGCCGAGCCGGCGCGTCACATTCGCGAGCGATCGCAGGTAGTAGGCCTGCTCCGCCTCACGCGCGGAGGCCGACGCGGGCACGCCGGGGACGACGTCGTACGGAGTCGCTGTCGAGTAGCCGGTCTCGCCCACGCGGAGCGGGAGTGGAGCGACCGCGGCCACGGCCGCGCGCAAGTGCTCGGCGGCGAGCTCGGGCCGCCAGTAGAAGTGCGCAGAGTAGAAGTCCGGCTGCGCGGCGCCGAGCGCGGAGTGGAGCAGCCGCAGGTCGCGTGCAGCGTCGAGCGCAGGCACGGAGACCGTGACCGGCCTCCTCGTCAGCTCCCGCACGTACGGGATCAGCGACGCGGCCCAGTCGCTCGCGCCCTCGTCCTGCGGCCGAAGCTCGTTCTTCAGCTCCACGAACGCGATCCGCTCGTCGCCGGCGTAGCGGGAGAGCAGCGCCGTCGCCCAGCGGCGGGAGCCGCTGACGTCGGCATAGTCGTGCCACCAGTCGAACAGCGTCAGCTGCACGCGCAATCCGTGACGCGCGGCGAGATCGACGACGCGTTCGAGCCGTGCGCCCATCGTGGGGTCCGGCTCCGGGTAGCCGAACGCGCGGGCCGGGACGATCACGCGGACCGTGTTCGCGCGGAGCGACGCCACGCGGACCAGGTCGCGGTCGATCGCCTCGGCGTCGAAGCGCGTCCACATGAATGTCCAGCCGCCTCGCGCGGGGAAGTAGCTGATCGAGCGCACGTCCTCCGGCACGCGCGGTCCATCGGCCGGCGTCGCGGGCGCGGCGCCGCCCGCGAGCGCGAGCAGCGCAGCGCCCGAGAGAAACAGGGCTAGGCGCACTCGCGCGATCCTATGTGCGGTTGGCGAGGGTGTCTCCCGAATCGCCCCCTCGGGCGATCTGGGCGTTAGCGCGACGCCTGTGTGGCGCGCTGCGACGCGATGAAGTCCCGATACCACGCGTAGCTCCCCTTCGGGACGCGCTCGAGTGTCTCGAAGTCCACGTAGACGATCCCGAAGCGCTTCGAGAAACCCAGCGCCCACTCGAAATTGTCGAGCAGCGACCAGAGGAAGTAGCCGCCGACCGGGACACCGTCATCGACGGCACGTGCGATCGCGTCGACGTGCCGCGCGACATACGACGTCCGCTCCGGATCGTCGACGGTCCCGTTGCGCCTGATGTCGTCGAAGGCCGCGCCGTTCTCGGTGATGACGATCGGCGGCAGCTCGTAGTTTCCGTGGAGCGACATGAGTAGCTCATGGAGACCGTCGGGATACACCTCCCATCCCATCGACGTCTGCTCGGCTCCGGGCGGCTCGACGACGATCGGGGCGCCGTTCTGCCCGGCCCGAACGATGTGACGCCGGTAGTAGTTCACGCCGAGGAAGTCGAGTGGGCGCGCGATCGCGGAGAGATCGCCGTCGGCGATGGTGGGAAGATCGTCCTCCCACAGCGCGACGACGTCCTCCGGGTACGCCCCCCGGATCAGCGGGTCGAGAAACCACCGGTTCCTGGTTCCGTCCTCACGCTGCGCAGCCGCGACGTCCGCCTCGGAGGACGTCAACGGATGCATCGGAATCAGGTCGAGAGTGATGCCGACCGACGCGGCGCGGTTCGCGCGGAGCACGTCGGCGGCCAGGCCATGCGAGAGGAGGAGGTGGTGCGCGGCGGCGAGCGCGTCCGCCTGGCTCCGACGGCCGGGCGCGTGCTCTCCCTTTCCGTACCCGAGCCATGCGGCGACCCAGGGCTCGTTGTGCGTGATCCACCAGGTGACGCGATCCGCCAGACGCGCCGAGACGGCGTCGGCGTACTCCACGAACGCGTCGACGACCTCGCGCTGCGGCCATCCTCCACGATCCTCGAGCGCTTGCGGCAAGTCCCAGTGGTAGAGAGTGACGTAGGGGTCGATCCCGTTCGCGAGAAGCTCGTCGACCAGGCGGTCGTAGTAGTCGAGCCCGGCGGTGTTCACGCGACCCCGACCATCCGGGACGATTCGCGGCCACGCGACCGAGAAGCGGTATGCGTCGAGGCCGAGCTCGCGCAGCAACCGGACGTCCTCGCGGTAGCGGTGGTACGAGTCGCACGCGACGCCGCCGTCGTGCCCGTTAACGATCGTGCCCGGCTGCGCCGCGAAGCGATCCCAGATGCTCTCGCCGCGACCGTCCTCCGCCGTCGCACCTTCGATCTGGTACGCAGCGGTGGCAGCCCCCCAGATGAAGTCCGGCGGGAAGGCGCGCGTCGGAGTGTCGGGTACGGAAGCCATGGTTTACTTAACCGGTCAAGGCATGATACGCGGTGTATCGTTCGGCGCAACGGAGGGAGCGGACGAGTGTCCGAACAGCGAACGAGTAGGGCGACCATCAAGGACATCGCCGAACGAGCAGGCGTCTCGAAGGGCGCCGTCTCGTATGCGCTGAACGGGCGGCCCGGAGTGTCGGACGGAACCCGCGAGCGCATTCTCGCCATCGCCGACGAGCTCGGCTGGTACCCGAACCGCGCGGCCCGCGCGCTCTCCGCTGCCCGCGCAGACGCGTGCGGACTCGTCCTCGCTCGCCCGGCGCAGACGCTCGCGCTCGAGCCCTTCTTCATGGAGTTCCTCTCCGGTGTCGAGTCCGAGCTCGCCCTCCGTTCCGTCGCACTGACACTCCAGCTCGTGAAGGACACGCGCGAAGAGATCGCCGTCTACCGTCGCTGGTGGGGCGAGCACCGCGTGGACGGCGTGCTCATGGTCGACTTGCGAGTCGACGACCCGCGAATCGATGAGCTCGTGCGTCTCGGCCTGCCGGCGGTCGTGGTCGGAGGGCCGCTGGAAACCCGCTCCCTGCCTTGTGTTTGGCATGACGAGCGCGCTGTCGTCGTCGAGGCCGTGCAGTACCTCGCCGCGCTCGGCCATCGCCGTATCGCTCACGTCGCGGGCGTTCCGGACTTCGTCCATACGACGCAGCGCATCGACGGCTTCTCGAGCGCGTCGCGCGACCTGGGACTCCAGGCGGAGGTGGTGGAGACCGACTACAGCGCGGAGGTGGGCGCACGGGCGACGCGCAAGCTCCTCTCCTCGCGCACCCCCCCGACCGCGATCGTGTTCGACAGCGACCTCCTCGCCGTCACGGGTCTCGGAGTCGCCCAGCAGATGGGCTTCACCGTCCCCGACGACCTGTCGATCGTCGGGTGGGACGACTCGTTGATCAGCCAAGTCGTCCACCCGCCGCTCACCGCCATCACTCGAGACATCACCGCGTACGGTGTCGCCGCGACGAGGCGCCTCTTCGACGCGATCGAGGGTCGCGCCGGTGGCGACGTCGAGTCGACCCGCGGCGAGCTCACGCCCAGAGGCAGCACCGCACCACGGCCCCTCGCCGCCGCGAGCTGAGCGCGTTCGGCGTGTTGCGCGGCGTTCGAACTACTTGACACTTAACCGGATAAGTGATGGACTACATGGGCTTGATGCTGAGGTGGAACGGATCCGACGACGGATCGCGGGCGCTCGCCGGCGCACTCGGCGTCCCGCATCGCTCATGCGACTCCGCCTCAGCAGGACAGGCCGCGCCGGTAACGATCGGTGCGAGCGTAGACGTGAGACACGGACTCAAGGAGGACGCAGGATGGCAACAAGAAGGATGAGGAGGGCATCGAGCGTCGTCGCGCTCGTCGTTGCCCTCGCCGCCGCCATATCGCTGCTGGCAGCGGGTGGCGTAGGTGCAGGCTCCAGGTCCGCGTTCGCGCTCCCACGCGCGCAGACCTTCTATATGAGCGGAAGCCAGTGGGCACCGTACGGCGATGTGAACCCCGCCAAGACCTGGGACTACTCGACGGGCACGGTCGGACTCGCGTACGAGACCGCCTTCCGGTTCAACCCGCTGACGGGCAACTTCATCCCGTGGCTCGCCACGAACGGAACCTGGCGCACGAAGAGCCAGTACGTCATGACGATCCGCACAGGTGTCAAGTTCAGCGACGGAAGGACACTGACGCCGAAGGACGTGAAGTACAGCTTCGACCTTCTCAAGATCCCGACCCACCCCCAGAACGCGCTGTGGGCGACTACCGGACTCAAGAGCGTTCGGGCCGTCCGGGAACACGGTCGTCTTCACATTCGCCGGGAAGCCGGGATACCAGCAGTTCGACTTCTATCGCTACAACGTCGCGATCGTTCCGCAGCACGTATTCAGCAAGTACAGCAGGACGGACCTCACGACCGGCAATCTGGATGCAAAACGGGTGGTAGGGACCGGTCCGTACGCATACCAGTCCGGTGCGAGCTCGACGTCACAGACGTTCGTCTGGCAGCGCCGCAACGACTGGTGGGCGACGAAGCAGCTCGGTATGAAGCCCGCACCGCGGTACGTCGTCGACATTCACAACTCGTCGAACACGGCCGCACTCGCCAACTTCCAGGCGGGGAACATCGACCTCTTCAACAACTTCGCCCCGAAGTCGGCGATCAAGGGCAACTTCAAGACGTTCTACTCCAAGGCCCCGTACCACCTCGGAGCGAACACGACGTGGCTCTTCCCCAACACCACGAAGAAGCCGCTGAACGATCCGCAGTTCCGCCGTGCTCTCGCCTTCTCGATCAACATGAACCAGATCCTCGACAAGGCGTACCAGGGTCTCGTCGAAAAGGCGAGCCCGACCGGGCTCCTCCCCATCTGGGACAAGTGGGTCGACAAGAAGGCCGTCGCGAGGCTCGGCTTCTCGTACAACCTGACGCGGGCGAAGGCAATCCTCGCCGCCGCCGGCTACAAGGACACGGACAACGACGGGTTCGTCGAGAACAAGGACGGATCGGACATCTCGCTCACGATCCAGTGCCCGAACGGATGGTCGGACTGGATGACGGCGATCCAGGTCATCTCGGAAAGCGCGAAGGCGGTCGGCATCAAGATCACCCCGGGCTACCCGGACTACGCAACACTGGTCGACGACCGCGGTCATGCACGGTACGACCTCGTCCTGGCCAACGACAGGCAGTACTCGAACACGCCGTGGACGTACTACCAGTACATCTTCCAGCTGCCGATCCTGGAGAACCAGACGACGGTGAACTACGAGCGGTTCCAGAGCCAGAAGGCGTGGAGCCTCACGCAGCAGCTGGACAAGACACCGTCGAGCGACCCGAAGGCCTACAAGGCCGTGATGTCGCAGCTCCAGACCGTGTTCATGCAGAACCTGCCCGCGATACCCCTCTGGTACAACGGGATGTGGGCGATGTTCAACACGAAGTACTGGACGAGCTGGCCGTCTGCAAACGGCCAGAAGTTCACGCCTACGGCCTGGAACAACTACTGGCAGATGACGAGCATCGACATGCTCACGCATCTGAAGCCGGCCAAGTAGAGACCGCACCGATGGACACCCGACACCCCTCCCGGCGATCTGCCGGGAGGGGTGTCGCGTTCACAGCTGGCGTCGTCGAGGTGGAGGCACGGTGGGGCGATACCTTGCACGGAAGATCCTGATCTACGCCGTCACGTTCTTCGTGGCGGTGTCGATCGACTGGGCCATCCCCCGCTTCATGCCCGGGGACCCGATCGAGGGGCTGCTCTCACGCATGCAGGCTCAGCCGAGCGCATCCGAGGAGCTGACGGGCTACTACACCGAGGCCTTCGGGTTCGACGTCCCGCTCTGGAAGCAGTACCTGAACTTCTGGGCCGCGCTCTTCAACGGTGATCTCGGGCTCAGCATCGCGAACTTCCCGAGACCGGTTTCCGAGCTCATCCTGGGCGCGCTCCCGTACACGCTCGCACTGCTCGTGCCGGCGGTCCTGCTCAGCTTCTGGGCGGGGAACAAGGTCGGCGCGCTCGCGGCCCGTCGAAAGACGCTCGACAACACCGTGCTCCCGTTGGGCTACGTGCTCACCGCGACCCCGCAGATGTGGCTCGGGATCATCCTCGCCTGGTTGTTCGCCTCGACCCTCGCCATCTTCCCGGTATCGGGTGCGTACGGGTTCGCGCTGCAGCCGGAGTGGTCGATCGAGTTCGCGCGCAGCTTCCTGCACCACTGGATCCTCCCCTTCTCCGCCCTGTTCCTCGTCGCTTTCGGTGGCTGGGCCATCGGGATGCGGAACATGATCATCTACGAGCTCGAGGCCGACTACTCGAACTACCTCGCGAGCCTCGGAGCTCCTACGAAGCTCATCCGCAAGTACGCGTATCGCAACGCCCTCCTCCCGCAGATCACCGGGTTGGCGCTTGCGCTCGGCGCAGTCGTGGCGGGCGCGATCGTCGTCGAGATCGTGTTCTCCTATCCAGGTCTCGGGACGCTGACCCTCAACGCGATCGAGAATCGCGACTACTTCCTCATCCAGGGGATCTTCCTCTTCCTCATCACAGGTGTCCTGATCGCGAACCTCATCATCGACATCGCCTATGTCTTCATCGACCCGCGAACACGGGTCGGGATGCAGGGCGGCGCGTGATGGCGGTCTCGGACCCCCGAGACGTGGGAGTGGTGACGACCGGAGCGCCGGCTCCGTCCCTGGAGACGACGGCGACGACCGCTCCGGGGGGAGGCGCGCCGATGGCCGCGACCCCGCTGGTCCGCCGCTCGGAGTTCGTCCACTTCGCCCTTCGGAACTGGAAGTTCGTCGTGGGCCTCGGTGTCGTGATCGCGTTCTTCGTGCTCGGACTCGTGGGCCCCCTCCTGACGGACAACACGCCGTTCGAGTTCAGCGGCCCGACCGACCAGGCACCGTCCTCCGAGTACTGGTTCGGGACGACGTCGTTCGGACAGGACGTGTTCGCCCAGTTCGTGTACGGGCTGAGAGCCGCGTTTCTCGTCGGGGTGCTCGGCGGGGGTATCGCCTGGCTCCTCGGAGCCGGGGTCGGCTTCACGGCGGGCTATCGGGGAGGCTGGATCGATGACGTCCTGAACATGCTCACGAACGTCGTCCTCGTGATCCCGACGCTGGCGATCCTCATCATCGTCGCGGCGTACATCAACGTCCACAGCTACGCGACGGAGGCGATCCTCATCGGGCTGACGTCATGGCCCTGGGCGGCGCGCGCGGTGCGCGCCCAGACGTTCTCGCTGAAGACGCGGGAGTTCGTGGACGTCGCCCGGCTGAGCGGCCGCGGGACACGGCACATCATCACCACGGAGATCGCGCCGAACATGAGCTCGTACCTGCTCATGATGTTCATCCTCCTCTTCGGCGGCGCGATCCTCATCGGAGCCTCCCTCGACTTCCTCGGCCTTGGCCCCTCCGCGTCGATGTCGCTCGGGCTGATGATGAACAACGCGTTTCTCTCGAGTGCCCTGCTCCTCGGAACCTGGTGGTGGTTCGTGCCACCGGGAATCGGGATCATCGCGATCGTCGGCGGCCTGTATGTGATGAACGTCGGGCTGGACGAGATCTTCAACCCCAGGCTCCGGGAGAAGTGAGATGAGCCTCAAGGTCGACGGTCTGACGGTCTACTACCAATCGCTGCGCGGCGACGTAAAGGCGGTGGACGGAGCGACCTTCGAGATCGCCGACGGCGAGATCATGGGGCTCGCGGGCGAGTCGGGGTGCGGCAAGTCGACGCTCGGCAAGAGCCTGATTCGCATGGATGCGCGCATGCGGTACATCGACGGCCACGTCGAGCTCGACGGCAGGGAGCTTCCGATCTGGGACGACAAGAAGATGAACCCTCACCGGTTCAAGGACGTCTCGATCATTCCCCAGTATGCGCTCAGCGCGCTGAATCCGACCCGCAAGATCGGCACGATGGCGACGGAGCTCCTCGCGTCGCGGCACATCCCGCTGAACGGCGTGGTGGACGAGCTCAAACGTCGCCTGAAGCTCGTCGGACTGCCCGAGGACGTGCTGGAGCGATTCCCGATCGAGCTCTCGGGCGGGATGAAGCAGCGCGTCGTCATGGTGCTCTCGTCACTCCTCGATCCTTCGCTCCTGATCGCCGACGAGGTGACGTCCGCGCTCGACGTATCGACGCAGCGAGCGGTGTCCGAGCTGCTCGTGGAGTTCCGGGACCGTGGCTTCGTCAAGAGCATGATCGTGATCACGCACGACCTCTCGGTCCTGTACCAGATCGCCGACACGGTCCTCGTCATGTACGCGGGCAAGCTCGCCGAGAAGGCGCCGGCGGAGACGATCGTCGACGCACCGGCGCATCCCTACACGCGGATGCTCCTCTCTTCGCTCCCCGAGGTCGGGGTGCGGTACGCGGAGAAGCGGCTGAGCGGCATTCCCGGCCGACCGCCGTCGCTCCTCGAGCCTCCGACAGGATGCCGCTTCAGGGCGCGGTGCCCACTCGCGTTCGAGAGGTGCGTCGAAGAGCCGCCGTTCGTCGAAGTCGCGCCGGGTCAGGCGGCCGCGTGCTGGAAGGCGGCAGCCTGATGCTCGCGGTCGACACCTGCTGCAAGTCCTACCGTGTCGGCGCGTTCGGCGGCCGCGAGTTCCTCGCCGTTCGGAACGTCAGCTTCGACATCCGCCCCGGCGAGGTCGTCTCCCTCATCGGCGAGAGCGGCAGCGGCAAGTCGACCATCGGAAAGATGATCCTGCGGCTCCTCAAGGTCACCCGCGGGAACATCGTCTTCGACGGCGTGGACATCTCCACGCTCGGCGGCAGAGCGCTCAAGGCGTATTACGCCGACGTCCAGGGTGTCTTCCAGGACCCGTTCAGCTCGTACAACCCGATCTTCAAGGCCGACCGGGTATTCACGATGCTCCGCAGCGAGTACTTCTCTGGGCTCAGCACACGCGAGTGGCACACGAAGCTCACGAAGTCGCTCGACGAGGTGAGTCTCAATCCGGGAGATGTCCTCGGCAAATATCCCCATCAGCTGAGCGGCGGCCAGTTGCAGCGCATGCTCATCGCGCGCGCTCTCATGCTCGACATCCGGCTACTCGTTGCCGACGAGATCATCAGCATGCTCGACGCGTCGACGCGCATCGACGTCCTGAACCTGCTCGGAGACCTGAAGTCCCGCGGGCTCGGCATCCTCTTGATCACGCACGACCTTTCGCTCGGCAACTACATCAGCGACAACACGATGATCCTGTGGCGCGGCAACCTCGTCGAGATGGGCTCGACCGAGCTGGTGTTCGGAAACCCCCTCCATCCCTATACGCGGTCGCTCCTCGCGTCCGTGCCTCAGCTGCACAAGAAGTGGAAGGACGTCGAGACCGAGCTCGGGGCGGTTTCGCACGTGGACGCCGCGAGCTCGTCGCCCGCGGACGACGGAGCGCTGGTCGAGGTCGAGCCGGGTCATCTCGTCAGGTCGTCGATCGAGGGCAGTCCGTCGTGACCGATGTCGGTACGACCTCGACTCCGTTCCGGCTCTCCTTCATGACCGCGAACTACGTGGCCAGGGAGCTCGGCTACGGCGCCGCAGACGAGTGGGAGCCGTTCGACATCGCGACGAACATGGCGTTCGAGCCGCTCGAGAGCTTCCCGACCCGCTTCGACGAGCTGCTCGCGACGATCGCCGGTCTCGGCTTCGACACGATCGATCTCTGGTTCGGGCATCTCAACTGGCGTTGGGCGACGCCCGATCACGTCGCACATGCACGCGAGGCTCTTACTCTCCACGGCCTTCGCGTCGTCTCCCTCGCAGGCAGTGTCGGCGCGACGACCGCAGAGCTGACCGCCGCCTGCCGCCTCGCGAATGACCTCGACGTCGATCTCATCGCGGGCGTCGGCGAGGTCGTGCATCGTGATCGCGCAGGCGCAGCGTCCGTGCTCCAGGCCCATGGCGTTCGCTTCGGGCTCGAGAACCACCAGGAGAAGACCCCGCGGGAGGTGCTCGACGCGATCGGCGGCGAAGACGACGTGCTCGGGGCGGCCGTCGACACGGGGTGGTGGGCGACGCAGTCGTACGACCCGGTCGCCGCGATCGGCGAGCTCTCGGACCGCCTTTTCCATGTGCACCTGAAGGACGTCGAAGCGCCCGGTACGCACATCTCGTGCATGCACGGCGAGGGCTGCGCGAACGTCGCCGGCTGTGTCGAGAGGCTGCTCGAGCTCTCCTACGCAGGCCCTTTGAGCATCGAGCATGAGCCATACGACCGCGACCCCACCGAGGAGTGCGCTCGGATGCTCGCGCGCCTCCGTGAGCAGCTCGCGGCGATAGGAGCGGCGGACCATGCTTGAGAACGCGCTCCGCGTCGCCGTCGTCGGCTGCGGGAACATCTCCGGCGCGTACGGGGAGACGATGGGCGCCTACCCAACGGTACGGATCGCCGGCGCGACAGACGTCGACCGGGCGCTCAGCGCCGCGTTCGTCGACCGCTTCGGAGGAGTCGACTACCCGTCGCTCGCAGACGTCCTCGACGACTCGGACGTCGACGCGATCGTGAACCTCACGTACCCGGCGGTCCACGCCGAGGTGACGACGGCCGCCCTCGAAGCCGGAAAGCACGTGCACAGCGAGAAGCCGCTCGCCGGCGACTACGCGAGTGCACGCACGCTCGTCGAGCTCGCGGACGACCGAGGGCTCCGGCTCTCGTGCTCACCGATCACGTTCATGGGCGAAGCCCAGGAGACGATGTGGCGGCTCGTCGAGGAAGGTGCAATCGGCACGGTCCGGGTCGCGTACGCGGAGGTCAACTGGAGCCGCATCGAGAGCTGGCATCCGCAGCCCGAGCCCTTCTACCGCATCGGGCCGTTCGCAGACGTGGGCGTCTATCCGCTGACGATCCTCACGGCCATGTTCGGCCCGGCCCGGCGTGTCACCGCGTTCGGGAAAGTCGTGTTTCCCGACCGAGTCACGACGTCCGGTAAGCCGTTCTCGCCTGGAGCGCCGGACTTCGGCGTCGCCGTGGTCGAGCTGGCAAACGGAACCGTCGTACGCCTCACAGCGAACTTCTATGTCGGAGGACACAGCAAGCAGAGCGGCATCGAGCTCCACGGCGATACGGGATCGATTTTCCTGTCGAGCTGGCAGGAGTTCGACGCCGCCGTCGAGCTCGCCGCGTGGGGCGGGTCGTACGAGCCCGTGCCCGTCGCGCACGCGTTCCACGGAACCGACTGGGGGCGTGCACTCGGGGAGCTCAGCGACGCGATCGCGTCCGGGCGGCCGCATCGCGCTACGGGCGCACAGGGCGCGCACATCGTCGAGATCCTCGATGCGATCGGGAGGTCGGCAGCCGAAGGTCGCGCCGTCGAGATCACGTCATCGTTCTCTCCACCCAGCCTCACGACGGCTGGGCGTCGCCCAACCTAGGAACCTGTCGCGACCGCGAGCTCGATTTGGAGCGCCCTCTTGAGGCCCTGCCGAGGCGGGGTTAGTTCGGCTAACCCATGCTCCCTGACCACGGCGGGGATGCAGGAGTCTCGAACGCTCGCTCATGTGCGCGTGTGCAGCACCAACAGCGTCCCTGTCTGTCGCGGTTGAGGTCCAGTCAGAACGTGGCCTCGCTCGCAAACTCCCCATCGCTCGACGAACTCGGTGTTGAGCCGTCGCCGGATGGCGGCTCGGTAACGCTCGAGCTCATCATTTCGGGACACGGCGCAAACGGTACCGTCGGGTCCTGAAGGGGTCGGTCACGCCGCCGGAGCGACGTATCGCCGTTAGCGGTGTCAGCGGCCTCTGCTTGCCGGGGCTTCGACGACCTCAGCGGAGAAGCGCTCGTGGACGAAACGCACGACCGTCACGCCCTCGCTGGTGAGAGCGCCCGAGAAGCCATAGCCTTCTGGGGATGCGGGAAGTCGAGACGGACTACCTCGTCGTCGGAGCCGGTGCGTCGGGGATGGCCTTTACCGACACGCTGGTCGCGCACACCGACGCCGAGGTCGTGCTGGTCGACAGGCGCCACAGGCCGGGTGGTCACTGGCTGGACGCGTATCCGTTCGTGCGCCTCCATCAGCCCTCCGCGTACTAGGCGTCGAGTCGCGCTCGCTCGGGAACGACCGCATCGACGAGCACGGGCCAAACGCCGGCTTCTACGAGCGTGCGACTGGGCCCGAGATCTGCGACTACTACTCACGTGTGCTCGACGAGCACCTGCTGCCGACGGGCAGGGTGCGGTTCGTCGGAACGAGCGAGTACCAGGGTAATAACGGGGACGGCCACCGCGTCGTTTCGCTGCTCGACGGCTCCGAGATCCTTGTAAAGCCACGGCGCAAGGTGGTCGACGCGACCTACGTCCAGTCCGAGATCCCGTCGCGTCACGTTCCCGGATTCACGGTGGAGCCGGGCGTCACGCTCGTCCCGCCCAACGGGCTCGTCGACCTGGGCGAGCCTGCCGACCGCTTTACGGTGATCGGGGCGGGGAAGACGGGGATGGACACCTGCGTGTGGCTGCTCGAGGCGGGGGTCGACCCCGACCGGATCCGCTGGATACGGGCCCGCGATCCGTGGCAATACGACCGCAACTTCATGCAGCCGCTCAACCTGGTCGGCTCGGTCATGCGGCTCCGGGCGCGCTGGGTCGAGACGGCTGCGGCGGCCGAGGACGGACGCGACTTCGCGCGACGCCTCGAGGACGCTGGGGTATTCGTGCGGATCGATCCTTCGGTCGAGCCGCTTGCGTATCGCGGCGCCACCATCAGCCCGCGCGAGATCGACGCTCTCCGCACGATCGAGCACGTCGTGCGGACGAGGGTGCGGAGCATCGGCCGGACGACGGTAACGACCGACGCGGGCGACGTCCCCGGCGGCCCGCGCGAGGTCTACGTCGACTGCACGGCCGCAGGCGTTCGTCGCACGGTTCCGCGACCGGTGTTCGAGCCGGGCCGCATCACGATCCAGTACGTGACCACGGGCCTCATACCATGGTGCGCCGCCACGATCGCGGTCGTCGAGTCGACCGGTGTCGACGACGAGGAGAAGAACCGGCTCTGCCCACCGGTCGTCTTCTCCGGAGATGCGGCCGATCTGGCGCGGTTCGCCTACAGCGCGATGCAGGGTCAGATCGCGCGTGCCCGCGACGAGGTAGTGGGACCGTGGAGTGCCGCGACGAGGCTGAACCCCGGCCAAGCGGCGCTCGAGCACATCGACGACGCGGACGTCGCCGAGTCGCGGGCGTTCATGAGCGAGCACCTTCCGGCAGCGCTAAAGAACCTCGAGAGCGCGGCGGCTGTGGAGAGCCGCGACTAGCGAGGGTCCGGTCGT
>CAVRLT010000033.1:0-16318 GCA_963721795.1 uncultured Actinomycetes bacterium
ACGACCGGGGTCAGACCCGTGGGGTCAGACCCCGGGATCTGACCCCTGGTAGCGTCGCGCGCGTGGCTGGGTCGTTCGAGTTGCCGGGATTCGTGAACGCTCACAGCCACACCTTCCAACGAGCGCTGCGCGGGCGCGCTGCGGGCGGTGACTTCTGGGCGTGGCGCGACACCATGCTCGCCGAGGCAGAGCGGCAGACGCCCGAGCTCGTGCGGATGAGCTACGAAGCGACATATCGCGAGATGCGCCACGCGGGGTTCACGGCGGTCGGGGAGTTCCACTACCTCGGCCTGCCGGAAGCGTTCGCGGCGGTGGAGGCCGCGAAGGCGGCAGGCGTCGAGCTCGTCCTCCTGCATGTCGCCTATGCACGCGGCGGCCTCCCCCGCTTCCGCCAGGAGTCCGTCGAGGCGTACTTACGCGAGGTCGAGGTGCTTCGCGCAGCGAACGTCCGAGTGGGCGTCGCCCCCCACTCCGTGCGCGCCTGCCCCGCCGAATGGCTCGCCGAGATCGGGCGCTACGCGGAGAGCGAGCAGCTGCCTCTCCACGTGCACGCGGACGAGCAGCCGAAGGAGATCGAGGAATGCGTCGCGGAGCACGGCTGTCGTCCGATCGAGCTTCTCGCCCAGACCGGCTGTCTCGGCAAGCGGACGACGGTCGTCCACGCGACGCACGCCGACGGGACGGAGCTCGATCTCCTGGCCTCGACGGGGGCGACAATCTGCGCATGCCCCACGACCGAGGCCGACCTCGGCGACGGTTTCCTCCCGGCCGAGCGGATTCGCGCTCGCGGGATCCCGCTCTGCATCGGGAGCGACTCGAACGTCCGCATCGACCCGTTCGAGGAGCTGCGCGAGCTCGAGGGCATCGCCCGGCGGCAAACGGGCCGGCGCGGGATCTTCACGACCGAGGAGCTCTACCGGTTCGGCTCCGAGCTCGGCGCCGACGCGATCGGGGTCGAGAGCTGGCCCGCGATCGAGATCGACCTCGAGCATCCGGCGCTCGCAGGTACCGAGCGTGACGACCTCCCGGGAGCCCTTATCGCCGGCTGCAGCAGCGACGTCGTGAAGGGATGATCGGGCACCCTGTAGACGTTCTTGACGAGCATGGCGACTGACGTCACCGAAGAGACGTTCGAGCAGGACGTCGTCGAGCGATCGCGGAGCACCCCCGTGATCGTGGACTTCTGGGCAGCCTGGTGTGGGCCGTGCCGCGCGCTCACTCCCGTGCTCGAGCGCGAAGTCGAGAGCCGCGCGGGCGCCGTCGAGCTCGCGAAGGTCGACGTCGACGCCAACCCCGGCCTGTCCGCCCAGCACCGCGTGCAGGGGATCCCCGCGGTGAAGGCGTATCGGGACGGCCGCGTCGTGTCGGAGTTCGTCGGCGTGCGATCGCCGACGGGCGTTGCGAGCTTCATCGACGAGCTGCTCGCGCCGCCGCGTCTCGAGGGATTGCTCGAAGAGCTTCGCGCGAGTGGCGAGCTCGCTGACATCGTGAGCGCCCTCGAGGCAGGGGACGAAAGCGCCGCACTCGATCTCATCCTTGCAGCGGTCGCTGTGGCGCCTCCGCCCGAACGAGATCGACTACGAGAGCTGGCGGTCGCGATCTTCGACCATCTCGGGCAGGACGACCCTGTCGCAGTCGAGTACCGCAAGCGACTCGCGACCGCGCTCTACTGACGCGAGATCTCGCGAAGCTTCGCGGTCCAGCGCGCCGTCGCGTCGAGGTACGCCCTGCGAGCCGCCATCCCGGTCCTCCCCCACGCCCCGTCGTATCCCGGCCGGTCTTCCTGCGCCTGCGCGGGCTCGATCTGCGTGCCTTCCTGCCACTCGTTGTAGCTCGTGATCGTCACGAGGTCCGCCTCCGCTCCGAGGGCCGTCTTCCACATGCGGTCGTACTTCTGCCCGTATAGCCGGGGCCTCACGACCCTGTCGCTCGTCGCCAGGCGCGCGTCGTAGCCAGGCCCGACCGACGGCGCACAGAGGAGGCCGGCGCGATGAGCCTGCGTGCAGAGGCGGCGAAACATCGAGCCGGTCCAGGTGACGACGTCGTACGTGTAGAGGCCGTCGAAGCCAGACGCTTTCGCGCGCCCGACGAGGGTTGTGTGGCCGAACGTGCGCACCCCCTCGAGCGCGGAAAGGGCTTCCGCCCATTCCGCTGCAGGAGCGCGGTCGGCGTCGTAGACGTAGAAGTCGGAGATCCCGGTGTGCGAGAGTCGCTCGATGTCCGCTGCCGCGCGCGCCGGACTGTGGCCGGGATACGGCTCGAGGTGGATCGCCACCTCGAGCCCATTGAGCTCGGCGGCCTGCGCGACGAGCGGTAGGCGGTCGTCCTCGGGCGACCCTGCTCCCCACCAGGAGACGACGACGGTGGTGACGCCCGCCGCGGCGATCTCACGCATCTGCGCCGCGACGATCTTCGCGTTCGAGGACGAGTAGAGCCCGCGGCTCGGGTAGTAAGGCGTCGACAGCACCTGCGTGCCCTCGCGCTCGACGTACCAGTGCGCCCACCTGCCGTCACGGACCGGCGTCGAGTACCACGGGTAGTAGAAGATCGCGGATTCCCCTGTCGACGATGCCGAGCGCAGGCCGGACCCGGCGCCTCCGGGGAACGCGAACAGTGCGATGAGAAGCGCCACGGCAAAGGAGGACACTGGCGCTCTTCTCACGCTGCGCGGACTCTAGCGCGCGCTTCGGATCGACGGTACCCCGCCGGATAGGATCGCGGTCGTGGCCGACTACACGTACCTGATCGTGGGTGGAGGAATGACGGGTGACGGGGCGTGCAAGGGCATTCGGGAGCACGACGAGAAAGGATCGATCGGGCTCTTCGCCGAGGAAGCGCACGAGCCCTACGCCCGGCCGCCCCTGACCAAGGGCCTGTGGAAGGGCAAGGAAGAGAGCTCGATCTGGCGCGGGACGCCCGATCTCGACGTCGACATCCACACGGGGCGGAAGATCGCCTCCCTCGATCTTCGAGCACGCTCTGCGACTGACGACGCCGGAGTGAGCCATACATACCAACGGCTGCTGCTCGCTACCGGTGGCACGCCGCGCCGGTTCGGGAGCGCGCCGGACGACGTCATCTACTTCCGCACGCTCGACACGTATCACCGACTCAGGGCGCTCGCCGGGGACGGGGTACGGGTCACCGTCATCGGCGGAGGCTTCATCGGGTCGGAGATCGCGGCAGCGCTGGCGATGAACGACTGCGCGGTCACGATCGTCTTCCCCGACGCGGGGATCGGCGCGAAGGTGTTCCCGGCGGAGCTCGCGGCCTCGGTCAACGAGTACTACCGCTCGAAAGGCGTCGATGTCCTGCCCGGAGAGAAGGTTGCAGAGATCGCTCGGGCAGGCGACACGGGTCTGCGCGTCGTCACCGTCGACGGGCGCTCGATCGACGCCGACGTCGTCGTCGCCGGGCTCGGTATCGAACCGCGCACCGACCTCGCAGAGGAAGCCGGGCTCGAGGTCGACGACGGCGTGCTCGTCGACGAATACGGACGGGTCGGAGGGCACGACGACGTGTTCGCCGCGGGTGACGTGGCACGGTTCCCCGCGACCCTTCTCGGCGGGCTGCGGCGGGTCGAGCACGAGAACCATGCGACGACGCACGGCCGCTACGTCGGCGCGAACATGGCCGGGGCCGAGACGCCGTACGACTACCTGCCGTTCTTCTACTCGGATCTCTTCGATCTCGGCTACGAGGCCGTCGGGGACGTGGACTCTCGGCTGGACACCGTCGCCGAGTGGGCGGAGCCGAACCGGAAGGGGGTCGTCTGCTACGTCGAGGACGACAAGCCGCGCGGCTTCCTGCTCTGGGACGTATGGGACAAGGTGGACGCAGCCCGCGAGCTGATCGCCGCGGGCCGCCCGGTGGATCGGGCGGAGCTGCGTGCCCTGATGGATTGACCCGAGGTCAGGTGTGGGTCGTCGTGCGGAAGCGGGTCGACAACCGGTGCCCGTGACCGGTGACTACGAGGAGCTCGCCTCGGCGCGCGGCCGTAGCTGGGGCCACAGCTGGACGGCAAAGGAGGGAACTCGCACCAGTCTCAGGCGCGCCGCGAGTGCGAGCGCAAGGATGTCGAAGACGACGTAGCCGCTCGCGACCCCGCTCGGCGGGTTACCCTGCGAGAGCCCGAGCCCGGGGACCGTCGAGGCCCAGGTCCACGTCCCGACCGCGGTTCCGTACAGCTCGAGGGCGGCCACGACGAGAAACACCCCTGCGTAGACCGGCACTCGAGCTCCGAGCACGACCGCGATCAGGAACGCGCAACCGATCGCACCGGCGACGTCGCTCGGGAGAATTGTCACTCCCGCGGCACCCCAGCTTGCGGCGACCGCAATCGCCGTGAGAGAAAGGGCTCTGTTTCCGATCAGCGCCGCAACCGAGAAGCCCGTGAGATACACGAGCCCGTGGCCCGGAGGGACGAAGGCGGGGATGTTGTCGAGCCGGTAGGTGTAGAGCCCCCAGATCAGGGAGCCGACGACTTCCCCCACGGTCGCGATTGCGACCACCCCGAGCGCCTGGAACCTGACGGCGGGCGCGTGCAGCCGGAGCAGGGCGATGAAGACGACGAGGGTGAGGGCTCCGAGGACGAACTGGCCGTCTGCTCCGACACGACTGTCGAGCCGGAGCCCGACGAAGACCCAGACGGGCACCGCGATGACGGTGACGAGCGCGGCAAGGCGTGCGGAATCGGCACCGGCGAACTCCGACCAGCCGAGGCGTACGCCACGTGGAGGGGCAGCCGCCGCGACGCGGCTGCCTATAGGGATCTTCGCGCGAGCGGAATCCGCGCTGGCGGACTCTTGCTCTGCGACGTGGGGTGAGCTGCTTTCGAAGACTTGACACCCTGCCTGCTTCACACCCCCGGGACATCGGCGGTCGGGCTCCCCATAAAGGGGTGTGCCTTCGCGCGACCAGGATCCCCGCTCGGGGATCCTGGTCTTGCGCACCATCAGTCGTCCAGGATGAACGTCACCAGCATGTTCACCTGGTACTCGGAGATGGAGCCTCCGTCGAGGCGAACCTGCTGCTCCTTGATCCACGCGCTCTTGACGTTGCGAAGGGTCGCGTTCGCGCGCTCGAGGCCCTGCTTGATCGCATCCTCGAAGCTTGTCGTCGACGTCGAGCTGATCTCGGTGACTCGTGCAACTGCCATATGTCCTCCTTCTCCTCGTGTCCGATGGAGCCGAAAGAGTCTATGAGACCGGCCACCGCACGTCCGCCTCGACGTGCGCGTCGCCGACGCCACAAGCCGTCCGCAGTCGGCAGTAGGGTTCCGAGGCGGTACGCGACGAAAGAGAGGAAGCCAGATGCCGTTGGCACTTGCGTGGTTTTGGTGGGGCGGGGGAATTCTGTACGCGATCCTGTTGATCACAGCCGGGGTGATGACGATCCGTAACGGCCGCTGGCTCCTGTTCGTCCTCGGGTTTTTCCTGCCCCTCCTCTGGATCGTCGGGGCTTTCTGGGACAGGCCCCGTTACATGGACGGAACGCGCGTCTAGGCGCCACCGCGCCGCCTAGCCGGGCGGGGGACTTAGGTCACGTCGACGGCGACCGTCTGCGCTACGCCGGCTCCGAGCACAGGCACTCTCGCGGCTGCAAGGAGGGCGGCAACCGCGTCACGGCCCGTCATCGCAAAGCTCCCGAGATGTATCGCGAGCAGACGCGGCCGAGGTCGCGAGAATGGTGAGCCCCGACACAGCGCCGCTTCGCCGCGGTTGACATCAGGGCGGCCGAGGCAGAGGTGCGGAGCCGAAGGTGCACTAGATGGAAGACGCGCAGGGGCAGCGCTTGGCGCGATCGGGGACGAGAGAGCGCGGCGTGAGGATTCCTGTGCCTGAAATCGATGGACGATCAGACTGCCGCGCTCTCGAGCCTCTCCTTCAGATTCTGCAGGTTGATCGGGAGCTCCTTCTGCACTTGCCGCCTCACGACCAGCGGGACGAGGAGCTTGCCGATGCCGTGACCCTCGAAGTTCAGCTCGAGCGTCACGCGCGACCGGGTTCCGTCGTCGAGCGGCTCAATCGTTCCGTTGACGTTCGCTCGCACCGGACCGTCGACTCCCCGAACGCGCCAACTCTTCCGAGGATCGAGGTCGATGACTTCGGCGGTCATGTCCATCTCACGCGGACCGATGCGGCGCGTCATGACAACTCTCGACCCGCCGCCAGTCGGAGCACTGTCGTCCGTCTTGACACGGACGACGCTCTTCTGCCACTCGGGCAGGTTCGAAGGATCGGTGATGTACGCGAAGACGTCGTCGGGCTCTCTCGAGATTTCAACGCTCGCGACCATCGGTGCCATTGGCTGCCTCCTTCGCTCGGGACGGAGCCCGATCATCGCGCATCGCTCAACGACGTGCGGAGGAAGTTGGATCCGACGCTGGGTCGGTCCGCCTCAAGCAGGGGACGATGCTGACCCTAACACGGCAGCGCGCGCGAGCTGGTTGGGATCGATGGTTAGAAGCCAGAACGGAAACGGCCACCACGGTGCCCTCGAGGAGCAGCCGTACAAGTGGTCGCAACGCTGGTCAGAAGATCCTCCGCCAGGTACGACCGTGAACCTCGGAAACGGCTTCGCCGAGATGTACATCGGAAACGGAATCTGGCAGACGGTCAACCGGCGCAGCGTCGGTAACTAGCCGTCGTCCACGCCCTTCGGGTGTAACTCGAGCAGGACGAGGCCGAGGTCGCGAGAGTGGTGAGGCCCAACGCCGAGCTACGCGGCTGCATGCTCTGTGCACCGAGTCACGTACGCGCTTAGACTCTTTCGGGTGATCGTTCGGCGCGACGAGAAGGTGCGGCTCATTTCTCGCGTCCCGTTGTTTGAAGCCTGCTCTCAAGCCGAGCTGGCCCGCGTCGCCACGATCATGACGCAGGTCGACGTGCCCGATGGTTACACCCTGATACGCGAGGGGGAGGCAGGCGACCTCTTCTTCGTGCTTGTGAAGGGTTCAGCGGAGGTGCGGAAGGGCAAGCGACGGATCGCAACCCTCGGGCGTGGAGACTTCGCAGGCGAGATTGCGCTTCTGTCAGACACTCCCCGGACGGCAACCGTCACCACAACGTCGCCCGTCACAGCACTTCGGGCCACACGCAAAGGATTCTCAGGGCTGCTCGAGACGTCACCCAAGATTCAGGGGAAGGTTCTACGGGCGCTAGCCGACCGCTTTGCGCCAACCGCTCTGTAAGGTCGACTCGTCCCTGCGGATGTGCTCGTCGGGGCCTCTATCCATGAGCAGCTAGTCGGCCCGCCTCAGAGCTCGCGCTCCTCGATCCGCAGGTAGGTCGCGAGTTCGGTCGTCGCCGATCTGGACGAGAACAGGGAGTGAGTCGTCGCCGACCTCAGCCACGGGTCGCTCTCCGCGAGGAGGGTCGTCGTCTAGCGCGTTGCCCTGACGGTGATCCTGAACGCCGCTGCGAGCCGTCCGTGCCGGCGGGAGCCGCCGCGACCCCAACAGCGCCGACAGCGAGTCCAGCGACCATGACGCCGGACGCTGCCCAGCGCAACCGCCTATCGCCCAGCCGCCTCATTGCCCCTCCTAACCGTCCTGCAGCCTTCGGGCGCGCCCTCTTACATCGCGGGGCGAAATTCAAGTTGCGTTGAATGGGCACTCGACCGAAGCGGCCGAGGAGTAGAGCCCTGTCCTAGAGCGGGATTCAGTCGGGGCGCCGAGATTCGAACTCGGGACCTCTTGACCCCCAGTCAAGCGCGCTAACCAGGCTGCGCCACGCCCCGTGGCTGCGGGACACCTTAGCCGACCCATACTGGCGCGCCCGTGACTGACTCTTCCTATCGTTTCTCAGGACAGGGCTCCTCGTCACCGACGGGCGCGTAGACGTTCACGGGGACACCACTCGGGTCGAATGTGCCAAAGCCACGCATGCCCCACTCTCGCACTCGCGGCGGCGCCTTGAGCGGCGCGCCTGCCGCCTCGAGTCGTCCGTAGATGGCGTCGACTTCCTCCACCCCGACCTGGAGCCCGAGAGCAGTTCGCGGCTCAGGTGGATCGGCGACCGACTCCACCTCGATCAGCTCGACCTCCGACGCCGTCGAGCCTCGAAGGATCGCTCCGCGGCCCATGTCGTCCCACTCCTCCGCCAGCTCGAGCCCGAGCCCGTCGCGATAGAAGCGGATGCTCGCCGCGAGATCCGTCGTCGGCACGACGAAGACCAACTTCGCGGGACGGACGGGCTCAGGGGCGTCGCTCAGGACAGGCGCTTGTACAGCCGGTCGATGAGCTCGGGCATCGCCTCGAGCTTCTCGGTGATGACCCGGATGCGGTACTCGCGGAAGTGCTCCGGCTCGACGCCGAGCGAGCTCGCGATGCGCGCGATGACGTCGTTCGCCGGCACGGGACGGTTGCCGTGAACGATGTGGTTCAGGTACCCGGCCGACAGGTCCGACTTGTCTGCGAGCCCCCGATAGGTCGTTCCCGTCTCGACCATCAGTCGCTCGATCGTCGGGCCGAAGGTCTCGTCTGAGTATTTCCGACGCTTCGCCATCAGTCCTGCAACACCCATTTCACCACTTCTGAGATCGAAACGCGCTCGTCACGTGTGCCGTCGCGCGTCCGAACGTCGGCGGCGCCGTCCTCGAGCGTCTTCTTCCCGACGATGACACGGGCAGGACATCCGATCAGATCGGCGTCGGCGAACTTCTCCCCTGGGCGCTCGTCACGGTCGTCGAAGAGCGCGTCGAGGCCGCTCTCCGCAAGTGCCGTGACGACCTTCTCGGCCTCGATGAGCACGTCTTCCGAGCCTCCGTGCAGCGCGAGGACGTGCACGTCGTAGGGTGCGATCGACTTCGGCCACACGACCCCGTTCTCGTCGTGCGACTGCTCGACGACGGCCGCCATCACCCGCGCGGGCCCGACTCCGTAGCTGCCTCCGATCAGCGGCTTCTCGCTGCCGTCCTCGTCGAGGAACACTGCGTCGAGAGGCTCCGAGTAGCGCGAGCCGAAGTTGAAGATGTGGGCGACCTCGATGGCGGTCTCGAAGCGGAGCACGCCCCCGCACTCGGGACAGCGGTCGCCCTCCCGAGCCTCGCGAATGTCCGCGAAGCGCGGCTGGTAGTCGCGACCCGCCTCGACTCCGAGCAGATGCCAGCCGTCGCGATTCGCGCCGGCGACGAACTGGCCCACGCGCAGGGCCTCGTCCGCGACGACCTCGACGCTCACGCCGACAGGCCCCAGGGATCCGCCGCCCGCTCCGAACAGGTCCCGGATCTCCTCATCGGTCGCCGGCCGGTAGTCACTCTCGAGCACGCCGAGCATCTTCGACTCGGACAGCCGGTCGTCGCCTCGAACGAGGCCCAGCACCAGCGTCCCGTCCGTCGTCACGACCGGCATCGCCTTCGACGTTGCCGAGTCGTCGATCTCGAGGAGCTCTGCGAGTGACTCGATCGTCGTGACGCCCGGTGTCGCGACTTCCTTCGGTGCGTCCTCGAGATCGGGGAAGACAGGCGGGTGGGGCACGCCTTTCGCGATCTCCAGGTCTGCCGCGTAGTCGCCGTTCTCGCAGGTGAC
The DNA here is from genome assembly GCA_963721795.1 of uncultured Actinomycetes bacterium. Lineage (GTDB taxonomy): Bacteria > Actinomycetota > Thermoleophilia > Gaiellales > Gaiellaceae > GMQP-bins7. The sequence goes on from CAVRLT010000033.1 coordinate 9,530, forward strand.
GAGCGTGTTCTCGCCCGACCCGGCGGGACAGAGGAAGTCCTGGCTCTGCTGTCCACCCATCATTCCGGACTCGGCCTCGACCTCGTAGAACTCGAGACCCACGCGCTCGAGCATGTGGTGGTACGCCTGCCGATGAAGCTCGAAGCTTCGGGCGAACTCCTCGTCCGAGCGGTCGAACGAGTACGCGTCCTTCATGATGAACTCACGCATACGCAGGAGGCCGCCGCGGGAGCGCGGCTCGTCCCGCTCCTTGATCGCAAAGTGGTAGAGGATCTGCGGGAGCTGTCGGTAGCTCTGGATCTCGCGCGCATGGAAGGTGACCGTCTCTTCGTGCGTCATCGGGAGGATGTATCTGCGCCCGGCGCGGTCCTCCAGACGGAAGATCTCCGGGGAGTCGCGGCCGGTGGTCTCCCAGAGCTCCGCAGGAGTCAGCACGGGCATGAGCATCTCCTGGCCGCCGATCGCGTCCATCTCCTCGCGGATGATCTGCACGACCTTCTGGTGCACGCGCCAGCCGAGCGGGAGGAACGTCCACACGCCCGCGCTGAGCTGCCGGATGTACCCGCCGCGGACGAGCAGCTTGTGCGAGACGGCCTCCGCATCCGCGGGTTCTTCCCGGAGCGTTGGGATGAACAACTGTGACTGCCGGGCGACCATCGTTGTCAGCCTAGGCTAGTCGAGCGGAATGAGAGAAGCTTCGGCCATCGCGAGCGCTGCCGGCTTGGCCATCTTGAGCCGCTTCGGCCGGTTCATCCCCTCGGCGAGCCATGCGTCGATCTCGTGAAACAGCTCGTCGATCAGCGTCTCCGACGAGACCTTCCGGAGCACGCGTCCGTGCGCGTAGATGAACCCCACGTCGCGCCCGCCCGCGATCCCGAAGTCGGCGTCTCCTGCCTCCCCTGGTCCGTTCACCGCGCAGCCCATGACTGCGACCTCGAACGCCTGCGGGTACTCACGCAGGCGGTTCTCCACGACGCGCGCGAGGCTCTCGACGCCCACGTTGTCTCGGCCACAGGAGGGGCAGGCGATCATCACCGGCCCCCGCTCCCGCAGGCCGAGCGCCTTCAGGATCTCCCAGGCGACCTCGACCTCCTTCACCGGGTCGGCGGTGAGCGAGACCCTGAGCGTGTCCCCGATCCCGTCCGCGAGCAGCGAGCCGATGCCGACGGCGCTCTTGATCGCGCCCGCGAACTCCGTCCCTGCCTCGGTCACGCCGAGATGGAGCGGGTACGGCACCTTCGCCGAGAGCATGCGATACGCGCGGATCATCGTCGGCACGTGCGTGGCCTTGACGGAGATCTTGAAGTCGTGGTACTCGAGCTTCTCCAGGAGCTCGACCTCCTCGAGCGCCGCGGCGACCAGCGCCTCGGCTTGGTCCTTCTGCGCCAAGCCGTGCAGGTGCTTCGGCAGCGAGCCGGAGTTGGCACCGATCCGCATCGGGATGCGAGCGGCCTTCGCCGCGCGGACGACTTGCTCGACCTTGTCCGGGCCGCCGATGTTGCCCGGATTGATCCTCACCGCGGCGACGCCCGCGTCGATCGCCTTGAGCGCGAGAGACGCGTTGAAGTGGATGTCCGCGATGACCGGGATCGGCGAGAGCCGCACGATCAGCGGCAGCGCCTCCGCGTCCTCGTTCTTCGGGACGGCGACGCGCACGAGCTCGCAGCCTGCCGAGGCAAGAGCAGCGATCTGCGCTGTGGTGGCGGTCACGTCGTGGGTCTTCGTCAGCGTCATGGACTGGACGACGACTGGCGCGCCGCCGCCGAGCGGCACACTTCCAACACGGATCTGCACGTCGCTCGCCATCGCGATTCAGTGAGGGATAGCTTCCTAGGCGCGCCTACGAGAGGCGACCGATGTCGTTCGAGAGACCGACGAAGAAGAGCAGCAGCACGAGTCCCGAGCCCTACGACCGAGACGCGCTCGTAGATCTCCCGCTTGAGGAATCTCCCGCGCGCTCCTTCGATCAGGGAAAAGAGGATGTGACCGCCGTCTAGCGGGAGCAGCGGGAGGAGATTCAGCAGCGCCAGCGAGAGCGAGATGAGCCCGAGCACGAACAGGTAGTTCTCTGCACCGCGCTCGACCGCGTCCGAGGACGCTTGCGTGATGCCGATCGGGCTCGCCACGTTCTCACGGCCCTCACCGGTCACGAGGCGTCCCAACGCGAGCACGATCTCCTTTGTGACGATTCCGGTGACCTCGAACGCTCGCCCGATTGCTTCGACCGGTCCAAGGCCCTCTCGATCGAGACCGATCCCGAGCCGGTACACACCGTCCTCGGCCTCACGGGCAGCGACGGGCCCGAGAACGACGGGTTCCCCGTTCCGCACGACGGTCAGGCGGAGCGGCGCTCCCTCCGAGCCGGAGATGACGTCGGGAATGTCGGACGCCGCCACTGGCTGACCGTTGATCGCGACGATTCGGTCTCCCGGTTGGAGGCCAACCTCAGCCGCGGCGGAATTCGAGACCACCGCGGCGACGGCCCGTGTGTCCTTGCCGCCCGCGGTCATGAAGAGCACCGCGAAGAGCACGATGGCGAGCAGGATGTTCGCCCCAGGCCCCGCGCCGATGGCTACCAGCCGCTTCCAGGTCGCAGCTTTCCAGTACGCGTCCGGCCCGAGCCCGTCTCGGAGCTCGGTGAGCCCTTTCTCAGCCGACTTCGTCGACACCGGCGAGAGCCTGCGTGCTTTCAGCTCCTGCTCGAGGTCGTCGAGCGTGCCGAGCGAGGCTTCGAGATCGTCGCCCACGAGCGAGCGCTTGACGCGATCCACCGGCCCCGCGAGACCTGGATCCTCGGCGACAGCGGCGTCGAAGCGCCGCTCGGCGTCGTGCGGGACCGGGCGGTGCATGCCGGGGATGGACACGAACCCGCCGAGCGGGATGGCGCCGATGCCGTACTCGATCCCGCTCCGCTTCGCCTTCACGATCGCCGGCGGGAATCCGACGTAGAACTTCCGCGGGCGCAGTCCGACCGCGAGCGACGCGAAGAAGTGGCCGGCCTCGTGGACGAGGATGAGGAACGCGAGCCCGAGGATGGCAATCGCGATGCTCATGCGGTCGTCAATCTCCCCTCGGCGAGGTGCCGAGCCTCCGCATCGGCTTCGACGAGCTCGGGGAGATCGCGGGCGGTACCTCCATCGACGCGGCCGAGAGCGTCCTCGACGAGCTGCGCGATCTCGAGAAAGCCGATGCGTTCGTCGAGGAATGCCGCCACGGCTACCTCGTTCGCCGCGTTGAACGCGCAGGGATACGTGCCGCCGCGCTTGCCAGCGTCGCGTGCGAGCGACAAGAGTGGGAAGCGCTCGGGGTCGGGCGGCTCGAACTCGAGCGACATGGGCATCGTGAGATCGAGAGCGGGAACCGGTGTCGCGCGCCGCTCGGGATACGTGAGCGCGAAGGAGATCGGCACGCGCATGTCGGGGTAGCCCACGTGTGCGAGCGCTGCGCCGTCCCGGAAGCGGATGATGCTGTGGACGACGGAGGTCGGATGCACGACGACGTCCATCCTCTCGTACTCGAGCCCGAACAGGTAATGCGCCTCGATCAGCTCGAGACCCTTGTTGGCGAGCGTGGCCGAGTCGATCGTGACCTTCGGGCCCATGGACCAGGTGGGATGCGCGAGAGCCTCCTCCACACCGACTGATTCGAGATCCGCGAGCGGTCGGTTTCTGAAGGGCCCGCCGGACGCGGTCAGGACGAGCGAGTCGATCGTCTCCGGTGCGCGACCTTCGAGGCATTGGAAGATCGCCGAGTGCTCGCTGTCGACGGGCAGCAGGAGCCCTCCGCCCCGCTTCCAAGCAGCGACGGCCAGGTCGCCGGCCGCGACGAGGCTCTCCTTGTTCGCGAGCGCAAGCGTGGCGCCCTGCTCGAGCGCCCAGAGGGTGGCGCCGACTCCTGCGAAGCCGACGACCGCATTCAGGACGAGATCGGGCTCGGACGCATCGAGGAGCTCCGTCAGATCGCCGCCGACCTGGAAGTGCTCCACATCGCGGGCCGTGGCGAGCTCGTCCAACGGTTGTGAGCCCGACGCGAGCGCGACGATCTCCAGGTCCGCGTGCGCATCGACGATCTCGAGCGCCTGCCGCCCGATAGAGCCGGTGGCACCGAGCAGCGCGATCCGCTTGAGATCGGTGGCCACGGTCGAAGGCTAACTGGCCTTTCGTTCAGAACAAGCTACGCTCGCCCGATCGAGCGCTCGCTGCACCGCTACGGAGACGACGCGAGCCAGTACGGCGAGCTGTTTCTTCCCGACAGAACCGGCCCGCACGGCGTCGTCGTCGTCATCCATGGCGGCTTCTGGAAGGCGCGCTACGACTGCTCGCTGATGACGAAGCTCTGCGAGGACCTCGCTCGGCGGGGCGTCGCCGCTTGGAATCTCGAGTACCGACGCGTCGGGAACGGCGGCGGCTGGCCCGAGACGTTTGCCGATGTCGCCGCCGGCGTCGACCTTCTGAGCGATCTCGACGCACCTCTGAACCTCGAACGCGTCGGCGCGATCGGTCACAGCGCCGGCGGGCACCTCGCGCTCTGGTCGGCCGCCCGCGCGACCCTCTCGGGCGACGCGCCCGGTTCGGGGCCGCGCGTGGTTCCCCAGGCCGTCGTGTCCCAGGCGGGTGTCGCCGACCTACGGCTCGCCGCCCATACTCCGCCTTCGGACGAGCCGACGCGAGCTCTCATGGGCGGCATGCCGGAAGACCGTCCGGAGCGGTATGCGTTGGCTTCCCCACGCGAACGGCTGCCACTCGGTGTCGCCCAGCTGGTGCTGCACGGTGAGCACGACGAGACCGTCGCGATGGCCATCTCGGACTCCTATGCCGGCGCCGCGCAGGCGGCCGGCGATCCGTGCGAGTTGCGCGTGCTCCCGCGCACCGGGCACTTCGAGCACATCGATGCCTCGAGTGACGCGTGGCGGATCTGCCGCGACTGGGTCGTCGAGCACGTCAGCCGATAGCGGTGCGGAGAGACGAGACGAAGCGCTCCAGCCCCGAGGCTCCTTCCTCTGCCGCTTGCAGCGCCGCTGATCCCACGACGATCCCGTCGGCGAGCTCCGCCGCAGCCGCAGCGTGCGCAGGCGTCGAGATGCCGAACCCGGCATAGAGCGGAACGCTGGTCAAACGTCGCGTTCGTTCCACGAGCGGCGCGAGCTCGGGTGACAGGTCGGTGCGCGCGCCGGTCGTCCCCGTGAGCGTGACGAGGTAGAGCCAGCCGTCGGTTCTCTCGGCGGCGAGCGTGATGCGCTCATCGCCCGAAGTCGGGGCGACCACCTGCACCCGCCGGAGCTCTGGGTGAAGATCGACCGGCAGGTCGGCAACGATCAGCGAGGTCGCGCCCGCATCGGCCGCATCTGCGGCGAAGCGCCCCCAGCCGTACGCCTCGAGGATTGCCGCGTATGTCATGGGGATCAGTGGAACCTCGACGCGATCACGTGTCTGCCGCAGGCACTCGAGACACGGAGCGGTGCGCATGCCCTGGGCGAGCGCGCGCTCTGCCGCGAGCCGGATCGTCGGACCGTCCGCGAGGGGATCCGAGAACGGGAACCCGAGCTCGACGACGTCGGCTCCGCCCGAAACCGCGGCCGCAGCGAGCTCCGGAGTGTCCGGACCGGCCATGAGGTACACGACGAGCGTCTTCGTCAGCGGGCGAGCACCTCGGCGAGGTCCTTGTCTCCGCGTCCCGAGAGCCCCACGAGAATCGTCTCGGCATCGAGGTCGAGCGCTCGGGCAAGTGCGTGCGCCGGCTCGAGCGCCGGCAGGATGCCCTCCGAGGTCGCGAGGCGGTGAAACGCGGCAAGTGCCTCATCGTCCGACGCCGTCACGTACTCGGCCCGGCCCGAGTCGCGCAGGTGTGCATGCTCGGGGCCGACGCCCGGGTAGTCGAGGCCGGCCGAGATCGAGTGCGCGTCGACGACCTGACCGTCCTCGTCGGCGAGGACGGACGAGCGGGAGCCGTGCAAGACGCTCGGTCTCCCGGCGGAGAGGCTCGCGGCGCCCTCCGCCTCGACTCCCACGAGCCGAACCTCCGCGTCTGGGAGGAAGCCTGCGAAGAGCCCGATGGCGTTCGAGCCTCCACCCACGCACGCGACAACTGCGTGGGGCAGCCGTCCGAGCAGTTCGAGCACCTGCTCGCGGGCCTCGCGTCCGATCACGCTCTGGAGCTCGCGGACGATCGCGGGATACGGATGAGGCCCGACGCAGGAGCCGATCAGGTAGTACGTCGTCTCGACGTTCGTGATCCAGTCGCGGATCGCCTCGCTCGTCGCCTCCTTCAGCGTGCGCGTTCCGAACTCCACGGGGCTCACCTCGGCGCCGAGGAGGCGCATGCGCTCGACGTTCGGGTGCTGGCGCCGCATGTCCTCGGAGCCCATGTGCACCACGCACTCGAGCCCGAAGCGTGCACAAACGGTTGCCGTCGCCACGCCGTGCTGCCCCGCGCCGGTCTCGGCGACGATGCGGCGCTTTCCGAGCCGAACGGCGAGAAGCCCCTGGCCGACCGCGTTGTTGATCTTGTGTGCTCCGGTATGGAGCAGGTCTTCGCGCTTGAGCAGGACTCGCTTGCCGGCGGGCGCGAAACGCGTCGCCTCGTAGAGCGGCGTCGGGCGCCCGGCGAAGCGGGCGAGTAGCTCGTCGAGGTCGGCGCGAAATGCGGGGCTCTCTCGAGCCTCGTCCCAGCCGCGCGAGAGCTCGTCCAGCGCCGGGACAAGCGTCTCCGGGACATATCGCCCGCCGTAGTCCCCGTAGAGGCCGGAGGTCGCAGCGTGCGGTCATCGGGCGGCTGCCACGTACGCGCGAA
>CAVRLT010000034.1:0-70429 GCA_963721795.1 uncultured Actinomycetes bacterium
CTCGCCCTCCCCGCCGAGCTCGCGGACGATCCTCGGACCGTCCACGCCTACGAGCCTCACGCGTATGCCGAGCGTGTTGCAGTAGTCGGGGCCGGGATGGCCGCCGCAACCGAGTGGCTCAATGCTCTGGCGGCCGGGGCAGAAGTGGTCTCCGTGCGGCGGCGGGAGCCCCAACGGCGCCCGCTCAACGTTCCCCGCCCGCTCTTCTCCCAAAGAGGTCTCGCTGCCTACCACGCTGCCGGCAGAAGGGACGCGCCGACCTCTTGGCTCGCGTTGGCGAGCCCTCGTACCCCCCGGGACGCGAGTGGGACGAGCCGCTCGAGCTCGCGGAGCGCGAAGGGCGATTCCGCACTGCCGCCTCCGTGGACGGGGAAGCGCAGATCGTGTGTGCGACAGGCTTTCGCCGCGGCTTCGAGCACGACACCGTGCTGCGGCGCCTGGTCGAGGAGCACGGGCTGCACACCGAGGGGCGCTGGATCGTTCTTGCACCGGACGCCACGGTGCCTGCGCTGACCGACGCGACGCGGACGCTCGCGCTCTCCGGCCCTCCGGCTCAGTGGGCCTATCCGGCCGCGGACACACTCGTCGGCATGAAGTACGTCGCCCGGCGGTTCCTGCGAAGGGTGAAGGCATGTCGTACACGCTGAGGGGGCGGCTCGAGTCGCGGCTCGCGGTCGTGGCCATTCCGTTCGCGGTCGCGTGCATCGTCGCGGTCACCATCCGTGCGTGGTGGCCGGTCGAGCTCTTCGGGCTGATGGTCGTCACGGGGCTCGCGCTCGACGTCGTGTACCACCGCTACCTCCCATACCAACCGGGCTGGGTCGCGATCCCACTCGGGCTGCTGGAGCTCGCAGTGACGATGGCGCTCGTTCGCGCGCTTGACGTCAACGTGCCACTCGAGCCCGCGCTCTGGTTCTTCGCCGGGTCCTGGCTCTTGGCACAGGTCCTTGCGCACGCCGGCTTTCCTCTCTTCAGGCTGAGCTACGCCGAAGACGGCGGAGAGCTCGGCCGCGCCGGCACCGCAAGTTTCCTCGTCGCTCCGCTCACCCTGGTCGTCGTGCTCGGGACCGCGGCTGCGACGCTCTCACCGACGATCGTTCTCGAGGCGGGAGTTCATCGCGGTCCGCTCGTGCTCGACCACTCGCAGAAGCTCGTGGGCGAGCCGGGCGCCGTCGTCGAGGGCGGGATCGTGATCACCTCCGACGACGTCGTCGTCCGCGACCTGGCGGTCGTGGGTGGTGAGTACGGCATCGAGGTGCACGACTCGACCAACGTGGTCCTCGAGAACGTCTCCATCTCGGGAACGACCATGGACGGCGTGCATGCGCGACGGAGCTCGCTGACGATCCGTCGCTGCAACGTCAGCATGAAAGGGGACTACACACAGGGGATCGACATCTCGTTCGCCTTCGATCTGCCGCCGAGCAGCGTCTCCAACTGCCGGGTGGTCGGCGGACAGGAAGGCATCGTCTCTCACATGGCCCACGTGGACTTCCGTGACAACGAGGTTCGCGACACGACGCTGCGCGGAATCGCCGTGACGGAGATGTCGATGGGCAAGGTTCGAAGGAACATGGTCGAAGACGCGGTCGGGGTCGGCATCTACTGCGGCGACTACTCGCAGTGCGAAGTGACGAGCAATACCGTGCGGAGCACCCGGCCAGATCTGGAGTCCAGCGACCTGGGGCTCCACGGACATGCAATCGTCTCGCATTTCTACGCCACGGCCAGGGTCGAGGACAACCTGCTCGAGCAGAACGCGAGCGACATGCACGCGTACTCCGACGGCAAGATCCGCCCGCGCTGAGCTCTACTTCGCCGCGCGGGCCCCAGGCTCGAGCTTTCGCCTGAGTGTGAACGCGGTCTCGACGAGCGTCAGGTGGGTGAAGGCCTGTGGGAAGTTGCCGACCAGCCGTCCGCTCTCCGGGTCGTACTCCTCCGCGAGCAGGCCGAGGTCGCTGCGGAGCGAGAGCAGCCGCTCGTAGAGCTCGACCGCCTCGTCGAGGCGTCCCTGCTGCGCGAGCACGGCGACGAGCCAGAAGGAGCAGGGAAGGAAGACGCCCTCGCCCGGCGGAAGGCCGTCGACGTCGACGTTCTCGTCGTCGGCGCGGTAGCGCTCGACGAATCCGTCGCGCATGAGGTCGCGTCGGATCGCCTCGACCGTCCCGAGCACCCGCTCGTCCGTCGCCGGGAGGAACCCGACGAGCGGGATCAGGAGCAGGCTCGCATCGAGCCGGTCGGAGCCGTAGTACTGGACGAACGCTCCGAGCTCTCGCGTTGAAGCCGTTCTCGAGCACGTCGGCCTTGATGGCGTCTCTCGTCGCCACCCAGCGGTCGAGCGGGCCCTCGCGTCCGAGCTTCTCGATCGCCTTCACGGCGCGGTCGAACGCGACCCAGCACATGACTTTCGAGTGCGTGAAGTGCCGCCTCGGGCCACGCACCTCCCAGATGCCCTCGTCGGGCTCGCGCCAGCCGGACTCGAGCCACTCGAAGAGCTTGCCGGCGATCGACCACGCGTCATCCGAGGCTTCGAGGCCTTTCCGGCGCGAGGTATGCATCGCATCGATGACCTCGCCGTAGACGTCGAGCTGGAGCTGGTTCGACGCGTCGTTTCCGATGCGAACGGGCTTCGATCCCTCGTAGCCCTCGAGCCACGGCAACTCGAGCTCGACCAGCCTCCGCTCGCCCGCGACGCCGTAGAGGACCTGGAGGTTCTGCGGCGATCCGGCGATCGCGCGGAGCAACCACTCTCGCCATTGGCGCGCTTCGTCGAGATAGCCGGCCCGGAGGAAGGCGAGCAGCGTCAGAGTCGCGTCACGCAGCCAGCAGAAGCGGTAGTCCCAGTTGCGCACGCCCCCGATCGCTTCCGGCAGCGACGTCGTGGGCGCTGCGACGATGCCCCCCGTCGGCGCGTACGTCAGCGCCTTCAGCGTGATGAGCGAGCGCCGGACAGCATCGGACCAGCGCCCCTCCATCGTGCACTGGCGCATCCAGTCGGCCCAGTAGTCGAGCGTCTCACTCAGGGCCTGCTCAGCGTCGATGGCCTCCGGCAGCGTGCGGTTGGAGGGAAACCAGGTGAGGACGAACGGGATGCGGTCGCCCTTCTCGACCGTGAACGCCGCATACGTGCGCAGATCCCGGCCCTCCAGGTCGACGGGCGTCCGCAACGACACTGCATCAGGCCCGGCCATTCCGACGAGCACGCCGTCGATTCGTCGCACCCACGGCACGATCGATCCGTAGTCGAAACGGAGAGCGAGCTCCATCCGCATCTCGACCGTTCCCCGAGTTCCCTCGACGATCCGAACGACGTCGGGCGCCTCTCCGCGAGGAGGCATGAAGTCGATCAGGCGAGCGGCGCCGGTCGCGGTCTCGAAGTCCGTCTCGAGCACGAGCGAGTCGCCCCGATAGCGCCGTCCGGGCGGGGTGAAGTCGCCTTCGGGTTGGAGCGTCCAGTGCCCGTTCTCCGCCGTTCCGAGAAGCGAAGCGAAGATCGCGCCCGAGTCGAAGCGCGGCAGGCAGAGCCAGTCGATGCAGCCGTGCCGGCTCACGAGCGCGACGCTCTGGAGGTCACCGATGATCCCGTAGTCCTCGATGCGCGCAGCCATCAGCTCCCGTCCTCCAGAAACGACGCGAGCACGCCGAACCTCTTCCGAGCGGCCTTGTCGAACGTCGCGCGGTACTCGTCGTCGTCGCCGCCCTCGAGCGTTTCGGCGAACGCCTCCCGCATGTCGTACAGCCGCTCGCCGACCGCGTCGACGACGAGCTGGAAGTCGCCGTAGCGCTCCTCGGACTCGTCCGCCGAGGCATCGGTGACCGCGGTTTCGGCTGCGCGCGCCTCGGCGAGGAGCTCCGACTCGTCGGTCGAGAAGAGCTCGAGCTGACGGTCCACGACCTCCCTGAAGCGACTGCGCCCCAGCCTCACACGATCTCCCTGTAGAGCTCGAGGTGCGCACCTGCGGCTGCCGTCCAGGTCAGCTCCTCGCGGGCGTCCTCTGCCCCCTTCCGAGCCGCGGCAAGCGCATCCTGGTCACCGAGAATCTGCTCGAGCGCGAGTGCCATCCCACCGACGTCGCCCGGCTCGACGACGGCGCCCGCGCCGAATCTCGCCACGACCTCGCCGATCCCGCCGATGTCGTAGACGATCGCGGGGACACCGGCGCCGAGCACTTGCAGGAGCGCCCCCGAGACGTCGATCTCGGAGCGGTATGGGAAGAGCGCGACGGTTGCTTCGGAGAGCGCGCGCCTGATCTCGCTGTCCGGTAGGAACCCGAGCCGCCACTCGGCGCGGGCTCCCGCAGTTGCCCGAAGCCCGTCAAGCGGCACTCGCGGATCGCCCGCGACCAGGAGCTTCGCGCCGTCGACGCGGAGAACCGCCTCGACCGAGTCCTCGGTGCCCTTGTACGGGCGGATCAGCCCGAGGGCGAGCGCGGTGCGCCCGTCGTCGCGGCGGTCGACCTCCGACCGGAACGCTGGATGGGGGATGACGCGTAACCGCTTCTCGTCCACGCCGAACGCCGCCAGCGAGTCGCGGCCGCGCTCCGAATGCACGACGACGCGGTCGCAGCGATCGAACAGCGAGCGCCAGAGACCTGTCCGCGCTGCCGTGCGGCGCGGAATGATGTCGTGCGCGGTGAAGACGACGGGCGATCTCGGTCGGAAGAGCCAGCGGTCCGCCTCGGGAGCTCCGAACCACTGCACGTGCAGCACGTCCGGCTTGTGGGCAGCGAGCTGAGCCATGCCGACCGGATGCTCGAGCGCCTTCACGGTGAGTCGCGCACGGGACGAGCCCATCCGCGAGGAGAAGGGATAGAACCACTCTCGAGCGACGTACCCGTCCGGACGCGGAACCTGCCCGAATCGGAAGCGCGACGTCACCAGCTCCACATCCGCACCGGCGTCCGCGAGCGCTCGGGCGAGCGAGCGGTCGTACGGTGGTGTGTAGGCCGGAGGATCCGCGAGCAGGATCTGCATCGATCGAAAACACTAGGGCTTCCTTGCAACAGTCTGTTGCAAGCTCGCACTCAGTCCCTCCGACGACTGACCCGACAAGAAGATCCGAGTCGGCAGATGTGGAAGCCTGCTTGCAACAGACTGTTGCAAGCAGGCGGGGTCGGCAGAATCCGCGCGTGACGTTCGAGGAGGCCCGCGCGCAGTTCCCGGTGCTCGAACGCGTCGCGTATCTCCAGGCGGGGAGCGCTGGCCCGCTCGCTCGTGCCACGGTCGAGGCGATGCGCGCCGAGGAGGAGCGAAACCTCGCCGACGGCCGGGTCGGGCTCGACTACATCGAGCACATCCTCGCGCTGCGCACGGAGCTGCGCACCGAGCTCGCCGGCCTCGTCGGCGTCGACGCGGAGCAGGTAGCGCTCACGGGATCGACGACCGACGGGTGCAACCTCGTCCTCGCCGGGCTCGAGCTGGGGCCGGATGACGAGTTGATCACGACCACCGACGAGCACTTCGGCTTGCTCGGTCCTCTGCACGCGTCCGGTGCTCGCGTCGTCGTCGTCGCGCCGGACCCCGACGCGATCCTGATGGCGGTCACGCCGAGGACACGACTGGTCGCCGTCTCTCAGGTCCTCTGGACGACCGGACAGGTCTTGCCGGTCCACGACCTTCGGAAGCAGACCGGCATCCCCGTGCTCGTCGACGGCGCGCAGTCCGTCGGCGCGCTCTCGGTGGACGCGAACGGCGTCGACTTCCTCACGATCTCGGGGCAGAAGTGGCTCTGCGGCCCCGAGTCGACCGGTGCGCTCGTCGTCGCCGAACCGGAACGGCTACGTGTTGCGCGGCCGAGCTACTTCTCCCAGCAGAGCCACGACGAAGACGGGTCGTTCGAGCCCTGGCCCGGGGCGAGGCGCTTCGACCCGAGCTGGATCCCCTCGGCTCTCATGTGCGGGCTCCTCGCTTCGGTACGGCTCAGGCCCGACTGGCGCTTCGAGCGGGCTAGAGCGATGGCGGAGCGCTGCCGCGAACTGCTCCTGGCCGCCGGCCAGGACGTCGTCGTGCCCGACGACCGCGCGACGATCGTGGCCTGGCGCCCCGGCGAAGAGCAGCCGGCCGACGTGGTCGCGCGACTCGCCCGAGCCGGCGTGCTCGTGCGCGACATCCCGAAGGCGGGGCTCGTGCGGGCCTCGGTCGGCTGGTGGACGAGTGACGACGACCTCGAACGGCTCGTCACCGGGATATAGGCGTGGGGTTATAGGCACAGCCTTGTAATCTCGGCGCATGTGCTTCGACTCCGACTCCTCGCCGCCGATCCCGCCGATCTCGGGCGCGGCGGTCACGCATCGCGACCTCGTGCTCGAAGCCGCTGACGGCAATCGACTCGCAGCCTTCCTCGCCGTTCCCGACGAGCCCGGCGGAGCCGGCGTGGTTCTCATGCCGGATGTGCGGGGCTTGTCCCGGTTCTACGAAGAGCTGGCGCTCCGCTTCGCCGAGCGTGGTCACGCGGCCGTTGCGATCGACTACTTCGGTCGCACCGCGGGCTCCGAGAAGCGCGGTGACGACTTCGAGTACATGCCCCACGTGCAGCAGACCACGCCCGATGGCGTTCAGCTCGATGTCGCTGCCGCGGTCGCCTCTCTCAGAGCCGCCGATGACGCGCCTGGCGCCGTCTTCACCGTGGGGTTCTGCTTCGGCGGCCGTCACTCCTGGCTCGCCTCTGCGGGTGGCCATGGGCTGGCAGGCGCGATCGGCTTCTACGGCCGTCCTGGGCCGGGTCACACGCGAGACGACGACTCGCCCGGGCCGACGCAGCGTGCGTCGGAGATGAAGGCGCCCATCCTCGCCTTGATGGGCGGTGACGATCCCGGGATTCCGGTGGAGCACGTGGATGCATTCGACCACGCCCTCGACGAAGCCGGCGTCGAGCACGAGGTGGTGGTGTACCCCGGCGCGCCGCACAGTTTCTTCGATCGCAAGTACGACGAGTTCGCCTCGGAGTCGGAGGACGCATGGCAGCGCGTTCTGCGCTTCATCCAGAACGGGTCTGGCTGAAGCCAGACCCCGCGCGCGCTACGCGTCCGCCGCGGTGCGCAGCCCGAGCTCTTTCGCGATCGGCTGCATCGCCGCGACGACGTTCGCGATGTGCTCGTCGAGCTCGAGGCCGAGGAGCTCGGCCCCTGCATAGACCTCGTCGCGGTGGACGCCCGCGGCGAACGAGGGCTGCTTCAGCTTCTTCTTCACGGACTTCGGCTCCAGGCCTTCGAGCCCGGTCGGCCGTACGAGACCGCACGCGTGGACGAAGCCCGACAGCTCGTCGCAGGCGAACAACGTCTTCTTCAAGAGCGTGTCTCGTGGCATCGCCAGGTGCTCGGCGTGAGAGAGCCCGGCCTCGATCAGCTCCTCCGGATACCCCTCCTCGCGCAGGATCGGCGCTCCGTCCTGCGGATGCTTGTCGAGCGTGGGGTGAATCTCGTAGTCGAAGTCGTGGAGCAGCGCGACGCAGCCCCAGAACTCCTCGTCCTCCCCGTAGAGCCGTGCGTAGTAGCGGACCGAGGCTTCCACCGCGAGGGCGTGGCGAAGGAGCGCTTCCGACTTCGTGTAGCGCGTGAGCGTCTCCCACGCCTGTTCTCGGGTCGGCCGCACCGCGGAGTACCATAGCCGCCGCCCGTTGGCCCTCTCGAACCTCCAGCACACCGTCGCTCCGTACGGAACCTGGTCTTCGCCGATCACGGCGGAGATCGTCGCGCGTGCCGGTACGCGGCTGAGCGGGGTCTGGCTCGAGCGCGGCACCGCCTGGTGGCTCGAAGGACGGCCCGCCGAGAACGGCCGGGTGGTCCTGATGAAGGCGGAGGCCGGCGGCGAGCAGGTCGACGTCGTTCCGGCCGGATTCAACGTGCGGACGATGGTCCACGAGTACGGAGGCGGGGCGTACTGCGTCCACGAGGGCACTGCCTTCTGCTCGAGCTTCGAGGATCAGCGTCTGTATCGCGTGGACCCGGGCGCCGAGCCGGTTGCGATCACCCCGGCCGTCGAGGGCACGCTCCATCGCTACGCGGACGGGCGCGTCACGGCCGACGGCCGCCTGTGGATCGGTGTCCGCGAGCGGCACGACGAAGGCGAGCGCTCGCGCGACGTCGTCAACGAGCTCGTGGCGATACCGACCGACGGGTCCGGCGAGCCGACGCCGATCGCAGGTGGGCGCGACTTCTATTCCAACCCTCGAATCTCGCCCGACGGCACGCGCCTCTGCTTCCTGGCGTGGAACCTCCCATGGATGCCGTGGGACGGCTGCGAGCTCTTCGTGGCGCGGCTCGCGCCGGACGGAGGGCTGGCAGACATCGTGCACGTCGCCGGGCGTGACGGCGAGGAGTCGATCTGGCAGCCCGAGTGGAGCCCCGCCGGCGATCTCGTGTTCGCGAGCGATCGCAGCGGTTGGTGGAACCTCGAGCGCGTTCGAGACGATGAGCGGAGCGTCCTGTACGAGGCAGAGGCGGAGTTCGGGTACCCCGCGTGGGTGTTCGGAACGCGCTCGTTCACGTTTCTCGCGGACGGACGACTGTTCGTCACGTACGACAACGGAGGCCGCACCTTCTTGGGCATCCTCGATCCCGACACACAGAGACTCGAGGTCCTCGACCTCCCGTACGACGCCCTGTGGAGCTCGCCGTCAGTCGCCGCGGAAGGGTCGAGCGTCCTCTTCCTCGCTGGATCGGCCACCGTCCCGAACGAGCTCGTGCGGCTCGACGTCTCGAACGGATCTACCAAGACGCTGCGGCAGAGCTCGCGCGTTCCGGTCGACCCGTCGCACTTCTCGGTGCCGCGTGCGATCGAGTTCCCGACCGAGCACGGGCTCACGGCTCACGCTCTCTTCTATCCACCCTCGAGCCCGGCACACGACGGCCCGGAGGACGCGCAACCGCCGTTGATCGTGATGAGCCACGGTGGACCGACGAGCAACGCGACGCCGGTCTTCAGCCTCGAGCTCCAGTTCTGGACGACCCGTGGGTTCGCGGTCGTCGACGTCAACTACGGCGGATCGACGGGATACGGACGTGCGTACCGCGAGCGCCTGAACGAACAGTGGGGCGTCGTCGATCTGCAGGACTGCGTGAACGCGGCGCGATATCTCGTGGCCGAGGGAGAAGCCGATGGTGAGCGCCTGCTGATCCGCGGTGGAAGCGCGGGCGGCTATACGACGATCTGCGCGCTCACCTTCACGGACGAGTTCGCTGCCGGCGCGTCCTACTACGGGATCGCGGACCTCGAGCAGTTCGGCGGGGGCGAGACGCACAAGTTCGAGCTCGAGTACGAGCACACGCTCGTGGGGCCGTACCCGGAGGCGGCGGAGGTCTATCGAGCCCGGAGCGCGATCCACTTCGTCGACCAGATACGGACGCCGATGCTCGTCCTTCAGGGCGCCGACGACATGGTGGTCCCGCCCTCGCAGGCCGAGCTGATCGTGGGCGCGCTCCGCGAGCGCGGGATCCCGCACGCCTATCTGCTCTTCGAGGGAGAGGGCCACGGGTTCCGCAAGGCGGAGACGATCGTGACCGCACTCGAGGCGGAGCTGTCCTTCTACTCCCAGATCCTCGGCTTCGAGCCGGGCGATCCCATCCCGCGACTCGAGGTCGAACATCTCCCTTCCTGAGCTACGAGGCGGCCCGAGGACCGCCGAGTACGATTCCCGCGCGATGCAGTCCTTCGTGATCGAAGGAGGTCGCACGCTCAGCGGAACCGTCCGTGCGGCCGGGAACAAGAACGGCGCGCTGCCGATCCTCGCTGCGACCGTTCTCGCCTCCGACGAGGTGCGTCTGTCGAACGTCCCTCGGATCCGTGACGTGGAGACGATGGTCGACCTCCTGCGGGATCTCGGTGCAGATGCCGAGTGGACGGGCGCCAATGAGGTACGGGTCGATCCGGGCGGAGTCTCCAAGACCGATCTCGACCCTGACCTCGCGCGAGAGATCCGCGCGTCTTTCCTCCTCGCGGGGCCGTTGCTCGCGCGCTTCGGGCGCGTCACGGTGCCTCCGCCCGGAGGGGACGTGATCGGGCGGCGACGTCTCGACACACACGTTCACGCGTTCGCTGCCCTGGGCGCCGAGGTCGAGCTCGACGGGGTCTACGACCTCTCCGCGAACGGTCTCAAAGGCACGCGCGTCTACCTCGACGAGGCGTCGGTCATGGGGACCGAGAACGCGATCATGGCTGCGGTTCTCGCCGACGGGGACACCGTGCTCGGCCATGCCGCCTGTGAGCCGCACATCCAGGATCTCTGCAGGTTCCTCGTCTCGCTCGGTGCGCGGATCGAGGGCATCGGCTCGAACGTCCTGCACATCGAGGGCGTGGACGTGCTCGGCGGGGGCGGGTACCGAATCGGACCTGACCACATCGAGGTCGCGAGCTTCGTCGGCCTCGCGGCGGCGACCGGGGGAGAGGTCGTGGTCGAGGACGTCGAGCCCGACGATCTCATCTCCATCGTGCCCGCGTTCCGCAAGCTCGGCATCGAGCTCGACGTCTCCGACTCGAGCGTTCGCGTTCCCGCGGGCCAGCGCCTGCGCATCGAGGACGACTTCGGCGGGCAGATCCCGAAGATCGAGAGCGGGATCTGGCCGGCTTTCCCGGCGGATCTCACGTCGATCGCCGTCACCGTCGCGACGCAGGCGCACGGCACGATCCTCATCTTCGAGAAGATGTTCGAGAGCCGCCTCTTCTTCGTCGACAAGCTCGTGTCGATGGGCGCGCGCATCATCCTCTGCGACCCTCATCGCGTCGTCGTGACCGGGCCGGCGACCCTCTACGGCGAGCGTCTCGAGAGCCCCGACATTCGCGCGGGGATGGCGATGGTCATCGCGGCGCTCTGCGCCGAAGGCACCTCGACCATCGGGAACATCGGCCAGATCGATCGTGGGTACGAGCGGATGGACGAGCGCCTCCGCGGGCTCGGCGCCGCCATCGAGCGAGCGGACCTGTGACCGAGGAGGCAGCGGCCGAGATCGTCCTCGACCGCCCCGGAGAGAGCTCGATCGCGACGGGCGTCGCCGTGCTCGATCACTTGCTCGGCGTGCTCTCGGAGGCCGGAGGCTTCGGCATCAAGCTCGAGATCGCGCCCGACGAGCCGGAGGCGGAGGTGGACAAGGCGGGCGCGACCCTCGGCGCGGCCTTCAAGCCTCTTCTCGGACAGCGCGGAGTCGGGATCGTGGCCGCCGACGAGGCGCTGGCGATGGTCGTCGTCGAGGTCTCGGGCGAGGCACTCGTCGCTTCGAACGCCGATCTCACCTCGACGAAGGCGGGCGGGCTCCGCACGGATCTCGCGGCGGCATTTCTCCGTGGGCTCGCGGAGGAATCAGGGCTGACGATCCACGTACGGCTTTTCGAGGGCGAGGATTCGCAGCATGTCCTGGAAGCGATCTTCAAGGCGCTCGGTGTCGCGCTCGCCGACGCCCGGCCGGAGGAGTAGACATGGCGAACAAGGACGTGATCAGCACCGACCGCGCTCCGGGGCCGTTCCAGGGCGCGCCGTACAACCAGGCGATCCGCATCGGCGACTTCGTGTTCGTCGCGGGCCAACTCGGCATCGTGCTCGAGTCGGGCGACCTTGCGGGCGAGACCGTGGAGGAGCAGACCGAGCAGATCATGCGGAACATGTCCGCGATCCTCGAGGCCGCGGGCAGCGGGCTCGACAAGCTCGTGAAGACCACGGTCTTCCTGCTCGACCTCGGCGACTTCGCCGGGATGAACGAGGTCTACGCGAAGCACGTCGGCGACCGACCACCGGCGCGCTCGACGATCGGCATCTCGCAGCTTCCGAGCGGTGCCCGCGTCGAGATCGAAGCCGTCGCGCACACCTAGCCGCGCACGAGAATCGGCACGAAGTTGTGACGCTTTCAGACGTCTGGTGTGGACATGCCCAGGGTCAGACCCTAGTTTCAAACGCCACGAGCGCTGTCATCGCGGTGGTGGCGGCACAATGAGTCGATGCGGGCCGAGGAGGTCATCGCCACCCACGGGAACACCGACTTCGACGCGTTCGCGGCGATGGTCGCCGCGCGCCGGCTCTATCCCGGCGCCGTCGTCGCGATCGGTGCGCTGAATCGCAACGTCCGCGAGTTCTACCGCCTGCACGCGGACGAACTCGAGGCCGTGGTGGAGAGCTCTCGCCTCGAGCTCGACGCGATCCGCCGCTTGATCGTCATCGAGACCACGAACGCCTCCCGGCTCGGCGAGCTCGAGCCTACGGCGCTCGACCCGGCGGTCGAGAAGGTCCTCTTCGATCACCATGGCGACGCCTCGCTGCCGGAGTGGATCGATCCCACCGCTGCGGTCCTTTCCGCCGACGGTGCGCTCACGACGACCCTCGTCGGAATCCTCGCCGAGCGCGAGCTGCTGCCCACGCCGCTCGAGGCGACGACGTTCGCTCTGGGGATCCACGAGGACACGGGCTCGCTCACGTATGCGACGAGCACGCAGCGCGACGCGGACGCGCTCAGCTGGTGCCTGCGCCACGGCGCGCGCCAGGATCTCATCGCGGCGTACCTGCACACGCCGTTGTCAGCGGGCGAGCGGGATCTCCTCAACCACTTGCTCGAGGCGCTCGAGCCGATCGGGACCGGTGGCGAGGAGCTCCTGCTCGCAGCCGTTCGATGGCCGAAGTACGTGGACGGGATCTCGAACCTCGCGCACAAGATCGTCGACCTCACCGACACGATTGCGCTCGTGCTCCTCGTCGAGATGGAGGAGCGAGTGTTCGCGGTCGTACGCAGCCGCAGCGATCTCGTGGACGCCTCCGTCGTGGCGGCCGCGCTCGGTGGCGGAGGACACGCTCAGGCCGCCTCGGCCATCCTTCGGGCAGAGCTCGGCGAGGCGCGCAAGCTGGTGATCTCCGCGCTCGAACAGGCCCCGCAGGAGCCTCGCCGCGCCCGCGACGTCATGTCGACGCCCCCAAGGTCTGTCGAGCCGGAGCACTCCGTCCGCGACGCGATGGCGTTGTGTCAGCGCCACGGACAGAGCGGAGTGTTCGTCACCGAAGGCGGCCACGTCGTCGGATCGGTGAGCCGCGAGGATCTCGACAAGGCGATCGCCCATGGGCTGGCGCACGCGCCGGTGCGCGGAGTCATGAGCGGGCGTGCAGCCACGACGACCGAGGACGCGACGCTCTCGGAGCTGCGCGTGCTCGTCACGGACGCCGAGGACGGCCGGGTGGCGGTGGTGAGAGACGCCGAGCTCGTTGGCGTCGTCGCTCGCGTCGATCTCCTACGAGCGCTCGAGGGCATCGAGCACGATCGAGAGGAGACGGGTGAGAGCCTTGCCGCCGAGCTCGAGAGCGTCGAGCGCCTGCGTGTGCTGTTCGATGCGGTGGCGTCGCTCGGCCATCGCGCGGAGGCCGTCTATCTCGTCGGCGGCACCGTCCGCGACATCCTTCTGGGCGAGAAGGGGTTCGACATCGACATCGCGGTCGAAGGCGATGCGATCGACTTCGCGCGTGCGCTCGCTGCAGCGCTCGGCGGCCGCGTCACGCCGCACCAGAAGTTCGGCACGGCGATCGTCCTCTACGGGGACGGCGAGCGCATCGACGTGGTCACGACGCGTACCGAGTTCTACGACGCGCCGGGGGCGCTCCCGACCGTCGAGCGCGCCGGGCTGCGCGAGGACCTCTTCCGTCGCGATTTCACGATCAACGCGATGGCCGTCGCGCTCGAGCCCGCCTCGTTCGGCCGGCTCTTCGATCCCTTCGGCGGCCGAGCGGACCTCCGCGGAGGCCTGCTGCGGGTGCTCCACAACCTCTCGTTCATCGACGACCCGACGAGGATCTTCCGCGCGATCCGGTACGAAGCGCGGTACGAGCTTCGGCTCGAGGAGCACTCGGCGCAGCTCGCGCGCAGCTGCATCGACATGGGCCTCGTGGGAGACCTGTCGTCGGCTCGTCTCCGGGACGAGCTGCACGCGCTCCTCGAGGACCCTGGCGCCGTCGGCGGGATCGTCCGCCTGGGCGAGCTCGGGGCAGACCGCGCGATTCATCCTCGCCTCCGCGCGGATCAGGATGCCGCTGCCCTGTTCGAGCGTGCACTCGAGCTTCGCAACGAGCTGGAGGTCGACGTTCCGGCCTGGCGCATCGGTCTCGCCGTGCTCGGGCGAGACCTGACCCCAGGAGAGGCGTACGACTGGCTCGAGCGGCTGAAGGTGCGAAGGCGTGACGGCGACCGGATCGCAGGCGCAATCACGGTCGCACCGCGAATCGTCGAACGACTGCGCGGTGAGGAGCTCGAGCCGGCGGACGTGGTCTCCCTCGCCGACGCGTTCGCTCCGGATGCGCCGCTTCTGGCCCTCGCCCACGAGAACCAGCAGGAGCTCCGCGACTACTTCGAGCGTCTCCGGGACGTCCGCATCGAGATCGGCGGCGCGGAGCTCGCGGAGCTCGGCCTCTCCGAGTCGCCGCGAGTCGGCGAGGTGCTTGCAGAGCTTCGCCGCAGGAAGCTGAACGGCGAGCTCGACGGGCGTGAGTCGGAGCTCGAGGCGGCGAGAGAGCTCATCGCCGCGCCGGCGGACGCATGACGATCGCAACGAGCGACGAGATCACCGAGCGGTATCAGCGAGTCCGGGACGAAATCGGCGAGAACGTCACGCTCGTCGTCGCGACCAAGTACGTCTCGGTCGAGGACATGGCGGTCCTCGCCGACGCGGGGGTGGACGTGGTGGGGGAGAACCGCGCACAGGACCTCGAGCGCAAGCACGACGTTTACGGGGACGCGTTTCGCTGGCACTTCATCGGCCATCTCCAGTCCAACAAGGTCAAGGTGGTGAACCGGTTGTGTGAGCTCGTGCACTCGCTGTCGTCCGAGTCGGCCGGAGGACGGCTTTCGGTGCCGGCTCTGGTCGAGGTGAACCTCTCGGGCGAGGAGACGAAGTCAGGCGTCTCTCCCGACGAGATTCCGCGCTACCTCGAACGCTTCCCGTCCATTCGCGGCCTGATGACGATGCCGCCGCTCACGGCCGAGCCCGAGACCTCCCGGCCCTACTTCCGCCGTCTGCGCGAGCTCGCGTCCGAGAATGGTCTCGACGTGCTCAGCATGGGAACATCCCAGGACTACACGGTCGCCGTCGAAGAGGGAGCGACGCTCGTGCGCATCGGCGAAGCGCTGTTCCGGCGGGGTTAGACTGGCCCCCGCATGGGCTTCTCCGACCTCTGGAGCCGGACCCTCGTCTACTTCGGCATCGCCGAGGAAGAGGAGTGGGACGAATCCGGCTACGCGACGAACGAGCAGCTCGAGGAGAGCTACAGCCGCCGCGACCGGCAGAACGTGCGGCGGCTTCCGAAGGCAGCAGAGACGGACGATTGGGCCTCCGACGAGGATCCGCCGCCGCGCTCGTCCCGGCGTCAGTCGCGCCTTCGCAGCGTGGATCCAGGCCCGCCCGCGAAGGTGCACCTCGTCGTTCCGCGCAGCTTCAACGACGCCCAGCAGATCGCCGACCGCTTCAAGGCGTCGGTTCCCGTGATCCTCAACCTGCAGAGTGCGGACACCGATCTCTCCAAGCGGCTGATCGACTTCGCGAGCGGCCTGACGTACGCGCTCGACGGCAGCATGCAGCGCGTCGCCGACAAGGTCTTCCTGCTGACGCCCCGAGATGTGGAGCTGTCCGCGGAAGAGCGAGCGCGTGCATTGGAGCGGGGTGGCTTCTACAACCAGGCGTAGAACGGGGTCTGGCTGAAGCCAGACCCCAGGCGCGTCTAGCTGCCTGACCTCACCCGCACTTCCGGGGTCTGGCTTTAGCCAGACCCCGGGGTATGGTCGCGTAGGAAAAGCGCCGCCCCACGGCGAAACCACTTCCGATGGGCGTTCCAGCCTCGTTCGGGCTGCTTTTCGACACCGCCTCGCAGCTGCAGAGCTTCGTGCGCGTCTTCGTGTGGATCTACATCCTGCTCATCTTCGCGTGGGTCATCCTGTCCTGGGTTCGACTCCCGTATTCCAGCACGGTCGCAACTGTGCAAAGGTTCTTGGACGAAGTCGTCGTCCCCTATCTCCGTCTGTTTCGGTGGCTCCCGAGGATCGGGCCGTTCGACCTGTCCCCGATCGTCGGTGTCGTCGTCCTGCTCGTTGCGGCCGAGCTCGTCTCCAACCTGATCGAGGCGATCCTCTAAGGAGGTCACATGCCGCTCACGCCAGTCGAAATCAGACACCTTCAGCTCCGTCGCACATTTCTCCGCGGGTACCGCCCGAAAACCGTGGAGGCGCTCCTCAACGAGATTGCGGACAGCTTCGAGGAGGTGTGGCGCGAGCGCGCGGATCTTGCCGATCAACTCGACGAGCTCGAGACCGAGGCCTCGAAGCATCGTGAGCTCGAGGCCCTTCTCCGCTCGACCCTCGTCTCCGCGGAGCGGGCGGCACAGGACATGAAGGAGCAGGCTCGCCGCGAGTCGGACTTGATCGTGCAGGAAGCGCACGCCGAGGGTCGGCGCGTGACACGCGAGGCTGCGGCCGAGAGGCAGCGCCTCGAAGAGGACGTGCGCAAGATCCGCGCGCTTCTGCGCACCGCCCTCGAGTCGCTCGACAGCGAGCCGCGCGCGGAGGAGCGCTCAGAGGAACGGGTCGAAGCTGCGCCGGCGAAGCCGGTGTCGGTCGAGGAGGTCACCGACCCGGGTATCCGTAGGGTCGCAGGGTAGGACCGCGCCGTTATCCTTCGGGCCGTGAACGACCCGACGAGCGCGCGCCTGGACCTCGACCACTTCCGCCACGAGCTCGAGAGCGAGCTCGTGCAGCTCAAGGCGGCGCGCCAGAGCGTGAACCACGAGGGCTCCCTGACGGACGAGACGGGAGACCTCTCGACCGGAGCGGACGAGCTCGCCGACAACGCGACGGAGACCTACATGCGCGAGCTCGACGAAGGGCTCGGGGAGAACGCCGATCACCTCATCGCGGAGATCCAGGCCGCGCTCGCCCGAATCGAGGGCGGGTCGTACGGCACCTGCATCGCGTGCGGCAAGCCGATCGACGCGGATCGGCTCGAGGCGGTTCCCTACGCCACGCTCTGCATCGACGACAAGCGCGCGCAGGAGCGCGGTTGAGCGAACCTGCCCGAGAGCAAGTCGATGTTCGCGTCGGGTCGACGGCGAACGCGCTCAAGCCGATCTCGTCCGCGGAACGATCACTCGCAGCCGGCCCCGGGCAGTGGCTCGCGCTGCTCGCAATCGGAGCGGCGGCGATCGTCGCCGACCAGCTGACGAAGCAGGTCGTCGGTCGCACCGTCGAGGTCGGCGACCGAGTGGAGCTCCTCGGTCCGTTCTCGATCCATCACGTCGAGAACTCCGGCATCGCATTCGGTCTGTTCGCGAGCCGAACGAGCTCCGTGATCGCGATCACCGCGTTCGCGGTGTGCCTGATGGTCTGGTTCTTCGCGCGCTCCGGCAAGCGCCATCCGGTCCTCCCCGTGGGATTGGGCCTCGTCCTCGGCGGCAGCATCGCGAACTTGATCGACCGCGTGCGCCTCGGTCGGGTGACCGACTTCCTCGACCTCGACGCCTGGCCGGCGTTCAACCTCGCCGACATGTTCATCGTCGTCGGCGTCGCGGTGCTGTTCAGCGCGCTCGTCCTCGTCGACCGCTCGGGCCACATGCACGGCGCACGCGATGAGGACACTGCGCTTCAGCGTCGCTGAGGAGGACGCGGGCACACGCCTCGACAAGGTGCTCGCCGTGCGTGAGGAGATCGGGTCGCGTGCGCTGGCCGAGAGGATGTTGCGCGACGGGTCGGTGCGGGTGGACGGGGAGCTCCGGCCGAAGAGCCACCGACTCGAGGCGGGCTCCGTCGTCTCCGCCGAGCTTCCCGATCCCCCGGCCGGTCTCGTGGCAGAGCCCGTGTCGGTGCCGATCGTGTACGAGGACGAGCATCTTCTCGTCCTCGACAAGCCGTCCGGGCTCGTCGTCCATCCGGGCGCAGGAGTGCGAGGAGGCACGCTCGTCGGCCAGCTCCTCTCTCTGGGCGCCGCCGGCGGACCGGATCCGGAGCGGCCCGGCGTCGTCCATCGTCTCGATCGCGACACATCGGGCCTCCTCGTTGCGGCGCGCTCCGAGGCCGCCTACGACGCGCTGCAGGAGGCGATCAGACACCGGGACGTCGAACGACGGTATCTCGCACTCGTCCGCGGCTCGCCGCGGTCGCGCACGGGTCGAATCGAGGCGCCGATCGGCCGCGACCGTCGGGATCCCACGAGGCGCTCGCTCGACACCGACGAGCCCCGCGATGCCGTTACGCACTTCGAGGTTCTCGAGCGCATGAGCGAGCATGCGTTGCTCGACGTCCGCCTGGAGACGGGCCGGACGCATCAGATCCGGGTGCACCTGGCGGCGGTCGACCTCCCCGTCTCGGGAGACGCGCAGTACGGCGTCCGCGGCGACCTCGGGCTCGAGAGGCAGTTCCTGCATGCGCACCGCTTGCGTTTCCGGCACCCGCTGCGCGAAGGACAGATCGACCTCGAGTCTCGGCTTCCGTCCGACCTCGAGAGCGCACTGGCGCGGGCTCGACGGCTAGGGCGAGCAGCTCGCTCCGACGGGTAGAATCGCTGGACCCGGAACCGACCCGGCGATCCAGCCGAGGCGGGGGTGCCGCGTCTTGAGCGCGGTTCCGCCCGGCCCGCCGGCGCACCACCGTCAAACCACCTGAAAGGGGCTGAATTGTCAGTCGTAACCATGCGGGAACTGCTGGAGGCCGGCGTTCACTTCGGCCACCAGACCCGGCGCTGGAATCCGAAGATGCGCCGATACATCTTCGCCGAGCGCGGAGGCATCTACATCATCGACCTCCAGAAGACGCTCGAGTTGCTCGAAGAGGCGCACGACTTCGCGCGCAACGTCGCGGAGCGCCGCGGAACGATGCTGTTCGTCGGCACCAAGAAACAGGCGCAGGACGCCGTGCGGGATCACGCGACTCGGGTCGGAATGCCCTACGTGTCGAATCGCTGGCTCGGCGGCCTTCTCACCAACTGGCGCACGATCTCCGAGCGCATCGCGTACCTGCACGACCTGCGCCGCCTGCAAACGGAAGGACAGCTCGAGCTGCTTCCCTCGAAGGAGCGGATCTCCCTCACAGGCGAGCTCGAGAAGCTCGAGGCGAACCTCGGCGGGGTCGCCGACATGAAGCGCCAGCCGGACGCGGTCTTCGTCATCGACCTGAAGAAGGAACAGCTGGCAGTGCGCGAGGCGCGTCGGCTCGGCGTCCCGATCGTCGGCCTGGTCGACACGAACGCCGATCCGGACGAAGCCGACTTCGTCATCCCCGGAAATGACGACGCCATCCGCGCGTCGAACCTGATCGCGAAGGTCGTGGCCGACGGCATCGCCGCCGGCCAGGCGCAGGTCGCGCCGGCCGAGTTCGCGGCACCGGCTCTGAGCACGCGCCATCCGATTCGCCGGACGACGTCGAGTCTCGACCGGAAGAGGCAGACGAAGAGACGGCTCCGGCGGCCGAGCCGGAGCCAGCGGCGGAAGCCGCAGAACGAGCGCCAGCGGCGACACCGCAGAACGAGGGCCGGAGCCGTGGCCTCGCCGCGACGGGGGCGAAGACTCAATGAGCACCACGATCAGCGCAGGTCTCGTAAAGGAGCTCCGCGACCGAACGGGCGCAGGGATGATGGACTGCAAGCGCGCGCTCGAGGAGACCGACGGCGATCTCGAAGCGGCCCGGACGCTGCTGCGAGAGCGCGGAATGGCGTCTGCCGGCAAGCGCGCAGGGCGCTCCACGACCGAGGGGCTCGTCGGCTACGTCGTCGAGGGCCTGGTCGGCTCGATCGCGGGCATCGGCTGCGAGACCGAGCCCGTCTCCAACAACGAGGAGTTCCAGGCATTCGCCGAGCGAGTGCTTCGAGCCGTGCATGCAGAGGGCCCGGCTGCGGTCGAGCGGTTCGAGGAGGAGCGGATGGAGCTCGCCGGCAAGCTCGGCGAGAACATCGTGGTCGTCGACGCGGCGCGCTTCGACGCGCCGGCCGGAAACGTCGTCGCCGGGTACGCCCATCCGCCCGCGAACAAGATCGGCGTCCTCGTCGAGCTTCAGGGCGGATCGCCCGAGCTCGCGCGGCAGGTAGCGATGCACATCTCGTTCGCGGCTCCGGAATGGAGCGTGCGCGACGACGTGCCGGGTGAGCGGTCCGAAGCGGAGCGCGCGATCTTCCTCAACTCCGACGAGGTGCAGTCCAAGCCCGAGCCGGCGCGTGAGAAGATCGTGGACGGCATGCTCCAGAAGCGCTTCTTCGCGGCCACCCCTGGCGGAGTCCTCGCCGAGCAGGCATGGATCCACGACGCGTCGAAGACCGTGGGGCAGGCGCTCGACGAGGGCAATGCGTCGGTCGTCCGCTTCGCACGGGTCTCGGTCACGGGGTGACTGCGCGCACGGAAACGGCGACCGCGAGTGTCTCCACGGAGACGCCTGCGCCGTTCCGTCGCGCGCTCCTGAAGCTCTCCGGTGAGGCGTTACTGGGCGGGCGCCAGTACGGGATCGACCCCAGCACCGTCGTCGCGATCGGCGAGGAGGTGCTCGCCGTGCACGAGGCCGGAACCGAGCTCGCGATCGTCGTCGGTGCGGGGAACATCTACCGCGGCATGGCGGCCGCGGCCGAGGGCATGGACCGCGCGACCGCGGACTACGCCGGGATGCTGGCGACGCTCCTGAACGCGCTGACGCTCCAGGACGCGCTCGAGCGGCTGGGTGTCATCACGCGCGTGCAGTCGGCGATCACCGTGTCCGAGGTCGCCGAGCCGTACATCCGCCGCCGCGCGATGCGACATCTCGAGAAAGGGCGGATCGTCATCTTCGCGGCGGGCACCGGCAACCCGTTCTTCACGACGGACACCGCCGCAGCTCTGCGGGCGCTCGAGATCGGCGCTCAGGCGATCCTCATGGCGAAGAACAACGTCGAGGGCGTCTACGACGGCGATCCGAACGAGAACGCGGATGCGCAGTTCCTTCCCGAGCTCACGCATCTGGAGGCGATCGAGCGCGGGTTGAAGGTCATGGACACGACCGCGCTCTCCCTGTGCATGGACAACCGGCTGCCGATCTACGTCTTCGAGCTCGCCAAGGGGAATATCCGCCGCGTCGCGGCCGGCGAGCGCGTCGGGACGATCATCTCGACACCAGCCCTAGGCAAGGAGGGCGCATGGCTGCGATCGAGGACTTCCTCGCGGACGCGAAGCGGCGGATGGACAAGTCGATCGAGGCGACGCACCACGAGTTCAACTCGATCCGCACCGGCCGCGCATCGCCGGCTCTCCTCGACCGCGTGACGATCGACTACTACGGCACGCCGACCCCGCTCAAGAGCCTGGCGTCGATCTCCGCGCCCGAGGCGCGCATGCTCACCGTGCAGCCGTTCGACCCCGGCTCGATGAAGTCGATCGAGCGTGCGATCCAGGAGTCGGACCTCGGCCTGACTCCCTCGAACGACGGCAAGCTCATCCGTCTGCCGATCCCGACGTTGACGGAGGAGCGCCGAAAGGAGCTCGTGAAGGTCGTCCGCCGGGTGGGGGAGGACGGGAAGGTCGCGATCCGCAACGTTCGACGCGACGTGATGCAGCACCTGCGCGAGCTCGTCACCAAGGGCGACGTGGGCGACGACGAGGAGCGGCGCGCGGAGCAGCAGGTGCAGAAGATCACCGACGAGCACACGAAGGCGATCGACGATCTCCTGAAGGCCAAGGAGACGGAGATCATGGAAGTTTGATCCCGCTTCGCGGGCTCAGACTCGGAAAGTGAGCGACACTTCTTCGCCGGGGGACGAACCACCAGCAGCACGTAGCGTCGCCATCATCATGGACGGGAACGGGCGCTGGGCCGCTTCCCGCGACCTGTCCGTCGCCGAGGGGCATCGCGAGGGCGCCCGCGCGCTTCGGCGGACGGTCGAGGCGGCAATCGACCTCGACGTGCGCTCCCTGGCCGTGTACGCGTTCTCGACCGAGAACTGGGCGCGTCCGCACGACGAGGTCGAGTCGATCATGGAGCTCCTGGACGAGACGATCGACCGCGAGCTCCCGGACCTCGCGCGCCAGGGCGTGCGCACGCGGTTCTTCGGCCGGCGCGATCGGATTCCTGAAACGCTGAGAGAGAAGATGGCCGCGCTCGAGACGGAGACCGCCGGGAACGACCGCCTCCACCTCTGGATCGCGTTCGACTACGGGAGCCGCGCCGAGCTGGTCGAAGCCGTGCGCCAGGTCGTCGCCGACGGGGTCAGACCCCAGGACGTGTCCGAGCAGGCCGTGTCCGAGCGGCTCTTCGCGCCCGACTCCCCGATCCCGACCTCGTCATCCGCACCTCCGGCGAGCAGCGGCTCTCGAACTTCCTCCTCTGGCAGTCCGCCTACGCCGAGCTCGTGTTCACGGACACCTACTGGCCCGACTTCGGCGAGGACGAGCTGCGCGCCGCGCTCGAGGAGTACGCACGCCGCGGGCGGAGGTTCGGCGCTCGATGAGATCCCGCTCGCTCTCGCGGATCCTCGTCGCTGCGATCCTCCTGCCGGTCGTCATCGGCCTCGTCTACCTGGGCGGCTGGTGGCTCTTCGGCCTCACGCTCGTCGCCGGCCTGCTTGCCCTCCACGAGCTGTACGGCATGGCGCGAGAGCGCAGGCCGCTCGTGATCGCAGGCTACGCGGGCTTCGCCCTTACGCTGCTCGGACTCCAGCTCGGAGACCTCCCGTGGATGGTCGGCAGGCATCCTGGCGACCCTCTTTCTCGCGTTCGTCTTCTACGGCCTCTCGGACATCCGGGTGGCCGCGACGACCTCGTTCGGCGTCACGCTCCTCGGAGTCGTCTGGGTGGGAGCGGGGCTCGGCCTGCTGCTCCTCGTCCGGGACGTCCCCGAGTACGGCTTCTGGGCCGTCATCGCCGTCATGTTCACCGTGTTTGCCGCGGACACGGCCGCGTTCTTCGTCGGTCGCACGCTCGGGAGGCACAGCCTCGCGCCCTCGATCTCGCCGGCGAAGACCTGGGAGGGCCTGGCCGGAGGGGTCCTGGCCGCGATGGCCGCTGCGTTCCTGATTCTCTACAAGGATCGCGACGAGTTCCTGACGATCCCCGAGACGCTGCTCCTGGGAGCCGCGGTGGCGCTCGCCGCGGTCTTCGGCGACCTGTTCGAGTCGGCGGTGAAGCGCGACCTGCAGGCGAAGGACTCAGGGCGCCTGCTGGGTGGCCACGGCGGCATGCTCGACCGACTGGACGCGCTGCTCTGGGCCGGTCCAGCGGCGTACTTCGTGATCCTCGCGGTCACCTGACCGCGGTTCCGCCACACTTCGCCGCATGATCCAGGAGGCGATCGCTCGGCTCCTCGACGGGCGACACCTTGCTCGCGACGAGGCCCGCTCCGTCATGGACGAGATCATGAGCGGCGAAGCGACACCGGCGCAGATCGCCGGCTTCCTCGTCGCGCTCAGGGCGAAGGGGGAGACGGTGGCCGAGATCGCGGGGTGCGCGGAGGCGATGCGCGACCACGCGCTGCCGGTGCGGCCGGAGCGGAGCGATCTCGTGGACACGGCCGGGACAGGCGGGGACGGTGCGCGGACGATCAATATCTCGACCGCCGCCGGGATCGTCGCCGCTGCCGCAGGTGCCGCCGTCGCAAAGCACGGAAACCGCGCGGTCTCCTCCGCCTCGGGCTCGGCAGACGTGATCGAGGCCCTCGGGTTCCGGCTCGAGCTCCCGCCGGACCGGATCGCGCGCTCGATCGACCTCTACGGCTTCGGATTCATGTTCGCGCCGGTGCATCATCCGGCGATGCGACACGCTGCACCCGTTCGGCGCGAGCTCGGGACGCGGACGATCTTCAACCTCATCGGCCCGCTCACGAACCCCGCCGGCGCGCGGTCTCAGGTCATGGGCGTCTACTCGCCCGAGCTCGCCCGGACGGTCGCGGAGGTGATCGCGATACTCGGCGCCGAGCCGGGCCTTCGTCGTCCACGGCGCGGGCGGCGTCGACGAGCTCTCGCCGGCCGGGCCGAACCTCGTCTACGAGGTGGTGGGCGAGGACGTGAAGAGAGCGGACGGTCGATCCCGCCGAGCTCGGTCTACGTCGCTGCGAGCCCGACGAGTTGCGAGGCGGCGATCCGACCGAGAACGCAGAGGCGATCAGGCGCGTGCTCGCCGGGGAGAACGGCGCCCAGAGCGACGCGATCCTCCTCAACGCCGCCGCGACGATCGCCGCCGGCGGGCGCGCGGACGATCTGTGCCGACGGCCTCGAGCTCGCGCGTGAGGCGGTTGCCTCGGGCGCCGCGGCCGAGCGGCTCGAGCAGCTCGTGGCGTTCTCGCGGGTGGACGACTGATGGGACGCTTCCGCGACGCGCTGGCGACACCGGGGCTGCAGGGCATCGCCGAGATCAAGCGCAGATCGCCGTCCGCAGGTGACCTGCGCCCCGATGCCGATCCTGCCGCACTCGCGGCGTCATATGAGCAGGCCGGCGCGGCGGCGGTCTCGATTCTCGTCGACGCACGTTTCGGCGGCTCCTGGGACGACCTCCGTGCCGCGCGGTCGGCAGCACGCCTCCCGCTGCTGGCGAAGGGATTCTTCTCGACCGAGGACGATCTGCGCGCCGCTCGCGAGGCCGGCGCCGACGCAGCGCTCCTCATCCTCCGCGATCTCGACGACGAGACCATGCGGAGGCTGCTCGGCGCGGCGGCTGACCTTGGCCTCGACACGCTCGTCGAGGCGCACGATTCGGAGGAGCTCTCGCGTGCCGCGCAGTTCGACGCTCCCGTCATCGGCATCAACGCGCGCGACCTCGCGACGTTCGAAATCGATCGCCGCGCGCAGCTCGACCTCGTGGCCTCGGCGCCGCGCGACCGCATCATCGTCGCGGAGAGCGGAATCGAGTCCCGCGCGCAGGGTGCCGCTGCGGAGCTCGCGGGAGCCGACGCGATCCTCGTCGGCTCGGCGCTCATGCGTGCCTCCGACCCCGCGGCGAAGCTCGCAGAGCTCCTGTCGCGCCCTCTCGTGAAGGTGTGTGGCCTCACGCGCGCCGAGGACGTCGACGCAGCGGCCGCCGCCGGCGCGGACATGGCGGGATTCGTGCTCGCCGATGCGAGCCCGCGTCGCGCGCCGGGAGTTCTTCCCGTGCCCGACACGATGCTTTCGGTGGCGGTCGAGGTCGGGGAGCCGAGTGGGGAGGACGCCGATCTCGTCCAGCTCTACCCGCGCGAGGAAGGGAAGGTGCGCGGCCGCGACGCGGTTCTTCTCCGCGAGGGCAGGGAGGTCGCGAAGGTGCTCGATCTTCCCTGGCAAGAGCCCGATCCGGGGCACCTCGAGCGGGCCCGAGCAGCGAACGGCCGGATCATGCTCGCGGGAGGCCTCGGGCCGGACAACGTCCGGGCGGCGATCGAGGCGGTTCGATCCGTGGGCGGTGGACGCGAGCTCCGCGCTCGAGTCCGCTCCGGCATGAAGGATCACGAACGCGTCCGCGCGTACGTGGCGGCCGCACGATGAGCGCACCTGCGACCCCCGGCCTCTACGGGGACTACGGCGGGCGCTACGTCCCGGAGACGCTCGTCCCGGCGCTGGACGAGCTCTCGCGCGGCTGGGACGAGGCTCGAGAGGACCCCGCGTTTCGCGCCGACCTCGACGAGCTACTCGCCCGCTTCGCCGGGCGCCCGACGCCGCTCTACGAGGCGGCCCGGTTCGCGCCGGCCGGCAAGCGAGTCCTGCTCAAGCGCGAAGACCTGCTCCATACCGGGGCACACAAGATCAACAACGCGGTCGGCCAGGCGCTCCTCGCCGTCCGGCTCGGCAAGCGCCGCATCGTCGCCGAGACAGGTGCGGGGCAGCACGGCGTCGCAACGGCAACCGTCTGCGCGCGCTTCGGGCTCGAGTGCGTGGTGCACATGGGCTCCGAGGACATGCGCCGGCAGCGCCCGAACGTCGAGCGCATGCGGCTCCTCGGCGCCGAGGTGAGGCCGGTGGAGTTCGGAACACGCACGCTGAAGGAGGCGACGAGCGAGGCGATCCGCGACTGGATCACGAACGTCGAGACGACGTACTACCTGATCGGCTCCTGCGTCGGGCCGCACCCGTATCCCGCGATCGTTCGCGAGTTGCAGAGCGTCATCGGGCGCGAGGCCCGCGAGCAGGTGCTCGAGCGGCTCGGGCGACTGCCCGACGCGGTCGTCGCGTGCGTGGGTGGTGGATCGAACGCAATCGGGCTGTTTGCGGGCTTTCTCTCGGACGAGGAGGTTCGGCTCGTCGGGGTCGAGGCCGAGGGCGCCGCGAGCCTCTCAGCGGGGAGGCCGAGCGTGTTACACGGCTCCCGCTCGTCCGTCCTCGCCGACGCGGACGGTCAGGTCGTCGACGCGCACTCGATATCGGCCGGCCTCGACTACCCGGGCGTAGGCCCCGAGCATGCGCACCTGCGCGACTCGGGCCGCGCCGAGTACGTCACGGCGTCGGACGATGAGGCACTCGCCGCGTTTCACCGCCTCGCGACCTCGGAGGGCATCCTGCCTGCGCTCGAGCCGGCGCACGCGCTCGCCCGCGCGCTCGATCTCGACGCCGAGACGATCCTCGTGGGGCTCTCGGGACGCGGAGACAAGGACCTCGCCGAGGTGCTCGCCCGCTGACCAAGACGCTCGTCGTCTACCTCATGGCCGGTCCGGATACCCCGGAGCTCGCTTCGGCGACGGTCTCGGGCGGAGCCGACGTCGTCGAGCTCGGGTTCCCGTTCTCGGATCCCCTCGCGGACGGGCCTGACGATCCGCCTCGCGGCCGAGCGCGCGCTCGCGCAGGGAATGCGCACCGCAGCGTGCCTCGAGTGCCTGCGGCGAACACGTGAGCGCGTCGAGGTTCCGCTGATTCCCATGACGTACGCGGCGATCCTCGAGGCGTATGGATGGGAGCGGTTCGCAGCGGATGCGGCCGAGGCCGGAGCGAGCTCGCTGATCGTCGCCGACCTGCCGGTTGATCTTCACCATGAGCTCCGGCGTGTGCAGCTCGTCGCCCCGACCTCGAGCGACGAGCGCATCAGGCTCGCCGCCGAGAAGACCGACGGCTGGCTCTACCTCGTCACGCTCACGGGGACGACCGGCGCACGCACCGACCTGTCGCCCGAGCTCGCGCCGCTCGTCGAGCGCACGCGGCGCTTGACCAGCGTTCCGCTCTATGCCGGATTCGGCATCTCGACGCCCGCGCAAGCTGCGGCTGCTGCGGAGCTCGCCGACGGGATCGTCGTGGGATCGGCGGCGTTGGAAGCGGCAGAGGAGGGAGGCTCGGGGCTCGAGCGCTTCGTTTCCTCGCTCCGGGCAGCCATCAACTGACCTGCTCGACCACCCAGTCGCGGCAGATCCGCCACGCGTTGCTCGAGGC
The DNA here is from genome assembly GCA_963721795.1 of uncultured Actinomycetes bacterium. Lineage (GTDB taxonomy): Bacteria > Actinomycetota > Thermoleophilia > Gaiellales > Gaiellaceae > GMQP-bins7. The sequence continues at coordinate 27,265 of CAVRLT010000034.1, forward strand.
GTCGATGTGCTCGAAATGCCCGGTTCGCGGGAGCACGCGCAACTCGCACGGATCGCCGGCCGCCTGCGCGGCGCCGGCATAGGACTCCGAGATGTCGATCGCGACCCACTCGTCGTGCTCGCCGTGCAGCAGGAGCTGGGCGACTCCGAGTGGCAGCCGTTGGCGCGGAGAGGCCAACGCATACCGCTCCGGAAAGTCTTCCGGCATGCCGCCCATGAGAGCTCGCGTCGGCTCGTTCGACGGTGGAGTGTGGGCTGCGATCCGAAGGTCGGCGATGCCCGCCTGTGACACGACGGCCCGGGGAACCACACGCGGTGCCGCACCGGGCGCGTCGCCCGAGAGGGTCACGCGGGCGGCCGACCAGAGCGCCAGGTGCCCGCCGGCACTGTGCCCGATCGCGGCGACGCGTTCGAGGTTCAGCGGTGCGTCGAGATCGCTCAGAAGGTCGACTCCGGCGGCCACATCGGCAAACGTCTCCGGCCAGCCGCCGCCGTTTCCGATCCGCCGATACTCGAGATTCCAGGCCACGACACCGTGCCGAGCCAGGTCCTGGCAGAGCGCCGTCATCAGCGAGCAGTCATAGCGCGCCTTCCAGAAGCCGCCGTGGATGACGATGACGACCCCGTGCGCCCCGGTCTCGTCTGGAAGAAACAGCTCGCCGTACTGGCTCGCGTCGTCTCCGTAGCGGTGCCGCGAGCGCTCGATGGGGCGAGCGTAGCTTGTTCTGAACGCAAGGGCAGTTAGCCTTCGACTCGTGGCGGCCACCGATCTCAAGCGGATCGCGCTGCTCGGGGCCACCGGCTCGATCGGGCGGCAGGCGCTCGAGATCGTCGATGGGCATGCGGACCTCGAGATCGTCGCGCTCGCATCGGGCTCGCAACCGCTCGACGAGCTTGCCGCGACCCGCAGGGTGGAGCACGTCCAGGTCGGCGGCGATCTGACGGAGCTCCTCGACGCTTCCGAGCCCGATCTCGTCCTGAACGCGGTCGTCGGCTTCGCAGGAGTCGGCGCCACCCTCTGGGCGCTCGAGCGCGGGATCACCCTCGCGCTCGCGAACAAGGAAAGTCTCGTCGCGGCAGGTGACCTGGCCGTGGCCGCCTGGAGGCGGGGCGGAGGGCTCCTGCTGCCAGTCGACAGCGAGCATTCGGCGGTCTTCCAGTGTCTCGAAGGTCGCGCACCGGAGACGATCGGCTCGCTCGTTCTGACCGCGTCCGGCGGGCCGTTCAGAAACCGTTCGCTCGCGGATCTCGAATCAGTCGAGCGTGGAGGAGGCTCTCGCGCATCCCACCTGGTCCATGGGGCCGAAGATCACGATCGACTCGGCGACGCTCGCCAACAAGGGCCTCGAGCTGATCGAGGCGCACTACCTCTTCGGGCTCGAGTACGAGAGGATGGAGGTCGTCGTGCATCCGACCTCCGTCGTTCACGGCCTCGTCCGCTTCCGAGACGGCGCAGCGCTCGCACACGTGGGCTACCCCGACATGCGCGTGCCGATCTCCTTCGCGCTCACGTACCCCGAGCGGCGCGCGACGCCGGTGCCCGCGCTCGATCTCAAGGCGCCTCTGTCGCTCGAGTTCGAACCGCCCGATCCGGAGCGATTCCCGCTCCTGCCGCTCGCGCGCGAAGCAGGTGAGCGGGGCGGCACGTATCCCTGCGCGTTCAACGCAGCGAACGAGGTCGCCGTCGCAGCCTTCCTGGAAGGGCGAATCGGCTTCCTCGAGATCTCGCAGCTCGTGGAGGGTGCTCTCGGCCGCGTCGACGGGAGTGCCGCCCGCGATCTTCCGGGGCTCGTCGACGCCGATGCTGAGGCTCGGCACCTGGCCGAGGGGAGGTTGGCGACCGCATGAGCATCGCGATTGCGATCCTCGGTCTCGCTTTTCTGATCCTCGTCCACGAGGCCGGCCACTTCTTCGCCTCGCTCGCGGTCGGATTGCGCCCGCGGAAGTTCTACGTCGGCTTCCCGCCGGCGGTCGTGAAGACGAGACGGAACGGCATCGAGTACGGCATCGGCGCCATCCCGTTCGGAGGGTTCGTGAGCATCCCTGGAATGCATCGTCCGGTGCCGCACGATGCCGAGCGTCGCTTCGACCCTGCGGTCTCCGAGGATCCGGGCCTTGCAGGCCCTGTCGACCGGGTCAAGCGCTCACTTCTGGGTGACGATCTCGAAGCCTCGCTCGGCACCCTCGATGATCTCGAGCAGGAGCTGGACGCTCGGAGGCTCTCGCCGGTGTCGACCAAGTCGGCTGAGAAGGGTCTCACCGAGCTTCGGGATGGCCTCGGTCCCGACGCGTACTGGAAGGCCGCAACGTGGAAGCGGCTCGTCGCGATCGGCGCAGGGCCGGGAGCGAACATCCTGCTCGCGATCGTGCTCTTCACCGCTTTGTTCATGACGGGGATCGGAAAGGTCACGGAGACCGTCGACGCGGTCGTACCGGGCACACCCGCAGCAGCGGTCGGGCTCGAGCCGGGAGACCGTATCGTCGCGATCGATGGGCAGCGCGTGACGTGGCCCGACATTCGCGACCGGATCTCGTCGTCGGAGGGCGCCCCCCTGCGCCTGACTGTAGTGCGGAGGGGCACCGAGATCGTGCTCGATCCGGTATCGGCGGTCGAGGCGGATGATGGCGTTTACCGCCTCGGGTTCTCGCCGAGAGGAGAGGGGCTCGGCCCGCTGCAAGCGCTGGGTCGTGCGCTCGAGTTCACCGGCGAAGTGACCAAGGAGATCGTGGTCGCCCTCGGTCGGCTTGCGACCGGCGAAGGGCGAGAGAACGTCTCGAGCCCGATCGGCATTACTCAGGCCTCCTCCGACGCCGTGGAACGCGGCACCCAGAGCTATCTCGGAGTACTCGCTCTCATCTCGCTCTCGCTGGCGTTGCTGAACCTGCTGCCGCTGCTCCCCCTCGACGGCGGCCACATCCTCTTTTCCCTGATCGAAGGAGCGCGCGGGAGGTTTCTCAAGCGGGAGATCTACGAACGCGTCTCGGTCGTGGGGCTCGGGCTGGTGCTGCTGCTGTTCTTCGTCGGTCTCTCCAACGACATCGGCCGCCTGTCCTAGACGCGCAGGGCTACCCTCTGGGGGTGGCGAGCGAGGTCCAGATTCGCGTCGGCAGTGTGCCCCTTGGCGGCGGCGCGCCGGTCGTCGTCCAGTCCATGACGCTGACGAAGACGCACGACGTCACCGCCACGACCGCGCAGATCGCGGCCCTCGCCTCGGCCGGGTGCGAGCTCGTGCGGGTCGCCGTCCCAAAGAACGAGGACGCGGAGGCGCTGCCGCTGATCGTGCGGCTCTCCCCGATCCCGGTCATCGCGGACATCCACTTCAACGCTTCTCTCGCGCTGAAGGCGATCGACGCGGGCGTCGCTGCGGTGCGGATCAATCCCGGCAACATCGGCGGGCCGGACAAGGTCGAGCAGGTCGTGACGCGCGGCGAAGGCCGCTCGCATCCCGATGCGGATCGGCGCGAACTCCGGCTCGCTGCCGAAGCACCTGCACGGCCTGGCCCAGAAGGATCAAGCCGAGGCGCTGGTCGCCGCGGCGCTCGAGGAGGTCGAGCTCCTCGAGAGGCTCGAGTACCGCGATTTCAAGATCTCCGTCAAGGCGACGCACGTCCCGACGATGATCCGCGCGTACCGCATGCTCTCGGCGAAGGTGCCGTACCCGCTCCACCTCGGCGTGACCGAGGCAGGAACCGAGTTCGCGGGCGGGATCAAGAGCGCGGTCGGGATCGGTTCGCTGCTCGCGGACGGGATCGGGGACACGCTCAGGGTCTCGCTCACCGCCGACCCGGTGAAGGAGGTCGAGGTCGCCTGGGAGATCCTGAAGGCGCTCGGGCTGCGCGAGCGGGGGCCGGTCATGATCGCCTGCCCGTCCTGCGGGCGGGACAACGTGGGCGTCGAGAGCCTCGCGCGCGTCGTGGAGGACCGCCTGCGTGGGTACCCGCAGGCGTTCGAGGTCGCGGTCATGGGCTGCGCGGTGAACGGACCGGGGGAGGCGGGCGACGCGGACTTCGGGATCGCAGGCGGGCGTGACGTGGGCTTCATCTATGCGCACGGACGCGTGCTCCGGAAGGTCCCGTCGGAGACGCTGGTGGACGAGCTGTTCCGCGAGATCGACCTCTGGCTCGCGGACGGGATGAAACGGCCGAAGCGCCTCAAGATGGCGAAGCCGGCCGCGCTCGCCATGGCCGAGGCTTCGCTGATTCCGCTCGACTAGCGCTGACGGCAATGCAGACGCCGCGGCTGCAAAGCGGCCGCCTTCGGATCTTTGCGCGGCCGGGATCCGCGTAAGCGGATCCCGTTCTGGCGCAGTGGTCGCTAGCCTGGGCGGACAACCATGATCGCCCGGCAATCACAGCTGTTCATCCCGACGCTGCGGGAAGCGCCGGCGGATGCGGAGGCCGTCTCGCACAAGCTGCTCGTCCGTGGCGGGTACATCCGGCAGGTCGGCGCGGGCGTCTGGACGTTCCTGCCGCTCGGCTGGCGGGTGCACCAGAAGGTCGTGCAGATCATCCGCGAGGAGATGGACGCGATCGGCGGCCAGGAGATGCTCATGCCGGTCCTGACGCCCGCGGAGCTCTGGGAGCCACTGGGCGCGACTACCCGGAGATCTTCCGGCTCGAGGATCGCGCCGGGCGCGAGGTACGTGCTCCCGATGACGCATGAGGAGACGGTCACCTTCCACGCGCGCGAGATTCAGAGCTACCGGCAGCTCCCGCAGATCCTCTACCACTTCGCGATCAAGGAGCGAGACGAGCCGCGCTCGCGCGGCGGGCTCCTGCGGATGCGCGAGTTCATCATGAAGGACGCGTACTCGTTCGACCGCGACGAGGAGGTCTCGCGCGAAGCTTCGAGCTTCATCGGCAGGCGTACCACCGCATGTTCGAGCGCGTGCGGTCTCGAGTTCTCCGAGGTGCGAGGCCGAGTCCGGGATGATGGGTGGCAAGGAGTCGGTCGACTTCCTCTGTCCCGCCGGGTCGGGCGAGAACACGCTCGTCACGTGCGAGAACGGCGACTACGCGGCAGACCTCGAGATCGCGCGAGGTGTTCCACGAACGCCAGTCTTTCCCGAGCCGCGGAGGCGCCGAAGGAGGTCGCGACGCCGGGTGTCACGACGATCGAGGCGCTCGCCGAACTGCTCGGGATCGATCGACTCGGCGACCTCGAAGGCGATGCCGGTCGTGACGACGGACGGGACGCTCGTGCTCGGTCTCGTTCGAGGCGACGATCGGCTGTCCGAGTCGAAGATGCTCGGCGTGCTCGAGAGCGACTATCGGCCGGCGACCGATGAGGAGATCCGAGACGCGTTCGGCGCCGGCGGCGGATCGCTCGGGCCTGTCGGCGTGGGCGTCGAGGTCGTCGCCGACGAGGCGCTGCGCGAGGGCCAGTTCGTCGCCGGCGCGAATCGCGATGGCTGGCACCTGCTCGGAGTCGAGGCGGGTCGCGACTACGAGCCGCGTTCGCGGACATCCGCGAGGCTCGCGAGGGCGACCGTTGCCCCGTGTGCGGCGGCGTGCTCCGGTTCCAGACCGCGATCGAGGTCGGCCACATCTTCAAGTTCGGCTACGCGCTACTCGGAGCCGCTCGACGCGACGTTCCTCGACGAGGACGGCGCCGAGAAGCCGCTGATCGGAGGCAGCTATGGCGTCGGCCCCGCACGCGTGATGGCGGCGGTCGTCGAGCAGCGACACGACGAGAACGGGATCGTCTGGCCGAAGTCGATCGCGCCGTACGACGTGCACGTCCTCGCGCTCCACGGCGGCTCGACGAGGTGCTCGCCGAGGCCGAGAAGGTCGCGATGGCACTCGGCGAGAGCGGGGCTCGAGGTGCTGCTCGACGACCGCGACGAGCGCCGGGGGAGAAGTTCGCGGACGCCGATCTGATCGGATGCCCGGTGCGCGTCATCGTCGGGAAGAAGACGCTCGAGGACGGCGCAGTGGACATCCGAACCGCGCGACGGGGCCGCTGAAGAGCGCGTTTCGATCGCAGACGTGCTGAAATGGGTGTTGCAGGACTGATGGCGAAGCGGCGGAGATACAGCAGACGACACTTCGGGCCGACGATCGAGCGGCTGATGGCCGAGACGGGAACGACCTATCGCGGGCTCGCCGACAAGGCGGATCTGTCGGCCGGGTACCTCAACCACATCGTCCACGGCAACCGACCCGTGCCGTCGAACGACGTGATCGCGCGCATCGCGCGACGCACTCGGCGTCGAGGCGGAGCACTTCCGCGAGTACCGCATCCGCGTCATCACCGAGAAGCTCGAGGCGATGCCCGAGCTGATCGACCGGCTGTACAAGCGCCTGGCCTGAGCGGCGGCGAGGACGGCGTCGACGCGATCTACGGTCGACTCGAGGCGGCCGGCACGCGGCCGAAGGCACCTCCGCGCATGTGGGCGTGGGATATGCGCGGCTTCGGCCGCACTACGATCCCAACGGCGTCCCGGTGAACGTCGACACGCCAATGCGCAACACCGAGCGGTAGCTAAGGTGTCTCCGCCACGGGCGTCGCGCAGCCTGGTTAGCGCGCTTGACTGGGGGAGTAGAGGTATTCACCCCGAATGTGGCTCAGGTAAGCGGAAACTGGAGGCGATGTAGGGCAGTCGGTCAGCATCTAGTCAGCATCTTCGGGGAGTGGCCTAGTCTGGTTAGGGCGCGTGTCTGGGGGACACGAGATCGCCGGTTCAAATCCGGCCTCCCCGACTAGAGGACTACTGAGGAGGCCATGAACCATGAGCAAGGCGTTGATCGTTGGCGCAGTCGTCGTCGGCGCTGTGGTGTTGGCGAAACGTCATGCACTGAGCCGCGACGGATTCGACATCGAGAGGTTCATCGAGCGGATGCCCGACAACGCTCCGCCCAAGTGGGCGTTTCAAAACATCACCGCGATCCGCGAGAACACCGACCGGATCCTGGAAATCCTGGGCAATGAGCAGAAGGCCACGCCTGATTCTTTCCCCACCCAGTAGGTTCGACTCCGGCCGCGCCACTAGAACCGAATCCCGAGCGGAGTCTCGACCGCTTGGGATCGTTCCCTGACCACCGTAGAGAGAGGAGATTCGTATGGCTGTTGCGGTTGAGATGAACTTCCGTGGCGCGACGATTGAGCAGTACGACGAGATACTCGGGAAGATGGGCTTGACACCGGGCGGAGCGACGGCTCCGGGTGCGATTTCGCACTGGGTAGCGAAGACCGATGACGGTGTCCGCGTCGTCGATGTCTGGGAGACGCGAGAGGCATACGACCAGCACGCGGCCGAGGAGATCGGCCCCTACGCGGCAGAGGCGGGCATCACCGAGCCACCGGAGATGCGCTTCTACGACGTTCACAACTACCTGACGAGGGCGTAGCGGACGCCGCGCAGCGGGCCAAAGCTCGCCGTCAGGCGGCCCAGTGAACTCACCGTAGCCGCCTGGCTTTTCGCCGCGCTGCGCGTACAGGTGAACAGGTGCAGCGCGTCCTCGAGCGGCAGGTTCGGAAGCTCGCGGGCGGGGTCTTCGGGAGCGCCCTGGCCTTGACTTTCGATTAAGAGGGGCGAAGACTCGAGCGTGTAACAGCCCGCACGAAGCTGCTGCATTATCGACATGGTGAGGAAGTGGTGACGAGGGGACGCATCCTGGCTCTTGGAACGGCGGTTGTTGTGGCCCTTATTGCTGCGCTCGGCGCGACAGCGACACCGCCCGGTCGGAATGGTCTGATCGTCTACGGACAGGAGCTTCGTCCTGAGCACTACCAGCTCTTCACGATCCGTCCCGACGGATCTCGGGTGAAGCAGATCACTCGCGTCGTCAACGTGGCGAATCCCGACTGGTCTCCAAACGGCAAGACGATAGTTGCCGAGGTCGAAGCAAGAGTGGCGCTGGCATCACGCTCTTGTCCCCTACGGGAACGGTCATTCGCAACCTGACGCCGCAGGGGTATCAGGGACAGGCCTCCTTTTCGTCAGACGGCAGGTGGATCGTGTACGAGCGCGATATCGCCCCCGGCAACAACGGCGTCTGGTTGATGCGCTCAAACGGCACCGCCCTGCGCCGAGTCACGAGGAATCCCTTCGGGGCAGGTGAGTGCGGCTGCGATACCGACCCGAACTTCTCTCCCAACGGGAAGCTGATCACGTTCGTGCGGATCAAGAAAGATGAGAGGCAGCAAGCACTGTTCGCGGTGCGCCGAGACGGCAGCGGCCTCCGCCAGCTGACGCCCTATTCCTGGAATGTCGCGATCAAGCACGACTGGTCGCCGGACGGGAAGCTGATCGTCCTGACGACGAACGCTGACTACCTCCGACCCAATGAGTCCGCCAATCTCGTAACGATCCGTCCCGACGGATCGGGAAGGACGGACCTGACCGGATTCACGGGCAGAACAGAGAACGCGTTCGCTGGCTCCTTCTCACCTGACGGCAAGCAGATCGTGTTCCGCATCGAGTCGGGCGATACCTACAGCCTCGCGGTCATCGACCGCGACGGTGGCAACCTTCGCCGCCTAACAACGGGCAAAGGGAGACCGCGCTTCATCGATTGGGGAACGCACCCGTAGTCGAGGCCTCGGGGCCTACCGGGGGCTGTTCCGCCCGCGGCGACCCGTGCTCGGCCCTGGGAGTCAAGAGGTCCCGAGTTCGAATCTCGGCGCCCCGACTGAAGATCGCACGGTTGGGCCAGTTCAGCGTTCGGCCTCCTCCGGGGAGTCCCCAGAAAGTCCCCGGCGAATGCGCCCACCGGCCGGAGGCCGCGGACATTGTCGCAACGCGCTCGGAAAGTGTTGGGCCGAATCCACACGTCTCGCAAAAGAGCGACGCGCGCACTCAAGTCCAGCTTTTCGGAAGCCGATTCCTATGCAATGACACCCGGGGCAGCATCCCAGAGGCCTCGAGGGCGGCCCCGAGCTTTCTCCGCAGCGGCACTGCGTCAGGCCACTGAGTTCTCCTATGCCCGTACTATCAGGACACCGCGCGGTGCACAGGACCTCGTGTATCGGATGTTCGCCGTCGCTGCGATCGAGCTTTATCAGGAGGCGTATCCCGAAAAGGGGGCGCCGCTCAGCTGGCTGCTTACGCCGACACGCCGCCACACCTTGCTCTCTGAGCTGGGTCGTATCGCGAAGCCAAGGTCGGATGCCCAAGGCGGGCTTGTGTGGAGGGGGGAGGACGTCTCGAGAATGATCTCGGCTGCGCTCGAGATCGCCGAGGCAAAGCCCTCGACGAAGGCAGGGGTCGCGAGGATCCGGGAGCTTCGCCAGCAGCTCTAGGTTCAGGTCTCGCTACTCCCTGGCGTCTCTGGGGCGGTCCAACCCGCTGTGCCTCGAGCCAGTCGAGCCCTTCGGAGTCGCGGAACCTCACACACGCCCGAGCTTGAAGCCGGGGAGCCTGCCCGCCTCGAACCAGTCGAGGACGGTCGACGTCGATAGCACTAGACACTCGGCGAGCTTCCCAGAAGTCAGGAGTGGCTCGCTGTTGAGGCCAGGCCGGCTGCCCATTCCGCGCCCCAAGGGGGAGGGGAAGGGGCGCTGCAGCCGGCGCTGGCCGAGGACTCCCTTCGTCGCGAGTACCGAGGCCCCTCTCCGGTAGAGGCAGATGCGCATTGGCTCGTCTGGGGAGGTACCGAGTGGGTCGCGACGTAATCCGAGCCGTGCCGGTCGACGATGCGCAGTTTCGAACGCTGCTCGAGCAGGTGCGCGAGCTGCACAAGCTCGCTGACGAGCTCACACGCTCGAGTGCGAGGATCCAAGCGAACGTTCGTGCTCGTCTGAATTGGAACCCACAGCCGCCCTCGCTTCCGCCAGAACAGCTGCAGGTCGCCGACGTGATCGTTGACCTGCTCGAGAAGCCCTGGCTCTCGTCCTCGCAAGCCCCGCCAGCTCCAACGAGCATTCTTCGGCAGATAACCGTCGGGATCGACGACGACCTGTATCGGGAGGGGCGCGAGCGCCTCGCCGAGGTCCGGGCCGTGCTTATCCGGAGCATGGCGCCTGCGCGCGGGCTCGTCTAGTCGCGACCCGGGCTTGTAGGCTCCGTCCCCGTGCTCATCGCCACCATCGGCCTGATCGCCTGGATCGCTATCTGGGCGCTCGTCGCTGTTCGTGTTCTTCGGCGGCACGATCTCGGCCCTGGCGGCAAGGCTCTGTGGATCATCGTGATCCTTGTCCTCCCGCTGCTCGGCCTTTTCATCTACTTCCTGTGGGATGCGGCCCGGCCCAGGTCGTAGCGCAATCTCTGGAGGCACCGGAGAGCCTCATCGCAGCACCTGCGGATCGAGGAGCGCGAGCTCGAGGCGACGCGACCGCCAGGTGGGGAGCAAGGCTTCGCGCCGAGTGCATGACCGGTAGCCAATGAATTGACCCAATTGGGTCCTGGCGGGCGAGGTGCAGGAAGTGCATGCTCCCTTCGAAGTCGGCGCAGCCGAGATAGGGCGAGTGAAGGCCCGTCCTAATCGATCCTCGGCGCCCTCCTCAAGACCAGCGCCTGGACGCAGTCCGGCGCTGATGCACGGCGAAGGCCCGCTCCCTCAACGGGCCTCGCTGTGCGACGGTCACGCCTGTTCTTCGCACGTTTGAAAGAAGCAAGATTGGGAAAAGACGTCTCGAGGCCCAACCGGGCTGGAAGTCGCTCGTCCCCCCCCAAACGCGCGACTTGCCGCCGTCACCAGCCCGGCTCCCTTACCAGACGTACCTGCTAGTCGATACAGGTCAGGCTGGATGCCGGCCGGTTCGATTCTTGGCCTTCATTCGTTTCAGAGGCGCAAGATCGAGCAGAAGTACTCAGGGTCAACGGCGCCGGGCCGAGTGGCGAGCAGATCGTCGAGGCACTCTCAGTCTGAGGCCAAGGTCTCAAAAGAAGGGAAGGGGCTTAAGCCCCTTCCCTTTCCTCCCCATGTCATACGACCACTAGCGCCGGGTCGGCGCTGATGCGAGCCACGTCTCAGGTGAGATCTCACGCAAGATGAACTCGTCGTAGCCGAAGAGCGTCGCGGTGATCGACGAAATCAAGCGTGCGCCGTCGAGCGGCGTCAGGTAGCTCTTCTCTACCGACTGCTTCACCTCTTTCACCAAGCGCTCGCCGACCTGCCACTTCGGATCGATGGTCGGCCCGAACTCGCTCGGCTTCATCGAAGCGAACTGCTGGACCAATGAGTGTGTGACCGTCGCTGCCATTCAAACACCCCCTTTGACTTGGAGGACGGTTACTCAGGACCGTGACCACTCATGTCCCCGCTCGTCAACCTCGACCTCCGCACTTTGCGGCAAGTTTGGTCCACCATGGGGAACATGCAGCCCTGGTCCGGGTCGGCAGGCAGCGTCCTCGGCTCGCCCGGAGTCTGGTTCGTCGGGGCATCGGGCACACCGGGCACAGTTGCAGAGCCGGCCTCAACGGCGGGAGCTAAAGCCTTTCGCTTGGCGCGGTGCGCGTAGCTTCGGGGAGGCATGCGACCGGGACTCGGTCGCGCTGAGTTCTCGTCACGTGAGCGACAGTCGCAGCTCGAGCTCACCGTGCTCGATCTTCCCGGTCTCCTCAAAACCGAGTCGGCGATAGAAGTCGAGCGCGGAGTGCTCGCCGGGGACCACGCTCAGCGTGATCTCTCTTGCACCGTCAGCTCGCGCCTCGTCGTGTAGAAGCTCCATCGCTCTCCGCCCGTACCCCCGCCCTTGGTGCCGGGCGTCGATCATGAAACGCCAGACGTAGAAGATGCCGGCGGTGGGATCGCGGTAGACCATCGCGAATCCAACGAGCTCGTCGCCCGCGCCGATTGCCCGAAACCATGCCTTCGGCTCGAAGTAGGCCTCCGCGATGGACTTTGCGTTGGTTGCGACGTACGACGACTGCTCCTGTGCCACCTCGAGCGTCACTACCTCGCGCACGTTGTCCTTCGTCACCTCACGAAGCGAGACCGCCTGGTCACTCAGACATTCACGGACTCGCTGCAGTGCATCGCACTTACGAATGTATCCCCCTCGCCGCGACGCGCGGTCAATCGCGTCCGCGCTCGGCGAGACTCGCCGTGATCTCGGCAGTGCTCGAGTCGAGATGCACGAGCTGCACGTCCTCGAGCGGCGAGTGGGCTGCTCGCGGGCGGGGTGTTCAGCCCTCCACGTGCTCGGCGCGGCAAGAGGAGCGTCAGATCGCTCGAGCCTCAGATGGCCGGATGTTCTGATTGTGTCGAAAGGCGTTCTCGGGGTCCCAGCGGTCCTTGACGCGAACGAGCCGCCCGTACGTCTCCTCGCCATACGCGGCTCTCCGCGAAGTCCACACCGGCCTGGTGAGCCCGCCAAGGCACGAGGGGTCTGGTGCCGGACGCCTAGCCGAGCGGGAACGAGGTGCGGACTGCCCAACGGCCGTCGCCACCTTCCTCGATCAACGTCACCTCGCGCACGCGGGACGAGATCGGGAGTTCGACCTGCAGCACGTCGATCGGAGTCTCGCTCACCGTTAGGTGAGGGATCACGACGTCGAAAGCGCCTTCGTAGGGCGGATGATCCGGCCAGCGCTTCCACACGGCCGCAGTCAAGTCCTCGAACGGCCGGGAAGGCTCAGGGTGTAGCCAGACGATCCCGTCGTCCCATCGCTCGACGCGATCGAGGGCGAAGTCGAACGCAGCGAACGGCGCGAAGATCTGCGCGAGCGCGTCTTCAGCGATCCTGCTGCTGGTGACGAACGGGAAGAGCACGGTGATGTGCGCCGGAACACCTAGCGCCGCACTCCGGTCGTGCCGCAGTCGGAGCGCTCCGATCGCTCGCTCCGCCTCCGGAACTACAACGATCAGTGCAGTTCTCCGAGGAGCAACGGCCGGGTCCGACCAACCCATCCGCCCAGCCCTCCTCAGGGAAGGGGTCTTAGGGTAGGACGCCACAGCCGAACCCGGCACCGTTGACTGCTCACTTTAGAAATGCTTGATCTTGCTTGCAAGCTGGTGCCGGGAGCCCGAGGCATATGGGCTTAACGGAGCTTGCGAACAGACGTTCGACGCTCACGTGCACGTTCGCTTCCGCCGAGCGATCGAGCGCGAGGCCTTGGATGGCCGAGGACGCTAGGGGCCGTCGTCTCTTGCGTTGCTTGTTGTTGGCCAGCTAGGCACCTATCGGGGAGAGAAATCCATTGCGGGGGTCTCGGGTTCTTGCCTACAACCGGGCACGATTGAGGCAATCTCAGCTGTTAGCCCACGGCCGCGGAGGCCATGCGCACAATGTCGGTGACCATGAGGGTTCTCGATCGTGCCCAGAGCCGGATACCGCAGCCCTGGCGGACGATCCTTGACTGGGTCGTGACGATCGCTGTTGCCATTGCCTTCGTCCTGGCGTTTCAGGCGGCGGTCGCGAAGCCGTATCGCATTCCTTCCTCGTCGATGGAGAGAACGCTCCACTGTGCGAAGCCCGGCGACTTCTGCGAAGGCAGATTCGACGACCGCGTGATCGCGAACCGGCTTGCGTACAGGTTCGGTGATCCCGAGCGCGGACAGATCGTCGTCTTCAAGGCTCCCGCGAAAGCCGAGCGGTGCGAATCGGGTGCTGGCGGCTCGGCATTCGTCAAGCGCGTCATCGGACTTCCCGGCGAGCTGGTCTCGGAGCGAGACGGCACCATCTACATCAACGGCGAGCGCCTCATCGAGCCCTACGTCCATCCATCGCCGCGGGGACACGGGGCCGACAGCTGGCCGCGAGTTGCACCGGGCCACTACTTCCTCCTTGGCGATAACCGCACGCACTCCTGCGACTCCCGCACGTGGGGAACGGTGCCCCGAAGGAGCTTGATCGGCCCAGTGATGCTCACGTACTGGCCGCCCAGCCGCATGTCTTTCCGCTGACGCCCGGCCCGCGGGCATTCAGCGCACGGTGATCTCCTTCTCGGAGTAACCCCCCGCGGCACAGCGGGGGACTCGATGACGACGTACGTCACCGGCGACGAGGCAATCGGAGGTGGTGGTACCGCCGGTGATGCCGACGGCTTGAGCACGAGGCGGGTGGGCGTTAGTCCCCGCTCGCGGCTCTCACGCCAGTGCCTTCTGCTTGAGTGCGTCGAACTCCGCCTGGGTGATGGCACCGCTGTCGAGCAACTGCTTGGCCTTCTCGATCTCCGCCGTCGCGCCGCCGCCGGCCGCCGAACGTATCTGCTCGTCGTACTGGGCACGCCTGGCCCCGACTCGGTCGATCTCGCGCTGCGTCATCCCGTCGTTCTGCGTGATCAGGTAGATGAAAACGCCGAGGAACGGAAGAGCGATCGCGAAAATGAGCCAGCCTGTCTTTCCCAAGCCGGAGAGGTCATCACGACGGAAGATGTCCCCGATCACCCTGAACAGCAACATGAACCACGCGATCCAGATGAAGATGACGAGGATCGTCCAGAAGACGTCGAGGAAGGGGTAGTCGGCAGCGATCAAGGAGTCTCCTTGGTTAGTAGTTCGGGGCGGCGCGGGGGGGATTCTAGACTCGCGTTCCGTCCGAATAACGGGGCCTGTCCCAGAAAGCCCCCACGATCCAGAGGAGGGGCAAGAAGAACCCAAGGACGAACAGGAGAAGCGGCCGTTACGGATCGTCATTACCCCGGCCGTGATCAACAGGATCGCGTACAGAATGCCCCCGCCCCACCAAAACCACGCAAGTGCCAACGGCATCTAGCTTCCTCTCTTTCGTCGCGTGCTAGGACTGCGGAACCCTCCGACCCAGCCCGCCGAAGGCGAGCACGGTCCAGGGGCGGTTCGGTCTCCCGCAGCGGAACCCTACTGCCGACCTGGCCCTTTCGCTTCTCTCGCTTGATCTGCGAGCGGCCGGGTCACGTACTCACCGAAGACCGGAGCGGGCGACCACCCGACTGGCGGGTTTGAGCGGCGCGTCAACGGGGCACGATCACGCGGGGAGGTGGGGGCATGCATCTATGCCAAAAAGGGGCGACAACACTACGAGGGGGGACGGAATGGTGAAGCATCTACGCTGGTTGGCGCTCGGCGTGCTCGTGTTGAGTGTGCTCACGGCCGCATCCGTCGCGAGAACAGCGGTCGGCGACGACACGAGCGCGCTCCGCGAGGCCGTAACGGTCGAAGGAGTACTCGCGCACGAGGACGCGTTTCAAGCGATCGCCGCCGCGAACGACGGGACGCGCGCAGCTGGTACACCCGGGTACGACGCGTCGGTCGAGTACGTGGAGGACCAGCTCGAGAGCGCAGGGTACGACGTCACGGTCCAGGAATTCACGTACGACCGCTTCATCCAGAACTCGCCCAGCGAGCTGGCCCGCGTTTCGCCGGACGCGCATGTCTACACGGAGGGGTTCGATTTCGACTTCCTGACGATGAACTACTCGGGCAGCGGTGACATTCTCGAGGCGCCGCTCGTGCCCGCAGGCGGGATCGTGATCCCGTCACCCGGAGGCGCGGCGAGCGGCTGTGCATCCTCCGACTTCACGCCTGCACATGCAGGAGCGATCGCACTCGTCCAGCGTGGCACGTGCACGTTCCGTCAGAAGGCGGACAACGCCGAGACGGCGGGCGCCGTCGGCGTCGTGATCTTCAACGAGGGCAACGAGGTCCCCGACGACGACCGGATCGGCCTCCTTTTCGGAACGCTCGACCCGCCGCAGGTGGACATACCCGTGGTCGGAACCACCTTCGCCGTGGGCGAGGAACTGTACAACCTCCTGAAGAAGGAGATACCGTTACCCTGAACCTCGCGGTGGACGCTACCGAGGTCGAGACGCGGGGACGACGGAGAACGTGATCGCCGACTCCCCGTCGGGGCGCACGGACCGCACGGTGGTGGTCGGCGCGCACCTTGACTCGGTGCCCGAGGGTCCTGGCATCAACGACAACGGCTCCGGGACGGCGACGGACCTCGAGATCGCCCTGCAGATGGCCGAGCTCGGGATCGAGCCGCGCAACCGGGTGCGGTTCGCGTTCTGGGGCGCCGAGGAGTCCGGCCTGATCGGCTCGCAGCACTACGTCGACTCGCTTGACGAAGAGCGAGCTCAAGGACCTCGTCCTCTACCTCAACTTCGACATGGTCGGCTCACCGAACTTCGTGCGCTTCGTCTACGACGGCGACGGCTCCGCGTTCGGCAACGGACGGCCCGACGGGCTCGGGCTCGATCGAGGCGGTCTTCGACGGAGTACTTCGCGTCACAGGGCCTGGAGTCGGAGCCCACCGAGTTCGACGGCCGCTCGGACTACGACGCGTTCATCAACGCGGGCGTCCCGGCGGGGGGCCTGTTCACCGGCGCCGAGGGCATCAAGACCGCGGAGCAGGCGGCCATCTACGGCGGCACGGCGGGTGTCGCCTACGACCCGTGCTACCACCAGGCCTGCGACACGATCGACAACGTGAACAAGAAGGCGCTCGACGAGATGTCGGACGCGATCGCGCATGCCACGCTCGTGTACGCGATGACCACGTCGTCGGTCAACGGCACCGACAACGCCTCGAACAAGGCGAAGGAGAACATGCAGTTCCGTGGCTCGCTGTTGAAGAAGTAGGAATCACGGGAATGGGTGGGGACCTCCCAGGTCGTCCCGCACGCATTCCCAGGATGTGTGGAGCGCCGACATGGAGGTTTTCGTGGCGCTCGGGTATTGGCGGTCTCGTACACTCATCCGGCTCTAGCGGACACGAGGAGAAGGAGGACACATCGCGGTGCCCGAGTACAGAGATCAGCTCGACATCGACGACGAGTTCGAGGAGACGATCAAGCACGGCCTCGACCGCGCGAACGCGACCCTTCGCAACGTCAAGAGCGCGTGGATCAAGGAGCAGCAGGTTCGCCTCGACGGAGGCTCCATCTCCGTGCACCAGGTGAACATGCTCGTAGACGTTCATCCTCGACGACTGATGTCTTGCAGTTCGAAATCCGCAAGCGCGGATTTCGAACGCGCGAGAATCCCTAAAGGCCGCCGCCTTCGCGGCGGCTGCGCTCGAGGTTGCAGACGCCTCGACTGGTGGAATCCGCGAGCGCGGATTTCGAACGCACGAGAATCCCTAAAGGCCGCCGCCGGTCAATCCATCAGGGCACGCAGCTCCGCCCGATCCACCGGGCGGCCCGCGGCGATCAGCTCGCGGGCTGCGTCCACCTTGTCCCACACGTCCCAGAGCAGGAAGCCGCGCGGCTTGTCGTCCTCGACGTAGCAGACGACCCCCTTCCGGTTCGGCTCCGCCCACTCGGCGACGGTGTCCAGCCGAGAGTCCACGTCCCCGACGGCCTCGTAGCCGAGATCGAAGAGATCGGAGTAGAAGAACGGCAGGTAGTCGTACGGCGTCTCGGCTCCGGCCATGTTCGCGCCGACGTAGCGGCCGTGCGTCGTCGCATGGTTCTCGTGCTCGACCCGCCGCAGCCCGCCGAGAAGGGTCGCGGGGAACCGTGCCACGTCACCCGCGGCGAACACGTCGTCGTGCCCTTCGACCCGTCCGTATTCGTCGACGAGCACGCCGTCGTCGACCTCAAGCCCGGCTTCCTCTGCGAGGTCGGTGCGCGGTTCGATACCGAGCCCGGCGACGACGACGTCGGCGTCGATCGAGCGCCCGTCGACGGTGACGACGCGCAGACCCGTGTCGCCTGCCCGAGCGATCTCTGCAACCTTCTCTCCGGGCAGGACATCGACGCCTTTCGAGCGGTAGTACTCGTTGACCGAGGCCGCGAGCTCCGCCGGGAACACCTTCGCGCCGATCCCCGCGTCGGGGAAGACGATCGTGACCGCGCAGTCGTTCATCGCCAGCGCTGCCGCGATCTCCGACCCGATGAAGCCTCCGCCGATGACGGTGACCCGTACCCCGTCCCCGGCGAGCGCCCTGAGCCGGTGATACGTGTCGAGCGTGCGGAAGTAGATGACGTCGTCCGGCGCGCTCCCGAACCGGCGCGGCGTGCCACCGGTAGCGAGCAGCAGCCGTTCGTATGTATGGCTCTCTCCGGCGTCGTCAGTCGCAGAGCGTGCTCGAAGATCGAGGGAGGCGATCTTCCGCCCCGTGTGGATGTCGACGTCGAGATCGGGCGTCCCGCGCCAGATCGAGCTCTCTTCCTTGCCCTTCCACAGGCCCTTGGTCAGGGGCGGCCGGGCGTAGGGCTCGTGCGCTTCCTCGGCGAAGAGCCCGATCGATCCTTTCTCGTCGTGCTCCCGAATGCCCTTGCACGCCCCGTCACCCGTCATTCCTCCACCCACGATCAGGTACGTGTAGTCGGCCACGACCGCGATCCTATCCGGGGCGGGGTACCGTCGATCCGAAGCGCGCGCTAGAGTCCGCGCAGCGTGAGAAGAGCGCCAGTGTCCTCCTTTGCCGTGGCGCTTCTCATCGCACTGTTCGCGTTCCCCGGAGGCGCCGGGTCCGGCGTGCGCTCGGCATCGTCGACGGGGGAATCCGCGATCTTCTACTACCCGTGGTACTCGACGCCGGTCCGTGACGGCAGGTGGGCGCACTGGTACGTCGAGCGCGAGGGCACGCCGGTGCTGTCGACGCCGTTACTACCCGAGCCGCGGGCTCTACTCGTCCTCGAACGCGAAGATCGTCGCGGCGCAGATGCGCGAGATCGCCGCCGCGGGCGTCACCACCGTCGTCGTCTCCTGGTGGGGAGCAGGGTCGCCCGAGGACGACCGCCTAGCGCTCGTCGCGCAGGCCGCCGAGCTCAATGGGCTCGAGGTGGCGATCCATCTCGAGCCGTATCCCGGCCACAGTCCGGCGCGCGCGGCAGCGGACATCGAGCGACTCTCGCACACCGGGATCTCCGACTTCTACGTGTACGACGCCGACCGCGCTCCTGCAGCGGAATGGGCGGAAGCCCTTTCCGCGCTCGAGGGGGTGCGCACGTTCGGCCACACAACCCTCGTCGGGCGCGCGAAAGCGTCTGGGTTCGACGGCCTCTACACGTACGACGTCGTCACCTGGACCGGCTCGATGTTTCGCCGCCTCTGCACGCAGGCTCACCTCGCCGGCCTCCTCTGTGCGCCGTCGGTCGGGCCTGGCTACGACGCGCGCCTGGCGACGAGCGACAGGGTCGTGAGGCCCCGGCTATACGGGCAGAAGTACGACCGCATGTGGAAGACGGCCCTCGGAGCGGAGGCGGACCTCGTGACGATCACGAGCTACAACGAGTGGCAGGAAGGCACGCAGATCGAGCCCGCGCAGGCGCAGGAAGACCGGCCGGGATACGACGGGGCGTGGGGGAGGACCGGGATGGCGGCTCGCAGGGCGTACCTCGACGCGACGGCGCGCTGGACCGCGAAGCTTCGCGAGATCTCGCGTCAGTAGAGCGCGGTCGCGAGTCGCTTGCGGTACTCGACTGCGACAGGGTCGTCCTGCCCGAGATGGTCGAAGATCGCGACCGCCAGCTCGCGTAGTCGATCCCGTTCGGGCGGAGGCGCCACAGCGACCGCTGCAAGGATGAGATCGAGCGCGGCGCTTTCGTCCCCTGCCTCGAGGGCGCTCACGATGTCAGCGAGCTCGCCACTCGCGCGAAGCTCTTCGAGCAAGCCCTCGAGACGCGGCGGCGCGAGCAGCTCGTCGATGAAGCTCGCAACGCCCGTCGGCGATCGCACGCCGACGAACTCCGACACGACGCGGCCGTCCCGATACGCCTTCACCGCGGGGATCCCCTGCACGCGGTGCTGGGCGGACAGGCCAGGGTTGGCGTCGACGTCGACCTTCGCGAGCTCGACGGCGCCCGCGCGGCTCTCGACTTCGCGCTCGAGCACGGGAGTGAGCGCGCGGCACGGCCCACACCAGGCTGCCCAGAAGTCGACGATCACGGGGATGCTCCGCGATCGCTCGACGACGTCCTGCTCGAACGTCTCTTCGGTGACGTCAGTCGGCCATGCTCGTCAAGAACGTCGAGCGGGTGCCCGATCATCCCTTCACGACGTCGCTGCTGCAGCCGGCGATAAGAGCGGCCGGGAGGTCGTCGCGCTCGGTACCCGCGAGCGCCGGATGCTCGAGGTCGATCTCGATCGCGGGCCAGCTCTCGACCCCGATCGCGTCGGCGCCGAGCTCGGAGCCGAACCGGTAGAGCTCCTCGGTCGTGAAGATCCCGCGCCGGCCCGTTTGCCGCCGCGCGATGCCCTCGAGCTCGCGCAGCTCCTCGAACGGGTCGATGCGGACGTTCGAGTCGCTCCCGATGCAGAGCGGGATCCCGCGAGCGCGAATCCGCTCGGCCGGGAGGAAACCGTCGCCGAGGTCGGCCTCGGTCGTGGGGCATGCGCAGATTGTCGCCCCCGTCGAGGCCAGGAGATCGAGCTCCGTCCCGTCGGCGTGCGTCGCGTGGACGACCGTCGTCCGCTTGCCGAGACAGCCGGTCTGGGCGAGAAGCTCGATCGGACGACAGCCGTGCTCCGCGAGGCATTCCTCGATCTCCTTCGGCTGCTCGTCCGCGTGCACGTGGAGAGGCAGCTGCTCGCTCTCCGCGTAGCGCCCGATCTCGGCGAGCCACTCGGCGGGGCACGCGCGCACGGAGTGGGGGGCGACGCCCACTCGTACGTTCGCTGCGCGAAGCTCCTCGACCTCGCGGAGGTACGCCTCGACGGACTCCTGGCGGAAGCGGGGGAGGCCGCCGCGGGCGTAGGCGACATGCAGGAGGACGAGCTCGACGCCTGCCGCCTCCGCGGCCTCCACCGCCGCGAACGCTTCCGGCAGGCCGAGGTAGTGGAACTCGCCGACCGCCGTGAACCCCGCGTGGCGCATCTCGCGATATGTCGCTTCGTAGCTCATCCGCACGAGCTCGGGCGTCTGCCGCTCTGCCTCGGCGAGCATGGTGTCGCGCCACGCCCAGAAGTCACCGCCCGCAGCGCGCCCGCGCAGCGCTCGTTGGAAGGTGTGGCTGTGGGCGTTCACGAATCCCGGCAACTCGAACGACCCAGCCACGCGCGCGACGCTACCAGGGGTCAGACCCCGGGGTCTGACCCCAACGCGAGGGGTCTGACCCCACGGGTCTGACCCCGGTCGTAGGCTCCCGGCGTGACCTGGCTCGAGCTTCGCCGGCACATCCCGAACGCCCTCACCATCGCGCGCTTCGCCGCGGTCCCGGTGTTCGCCTGGCTGTACCTGCGTGCCGGGGACGGGGCGGCCTGGGGAGCCGGGCTCTTCTTCGCCGCTGCGGCGCTGACCGACCAGATCGACGGGTACCTCGCCCGTCGCTGGGACGTGCACACCGCGTTCGGGAAGATCGCGGACCCGCTTGCCGACAGGGTCATGATCGGGACCGCAGTGATCCTCATGTGGGCGACAGGGCGGATCCCGCTCGCCGCTGCGTTCATCGTCCTCGCCCGCGATCTCGCGCTCGTGCTCGGCTACAAGCTCCTCGCTCCGCGTGGCTTCGAGCTCGAGGTGACGTTTCTCGGGAAGCTGGCCACCTGGATCCTGTACGCGGCGCTGGGATTCGTGCTCGTGACCGAGGAAGGCACGACCTGGCCTCTGGTCATCCTGTGGATCGGGATCGTGCTCGCACTCGGCGCCGGCGTCCAGTACTTCCTGCGGGCTCGGAGCGCGCTCGAAGAGCGCTGAAACCCGCCTCGCGGAAGGGATGCCGGCGCCCGCCGCGAATGGAAAGTCTCAAGTTGAGGTTGACCCCTCGGATTGGTGACTGCTTTACTCACCTGACCGACGAGGAAAGGCGACTGGTGGAACCACTTCCCGACCTGGCCACGCTGACCGACGACGACCTTCGGGTCATGATCCGCGAACTCGAGAAGGAGGAGGACGACATCTCCTTCCGGCGCCGCGTGCTCCACGGCCGCATCGACATCCTCCGCGCGGAGCTGGTCGCGCGGCTTCGCGAGCAGGTGAGCGCGGGGGAGGCGAAGCTCGCGGACGTCGAGCGCCTGAGCGAGATCCTGGCCGGAAAGGCCACGTCCTCTGGAGCCCGCGACGAGTGAGTCACGTCTACTGCCCCGAATGCGGCTTTCAGAACCCTGAGGCCGCGAACTACTGCTCGCGCTGCGGCTCGCTCCTGGTTCCCGAGACCGGATCGGAGACGACGATGACGTTCGACGTCGACGACGAGGCGGGCGAGGAGGGTGAGTCGCTTCTCGAGACGCTCGGAATAACAGGCCCGGCGCTCGTCGTCCGCTCGGGCGGTGGAATCGCGGGGCAGCCGTTCCAACCGACGGGCGCGCGGACGCTCATCGGCCGTTCTCCCGAATGCGACATCTTCCTCGACGACGTCACGGTCTCGCGCCGCCACGCCGAGATCGCGCGCGAGGACGACGTCTTCACGATCCGTGACCTCGGGAGCCTGAACGGCACCTACGTCAATCGGAAGCGCATCGAGTCGACGGAGCTCACCGACGACGACGAGGTGCAGATCGGCAAGTACCGGCTGACCTTCCTCCAGCGATGAGCACGGTGACCACTCGGCGGCAGGAACGCGGCGGCGCCGAGCCGGGGTTGCGAACGATCGGCGTCGTCTGCGAGGAGCTCCGCGACGAGTTCCCCGACATCTCGGTGTCGAAGATCCGCTACCTCGAGGATCAGGGGCTGATCGCGCCGAAGCGAACGCGTGGGGGATACCGCCTGTTCTCCCCGAACGACATCGAGCGCCTGTCGACCATCCTGCGCCTCCAGCGCGACGAATTCTTGCCGCTGCGTGTGATCAGAGAGGCACTCGACGGTCCCGGCACGTCAGCCGATCGGACGAGACGGCGTAGCGTCGGCCTCACCGAGCGCGAGGACGAGATCGACGGCGCGGAGCTCTGCGAGCGCGCGTCGGTCACTCCGGAGTTCGTTCGAGAGCTCGAGGAGTACGGCGTGGTACGAGTCCGGGTGGCCGGCGGCGAGCGCCTGTATCCGGAGAGCGAGGCGGACATCGCCGCAGCGTGCGCACGTCTCGCACGCTTCGGAATCGATGCGCGCCACCTGAGGACGTTCCTCACCGCGACAGGGAGGCAGGCATCGCTCGTCGAGCAGCTCGTCGCTCCGGGGCTCAGGTCGCGCAACTCCGAGCGGCGAAAGACCGCGCTGGACGACCTCGAGCTGCTCGCCCGCGTCGCCCAGGAGCTCTCCCACCTGCTCTTTCTGCGCGATCTGCGCGGAGCGGTGGAGCGGAGCGGATGACGCTCGATCTCCGCGACCGCATCCTCGACGTCCCCGACTTCCCGACAGAGGGCATCGTCTTCAAGGACGTCATGCCCCTGCTCGGGGATCCCGCGTACTTCGCAGAGGCGATCCGCCAGCTTGCCGACTGGTCGCGTCCCCGCGAACCGGACCTGATCCTCGGCGCGGAAGCCCGAGGGTTCATCTTCGGCGGAGCGCTCGCGTACGAGCTCGGCGCGGGGTTCATCGCCGCACGGAAGCCCGGGAAGCTGCCGCGGGAGACGGTGGAGGCGACGTATGCGCTCGAGTACGGGACGGACAGCCTGCAGGTGCACCGCGACGCGGTATCGGAGGGCGCGCGCGTCATCGTTCTCGACGACGTGCTCGCGACCGGCGGGACCGCGAAGGCGAAGATCGACCTGGTCGAACGTCTCGGTGGCGTCGTCGCCGGCGCCCTGTTCGTGATCGAGCTCACCTTCCTCGACGGGCGGGAGCGACTCGAGGGGTACGACGTTCACTCGCTGATCCAGTATTAGGGTGAGGCGTGGCCTCGCCGTTCGGGTAGCGCGGCGTCCGACCGCCGGACTACAACGAGAACATGTACGACCCGCTGACGAGCACCTACTCGTTCGCGTGTCCGCGCGGACGGGAGGCGAATGTTCCGCTTTCCGCATTCCGTCTTCTGGAGCGATTGCCGGCAGCGGCGCATCCGGCGGTGTACCGGGTGCTGTTCGAGTGCCGGTGCGGTCAGGAGCACCTCGGCCTCGTCTCGCACGACGATCTCGACTGGGCGCCTCTCGGTGCGGCGACCGACCTCACCTTTCGGAACCTCGTGACCTCGCACGACGACGACCTTTCGGACGAGCTCGCCGACATCGCTGCGTCGCGGATCCGAGCGGGGGAGTGGCCCTGGAGCTTCTACTGCTGCCTCGAGGGCCGGCCGCGGCCGGTGACGCCTTCCGCTTTCGCGGTCATCGCGCCCGGGCCGGGCGCATTCGGCGTGGCCGTTCAGTGCCCGGTCTGCTCGGCCATGTCGATCAATCTCGTGTCCCGGGAGCACGTGGACCTGCCGTTTTGGAACGACAGGCGCATCGGCGTGGTCGAGCACGTGTTTACGACGCGATAGGTTGCGGACAATCGAAGAGTTCCATGCGGAGTTGCATTCGGCCCGTTTCGACGAGAGGAGACTCGATCTCGAGCTCTGACCCCCAGCTGCCGGATCCGTCCCTCCGACCAGGGATCGAAAGACGCCGCAGGTACGCCGATAGACGCAACATGAGTGCCGCCACACTCACCAAGGTCGCCCCCGCAGCTTCCTCCCGTCTCCTGGCGGACGTGCGTGCGCTCGACCGGCCCGCAGCCGGCAAGCGCACTCCCGCACTCACCCGCCTCGAGGCCGCGCTCGGACGTGACTTCGCCGACCGCCTCGTTGCCGCGCTCAGTGAAGAGGTCGAGCGCGGAAGCGCCCGACCTCGCGGCTAACGCGGACCGGGGTAGTCGCCGCCGCGCTTCCTGACGAGCAGGAAGATGCCCCCTGCCGCGAGCAGGGAGAGGACGAAGGATGTCCCTCCGGGCAGCTTGAGCAGGAGTGCGCCGCACCACAGGAAGAGGAAGAACACCAACGCCCAGATGAAGGCCTGGACGCCCTGATCGACGCTCGGGGAGCGGAGGTGCATCGGGGAGAGATCCTAACGTCCGCCGCCCGTCGTCACGCCCGAGAAGAAATTAGGCGCAATTTCCGACAAAGCCTCGGGTGAGCTCCTTGACCCTCCGCACCTCCTCGCATAGCTTCCCCTTTGCACCGAGCACGGAGCGCGATTAGGTCGAAGCTCAGCTTGAGGGCTCTACGCGGAAGCGGACGGTCAGCAGGTTGAGTGGACGAAAGCGCCACCGGCTCGGTGAATTTTTTTGGTCCGGGCCCGCGAGAGCAGCGGGCGGTCTGCGTAGGATCCCGCCGTGCGCCGCTCGCTCGTGTACAGCGTCGCGGGTGCGGCGTTCGGTCTCGCGCTCGTGCTCACGCTCGCCGGCGTGGGTGACGATCCCGCCGCGCTCACCAATCCCCAAGCCCTCGTACTCGGGCTCGTCCAGGGGTTCACCGAGCTCCTGCCGATCTCCTCCTCGGGGCACCTGATCCTCGTTCCCTGGGCTGCCGACTGGACCTATCTGAAAGAGAACGACCGCTTCAACCAGACCTTCGACGTCGCTCTCCACCTGGGAACACTCGTCGCGGTCGGCGCGTACTTCTGGGGCGACCTCGTGAGGCTCGTCCGCGCGTTCGCACGCACGCTGGGAAGACGCCGAGTCGAGACCTCGGACGAGCGCATCGCCTGGTTCGTGCTCGTCGCAACGATTCCCGCCGGGGTCGTCGGGCTCATCGGTGAGAACGCGATCGCAGACTCGCTGGGCGAGCCGTGGCAGATCGCGATCCTGCTGGCCGCCGGCGCACTCTTGCTGTGGTGGGCGGACCGCGCGCCGCAGGAACGGGCGATGGGCGATCTGGGGATGCGGCACGCGGTCGCCATGGGCTTCGCCCAGGCACTCGCGCTCGCGCCCGGCGTATCGCGCTCCGGGATCACGATCACCGCCGGCCGCTTGATGCGCCTCGACCGCGATGCGGCAGCGCGCTTCTCGTTCCTGCTCCTCCTGCCGACCGTCCTCGGCGCCCTCGTCCTGAAGGGAGTGGGGGACGTCCTGCTCGGAGACCTCCCTCCTGGCTGGCAAGGCCCGTTCCTCGTAGGAACGCTCGCATCGCTCGCGAGCGGTCTCCTGGCGATCGACTGGTTGCTCGGCTACGTCCGAAGGCACACCTACGACGTCTTCGTCTGGTACCGGCTCGTCGTGGCCGCGATCATCGGCCTGGTGATCCTGAGCGGGGTACGGGAAGCCGCTTTCTAGAGCGCCTTCGTCGCTCTACTTGACATAACGCCGATTCTCGTGCGTTCGGTCTGAGGCTGGGCCTAGCTAAGCCAAAGCTTCATCTCGGGAACGCACGACTTGCAAACCAGCGAGCGCGGCGGAGAGATCGTCCCGCGTCGGGTGCAGGGTACTCCTGCGTCGTCGCGACCGAGGCGTCGAGCGGTGACTTCGCGACCCGCAGGAGCGCGACTAGCGCAGCACCAAGCCAAGCACAAGAAGAACTGCCAACAGGCCCAGCAGCCACCAGAGCCAAAAGGAGGTTGGCCCTCCCCGTCGCTTGCGGCCAGGTTCGAGAACGCCTCACCGCCGAGCAATACCCCCACCAGCTTCGTCTATGCGTCTCGAGGAGCGCGAGCTCGAGGGGTTGGGCTGAACTAGGGCAGCAGCTCAGTCGGAGTGAAGCGTGTAGGGAGCGAGACCGATTGCCTCGGCTCCGCGAGACGTGAGCACGTAGAACGTGTGCTCGTCCGCCGGAGTGTGGCGCGACTTCGACTTGACCGGGTTGGTCCGACGCGGCCGAGCTAGTTCGGCTCGAACGAGGCGCTCTAAGTCGAACGCCGGGAAGCGGTCGGAAACCTGCTCGGCCGTCTTGCCCTGATCGCCGATGAACTCGAGCACCTCACGATCAACCTCTTCCATGAGGCCACGGTACTCGTAATCGCGGATCAAGCGGATCGAGGAGCGGGAGCTCGAGGCGGGCGGGCGGAACTCACCGAAGCACCGCGGTTGCGGGCAGCTCACTCAGGCTGTGCGGGCTCAGCCAATGCCACGCTGCGTGGGTAGGGGGCAGGCGCGGCAACCTCTCCGTCGGCCCTCGAAGACTCTGGCCCCCCGGTGTGCAGGCCGACCCTCCAGTCGCCGCGCCTAACGTGCCGATGTATCCATACCACTGATCGAGCGAATCGCAAAGACACCGATGGTGTTTCGCGGGGTTCAGTTCCGGGGAGTGTGAAGTTAGAAGAGGTGACGTGTGAGCGCATCTCCTGATGATCGGCAAGGCATGGATCTTCTCGTGCAGGAGATCAGGGAAGAGGCGGGTCGACTTGTGCACCATCCGGCCGCCGAGATAAAGCGGCTCGAAGGCGTCGTCGAGGAAGGTGAGAGCGCAGCAACGCCACTGATTATCTTCGTGGGTGTCACGATAATTCTGGCTGTCATCGCCGCAGTCGTGATGACTGTGGTGTTCGTTGCCTACTACGAAGGCTGAACAGGGCAATGGCAGTGCCTGCCTCCCCTGGCGAGGCTTGTGAGGGGCTCCGGGTGCAAGCGGGGCCCCTCGCCTAGAGGCGGCTGACGTCGCCGACGACCCCCTCGTCGTTCTCGTCCAGATCGCGACGACCGAACTCGCGAGCTACCTGCGGATCGAGGAGCCCGTCAGCTCGAGGCGGCGGGCTGAACTAGCCCCACCCGCCCCAAGCCTGGCCCGAGCTCCGAGACCGTCAGGATGGTGCTGAACGTGGAGGTGGGTACCCGCCGGGCCACCGATCACATCCTGCGGGAAGAAGAAGCTCGTCGTGATCGCGTGTTCTCCAGGTGCAAGCGGAGGACGAACCCGCCCGAAAGACCCAGCGTGTGTGGGCACGGTTCATGGCGAGGCTCGAGGCTAGCCGCGAGTCGCGGCACCCGGCGCGTGTAGCGTGGCCGCGTGGCCGAGCGTGTCCTGACGCTCCGCGAGCTGAATCGCGCGACGCTCGCACGGCAGCTTCTCCTCGAGCGCAAGCGTCTCTCACCCGTGAAGGTGATCGAACACCTTGTCGGGATGCAGGCGCAGTGGCCGTCCGCGCCGTACGTCGGAATCTGGACGCGGACGACGAGCTTCCGGCGCGGCACTCTCGAACGTGAGCTCGCGAAGGGCTCCGTCCTGAAGGCGAACCTCATGCGGCTGACGCTGCACCTCGTCACGCGCCGCGACTACGGACTGCTCCGCGCTGCGATCAGCGAGTCGGGCCACCCGGATCAGTGGCCGAACTCGATCAAGGTCGCTCCGTCCGTGCGAGCGCTCGCCGAGCGCGGGCCCGTGACGATGGCGGAAGGGCTCGAGATGCTCGAGGGCGAGCACGGGCTGACCGGGATCACGGCTCGGCGCACCTGGCACGGCGGCCGGATGCGTGCCCACGTCCTCCACCACCACGAGACGGCGCTCTGGGGAGCGCGCCCGGAGGGTCGCTTCGTCGCGATCGAGGAGCCCGAGCCGGTCGAGCCCGTCGAGGCGCGAGCAGAGATGCTCGCGCGCTACCTCGCGGCCTTCGGGCCCGCCTCGCGCAAGGACATGGGCGCGTGGAGCATGATGCGCCAGCCTGCGATCAAGGCCGCGCTCGCGCGCCTCGAGCTGCGCCGCTTCCGGGACGAGCGGGGACTCGAGCTCCTCGACGTCGAGCGCGCTCCGCTGCCGGATCCCGATACGCCCGCTCCCGTCCGCTTCCTCCCGAAGTGGGACAACGTCCTGCTCGCGTTCGCCGACCGGACGCGTGTGCTCCCCGAGGAGTACCGCAGGACGGTGATCGGGTCGAACGGCGACGTCGCGCAGACGTTCCTCGTCGACGGCCTCGTTGCCGGGATGTGGAGCGTCGAGAAGGGTCGCGTCGTCCTTGAGCCGTTGGCGCGGCTCTCCCGATCGGTGCGCCGCGAGGTCGAGGACGAGGCCGAGCGGCTGGAGGCGTTCGTCGTCGCCTGAGCTCGACTAGCGCTCGTTCAGAGGCACGTCCCGCAAGCGCGCGACGAGCTCGTCTGGACTCACCACTCTCGCGACCTCGGCCCCTGCCCAGAAAGCTCACACGTCCCTCGAGCTGGAGCCCGCCGCAGCCGACAACCCCGGAGGTGTACGCAGGTGCTGCTTGAGCGCCAACCTGAGCTCGGCGGAAACGCTCCTATCCTCGGCGCGTGCCCGCTCGACGAGTCTCACGTGGTCGTCGGGATCGACGAACGCGCTGATAGAGACTCGCTCCTCGGTTCGCATTAGCTAGAACATATTAACGAGTCGG
Source organism: uncultured Actinomycetes bacterium (assembly GCA_963721795.1). Classification (GTDB taxonomy): domain Bacteria; phylum Actinomycetota; class Thermoleophilia; order Gaiellales; family Gaiellaceae; genus GMQP-bins7. Next base: position 56,139 of record CAVRLT010000034.1, read on the forward strand.
CAGTGTCAGTAGCAGGCTGTGAATGCGCAAGAATCCAGCTCATGCCGATGCGGAGGAACCCGCGCCGCTCCATCTCAACTAGTGAGCGAGGCCGGGCATACCCCGGCCTCGCTCGTTTCCTTCGCCTACTTCTTCGCGAAAGAGGCCTTGAACTGCATGTTGTTCTTGGCCCGGTTCGAAGCGTTGTCGGTCCCGTTCACCGACGACTTCGTCATTGCGAAGGTCAGCGTCGCGTGCGCCGTAGCGTCCGACATCTGGTCGAGCGCCACGAGACTCAGGTTCGCGATGTTGTCGCAGAGCTGGTGGTAGCACTGATCGTACGCGACCCCGGCTTCCCCGCCGTAGATCTGCGCCTGAATCGCGGTCTTGATGTCCTCGGCACCTGTGAATAGCCCGCCCGCCGGTATTCCGGCATTGATGAAGGCTTCGTAATCCGAGCGCCCGTCGAACTCGGTCGCTTCGGTCGCGAGATTGACCGAGGCGAAGTAGTCCGTGAAGACGCTCTCGATACTGCCGGAGCCGCTCGGGCCGTCCGTTCCGAAGGCCGAGCCGTCACCGTCGTACACGAAGCGAACGAAGTTCGGCGACCCCACCATGTCGAAGTTCAGGTTCAGCATGATGTCCTTAAGCTCGCTTTTCGGCAGGGAGTCGACGTAGAACTGCGAGCCGATCAAACCTTCTTCTTCGGCACCCCAGAAGGCGAAGCGAACTCGATTCTCGGGCTCAATGTCGAGCTCCGCCATCTGCAAGGCGACCTCGAGGATCGTCGACGATCCCGATCCGTTGTCGTTGATCCCCGGCCCCTCGGGGACGGAGTCGAGATGCGCTCCGACCAAGACCGTCCGATCCTCACGCCCACCGGGCGTGTCGGCGATCACGTTGGAGCTCGACTTTTCGACGAGGGCAGCGTTGACCTCCAGATGCACGATCACCTCGCCCTGCTGGGTGAGGTTGTACAGCTCCTGTCCCACTGCGAACGACGTTCCAATGACCGGGATCTCGGCCGGCGTCGCGGGGGGATCGAGCGTGCCGTTGATAACCCCAATGCGGTCATCCGATGGATCCACGTTCCCCTCGTTGAAGATCACGACGCCCGCTGCACCCGCGTCCTCGGCGTTCGTGACCTTCTGGCGGAACGGGCACGTACCGCGCTGGATCAACGCGATCGCGCCGTCAGGAAAGTCCGCGAAGTCGCCTGACTCGCATCCGCTCGTTGATCCGCCAGGAGATGGGATCACGATCCCGCCCACTGCCACGAGCTCGGCGGTCACGTCACCACTCCCGGACCACGTCATGGTTAGGAAGTCATCCTCGAAGCCGTTCACATACACCTCGGGGTCGGGTGAGATTCGCTCGAACTCAGGCGGCGTGAGGTCAACGAACGCCTCATACGTGAAGTCCTGGATCGTCACTTCGTAACCTGCCGCTTGGAGCTCTTCCTCGACATAGTGCACGGAAGCCTCGTAACCCGGCGTCTCGACAGCGCGTGTGGGCACACCATTCACGAGATTGGCGCTTGCGATCGCCTGGAACTCGTTCTGGTGCTCCATGATCCCGGCCGTAGTCACGGCCGCACGCAAGGCGGTTGTGTCCGGTCCGACGGCGGTCGAAGCCGCCGAGCTCATCACCAGTGCCACGACTGCCGCCACGGCGACGAGAAGCACGCGTGGGTGCTTCAACATTAGGTCCCCTCCTCTTGGTGGAAATTGACGGCAAGACGCTTACCCGCAAGGGAGCTTGGGCAACCACGGCTTCCTAGCCGAAGAACGAGCCGGGCGGGCCGCCGTAACGTCGCCCCGCCCAGTCGTCAGGAGGTGGGCTCCATGACGACAACACGATGACGCGCTCGGGCTTCGTCCGACAGATGGCCGTTCGGGACGGGTACCGAGTCCCCACAAAGTCCACAAACGTCCGAGAATGACTCCGCTAAGGGAAGCGAGGCGATGCCGGGAACCGAGTAGCCAAGCCACTTCGCGCCACCTCCCGGCCGCGCGGCGCAAAACACCGTTGAAACAATTGTTCCAACCTCTGCTTCGCTCCTCCGCGGATAGATCTGGCGCGATGTTCCCGATCTCATGCGACGTTCGACCAACGAGCCAATCGTCGTCCAGGATCTCCTCGAGCTCTGCGTCGATCTGACGGACATGCACGAGCAGATCCGTCAAGCGCTCCCGCAGCCCGGGAGCGGCGATCTCCGCCCACTCGTGGGCCTCGGGGTCGGTGTCCGCTGACTCTCGTGCAGATAGGGAACTCGAGCGGAGGTTCGCCCTGCAATGGTGCAGACTCACGGATCGCATGAAGAAGAGCGAGCTGACCCGATTCGTACGTGAGATCGCATCCGAGCTTCGCGCCGAGATCGACGACGAGCTCGATCCGGTCGACCTCGACGACGACGAGACCTTCGAGAGCGCCGTCACGACCATCGCCGAGAGCGAGGTTCATGCCAACGATCTCTTCGCGCTGGCCCGAGACCGCGACGAGCTCGTCTCCTGCATCGCGCTTGCCGCCATCGCGGAGCGACGCCACATGCCGCCGGAGTTCGACAAGTGGGCCTGGCGCGCGTTCAGGAAGACGACGAGCGCCCAGGACGAGTACGTCTTTCGCGCGCTGCTCGTACACGGAAAGCCGCCGCTCATCGGGCGTGCGCTGCGGGTGCTCGACGAGAGCGTCGCGCACGACACGATCGCGCGCTTCGTCGGCGCGCGCCTGGCTGCCGGAGAGCCCCTGAGTGCAGACGTCCTCGACGAGGTCTCCGACCTGGCCGACGAGCTCGGGGAGCTGCTCGACGACAACGAAGAGCTGCTCGGCCCCGGCTTTCGCGAGGTGTTCGAGACGTGGAGAGCAGGAAGCGTCGACGTCGACTTCCTCACCGGCATCGGAAGGATGTGGGCCCAGCCGTACGACAGCCCGCCCGCGCTTCTCTCGGGGCGGCGTGCCGAGATCGTCGACGTGATCGCCGAGCGCCTGGCAGAGACGCCTCGGCGGTCGGTGTTGCTCGTCGGCGAGCACGGAATCGGCAAGACGTCCTTGCTCCGAGCAGCGATCGACCGCGTGGGCGACGTGGCCGTGTTCGAGGCGTCTGCGGCGCAACTCCAAGCGGGAGCGGTGTACGTCGGCGAGCTCGAGGCGCGGGTCAAGGAGTTCGTCGACAGCTTCCGCGGCAGGGCGATGGTCTGGCACCTCCCGGATCTCGAAGCGGCCCTCCACGCCGGTCAGCACAACCGCAGCCGCTTCGGAATGCTCGACGCCCTCCTCCCCGCCGTCCAGGCGGGCGACCTGACGATCGTGGCCGAGGCCTCCCCGGAGGCCGCGGAGCGCCTGCTCGCCGAGCGGTCGCACCTCGCCACCGCGTTTCAGCTGATCCAGATCCGCCCTCTCGAGGAGGCAGAGGCCGTCTCCGTCGCGCTCCATGCCCTCGACCACGATGGCTACGACATCACCGCGACCGAGGAGACTCTACGCGGCGCGCACGAGCTTGCAGAGCAGTTCCTCCCACGCATCTCGTCGCCGGGGAATCTCCTCCGTCTGGTGCGGACCGCCACCGTGGAAGCAGCGACCAAAGGGCAGGCCGAGATCGGGCAGTCGGACCTCGTGGCTGCACTCAGTCGATCGAGCGGACTGCCACTGCTGATGCTCGACGCCTCGATTCCACTGCATCTCGGGGACACGCGCGAGTTCTTCGCTCGCCGCGTCCTGGGACAGGAGGAGGCCGTCGACGCCGTCGTCGAACGCATCGCGATGATCAAGGCGGGCGTCACCGACCCGACCCGCCCACTCGGCGTCTTCCTGTTCGTCGGCCCGACGGGGACCGGGAAGACGGAGATCGCGAAAGCACTGGCCGAGTTCCTGTTCGGGTCCGCCGAGCGCCTCGTCCGCCTCGACATGAGCGAGTTCCAGAGCCCCGACAGCTTCGATCGCCTGCTCGCCGACACGAGCATCGACACGTACGGAGCACCGCTCGTGGCCTCGATTCGCAAGGACCCGTTCGCGGTCGTGTTGCTCGACGAGTTCGACAAGGCCGCCCGGCCCGTCTGGGACCTGTTCCTCCAGGTCTTCGACGACGGCCGCCTCACCGACCAGCACGGCCGCGTCGTCGATCTCCGGCGGTGCGTCATCATCCTCACGTCCAACATCGGCTCGTCGATTGCGACCCGCGCCGGGGTGGGGTTCGACCCGACCGCCGATCCGTTTCGCCCGGAGTCCGTGACGCGTGCGCTCGAGCGCTCGTTTCGGCCCGAGTTCAGGAACCGACTCGACCGGATCGTCGTCTTCCGGCCCTTCGAGCGCGCACAGATGCGCGCGCTTCTCGACAAGGAGCTCGCGGCAGCGTTGACGCGGCGAGGCCTGCGGGAGCGGCCGTGGGCGGTCGAGCTCGACGACTCCGCGTACGAGTACATCATCGACCAGGGATTCAGCCCCGCTCTCGGCGCGCGGCCGCTGAAGCGAGCGCTGGAGCGACACCTGCTCGCGCGGCTCGCTGCCTTCATCGTGGAGCACCGCACCCCGTCCGGCGACCAGTTCCTGCTCGTCAGCTCGCCGGGAGGGGACGGCATCGAGGTCACATTCGTCGATCCCGATGCCGAGGACACTCCCGACGATTCACCGCGCGAGACGGATACGACGGTCGACAGCGAGCTCGATCTCCGCTCGCTTGCGCTCGCGCCGCGAGGCGAGACGAGCCACACACGCTTCCTTCTGGACGAGCTCCAGCGGATCCGCACCGCGGCCCGCTCGGACGCCGTCGAGGGTCGCAAGCGCGCCGGTCTCGCGACGATGACCCACCCTGACTTCTGGGACGACGACTCGCGCTTTGCCACGCTCGCCGAGATCGAGTACCTGGATCGGCTCGACACCGCGCTTCAGACGACCGAGCGCTTGTGCGAGCGGCTCGGAAGGCACGCCCGTGATGACAGGGGCGGTCAGTTGCACGAGATCGTCGCCCGTCGCCTGTACGTGCTCGACCGATCCCTGCTCGGTCTGGCCGAGGGTGCCCCTACGGACGTCTTCCTCCGCGTCCGCCGGGTCCGAGAGGCACACGAAGGCCACGAGCGGCCGGCGTCGGACTTTCCCACGCTCCTTGCCGACATGTACACCGGCTGGGCTCGACGCCGAGGAATGCATCTCGAACGACTCGCCTCCGCCGATGACGAGACCGTGTTCGCGATCAGCGGGCTCGGGTGCAGCACGATCCTCGCTCCCGAGGCCGGCTACCACGTGCTCGAGCTCTCCGACGAGCGCGAGGGCAAGCGCGTCGAGCGCGAGACAGCCGCCGTGGACGTCGTCGCCTGGGACCCACGGCCCGCGCTCGGCTCCGAAGACCTCCTCGCGCGCGCAGGCGCAGCACTGCGAGCCGCTCCGGCGAACCCCGCGGTTGTCCGCCGCTACCGCCTGCCGCCCGATCCGCTCGTCCGCGACTCGGTGCGCGGGTACCGAACGGGCCGGATCGACCGCGTGCTCGCCGGGGACTTCGACCTGTTCTGAACGAGAGAGGGCGACTCTCGCCGCCCCGTCCCGTGCGTGTCGCAACCAGCGTGGCTAGACGGTCGCAGGCACCTCGTTCAGCGCCACCTCGTAGCGGGCGACGCCGGCGATCGTGTCACCCATCGCCGCGGCAGCCTCGGAGCGGAGCTCGTCTGCGCGAGCATCGCTCGCGCTGAGCGACTCGGGGCCGTCCCAGAACGTGATCGTCTTCGCGCTCCCGGTCTTGCGGTCGACGAGCGTGAGAATCCCGCGCCAGCCCGTGATGTCGGAGGCCTCCGGGATGATCGTCTCCTTGATGAAGGAGATGCCCTTGTCGATCGCGTCCGTCGAGCCCTCGAGGGAGCTCATCCGTGCAGCGCGGGCACCATCGGCGATGTCGTCGATCGCCACCTCGTAGATCCCGACCGACGTCCTCTTTCCCCGGAGTTCCTCCGGAACCTCATCGCCCATCTTCTCGAAGATCGGCTCGGCTGCCCGGATTGCGTCCTCGGAGTCGAAGAACGTGATGCCCAGCGAGCTGCCGCCGCCCCGATCGATCAGCATCAGGAACTTCCTTGCGCCGGGGATCTCCTCCCCTGCGCTCATCCGCTCACGGATCATCCCGATCAGATCGTCGATCCGGCCGATGTCGCCCTCGAATGCTGCGACGCGTGCGTGCATCCTGCCCCCTCTCGTCGTCGAATATCGTCGAACTGGATCGAGCGTACGACTTTTCCGCCTCCGCGTCCATGCGCGGTCGTGTCCATCCGGTCACGATCTGAGATCGAGGTTGCCGGGTAGTCAACCTGAGGGATCTTCGCGCTCGCCCCTAGACATGGGGTAGCCGAATGCGAGAGAGTGTCGCGTACACCCTCGCGCCCCACCCCCGGTTCGTCTTGAGTCAAACCGACATCGAGCACATCCTCACGGTCGAGGACATCCGCCAGTTGCTCGAGCAATCCGAGCAAGTCGGAAGCGTGCGCGCGGCCGACCTCGCGGAGGTCACGGAGACGTACGAGCTGACGGAGCTCGAGCACGACGCGCTCTTGCGCGAGCTCGACCAGCGTTCGATCGAGATCGTGGAGCTCCCTCCACCCCAGTCCGAGGTCGTAGCCGCCATCACGGCGCCGGTCGAGACGACCACGGATGCGCTCCAGCTCTTCCTCCGCGAGGCCGGCCGGCACCAGCTGCTGACGGCGGCGCAGGAAGTCGAGCTGGCGAAGCGGATCGAGCGCGGCGATCTCGCTGCGAAGGAGCGGATGATCCAGTCGAATCTCCGCCTGGTCGTCTCCATCGCGAAGAACTACCGCAATCAGGGCCTCCCCTTCCTCGACCTCATCCAGGAAGGCACGCTGGGACTGATCCGCGCGGTCGAGAAGTTCGACTGGCGCCGCGGGTTCAAGTTCTCGACGTACGCGACCTGGTGGATCCGCCAGGCGGTCGCGCGCGCTCTTGCGGACAAGGCGCGGACGATCCGGATGCCGGTCCACATCGTCGAGCGGCTGCAGAAGATCAACCGCGCCGACCGACTGCTCTGGACGCAGCTCGGGCGTGAGCCGACGCTCGAGGAGATCGCAGACGAGGCCTCCCTCACCGTGCAGCAGGTGCTCGAGGTCCGGGCGGCCGCCCGCGCGTCTACGAGCCTCGATGCGCCCGTCGGTGACGGCGACGACGCGGTGTTCGGCGACTTCGTCGCGGGAGACGAACCGCTCCCGGAGGAGGCGGTCGAGCTCAATCTCCGCAGCGAGGCGCTCAGACAGGCGCTCGCGGCATTGCCCGAGCGCGAGCGCGAGGTCGTCGCGATGCGCTACGGCCTGGGAGGCGCGGAGCCGCAAACCCTCGAGGAGATCGGCCGCCGGCTCGGCCTCACCCGTGAGCGCGTCCGTCAGATCGAGCTCGAGTCGCTTCGGCGCCTCGCAGGGCTGCGCGAGATGAAGTCTGTGGATGTCGTCTAGGGCTGCGCTCGAACCTGCCTACTTCACACCCCGAAGCCTTCGTCGCCCGGGCACCACATGAAGGGGTCTTCCCGCGCGATCGAGATCCGCTAGCGGATGTCGATCTTGCGCAAAATCACGTCCTGAGATACAGCTCGAGCCCCGGCGCTATGGCGCGCAGCTCGCGGAGCGCTCGCGCTTCCAGCTGGCGAACGCGCTCCCGGGTAATTCCGAGGTTCGCGCCGACTTCCTCGAGCGTGCGCGGCCGAACGCCGTCCAGGCCGAACCGCTCGATCACGACCCGCCGCTGCCGCGGCTGGAGCTTGGACAGCGCCTCGAGGAGCTCGGTCGAGCGAGCGCGATCGGCGGTCTCGAGCTCGGGCTGGTCGGCGCTCGTGTCCGGGATCAGGTCGGAGACGCTCGAGTCTCCCTCTCCGATCGGGGTGTCGAGGCTGACCGGATCCTGCACGAGGTCGAGCAGCTCCTGGACGCGCTCGGGCGTGATGCCGATCTCGAGCGCGATCTCGTCGAGCGAGGGGTCGCGGTTGAGCTTCTGCCCGAGAAGGCGGCGTGTCTTGGTGACCTTTCGCACCTGGTCGGCGACGTGAACGGGCAGGCGGATCGTCCTCCCCTGCTCCGCTAGCGCGCGGGAGACCGACTGCTTGATCCACCACGTTGCGTAGGTCGAAAGCTTGAAGCCGAGCTTGTAGTCGAACTTCTCGACCGCTCTGATCAGGCCGAGGTTGCCCTCCTGGATCAGATCGAGCAGCGGGACCTCTGCTCGTGTGTAGTTCCGCGTGATCGACATGACGAGCCGGAGGTTCGACTCGATCAGGCGCCGCTTCGCCATCTCGTCGCCCTCGTCCTTCAAGCGGGCGAGCTCGCGCTCCTCCGCTGGGGTGAGCAGCCGGCCGTCCCCGATCTGCCGGACGTAGAGCTTGAGCGGATCGTCGGCAGTTGGACCGGTGAGATCAGGCCGCTCTCTCGGCTCGGGATCGTCAGCGGCGACGTGGGTATCGTCGGTCGCATCGAAGAGGTGCTCGGCAGCGTTCCCTTCCACGGCGCATGTATCGGCCGGAAAGTTGCCCCGCTTGAGGGATGACAACCGAGACGAGGGATCGGCGTGGCGGTCTCGAAGCCGATGGTGCCCAGTGCAAACAGACTCCTCACTTCCGGCGTCTACGCTCTTCGGCGTCCGATCGAGACGGTCGAATACCTGATATGTGCGGCATTGCGGGCTATAGCCTGAACCCCGAGTCTCCCGTCGAGCGAACGCTCGCGGCGCAGGCATTGCTCGCCGGGATCGCGGAGCGCGGCGCCGACGCGGTCGGCTATGCGTCGCGGAGCGCAGATGGCGCGATCGGCGTGACGAAGCTCCGAGGCGGTGCCAGCGCGCTCCTCGACGAGATCGAGGTCCCGCCCGCCGCAGAGCAGGCGCTCATCCACGTGCGCGACTACACGAAGGGTCATCCGGAGATCGTCGCGAACAACCATCCCATCCGGCACGGGACCGTGGTGGGAATCCACAACGGCATCATCGAGAACGACGACGACGTGCTCGCCCGGTACGGGCTCGAGCGCGCCGAGCCCGACATGACCGTCGACTCCGAGGCGATCTTCGCGCTCATGGAGCTTCGTCGGCACGCCCCGCGTGCGCTCGCGGAGCTGCGTGGCGCGATGGCGGCGGCGTGGCTCGACGAGCGCGACCCGGCGACGCTCTTCATCGCACGCGGCCGAGCTCGCCCGCTCTGGATCGGCCGGACCCGCTCCGACCTCTTCTTCGCGTCGACGCGGCGTGCGCTCGCTATCGTCGAAGCCGCCGTTCGCGTCCGCCTCGAGTTGAAGGAAGTCCGCGAAGGGCGTCTTCTCCACGTCGAGCGGGGCCGGATCGTACGCGAGCAGCGGTTCCGGCCCGACCGGCGCTATCGCGAAGAGAGCCACCTCCCGCCGGTGCGCGCACCGCACGAGGCCGTCTCGTGCCTCGAGCGGCTCGCGATCCTCACTTCGCCCGCGACGTAGGCTCTCAGGCGAGCTTCCCGTCGGGGAGCACCTCGACCCCCTCCTCGCGTAACCGCTCTCGCACCAGGTACTGAAACGCGGTCCACGCTCCTCGAGGAACGTCCAGCAGCCGGTAGACCTGCCACTCGGAGAGGAGCTCGGAATCGGCTCGGCGGGCCGCCGCCCAGTCCGCCATCTTCGGAAGGTGGCCGAGGCGGTGAGCGAGAGCCGCGCCTTGCACAATCGCCCGTTCGAGTCGCTCCTCGCCCTGGAGCACCTCGTACCCGGCCTCACGGAGGGCATTCGCGAGCGACCCGAACGTGTGGGCGTAGAGCGACACGGAGGGCAGCGAGCGCCGTCGTTCACCCAGGTCGCGTGCGGTCGGTGTGCGTCCGAGCTCGTCTCCGAGCCCTCGGAGCTGCTCGAGGAGCTCCGCTCGCGTGATGAAACGCCGCGGGAAGAGCCCTGCGGCCCGTTTGGCGGCGTTCCACGTCCCGAAGTGCTCGATGACTGTTTGTGGATGGACGCGCGCCTGCGAGTCCTGCGCGAACTCGCGCATCGTCGGTGAACGGCCGAGCCGTCCGGCAGCGGCGCGCAGCTCGTCGAGAATCTCCTCGTCCGTATAGCGCCTGCGCAGGCCCGCTCGAAACGCGGCGAGCTCACGTTCATCGATGCGCACTGAGGCTCGCTTGCGAGAGCGCGGGCGGGTCATCCTGCAAGAAGCTTAGAGCGTTCTGTGGAATCTGCAAGTAGTCTAGAGCAGCCGTGCCTCCCCCACTCGGTTACCCTCGTCGCCGATGGGAGCCCGCCTCGCGCTCGAGACGATCGCGGCACGTGCGGTCGGCGCAGTCTCTCGCGCGGCCGGGCGCGGCGGCGGCACGACGTTGCCGGGGAAGCTCCTCTGGAAGATCGACCCGGGCGCCGTCGACGCGCTCGCGGCGAGGCTCTCGTCCGGTGTAGCTCTGATCTCCGCCACGAACGGGAAGACGACCACGACGGCGATGGCCGCGAAGATCCTCGGTGACGAGCACCGGCTCGCCTGGAACCGCGCGGGGGCGAATCTTCTCTCCGGGATCTCCTCGTCCCTCGTGTCGAGTCGCAAGGCCGACCTTGGCTTGTTCGAGGTGGACGAGGGCGCGCTTCCCGAGGCGATCTGGCGGACGCGACCACATGTCGTCTCGCTCGGGAACCTCTTTCGTGACCAACTCGACCGCTACGGAGAGCTCGAGCTCGTCGCCGAGCGCTGGCGGGGCGCGGTCGACAACTTGCCCGAGTGGACGACGCTCGTTGTGAACGCCGACGACCCTCTCCTCGCCGAGATCGGCGGGGAGCGCGAGCGCGTGCTGACCTTCGGGGTCGATGATCCGCGGCACGCGCGCGCAACCCTGCAGCATGCTGCCGATTCGAAGTACTGCGTCCGCTGTGGGCATCCATATGTCTACGCGGCGGCGTACGTCGGACATCTCGGCGACTATCGTTGTCCCGCGTGCGGTCACGAGCGGCCGCCGCTCGACGTCGCAGCCCGAGAGATCGAGCTCGCAGGGCTCGAGGGATCGCGCTTCCGGCTCGACACCCCTCACGGCAGCACCAGCGTCGAGCTGTCGCTGCCCGGGCTCTACAACGTCTACAACGCCGTCACCGCCGCTTCCGTCTCACTTGCGCTCGCGAGCTCACCCGCGACGATCACGCGCGGGCTGGCGGAGTTCAGCGCGGCGTTCGGCCGGTTCGAGCGGATCCCGGTCGGCGCCAAGGCGATCGTCGTCCTCCTGATCAAGAATCCGGCGGCCGCGAACGAGGCGCTCCGACTCTTCGAGACCGGCGTGCCGCCTGTGCTCCTGATCGCGCTCAACGATGCGATCGCAGACGGCCAGGACGTCTCGTGGATCTGGGACGTGGATTTCGAGCCGCTACTCCCCCACGTCGGCCGAGTCGTCGCGAGCGGCGATCGGGCGGCCGAGCTGGGGTTGCGCCTCGTCCATGCGGGGCTCCCGGAGGAGCGGCTGGAGCTGATTCCGTCGCTGGAGCAGGCGCTCGACCGCGGCCTCGAGCTCGTCGAGGCCGGCACCGAGCTCGTTGTCCTCCCGACGTATACGGCGATGCTGGCGTTACGCGCTGTTCTGACGGAGCGCGGCTTCGTGCAGCCGTACTGGGACGGAGCCACTCCGTGAAGATCAGGGTCGGGCACCTGTATCCCGAGTACCTCAACATCTACGCGGATCGAGGAAACATCGCCGTGCTCGCCCGCCGGGCGGCGCTGCGGGGGTACGAGCTCGCCATCGAGCCCATCGGGCTCGGCGAGCCTCTCCGACCCGGGATGCACGACCTTCTCTACATCGGTGGCGGCCAGGATCGCGAGCAGGCGCTGATTGCACCGGATCTCGCCGCCAAGGGCTCCGATCTGCGCAACGCAGTGGCTGGGGGAACGGCGTTGCTCGCTGTCTGCGGTGGGTACCAGCTGCTCGGACGCGGGTACCGTGGCCGCGACGGGTCACTCATGCCGGGCGCCGGGCTCTTCGGTCACGAGACCATTGCCGGCTCGACGCGAATGATCGGCGACGTCCTCCTCGACTGCGAGCTCGAGCCGGACGCCGCGATGCCACTCGCCGGGTTCGAGAATCACGCTGGGCGAACGGTGCTGGACGCGGATGCCAGCGCGCTCGGTCGGGTCGTCCACGGGTTCGGCAACGACGGCGAGTCAGGCCTCGAAGGCTGCCGCGTCGACCGCGCGATCGGCACGTATCTCCACGGACCGCTACTTCCTCGAAACCCGTGGCTGGCCGACTGGCTGCTCGCGCAGGCACTCGGACATGCGCAGTCGAGCGACCCGCCGCGGCTCGAGCCGCTCCCCGACGAGCTCGAGGCGGAGGCGTTCCGGGTGGCCGCAGGTCGCGCTCGCACGAGAGGCGGACGCCGCTAGATGATTGATGCCGCGAAATCGTCTCCTTCGGGGCGCGAGCTGGCCGCTCGGGGGCGCGACGGGAGAGCGGCGGCGAGGCTTCACGCCTCGGGGTCGCTCTCCCGTCGCGAAGCGCACGTCCGGCGCGCGAACCGGGGTCTGGCTGAAGCCAGACCCCGGGCGCAGCCCGGGCGGAAGCGGCCCCGACGCGCCAGATCGCGCATCCGGACGCGCGAGATCGTGGCATCAATCATCTAGGACACCCACATTTCGCCGAGGTAGACAGCCGGATCACCGGGCTGCCAGCGTTGAAGGAACCTCTGGATCGGCGGGTGCAACGAGATCGAGTCGAGCTCCTGAGGGTGAAACGCCCTGTGCCCACGGACTGCCGTGTCCTGCGACGTCACATCTTCGAGAGACCCGGAAACATCCGCCGCGAAGATCACGTGGATCACGTGCTTCCTGGTCAGTCCCGACTGCGGGGCGATCGAGTCGACGAGCGCGACCGGGCCCTCGAGCGGTACCTCGGTCCCGTCCGGGAAGAGCCCGGTCTCCTCCCAAAGCTCCCGCTGGAGCGCGCGGAGCAGGCTCTCGCCGCTTCGAACCCCACCCCCCGGCAAAAGCCACGCCTCGCCACTGCCCTTTACGTGTCGGAGGAGCAGGATTCGACCGCGCCAGCGAAGGATTGCCGACACGCGTACCCGCGGCTCGCTCATTCCTCAGCGCGCCGAGGAGCCGAAACCGCGAGCACCGCGCTCACTCGTCGCGAGCTCGGCGACCTCGACGAACCGAACGGAGGCGACCGGAGCAATCACGAGCTGCGCGATGCGCATCCCGGGCTGGACGACGAACGCCTCGCTCGCGTCCGTGTTGAGGAGCACGACCCGGATCTCGCCGCGGTACCCCGCATCGATCAAGCCCGGTGAGTTGACCACGCCCAGGCCGTGCCGCGCCGCGAGCCCGGACCGCGGTTGGACGAATCCGGCGTAGCCCTCGGGAATCTCCACCGCGATCCCGGTTGGAATGACGGCTCGCTCTCCCGGCCCCAGCCGTACCTCCTCGCAGGACGCGAGATCGACTCCGGCATCGCCTTCGTATGCCTGGACCGGAAGAACCGCGTCGGCGCGGAGGCGACGGACCGCGACGTCGATCATCGCGACGAGGCCTCCGCGTCCAGCTCCCCGGCGACCAGGAACTGCGCAAAGCGTGGGATCTCGCGCCGCGGCAGCCTCGCCCGCACGCGCACGCCCTCCGGCGTGTCTCGTCGCTCGGCGATCGGAGCGCCCAATCCGTAAAGCTGAGCGAGGTAGCGCCCGTCTTCGTACGGGACGAGCAAGCGCACGTCCTCGAACCGGTCTGAGAACAACTCGGAGATTCGTGCTCTCAGCGCCTCGAGCCCCTCGCCGGTGCTCGCCGAAACCTGCAGCGCACGTGGGAACGCGTGCAGGAGGCGCCGGCGTGCGAGCGGGTCCAGGAGATCAGCCTTGTTCAGGACGAGCTCGACCGGGACGTCGTCGGCACCGATCTCCGTGAGGACGGCGTGGACGGCGGCGATCGTCTCGCGCAACCGGTCGTCCGAGAGCGAGGCATCGGCGACGTGCAAGATGAGGTCCGCGACGAGTGTCTCCTCGAGCGTCGCCGCGAAACCCTCGACGAGCTGCGTGGGGAGTCGTCGGATGAAGCCGACGGTGTCCGTGACGAGGTAGCGCTTTCCGTCGTGGTCGAACGAACGCGTCGTCGGGTCGAGGGTCTCGAAGAGGCGATCGTCGACCGACGCCTCGGCGCCGGTGAGCGCGTTCAGGAGCGTGGACTTCCCGACGTTCGTGTACCCGGCGAGAGCGATCGTCGGCGCGCTCGTTCGCTCTCGCTCTTTTCGCCGAGTGGCTCGCTGCCCGCTCAGACCGCGGAGGCGTCGCTTCACCAGGGAGACCCGGTTGCGCGCCAGCCGGCGGTCCAGTCTCCAGCTGACTCTCGCCCGGCCCTCTCGTCCCCACCCCACCGCC
>CAVRLT010000035.1:0-62161 GCA_963721795.1 uncultured Actinomycetes bacterium
ATGGGGAGTCACGCTTCCGTCCCGAAACCGTGACAGCGGGTGTCGCGTTGTCCAGCGGAGCATGATCGTCCTGCGCGCTCTGGTCGCCGAGGCGGGCAGGCCCTCTAGAGCGTGTGCCGTGTCGCGACTCGGCGATCCCTGTGTTCATGCGGAACCCATCGCCGCACCTCGCCAGATCGCGCCCGATCTACAGTCGTTTGCTCGATGAGCGGAGTAGGACGCGACCCACTTCCTCCGACGGGCTCCGAGGGTCGTCGTCGAGTGGACCGAACCCGCCCAGGCTCCTTACGAAGCAGGCGGATTCGGTTGAAATGTGTGGACCAGTTAACTCGGCTTCCGGACGCACTCCACGCTGAGGATCTCGACCTCGCCTTTGGGCTCACCTTCCGGGCCGGCGGGGATGGTCACGTGCGAGACGCCGTGGACGAGAAGCACCGTCCCGTTGCTGTTCCGGAGCGTGAACGTCGCATTGGTTAGAGCCAGAAAGCCTCGAAACTCACCCACGATCAGCGGACCACTCACGTCCTGTCCGAAGGTGAGGGCGAACCGGCCCGAGAAGCCATCGGCCGTGGCAATGTCGCCGGTGACCGTGCCGGCGCAGGTGCTGGCGTCCCGTCGGATCGACATCGTCGTGGATCACGATGATCCGGTTGCTGAGCATCAAGGTCGTGAGATCGCCCGTGCAGGCGTTCGGGGACACGAAGCTCACATCCGGAAGTGGGGTGCGCTGAGCTGGGGCCGGGAGTGCCGGACCCACGATCGTGGCCGACACCACGAGCGCGAACGCCAATACGAGAAGTGTCTTCAGAGAGGTCCTTCTCATCGTCGACTCCTTTCGTTCCATGGGGCATAGCGATCGACAGAGCGCAACCCGAGCGGGCTGTCGGCGGTCGGATCGGTTCGATGATCGGACGCCACGCCACAATCCGACCCAGCTATCGAAAGCTACGCGAGCGGGACCGCGATCGCTTGTCAGGACATAGGCCAGCCGGACAGTTGCGAACCGTACCTCATTGCCACTCTTCGCAGGGATGTCGTCTCCCGTGGTTATCGGCTCCGTCGTCGCCGGATTACCGTCTTGGCTCGCTGATTGGCGAGGGCGCCATGGGTGCGGTGTATTTCGCCGAGGACAGGGAAACTGAGCGGCCGGAAGGTGGCGCTCAAGCTGCTCGCGCCTGAGCTCGCAGAGGACGAGCGGTTCCGGCAGCGGTTCCTGCGGGAGGCGAAGCTCGCGGCGAGCCTCGACCATCCGCACATCGTTCCCATCCTCGGCTCGGGGGACGAGGACGGTGTGCTCTTCCTCGCGATGGCGTACGTCGAGGGATGGGATCTCCGCGCAGCTGCTCCGGCAGCGAGGGCCGTCTCGAGCCGAGCGGGCGCTCCGGCTCGTCGGCCCAGGTAGCCGAGGCGCTCGATGCGGCACATGCGGCTGGGCTCGTCCACCGAGACGTGAAGCCGGGCAACATCCTCGTCGCCGAGGACGGACCACGCCTACGTCTGCGACTTCGGGCTCGCCCGCCACGTCGACGTCCGTCAGCAGCCTGACAGGTGACCGTGGCTTCGTCGGCACGATCGACTACGTCCCGCCCGAGCAGATCAAGGGCGGCGAGATCGACGGCGCGCGCGGACTCTACGCGCTCGGCTGCGTCCTCTACGAGTGCCTCGCGGGGACTCGCCCGTTCGAGCGCGAGAGCGAGCTCGCGGTCGTATACGCGCACCTGAACGAGCCGCCACCGCGCCTCTCCGATGCCAGGCCGGCCTTCCCGAGGCATACGACGATGTCTTCCCGACCGCGCTCGCCAAGTCGCCCGACGCCCGCTACTCGACATGTCGGAGAGCTTGACGAGGCGGCAGCCGCCGCGGCGCTGCGGGAAGACCTCGCGCGCCGAACGCCGCCGACGCCGGCGGCTCCTCGCGGTCGCCGCGTCGTCGTGCTCGCCGCGGCGGTGCCGCAGCCGGCGGCTCCTACTGAGGGCGAGAGGTCGGACGACCACCGACGATCTCACAGACGGCGCTCGGCGGGCTACGAGACTCGGCACCCTGGCCGGAAAGACGACCCCCCAGCCTGGGGTCAACCGAGAGCGATCATCGCCGCTGAGTATCCGGAGCATACGCGAAGCAGACGTTCGAGGCCCGCAAGGTCGGGGTCTACTTCGCCAGTGGAGATCACCAAGGCAGCATCGAGGACGGCCTACGTCGGCGACCGTCGAATCATGACGTGGAACGAGGACGGACAGGACCGAGGAGGGCATGGGCCCTGCTCGACGATCGACGAACTGAAGGCCGCGTACGGTCCGCAGCTCGGAGTGTCGAGGCGAACATCATCGACGGCAAGCCGACGGATACACGGTGGGAACGCACCTGTTTTTCGCCGTGGGTCCAAAGGTCGGGAGCCCCGCGCGTCTCAGCGGTCGCGGTGTACTCCAATCCTTCAGTTCGCCGGGTTCAACGCCCTCGGCGAGGCGACGTGCGCGTGACCGGGCGCATCGCGCTCGTTTCGCTCACGGAGACGATCAAGCCTCGATCGACCAGCTGAATCGGCTGCGACTCTCGTGCGGCGCAAGGCCTCCGGGTCGCGGGCCCGCGTGCACGAGCAAGACGGGCGGACGAGCTCCTCGAGGAGCGCATGCCGGGCCGCGCCGACCCCTCGTGTCGTCCAGCGCGGCGAGATGCCGACGACGACCGGCGCGGCTCGACCGACAGCCGAGACCAGCGCGGACTCGCTCGGCCCGACGAGAAGCGGCTCGCTCTCGAGTCCCACGATTCGCTGAACTGCGAGTGACGCGTCGGCCAGCAACCGGCTGGCATCGCGCCGGCCTGATCGACGGCTGCCGAGGCCGACGAGTCGGAGTGGCGCGCCCGTCGCCGAAGAAAGCCACGCACCCAGCTCGAGTGCCGCCCAATCGTGCGTGCTTCCCCCGAAAGGAACGAAGACGCCGTAGCCTGTCGCGAGATCGACTGACCTGCGAGCAGGGCGACCACTGCCGGCGAACGCTCGAGGATCTCCGAGCTCGTCGGGAGCGGCCGCGCTCGATCCCCGGGAACGTCGATGAGGACGAGCTCGACGTCGTATGCAGTGGCGAGGCGCGCGAGATCGAGCTACGTCTCGAGGTGGTGAACGCCGCAACCCGCGAGGGGACTTGCGACATCTTGCGCCGTGCGTTCAGCGCCAACGCCGTCGGTAAGCTCGCCGTCCGAGAGCAGGCGCGGCGACGATCACCTCCCGCCGGTAGCGCGGCGAGCGGCTCGGCGATGGCGAGGAGCGCGTCGACCGGATGCTCGGCCGGCGGGAGGACGAGAACGGCTCGCTCGGGGTCCGTCGCACCACCCCCGCCTGGACCCGGGCGGTCGACGTCGAGGACGGGTCCTGGCTGAGGATCGCTCGCTCGAGGTCGCGGAGCGCCGGCGTTGGCTCAATGCCGAACTCTGCGACGAGAGCCTCCCGCGCCAGGCGGTAGACACCGAGCGCCTCGGCCTGTCTTCCCGACCGGTAGAGCGCGAGCATCAGCTGTCCGTGGAATCGCTCGCGGAGTGGGTGCTCGGCGACGAGCTGCTTCGATATCGCCCATGAGCTCGGCATGGCTGCCGAGTGCCAGCTCGGCGTCGATCCGCTAGCTCGAGCGCGGCCAGGCGTATCTCCTCGAGACGCTCCGACCGCGAGCTGCGCGAACGACTCGTCGAGCGAGGTCGGCGAGGGGCGCTCCGCGCCAGGCGCCGAGCGCCTCCCAAAGTGGCTCGGCGGCCGCGCTGCGCGTCGCCCCGGTCGAGCCCTCACGGCCTCCTCCAGTCGGCGCTCGAAGACGCTTCAGGTCGAGCTGCTCGGGGGACAGCCGGATGGCGTATCCGGGCGCAGCGGGTCTCGATCGTCGACGCAGAGCCAAGAGCCTTCCGAAGCTCGGAGATCTGCCGCTGCACCTGCGTGACGGCGGTGACTGGCGGCGCGCCCGCGTACAGCTCGTCGGCGAGCCGGTCGACCGAGACGACGCGATTTGCGTTGAGCAGCAGGATCGCGAGCGTCGCGCGCTGCTTCGGCCCACCGAGTCGGACGGGGCCGTCGTCGCCGACCACCTCGAGCGGGCCCAGGATGCGGAAATCGAGCACCGCGCGGACGGTAGCCGGTCGATAGCGACTCGGTAGCGGCCAGATCGATCATCGCTGCATCCAGCCCGCCCAACCTCAGCACGGCTTCATAAAGGAGGAACCGATGCAGAAATGTGCGACCACAGTGATGGCGCTCATACTCGGCTGCGCCGGGCTCGCGATCGTCTTGGGGGGTTCCTCGGCGGCCG
The DNA here is from genome assembly GCA_963721795.1 of uncultured Actinomycetes bacterium. Lineage (GTDB taxonomy): Bacteria > Actinomycetota > Thermoleophilia > Gaiellales > Gaiellaceae > GMQP-bins7. The sequence continues at coordinate 4,290 of CAVRLT010000035.1, forward strand.
CGGAGGGCGCCGCCGAGCCCTTCACGATCAGGTCGAGCCTCGACGGCAAGACCGTCTTGCCGCACCGGATTCGCTGGGTCGCCTATCCGTCTGCCGGCGTGCGCTTCCCCGGCGTCGAGTTTCTGATCGACGGGAAGCTCGTGTTCGACAACCGGATTCCACCCTACGCGTTCGGCTCGGACGGACGAGACGAGGCTACGGGAAAGGTCAACACCGGCTACCTCGTCACGTCGTGGGTCTCGCCGGGGAGGCACGAGTTCACCGTGCGCGCGCGGGGACTCGGCGCGAACAGGAAGACACGGCGACCAAGACGGTGGTTGCCCGAGTGCAGCCGGCGAAGGCTCCGCCGGCGCAGCTCGCAGGATCGTGGAAGCGCATCCTCGAGACGGCTGTGCCGCCCGAGCGGAACATGCTGTACAGGAAGATCACGGTTCCGCCGGGTACGTTTCGCTTTACCGTCGACCCGCGCTACATGCGGATGAGCGGCCCTGTTCCCGGGAACGTCAAGGTCGACTATGTCGCCCGCCCGGCAACGATCACTATCGGAGGCAATGTGTGGACAGGCGATCCCGCCGAGGGCGGCGTGTGCGAGCCGTGGGGCCCGGAGGCGACGTACTCGTGGTCGGTGAGCGATGGCACGCTGACGCTCACGCCGTCGGACAAGAGGTGATGCGTGCAAGCAGCGCGGCGCGATCCTCACGGGCGAATGGACGCGCGTGCCGTGACGGACTCCGCAGCCGTTTCACCCGCCCGTCAAGCCCCAGGTAGAACCGAGCTCAGCGAGCTCCGGATCGTCGCCGTCGACACCAGCCGGCGTCCCGGTCGGCCACCCCGGCGCCGCGCTGAGCTGCGCCACCCACGCCCGCGTTCGAATCAGACGCGCCATTGCGTCGGGTCACAGTTCTGGCCGAAACCGCGATCGTGCGCCGTTTCCCACGGGCACTGCGGAAATGTGGCTCGCCACGTGCCGACACCTTCGACGCGCTCCACGTCGATCGCCGATCCGACGTGCGCTTCGGGATCCTCGATCCCCTGTCCTGAGCCGTGCTCATCGTGCGGATGAAGCCGTGCGCCTGACCGAAGGGCCCGGCCCGCCGCGGAGGGCGGCGGCGGGCACGCCCTCCTGCCTACTGCAGCGCGTCGGGCAAGACGACGGCTGCATGCACTGGCACGGCGGCGTGGCGACCCGCCGCGGGTGCAACGCCGAGGTGTCCGTGCGACTCGGTGCCGTAGCCTCCCGGCACGGGGATGTAGAACTCGGGATAGCCCCACATCCCGTGCTCGGAGATGTCGAGGCCCGCCGTCTCGGTCTCCGCGTCCGTGCGGATGCCGACCGTCACCTTCATCACCCAGAGGACGCCGAACGAGATCGTGAAGGTGAACGCGCCCACGGCGGCGAGGCCGAGGACCTGCACGCCGAGCTGGTGGAAGCCTCCTCCGTAGAAGAGACCGGCGGAACCGGTGGCCAGCCTCTCGGCCTGCGACGGCAACGCGAGGAAACCAACCGCAAGCGTGCCCCATATGCCCGCCATGCCGTGCGCTGCGATCGCGCCGATCGGGTCGTCGATCCCGATCCGCTCGACCGCGAGGACGCCGACGACGACGATCGCGCCCGCAACGGCTCCGATCACGATCGCCGCCCACGGGGCGACGAACGCGCAGGCGGCCGTGATCGCGACGAGCGCGGCCACGGCGCCATTCAGCATCATTGAGAGGTCGGGCTTCTTGATCACGAGCCACGACGTGAGCACGGCGCCCAGGACCCCCGCCGCCGCGGCGATGTTCGTGTTCAGGGCGACGTATGCGAAGAAGCCGACGCCGCCGTAGTCGACGCTCAGCGTCGAGCCGGGGTTGAACCCGAACCATCCGAACCAGAGGATGATCACGCCGAGCGTGACGAACGCCATGTTGTGTCCGGGAATCGCGTTCGGCTTGCCGTCCGCGCCGAACTTCCCGATGCGCGGGCCGAGCAGAATCGCGCCCGCGAGCCCCGCGAGAGCGCCCTGGTAGTGGACGACGGTCGAACCGGCGAAGTCCTGCATGCCCAGGGAGAAGAGCCACCCGTCGGGGCTCCAGACCCAGTGCGACACGACGGAGTAGACGAGAGTGAAGATCGCGCCGAACGCGAAATAGACCCAGAGCTTCGTGCGCTCGGCCATGGCACCCCACACGATCGCGAGCGAGACGGCGCAGAACACGACCTCGAACAGATAGCCCGCCGCGGCCGGGATGGCACCGAACCACGAGAACGGTGCCTCTCCGACGGTCAGGAGCTCCTCGGTCGAGGGCATGAACCCGGAGCCTCCGACGAAGCCGTTGCCCCCATCGCCGAACGCGAGGCCGTATCCGACGGCGAAGTAGATGACGGACGCCAAGGCGAAGATCAGCACGTTCTTGGCCGCGATGTGGCCGACGTTCTTCATCCGCGTCAGGCCCGCCTCGAGGAATGCGAACCCGGCCTGCATGAACATCACGAGAATCGCCGCCAGGATCACCCAGACGGTGCTCGTCGCGATCGCCAACTGTTCTCGAGTCATCCGACCTCCACCTCCTCGAGCGACCTGCCCGTCCGGTTGTGCGTGACGTTGCCGACCGGGGTCGTCCAGACGATCCCGTCACCCGACTCGTTGCCGCTGCGGGCGGCGTCGACGATCGCCTCTACGACCGCATCTGCCACGTCGTCCCGGACCACGAAGGTGAGAACCGCCTTGGGGAGGAAGCGGGACTCGAAGGTCCGCCCCCGGTACTCGTGGGTGATGCCCCGCTGGCGTCCGTGGCCGATCGCCTCGACGACCGTCACGCCGACGTGTCCCGTCTCCGCCTCGACGGCGTCGATCACCGTCTCGACGCGCTCGCGGATCACGACTGCCTCGACCTTGATCATCGCCGCCGTCCCCGCTGCTTCATGCCGCCTCCCTTCCGGACCATGAAAAAAGCCCCAGGTCTCCCGGAGACCTGAGGCATCAGTGCCGTTCCACGCGCCCTTCGGCGGACACGTGAAGTCGGGCAGGCTAGCGCAGTGGCCGGACGGCTGCAAGAAGGCGCGCAAGACCGCGGGGCGGTGGGGCGCCGGCGCGGATCGTCGCCAGCAAAAACGGTAACTGTGGCTGGCCCCCTATCCGTGAGAAAACGCTCGGCTTACCGTCCGCGTTCTGTCCTCGGAAGTGACGGCCTGTGGACATCGACTGTGCGTTCAAGCGAAGCTCCGCTGGGTAAGTCAACGGTTCGGCGAAAACGAGGTGCATGTGAGAGCGGTTGTGTATTCCCAAACCGGTGGACCAGAGGTCCTCCGTCTCGTCGAGCGACCTGTGCGCGAACCGGGAGCTGGTGAGGTGCGGGTCAAGATGCAGGTCTCGGGCGTGAATCCCACCGACTGGAAGGCGCGCCGCGGGGGACGCGCCCGGTGCCGAGCTTCCGTTTCCCGAGCTCGTCCCCAACCAGGACGGCGCAGGGACGATCGAGGCCGGCGGTGATGGCGTCGCGACGAGCCGAGTCGGGGAGCGCGTCTGGCTTTGGGAGGCGGCGTGGCAACGCGCGGACGGCACGGCGCAGGAACTGGTCGTCATCCCGAGCCGTCAAGCGGTGCGATTGCCAGATGCAGCCTCGATGGAGGTTGGAGCGAGCCTCGGAATCCCCGCCTTGACCGCGCACCGCTGCCTCACGGTCTCGGAGCTCGGCCCGAGGACGCTCGCACCGGGGGCTCTTCGTGGTCAAACCGTGCTGGTGGCAGGAGGCGCGGGAGCAGTAGGCCACGCGACGATCCAGCTCGCGCGCTGGGCCGGCGCCCGCGTGATCAGCACGGTAAGCAGCGACGAGAAAGCGAGGCTCGCCCTGGCAGCTGGGGCGGAGCATGCCGTCAACTACCGGACCGGCGAGGCCCCGGACGAGATCCAGGCGCTCGCGCCGAAAGGCATCGACGTGATCGTCGAGGTCGCCCCTGCCAGCAACGCCGCCCTCGATGCGGCCGTGCTCGCGCCGAACGGCACCGTCGCCGCCTACGCGACAGACGGGGGCAGCGAAGTCGAGTTGGACGTGCGCGCACTGATGTCCCGCAACCTCCGCTACCAGTTCGTCCTCGTTTACACGGTTCCAGGCGCGGCGAAAGACCAGGCCGTCGCCGACGTCGCCGTCGCGGTCGCAGATGGCGCGCTCGGAGTCGGAGAGCACGCCGGGCTTCCGCTCCACCGCTTTCCGCTCGAGCGGACAGCGGACGCGCACGATGCCGTCGAGCACGGCGCCGTCGGCAAGGTTCTGGTCGACATCAGCTGACCTCGCCACTGTACGAGCAGCCAGACGAGCGTCGCTGTGGTCGGGGCTGTCGGGGAGATCGATCTGGGATTCAAAATCCCACGCCGGTTACACAGGTGCCCGGGATGTCCGGCACTGCGACTGCGTACCTGGCATGAACCTGGACAATCGGGGCGTGAGCGAACAGCGGCCGATCGCGGATGCGAGCATCGAGCTCGCTTCGGGCAGGAAGATGCCGACTCTCGGGCTCGGCACGTGGCAGGCGCGGGGCCGCAGCGCCGTCAGCGCGGTTCTTCGCGCGCTCGAGGTCGGCTACCGGCACGTCGACACTGCGACGGCGTACGGGAACGAAGAACAAGTGGGGCGGGCAGTGGCGGAGAGTGGCGTACCGCGCGGGGAGATCTTCGTCACGACGAAGCTGCCGCCGAGTCGCGCAGGTCGTGAGCGGGCGACGCTCGAAGACAGTCTCGACGCGCTGGGGTTCGAGTACGTCGACCTGTGGCTCATCCACTGGCCGCCCGGTGGTGGTGCGCGGCCGGACGTATGGGAGCGGTTGCTCGAGCTGCAGGCGGAGGGCCTCGCGCGCGAGGTCGGCGTGAGCAACTACAGCGTTCGGCAGCTCGACGAGCTCCAGCGCGCAACAGGCCGCCTGCCGGCCGTCAACCAGATCGAGTGGAGCCCTGCGCTCTTCGACCGGAACGTCCTCGACGCGCACCGCCGTCGCGGTGTGCAGCTCGAGGGGTACAGCCCGCTCAGGACAGTGAGCTTGCGCGACCCGCAGCTCGCTCGGATCGCAGAAGACCACGGCGTCACCCCGGCCCAGATCGTCCTCCGCTGGCACATCGAGCACCGGATCGTCGCAATCCCGAAGTCGACGAACGCGGGGCGAATCGCCGAGAACGCCGCCATCTTCGACTTCGAGCTAACGCGGTCCGAGGTCGAGCAGCTCGACAGGCTCGCCGACACACCGCCGGAATGAGATCAAGGGCGAAGAGTCACGCTTCGGCGGCGAGCGAGATCGGCATCGACGCCGAGCAGGTCCGCGGTGTGTTGGCCGCGATCGCACCCATCGTCGGCACCGCACGCATCGCGTCCGCCACGGGCAAGATCGTCGACGCCCTCGAGGTCGCGATCGAGATCGCCGAGTACGAGGACGAGCAGGAAGGGCAGTAACACAGGCCTAGTCGCGGTCCTGCGCACACCTACGGGGGCAGCGCAACCCAACGATTCGGAGGTAGGACATGGAATTGCTCTGGTTCATCCTGGCCGCGATCATCTGGATCGCCATCGCGTTCTGGCCGGCCCGAGTTGCAGCTCGGAAAGGCCACAGCTTCTTCCTCTACTTTCTCTTCAGCCTGGTCTTCTTCCCACTCGCGCTGCTCGTCGCCTATATGGTCAATGATCGCAGTGCCGCAATGGCCTGACGAGGAACCAAATACGTGACGGAAGCCGAGACGCCCGTGCCTGACGAGAGCCCGACCCCCAAGGGGACGTCCCGCGGGCGAATCATCGGCGCGCGTGTGCTCACCGTCCTCGCGGTCCTGCTCGCGCTCGTGGGGATGATCGCGTTCTACGTCGAGCACACGGCCCTCGACGAGGACGGCTTCGAGACGATCTCGCGGAACATGATCGAAAACGACGAGATCCGCACTCAGGTCGCGGCCAGGTCGGTCGACACCCTGTTTGAGAACGTCGACGTCGAAGCGGCGATCGCCGAGCAACTGCCTCCCGCGCAGCAGGGGCTCGCTCCGGTCCTGGCCGGACTCGCGCGCTCGGGCGCCGATCGGGCGGCAGATGCTGCGCTCGAACGGCCGCGTGTGCAGACGGTGTGGGTGGAGGTGACGACCAGGGCGCAACGCCAGCTCGTGCGGCTGCTGGACGACGACACGACGTTCATCCAGACCGAGGGCGGCGCGGTCGTGCTCGACCTCCGCCCGATCGTGATCGAGCTCGGCGACCAGATAGCGGTGATCGGAAAGGTTGCCGAGAGGATCCCGGAGTCGTCGGGGAAGATCGCAATCATCGAGGAGAGCCAGCTCGAGACGGCGCAAACGGCCACGAAGGTCCTGCGCGCGGTCGCCGACTGGATGTGGCTCGTGGCGCTCGCCGTCGCGGCACTCGCCGTCTGGCTCGCTCGCGGGCGTCGGAGGCTCGAGCTCCGGGCCATTGCCCTGGGCCTGCTCGTCGTCGGGCTCCTGTTGCTGGCCGTGCGCCGCTTCGCCGGCGACTACCTTGTCGACGAGCTCGTGGCAGACGATGCCGTCAAGCCGGCGGTGCACGACGCCTGGAGCATCCTCACGCAGGTGTTGGCGGACCGCGCCTGGGTCTGGATCATCCTCGGCGTCGTCACGCTCGTCGGAGTGTGGTTCGTCGGGGAGAGCCGACGGGCAGCGCAGGCGCGCAGTGCCGCGGCGCCTGTCCTGCAGAGCCGCCCGACGACGTACGGGATCGTCGCGGTTGCCGTCCTCGCGCTCGTGCTGGTCGCTCCGCAGATCGCCCGCGGCTGGCTCACGGCGGTCCTCCTGATCGCGCTCATCGTCGCCGGCATCGAAGTGATACGGAACACCGTGCTTCGAGAGGCCGACCAGCCCGGCTAGCGCTCGTCCCAGCGGCGCGCGGCGAGTGCCCCCGGGAAGGTTCAGGCCGGAATGATGGCGACGAACATGACCAGCGTCGCCCGTCCAGAAGATCTTCTTCACCGACGCCGGCACGTTCGACTACCTCAACCTGTTCCTGTCCGTTCCCGGTTCGTTCACCGAGAGCCTGGGCAATATCTCCGAGGATCCACTCGCCCGGGACACCGCGTTCGACTACTCGACCGCAAGGTGGCCGAGCAGAACGCCGAGCACGCCGAGAAGAAGGCGGCGAAGAAGGCCGAGCGCGAAGGGTCCGCGCGAGGCCTGTTCCATCGCAGCCACGACGGCGCGAGCGACGAGAATGCCTCACCCTCAGCGACCAAAGGAGAGCACGATGACGAGTAGCCCGGAGCCGAGCTACGGACATTCCTGGCAACCCGAGCGCCCGCGCTTGAAGCTGTTCCCGCTCTTCATGTCGTGGTTCGCAACGGGCGTCGCGCTGATGGTCGCCGCCTGGATCCTCCCGGGCGTCGAAATCGAGACCTTCTGGGGCGCGCTCGTCGTCGCAGCGATCGTCGCCGTGCTGAACGCCGTCATCCCGCCCGTCCTCGCTGCCCTGCGGTTGCCGCTCACGCTCGTCCTCGGCTTCCTGCTCGTGCTGATCGCGAACGCACTCATCCTCCTGATCGCCGGCGAGCTGGCCGAGTCGTTCACAGTCGACAACTTCGGCTGGGCCCTCCTTGCCGCCTTCGTCGTCGGCGCGGTGAGCGTTGTGCTCTCAGTTCTTCTGGGCTCGGACGACATGGGGTCGATCCGCATCGCGCAGAGGATCGCCCGGCGGCAGGGAATCATCGCCTCGACCGACGTCCCGGGGATCATCTACCTCGAGATCGACGGGCTCGCGAAGCCCGTGCTGCAGCGGGCAATGCGCGACGGCAATGCCCCCAACATGGCCCGCTGGGCACGCGAAACGCACTCACTCGCCGAGTGGGAGACCGATCTCTCGTCGCAGACGGGTGCCAGCCAGGCTGGCATCCTGCTCGGATCGAACGAGGACATCTCCGCCTTTCGCTGGGTAGAGAAGGAGACGGCAACGACGATGACGTGCTCCGCGCCTCCGGATTGCGCAGAGCTCGAGCGTCGGCTCGGCACCGGGATCGGACTCCTCGTCGACGGCGGCGCCAGCCGCGGCAACCTCCTCTCTGGCGAGGCGAAGGACGTGATCCTCACGGTCAGCCGCATGGACGCGGAGAAGAAGTCCAATCCCGGCTACCGGGCGTTCTTCGCAAACGGCGACAACGCGATCCGCACGCTCGTTCTCTTCGGCTGGGAGGTCGTCCTCGAGTGGACGGCGGCCCTCCGCGCGATCCGCAGGGACGTGCAACCGCGTGGCCACCGCGGCGGCATCTATCCGTTGATGAGGGGGGCGCTCTGCGTCTTCGTGCGCGACCTGATCGTGTCGGGCGTGCTCACCGACATCATGCGCGGGCGACCTGCCGTCTACGCGACCTTCTCGAGTTACGACGAGGTCGCGCACCACTCGGGCCTCGAGCGCGCCGACACCCTCGAGGCGCTGCGCAAGCTGGACGACCACTTCGGGCACATCGAGCGCGGGTGTCACTACGCCCCCCGTCCCTACGAGATCGTCGTCCTCTCCGACCACGGGCAGACTCAGGGGGCGACCTTCAAGCAGCGCAACGGGTACGGCCTCGACGAGCTCGTCGAGCGCTCGCTCGCACGCGGCGACGTCTCCGGCATCGCAGGTGGAGACGAGCAGCACTCGATGGTCGGCCTCGCCGTCACCGAGGCGACGGGCTCGACGTCGGACAAGAAGAAGCCCAAGAACGACGTCTCCGATCGCGATGTCGTCGTGATGGGCTCGGGCAATCTCGGCCTCATCTACCTGATGGAGGAGCGCCGCCGGCTCACGATGGAGGAGATCGACGAGCGGCACCCCGAGCTCATTCCAGCTCTGCGTGCGCACCCGCACGTCGGCTGGCTCCTCGTTCGGTCCTCCGAGCACGGTGCGGTCGCGCTCGGAGCCAACGGCACCCACTACCTCGCGGACGGCCGCGTCGAAGGTGAGGATCCGCTCGCGTCCTTCTCGCCCAACGCGCCCAAGCATCTGCTCCGCACGGACGGCTTCGAGCATGTCGGCGACATCATGGTCGGGAGCTTCTACAACCCCGATCTCGACGAGGGCTGTGCGTTCGAGGAGCTGATCTCCTTCCATGGTGGGATCGGCGGCCTCCAGACGCGGCCATTCATCCTCCATCCAACCCGCCTCGAGGTTCCCGAGGGCCTGATCCTCGGCGCGGCGAGCGTGCACGGCATCCTCGCGGGCTGGAGGCAGGAGCTCCAGGGAAGTCGGACGGACGAGGCCGAGACGACTAATGAGCAGGCGTTGGCACCCGCGTGAAACTCGGCGGCGCAGGCGCTACACGCTGGGACGCGCGAGGCTCATGTGGCAATGTCCCGCCTGGTGAGCGAGTGAACGACCTGGAATCCTCGGAGGTACCCGCCTGATGTGTTGCTTCGTCCTACTGTTCGTCGCACTTGGCCCACGCTTCGCGATCCTGGCGATGTGGCTGTTCGGGTCCCGAGTCGAGCTCGCGTTCGACACCTGGCTGTGGCCCCTCCTCGGCCTCTTGCTCGCCCCGTGGACGACGTTGATGTATCTCCTCACGTGGTCCGTGCTGGACGGCGTGTCGGGTGCGGACTGGATCCTCGTCGGGATCGGGGTCGCGATCGACGTCGCCACGTACGTCGCCAAGCCGGCGCAGAGTCGCTACGCACGGGTCTAGCGTCTGGAGCGAGCCCTGCGACTCCCACGCATCCTCGTCGTCGTCGCGCTCGTCGCGGCTTCGACGGCCAGCGGTGCGACTTCGGGAGAGCACCAGCTTCGCGTTCGCGAGTATCCGGTCCCGAGCGGGACCCACCCGCACGATGTCGCACCGGCCCGCGACGGAGGAGTCTGGTACACGGCGCAAGGGTCGGGAGAGCTCGGCTGGCTGAACCCGAAGACGGGCAAGTCGAGGCTCACGGCGCTCGGCAGCGGCTCGGCTCCGCACGGCGTGATCGTCGGTCCGGACGGAGCCCCGTGGATCACCGACGGCGGCTTGAACGCGATCGTTAGGGTAGACCCGAGGACGAGGCGTGTCCGCCGGTTTCCGCTTCCCGAAGCGACCGGCTACGCGAACCTGAACACGGCGACATTCGACGGCAAGGGCGTCCTCTGGTTCACCGGACAGAGCGGGATCTACGGGAGGCTCGACCCGAAGGTCGGGAAGGTGCGCGTGTTTCGAGCCCCGCGCGGCGAAGGGCCGTACGGGATCACCACGACCCCTTCGGGAGCCGTCTACTACGCCTCGCTCGCGGGCAGCTACCTCGGCCACATCGATACGCGGACCGGGAAGGTGACCGTGCTCCGGCCGCCGACCGCGGGACAGGGAGCGAGGCGAGCGTGGTCCGACTCGAAGGGACGGATCTGGATCAGCGAGTGGAACGCGGGGAAGGTCGGCATGTACGACCCGCGCGCTCGCCGGTGGCGTGAGTGGCGCGCTCCCGGGACGAACCCGATGATCTACGCAGTCTGGGTCGACGAGCGTGACAAGGTATGGCTCAGCGACTTCGACTCCAACGCGCTCGTCCGCTTCGATCCAGTGACGTCGAGGTTCACGAGCGTCCGCCTCCCGAGCGCAGGCGCGGCGGTGCGACAGATCCTCGGGCGCAAGGGCGAGGTGTGGGGCGCCGAGTCGGGCACCGACAAGCTCGTCGTCGTGGTGACGGGCTAGCCGTCTTGGTGTGGCTTCGCCATGCGCCGGTAGTCGAGCGCCTCGTCGAGGATCGACTCGTCGACGCCCGCGTCGCGCGCGACGTCTCGTAGCGACCGCCCGGAGGCGGCCGCGTCGTTGACGATCTCCGCTCCCTTGTCGTAGCCGATGTGCGGGTTGAGGGCCGTCGCAGCCGAGAGCGTCAGCTCGGCATAGCGCTCGAGTTGCTCTCGGTTCGCCTCGATCCCGTCCACGCACTTCTCCGCGAGAAGGCGACTAGCACTCGCGAGGAGCGCGATCGACTGAAGCAGGTTGCGCGCGATCAACGGGACATAGACGTTCAGCTCGAACTGTCCGCTCATCCCGCCGACCGTGATCGCGGTGTCGTTCCCGATCACCTGGGCGGCAACCTGCGTGACGACCTCGGGGATGACCGGATTGACCTTCCCCGGCATGATCGAGCTCCCCTTCTGGAGCTCCGGGAGGAAGATCTCGGCGAGCCCGGCCCGCGGGCCGGAGCCCATGAGCCTCAGGTCGTTCGCGATCTTGGTGAGCGAGACGGCGACGACTTTCAGCGCTCCCGACGTCTCCACGAGCGCATCCCTCGCCGCCTGTGCCTCGAACGGGTCGACCGGAGCGGAGATCGTGAGACCGCTCTGCTCGGCGAGCAGCTCGCGAACGCGCGCTCCGAACTCGGGATGCGTGTTCAGCCCCGTCCCGACTGCGGTACCCCCGAGCGGGATCTGACCGAGCCGCGGCAGGGCGTCCTCGATCCGTGCCCGTCCTTGCCGCACCTGCGCGGCGTAGCCCGCGAACTCCTGCCCGAGCGTCATCGGGACCGCATCCATCATGTGCGTGCGCCCCGACTTGACGATGTCGTCGAACTCGGTCGCCTTGCGCCCGAGCGACTCCGCAAGCTGCTCGAGCGCGGGCAGCAGGTCGTCCACGAGCTCGCCCAGCGCGGCGAGATGCACCGCCGAGGGGAACACGTCGTTCGACGACTGGCCCATGTTGACGTGGTCGTTGGGGTGGACGCCTTCGCCTGCGAGCGCCGCGATCACCTCGTTCGCATTCGTGTTCGAGCTCGTCCCCGACCCGGTCTGGAAGACGTCGATCGGGAACTGGTCGTCGAACTCGCCCGCAGCAATGCGGTCGCCCGCGGCGGCGATGCGGTCCGCGACGTCCGCGTCGAGGAGCTCGAGCTCGGCGTTCACTCTCGCGGCGGCGGCCTTGATGCGGCCGAGCCATCGTGCAACCGACGCGGGAATGGGCTCGCCTGAAACGGGGAAGTTCGCGACTGCCTTGTCGGTCTCTCCGCCCCAGAGCTTCCGCTCGGTCGTCTCGCTCACGAGGCGAGTCTAGCCGCGTTCAGGTGCGCCAATTCTGCGCCAATGCGCGGTAAACGCTCTTTACAGTGCCTGGCACTGTAAAGGCGCCGAAAGCGTCGAAATCGTTCCACAGGAACTAGCCGCGGGCGGCTGCGAGGAGCTCGTCCCAGGTCGCGAGCTTCACGCGCGGACGGCCCTGTTCGTCGCCGCGCGCGCGCTCGAGGGTGTCGATCGCACTCCAGCCCGGGTACATGACCGCTTCGATCCCGCGGTCGACGAGCAGCTCCTCGAGCGAGCCCTTCGGCTCGGGCCGCTCGAGGACACCTGCGCGCGCATCTTCCAGCACGTGCTCGACGGTCTCGACGGCGTCCTTCTTGTTCGTCCCGATCACGCCTGTCGGACCGCGCTTGATCCAACCCGCCACGTACAGGCCTGGAACCGGCGCGCCCGACTCGTCGAGCACGCGCCCCGCCGCGTTCGGCGTCGTCCCGGTCGCCGCATCGAACGGCACACCCGGGAGCGCAACGCCCCGGTATCCGACGCTGCGGAAGACGAGCTCGCAAGGGATGATCTCGCGCTCGTCCGTTGCGACGGCGCGCACGCTGCCCTTTCCGTCGGGCTCGAGCCGGTTCTGCACGATCTCGACGGCCTCGACCCGCTCGTCGCCCAGGATCGCGATGGGCGAGACCCGGAAGCGGAGCCGGATGGTTCGAGGATGGGCTGCGGGCGGGCGCGCGGCGAAGTCGCGCAGGATCTCGAAGTTCCGCCGGACGATGTTGCTGCTCGCTGCAAGCTCTGCTTCGCTCGCGGGATCGAGCTCGAGCTCGGCAGGGTCGACGTGTATGCCTGCTCCCGCGAGCTCTCCCATCTCCTGAAGCTCGGTCGAGGTCCACGCAGCTTGTACCGGCCCGCGCCGCCCGAGGACGTGGATCTCGCGAAGCCCAGACTCGACGATCGCCTCGATCGCGGCATCCGTCGTGTCCGTCGGCGCGAGCTCTTCGCGGGTGAGCGCCAGCATCCGCGCGACATCGAGCGCGACGTTCCCGTTGCCGACGACGACGGCCCGCTCTCCCGAGAGGTCGAAGACGAGCTCCTGGAAGTCCGGGTGGCCGTTGTACCAGGCGACCAGCTCGGTCGCGGCCCACGAGCCAGGGAGATCCTCGCCCGGGATCCCGAGCCTGCGGTCTGCCTGCGATCCCACGGCGTAGACGACCGCGTCGTACATCCGGTCGAGCTCTTCGTGCGACACGTCTCTCCCGACCTCGACATTGCCGAAGAAGCGGAAGCCGGGGCGCTCGGCGATCCGCTCGAACGCGCGCGAGACCGTTTTCAGGTTCGGATGATCGGGGGCAACGCCGAGCCGGACGAGCCCCCACGGCGTGGGCAGCCGCTCGATCAGGTCGACCTCGACCGGAGGATCGTCGCTCGCCAGCAGATGGCCGGCCGCATAGAACGCCGCCGGCCCGGAGCCGACCACCGCGACGCGAAGATGCCTGCTCGCGCCGTCGTCGCTCACGGATCGCCATCCTAGTGTCGTGCGCAAGGCAGCTCTCGGCACGCTGATCGGTCTGGTGGCCTTGCTGGGCGCGGGAGCCCTCGGCTGGATCGGGCTCATGTGGTGGGACAGCCGTCTCCCCGACACGTACAACGTCATGGATCACGGGACGGTCGACTTCGGCGGCGGCACCGAGGTCTCCCATGCACACCACGCCGGTTCCGTCAGCGTTGCGAGCCTCCGCGGCCCGCGCGACGGCGAGCCCGACGCCAGCTTCACGCTCACGGCGCGGCACGCGACGATCGAGCTCGGGTCGGGCAGATCCATTGACGCGCTGACCTTCGACGGTCGTTCACCCGGCCCGGAGCTCCGCGCGCGCCAGGGGGACCTCGTCGAGGTGACGCTCGAGAACGAGGACATCGAGCACGGCGTGACGATCCACTGGCACGGCGTGGATGTGCCGAATGCGGAAGACGGGGTTGCAGGCGTCACCCAGGATGCCGTCCTCCCGGGAGAGCGCCACATCTATCGCTTTCGAGCCGAGCAGGTCGGGACGTTCTGGTACCACTCGCATCAGGTCTCCTCGAAGGAGGTGCGGCGCGGTCTCTTCGGAGCGTTGGTCATCGAGCCGGCCGCGGAACGCGACGCCGAGGTCGACCTGGCGCTGGTCGCGCACACGTTCGACGGGATCCCGACCTTGAACGCGAGCGACCGACTGGAGCCTCGGGCCGTCGCCCCCGGAGCCCGCGTCCGACTTCGGCTGGTCAACTCGGACAACACGCCGCGCCGATTCTCGGTCGAGGGGACGCCGTTTCGCGTCGTCGCGCTCGATGGCACCGACCTGGTCGGACCGACAGCGATCGAGGACACGACCGTCGAGATCGCAGGCGGCGGCCGCGCCGACGTCGCGTTCACGATGCCGCGGGCTCCGGTCTGGGTGACGCTGACCGATACGGACGTCGGGCTCGCGCTCAACGCGAACGGCCGCGTCGCGCCGACGACCGAGCGGCCCGAACCGGAGTTCGACCCCGCGACCTACGGCAAGCAGGCGGCCACGACGTTCGCCGCATCCAGCCGCTTCGACCGCCGCTTCGAGCTCACGATCGGGCGCTGGCCGGGCTTCCTCGACGGTCGACCCGGCCTCCAGTGGACGCTGAACGGCGGGATCTTCCCACACGTCCCGGTGTTCGTCGTCGAGGAGGGCGACCTCGTCCACGTGACGATCACGAACGACACGAAGGCCGCGCACCCGATGCACCTGCACGGGCACCACCTGCTCGTCCTGAGCAGGGACGACGTGCCGATCTCAGGCAGCCCCTGGTGGGTCGACACCCTGGACGTCGAAGCCGGCGAGCGGTACGAGGTCGCGTTCCGCGCGGACAATCCCGGCATCTGGATGGATCACTGCCACAACCTCCGGCACGCGGCGGACGGGCTGACGATGCATGTCGCCTACGCAGGCGTGTCGACGCCGTTCGAAGTCGGCGGCGCAGCTCACAACGAGCCCGAATGACGACGCGTCACACGGCAGGCGCGGTGCTCGGCGTGCCGCGTCGCAGCCGCCATTCGTCCCAGGCGATCCAGCCCGCCAGGCCGACGATCAGGAGCGCGTTGACCGGATGCAGGAACCCGATCGCCGGAACTCCGAACCCGAACCAGGCGAGAAACATCTGAAGCACGAGCAATCCGAAGAGAACGCCATGGCGCCCGAGGCGCCACTTGCCGATGCCTGCGATCGCACCGATGACCAGAAGGAGCAGTGCGGCGAGAATGAGGACGTAGCCGAGGAGCGCGTGAGCGACGAACCCGTCGAAGAAGACGTCCTCGTCGATCGTGGACCCTTCGTCGTCGAGCTTGTTCGCCGCGTAGAACGCGCCGTACCCGGCCAGTCCGACCTGCACGACGATCGCTGCGAAGAGCACAGTCGACCACGCCCAGTAGATCGCCCTCACGTCCCGCTCCTCCCGTCGCTGACGGCGCAGAGCCTACGACACACAGTGAGGGCGAGGCAACCTCGCCCCTACGCCACATCGGCGTGACGCCTGGGTCGCCCTAGTGCGAGCAGCCGGAGCCGCAACCGCCCGCGTGCGTTCCTTCGGGCAGCTCTTCGTCTTCGGCGACCTGGAAGGAGTGGCCGCAGCCGCAGGACGAGACGGCGTTCGGGTTGTCGATCTTGAAGCCCGACTCCTGGATCGTGTTCAGGAAGTCGATCGTCGTGCCCCGCAGATGCGGAGCGCTGAACGGATCCACGACGACCGGCACGCCTTCGAGCTCGAGCTGATGATCGCCCTCGGCGACGTTGTCGAAGCCGAGGCCGTACTGGAAACCGGAGCACCCGCCACCCTGGATCGCGACTCTCAGGACGAGCGTCTCGTCCGACTCCTCGGCGAGGAGATCCTTGATCTTCGCCGCCGCGACCGGCGTGAGCGAGATCAGCGTCTCACCGGGGATGTCCAGGGGATGCTCGACAGTCGCCATGAGTCGCATGGTAGCGGACGCGGGTGCGGGTTCCAGGGCGGAGTTTGTAACACTCGTATCGCGCATTCTGCGCGGAAACTCGCATCCCTTCGTGCGCCGGAAAGGGGAGTGCTAGGTTTCGCCGCGAGACAGACGACCGAGGCCCACGCGGGGGTACGAGACGCGTGTTGGACAACTGGCTGCCGTTCCTGATCTACGCGCTCTTCGCGGCGCTGATCCCGGCATCCATGATCCTCATGTCCGTCATCCTCCCGGGTCGGCCGAAAGCCGGAACGAAGCAGAAGATGCTGCCGTTCGAGTCCGGCGTCTCCGAGGGAGCCCCGAGCCAGGAGCGGCGCTTCACCGTCAGCTTCTACCTGACGGCGATCCTCTTCATCCTCTTCGACATCGAGATCGTGTTCCTGTACCCGCTCGCAGTCCAGCTCGACGCGCTCCACTGGTTCGGCTTCGCCGAGCTCCTCGTGTTCATCGCGATTCTCGCGGTGGCGTACGTCTACATCTGGCGGAAGGGGGCATTGAATTGGCACTGAGGAAGGAGCTCCCCGTCGTCAGCGACCGCCCGCTCGCGAACGCGGGCCTCCAGTCCGAGCGGGTGCTCTGGCCGGAGAAGGGCACCGGAGTCTTCGAGCGCGAGGTCGCGGAGATCGAGGATGCGCTCCTCCTGACGACCGTGGACAAGGCCGTTGCCTGGGCGCGGTCGAGCTCGCTCTGGCCCGACACCTTCGGCCTCGCCTGCTGCGCGATGGAGATGATCGCCGTCGTCTCGTCGCGCTACGACATCGCGCGCTTCGGGATGGAGCGGTTCAGCTCCTCGCCCCGCCAGGCCGACCTCCTCATCGTCTCGGGGCGCGTCACGCACAAGATGGCGCCCCCGCTGCGCCAGGTCTACGACCAGATGCTGGAACCGAAGTGGGTGATCGCGATGGGAGCGTGCGCGAGCTCCGGCGGGATGTTCAACAACTACACGATCCTCCAGGGAGTCGACAAGATCGTCCCCGTCGACATCCACGTCCCGGGTTGCCCTCCCCGCCCGGAAGCGCTGCTCGAAGGCGTCGTCCGCCTGCACGAGAAGATCCGCGCCGGCATTCCGCCCGCGTACGAGATCCGGGGAGTCGCGGAATGAGCTACGCGAACGTCCCAGGGGTGGTCGAGACCCGCGAATCGTACGGCGAGACGACCCTCGTCGTCGACCCCGCGCGTCTCGTCGAAGCCTGCCTGGCCCTCCGCGACGAGCACGGCTTCAACATGCTCAGCGACATCACGCCGGCGGACTACCTCGGCTGGGGAGATAGTAGGCGTCGCCGGCTACATCGGCACGGCGGGCGGGTCGCGACCTGAACGCACCGGGCTCCCAGGGGCTGGCACGCCTGCCGGAGCCGAAGCCGAAGCGGTTCTCGGTCTCGTACCACCTTCTCCGCGTTAGTGACGAGCCGGCACGCGTGCGTGTCCAGGTCTGGCTCGACGACGGCGAGCCCGTCGCCAGCGTCCTCCCCGTCTGGCCCGCGGCCGACTGGTTCGAGCGCGAGGCCTGGGACATGATGGGGATCCGCTTCGAGGGCCACCCGAACCTCGTCCGCATCCTGATGGACGACGACTGGGAGGGCCACCCGCTCCGCAAGGACTACCCGCTCGGCGGCGAGCCGGTGCGGTTCTCGGACGACGAATAGGCAGTGGCCGTCGTCCCGAGCACCCGCATCTACGAGGGCACGCGGATCCCGAGCCCGGTCCCCGACGATCCTCGAGGTCGACCCGGAGAAGCACGACCTCGGCGACATCCTCACGATCAACTTCGGCCCGAACCATCCCTCTACGCACGGCGTCCTCCGCCTGATCGTCGACCTCGACGGGGAGACCGTCGCCGGCATCCGTGCGGTCATCGGCTACCTGCACACCGGGTTCGAGAAGAACATGGAGGCGAAGACCTGGTGGAAGTCCGTCACCTACACGCCGCGCGTCGACTACCTGTCGTTCCAGTCGAACGAGCTCGTCTACGTCCTCGCCGTCGAGAAGCTGCTCGGGTTGGAGGTTCCGCGCCGCGCGACCTGGACGCGCATGGCGCTCGCAGAGCTCAACCGCATCCATTCGCACCTGATCTGGCTCGGTACCTCGGCTCTCGAGCTCGGTGCGATCTCGCTTCTCTGGTACACGTTCGACGACCGGGACGAGATCCTCGACCTGTTCGAGATGGCCGCGGGAGCGCGGATGCACACGCGCTACTTCCAGGTCGGAGGCCTGGCCGAGGACCTGCCGCCCGCGTTCACCGAGAGCACCCGGAAGTTCCTTCCGAGGATGCTCCGCTCTGTCGACGACTACGAGTCGCTCCTCGACCGGAACACGATCTGGCTCGAGCGCACGAAGGGCATCGGGCTGCTCTCCGCCTCGGATGCACTCGCACTTGGCCAATCGGGGCCGATGCTGCGCTCCTCGGGCGTGGACTGGGATCTCCGCAAGAACATGCCGTACCTCTTCTACGACGAGGTCGAGTTCGACGTCCCCGTCTATCCGAACGGCGACGTCTACGACCGCTACAAGGTGCATCTCGACGAGATGCGCGAGTCGGTGCGCATCGTCGAGCAGTGCCTCGACCGGATCGACGAGACGAGCGGCGAGCCCTGGATCGCCGACGACCGCAAGGTCGTCCTGCCGCCGAGGCACGAGCTGCACACCTCGATGGAGTCGCTCATCCACCACTTCAAGATCGTCACCGAGGGCTACGTCGTCCCCGAGGGTGAGGTCTACGTCGTGATCGAGTCCGCTCGAGGGGAATCCGGCTGCTACGTCGTCTCCGACGGCGGGCCGCGGCCCTGGCGCGTCAAGTTCCGCGCGCCGAGCTTCGCGGCGCTGCAGGCGACGGCGACGACGGTGCAGGGTCACCTCGTCGCCGACCTCGTCGCGATCGCGGGCTCCCTCGACCCGGTCATGGGGGACGCGGACCGGTGACCACTCAGACGTACGACGCGATCCAGAAGCTGCGCAAGAAGTATCCGCAGAGCCGCTCCGCGGTCATGGACGCGCTCCGGCTCGTCCAGGCCGAGCACGGAGGCTGGCTCCCGCCCGAGGCGCTCCGCGAGGTCGCGGACGCGCTCGACGTGACGCCGGCGTTCTGTCACTCGATCGCGTCCTTCTACGACATGTACCACCTCGAGCCGGTGGGGACGCACCTGGTCGAGGTCTGCACGAATCTCTCGTGCGCGCTCGCCGGCGCGCAGGCGGTGCTGGATGCGTTCGCGCCGAGCTCGGTGTCGAACCGGGAGAGACGACCGACGACGGCGAGGTGACGCTGCGCGCGATCGAGTGCGCAGGCGGCTGCGGCCGAGCGCCGGTCGTCGTCGTCGACCACGTCTACCACGAGCCGCTCCGCGCGGACGAGGTGCCGGCCCTTCTCGAGGAGCTTCGTGGCCGCGAATAGCCCGATCCTGCTCACGGCCGGAACCGAGGATCACGACCTGACGCGCCTGGACGAGTACCGCGAGGTCGGCGGCTACGAGGCGCTCGAGAAGGCGCGCGGGATGGAACCGCAGGCCGTCATGGACGAGATCTCCGCCGCCACGTTGCGCGGGCGTGGCGGGGCCGGGTTCCCGATGGGCCGCAAGGCGTCGCTTCTGGCGAAGGACACCGGCAAGCCCGTCTACCTCGTGGTGAACGCCGACGAGTCGGAGCCCGGCGCCTTCAAGGATCGCGACGTCATGCGCCACACGCCGCACCGCTTGATCGAGGGCTGCCTGATCACGGCTCACGGGATCGGCTCCGAGAGCGTCTTCATCTACATCCGCGGCGAGTACCTGCACGAGTTCGAGGTCATGCGGGACGCCCTCGACGCGGCACGCAAGGCGAAGCTGCTCGGAGGCGTGACGATCGTCCTCCACCGTGGCGCCGGCGCTTACATCTGCGGCGAGGAGACCGCGCTCCTCGAGTCGCTCGAGGGCCAGCGCGGACAGCCGCGCCCGCGGCCTCCGTTCCCGCCGGTGAACGGGCTCTACGGCGCGCCGACGCAGATCAACAACGTCTCGACGATCGCGCTCGTCCCGAAGGTGATCGAGCTCGGCTCGGCGGAGTTCGCGAAGATCGGGGTGCCGTCCGCGCCCGGAACCGCGGTCTTCTCGCTCTCCGGCAACGTCGCCGAGCCGGGGAACTACGAGCGCCCGCTGGGGACGACGCTGCGCGAGCTCATCTACGACGTCGCCGGGGGCATCGCCGGTGGCCGCGAGCTCAAAGCGGTCATCCCCGGTGGCTCGTCAGTGCCGGTCCTCACGCCGGCGGAGATCGACACGCCGATGGACTACGACTCCATTCAGGCGGCGGGGTCGTTCTTCGGCTCGGCCGCGATCATCGTCGTCGACGACCGCTGCTGCATGGTGCAGCTCGCACTCCGAGCCGCGCAGTTCTACATGCACGAGTCGTGCGGGAAGTGCACGCCCTGCCGCGTGGGCACACGCTGGCTCGTCCAGCTCCTGACGAAGCTCGAGGAAGGACGCGGCGACTCCGCGGACCTCGATCTCCTGGACGAGGTCTGCGACCGCATGCTCGGGAAGTCGCTCTGCGCGCTCGGCGACTTCGCCGTGTACCCCGTGTCGAGCTACCTCAGGAAGTACCGCTCCGAGTTCGAAGCACATGTCGAGGGTCACGGCTGCCCATTCGGCGGCGAGAGCTCGATCGAGGGCACGTTCGCACCGGTCGATCAGCACGTGGGGCATACCTATGGGCACGAGGCGGTGCCGGCGTGACAACGCTTGCAACAGTCTGTTGCATCCAGCCTCAGGCGTGTGCGCCACGTCAATCGCCCAAGGGTTCTCGTTTCAGCGCCCGCCTCGACCCGCGTGCAACAGTCTGTTGCGAGCGTTGCCTGGAGCCGGCCGAGTGACCACGGCGCAGAGTGGGACCGAGGCCGGGCGGCACCTCCGGCCGTCACGCTGACGGTCGACGACCGCTCGGTCCAGGTTCCCGCCAACACCGGCCTCGTCGAGGCGGCGCTCGCAGCGGGAGTCGAGATCCCCGTGTTCTGCTACGAGCCAAGGCTCGGGCCGCCGATCGGCGCCTGCCGCATGTGCCTCGTCGAGATCGAAGGAATCCCCAAGCTGCAGGCGGGCTGCACGCTGACGGCGTCGGAGGGAATGGTGGTGCGGACGTCCGCAACCTCCGCGAAGGCGGCGGACGGCCAGGAGGCGACGCTCGAGTTCATCCTCGTGAACCACCCGCTCGACTGCCCCGTCTGCGACAAGGGCGGCGAGTGCCCGCTCCAGGACCTGACGTTCCGCTACGGGCCTGGAAACACGCGCATGAGCTTCCCGAAGGTCACGTTCGACAAGCCGATCCCCGTCTCGCCGCTGATCGCGCTCGATCGCGAGCGCTGCATCCTCTGCTACCGCTGCACCCGCTTCTCCGAGGAGGTCGCAGAGGACGGGCTCCTCGTCGCACGAAATCGCGGCGCGCGCACGGAGATCGCGACCTTCGAGGACGAGCCCTACCGCTCGGTCTTCAGCGGGAACGTCATCGAGCTCTGCCCCGTCGGCGCGCTCACCTCGAGCATGTACCGCTTCGACGCGCGGCCGTGGGAGATCCAGACCGTGCCGACGGTCTGCACCGGCTGTGCCGTCGGCTGCAACGTCACGGCGACGATTCGCGAGGGCAAGGTCAAGCGGATCCAGTCCCGCAACCACGCGGAGATCGACCGCGGGTGGCTCTGCGACAAGGGGCGCTTCACGTACCCGCATCTCCGCGCCCGCGACCGGATCACGGCGCCGCTCCAGCGTGGCCCGAAGGGCTTGAAGGAGGTCTCCTGGGACGAAGCGCTCGACGCCGCCGAGGAGATGCTGCGCGAGACCGAGGGCGGGATCGTGACCGCGCTCTCCGGCTCGGAGACGACGGAGATCGCCTACGCGCTCGGGCGTCTCCTGCGCGCGGGAGTCGGCTCGCACTCGGCCGTCCTCGCCGAAGCGACGTCGAATGCGCTCGAGGCGTTCCGGCTGCCGCTGTCCGCGATCGCGGAGGCGGAGCTCGTCGTCGTCGTCGGCGACGACCCCGTCGTCGAGCGCGCGCCGATCGTCGATCTCTGGATCAAGGAAGCGCGCCGTCGCGGAGCGGAGATCGTCGTCTGCTCGCCGGCCGGCGCGGTGCAGACGCCACCCGGC
Organism: uncultured Actinomycetes bacterium; assembly: GCA_963721795.1. Classification (GTDB taxonomy): domain Bacteria; phylum Actinomycetota; class Thermoleophilia; order Gaiellales; family Gaiellaceae; genus GMQP-bins7. Next base: position 26,316 of record CAVRLT010000035.1, read on the forward strand.
GGCGCGCCGGCTCTTTGCCGCGAGCTGGCGGACGCCGGAAACGAGCTCGGCAGACGGTTGCGAGAGGCCGAGCGGGCCGTTCTCATCTGGTCGGGCCCAGGAGGAGGCGGTGGAGCACGGATCGCCGAGCTCGCGCACGAGCTCGGGTTCGAGGGCAAGCCCGGCTCCGGCGCTTTCCATCTCCCGGTGACCCCGAACGGACGCGGGGCGGCCGCAGCCTGGGCCGCGGCATCCGACGGCGAGGAGACGAAATCGGAGTCGATCGGCGTCCTCGTCGTGTCGGGCGACGAAGCGGCTGCCGATCCGGCGGTGCGCGCGCTGGCCGAGCAAGCCGACCGCGTCCTCGTGATCACGATGTTCCACGAGCTCGCCGGGGGCTGGGCGGACCTGATCCTGCCCGCGACCGCCTCCCTCGAGCGCGACGGCACGACGATGAACCTGGAAGGGCGACTGCAGCGGCTCCGGCGGGCCGTGATGCCGCCTTGCCCGGACGAGCTCGCGTGGATCTCCAAGCTCGCAAGCCGTTTCGGCGTCGACGTCTCGCCGCACGCGTCCCTCGTCTTCGCCGAGCTCTCCGAGCGTCTCTTCAGCGACCTCACACTCGACGATCTCGGCCTGCACGCACCCCTTCCGGCGAGGCAGCCGTGGGTCGCGCCTGAAGCGGCGCCTGCGGCCGAGGCTCCGCCGATCCCGGCTGCCGCGGATGACCACTTCGTCGGCGAGCTCCGCCTGCAGCGCTACCGCCCACTCCTGTCCGGACCTGCGGTCGAGCGCGTTCGCGAGCTCGAGTTCCTGCGCCCCGAGCGCGAGGCCGAGCTCTCGTACGAGGACGCGGAGCGGCGCGGGATCGCGTCCGGGGACGCTGTCCTCCTGCGCTCGAACGGCACGTCGGTCGAGCTCCGCGCCCGGGTCAACCGCAGGCTGATCGACGGGCTCGTGCGTGTCGCCGACGAGCATGCGGCCGACCTGCACGCAACCGTCGAGGTGGTGAAGGCATGAACGTCGAGTGGTACGTGAGCCTGATCCAGGCGTTCATCGTCATCAACCTCGTGCTCGTGACCTTCGCGTACCTCACGCTCGCCGAACGCAAGGTAATGGGACGGATGCAGCTCCGCTACGGGCCGAACCGCGTCGGGCCCGAAGGGAATCGGGCAGCCGATCGCGGATCTGCTGAAGCTCCTGACCAAGGAGAGCTTCTACCCGACGGCCGCAATCGACCGCCTGTACCTCTTCGCGCCCTTCCTCGCGGCTTTCACGGCCTTGACCACGTTCTCGGTGATCCCGTTCGGCCCGGGATGGGAGATCGCGGGCGTCTACATCCCCGGCCAGGTCGCCGACGTCGACATCGCACTCATCCTCGATCTTCGCCATCGGCTCGGTCGGGGTGTACGGGTTCATCATCGGCGGCTGGGCCTCGGACTCGAAGTACGCGCTCCTCGGCGCGATGCGCACGTGCGCCCAGCTCGTCTCCTACGAGGTCTCGCTCGCGCTCTCCGTGCTCGGCGTCGTGATCATGGCCGGCTCGCTCTCGCTCACCGAGATCGTCGCCGCCCAGTCCGACACGATCTGGTACGTCGTCCCGCAACTCGTCGGGCTGCTCGTGTTCCTCTTCGCAGGGACCGCCGAGACCGCCCGCGCACCGTTCGACCTCCCCGAGGCCGAGCAGGAGCTCGTCGCCGGCTACCACACCGAGTACGGCGGCATGCGCTTCGGCCTCTTCTCGATGAGCGAGTACATCAACCTGATCACGCTCTCCGGCCTCTGCGTGACGCTCTTCTTCGGCGGCTGGCACGGGCCGGGCTGGGACGGGCCGGGCTGGATGGGGCCGATCTGGTTCGTCTTCAAGCTCCTCCTGCTCCTGTACGTGTTCATCTGGATGCGGACGACGCTGCCGCGGCTTCGCTACGACCAGCTGATGCGGTTCGGGTGGAAGGTGCTGCTCCCCGTCGCGACCCTGAACGCGATCGTGACCGCCGCTCTGGTGGTGTGGTTGACCGTCCTGAGCCCGCAGCCGTTCGACTCGCTCAAGGGGTTCGGCGTCACCTTCCGCCAGATCTTCCGCCGGCCGATCACGCAGCAGTACCCCGAGTACAAGCGGCCGGTGTACCCGCGCTTCCGTGGACGACACCGTCTCTGGAAGCACGAGAACGGGCTCGAGAAGTGCGTCGGCTGCTCGCTCTGCGCCGCTGCCTGCCCGGCCGACTGCATCCGGGTCGTGGCGGAGGAGAACACGCCGGGCAACCGCATCTCGGCAGGCGAGCGCTACGCGCGCATCTACGAGATCAACCTCAGCCGCTGCATCTTCTGCGGCTACTGCGAGCTCGCCTGCCCGTTCGACGCGATCACGCTCGGAAACGAGTTCGAGATCGCCGAGTACTCGCGCGACGACCTGATCTACACGAAGGACATGCTCCTCGCGGAGCCGATCAAGCAAGTGCCGGTCGCCGATCCCGGCCGCTACGACACGCCCGAGCCCGCCTACAAGACGCGGTCGCTAGTGGGCAACGTCCTCGTCTGGACCGTGTGGTTCCTCGCGGCAGGCGCATGCCTCGGGAGCGGGATCGCCGTCGTGAGCATGACGAACCCGTTCTACTCGGCGCTCGCGCTGATCGGGAACCTGGCCTCGCTCGCCGTCCTCTACCTGCTGCTCGCGGCGGAGTTCCTCGCCGCCGCGCAAGTGCTCGTCTACGCGGGTGCGGTCATGGTCATGTTCCTCTTCGTCATCGCCTACCTCGGCGGTCGCGCGGACGCGCCGTGGGCCGGCGGGTCGCCCGTCCTGCAGACGGCCGCGGTGGTGGCAGCCTTTGCGCTGCTCGTCGAGGTGGTCGTCGTCCTCGGCCTGGCCTGGGGCGACGACCTCTCCGACTCCGCCGAGGTCTCCGACTCGTTCGGGAGCCCGGCAGAGATCGGCGAGCTCTTCCTGACCGACCACCTGCTCGCGTTCGAGATCACGTCGATCGTGCTGCTCGTCGCCGCAATCGGCGGCGTCGTGCTCGGGACCACGCGCGAGAAGCCAAGGACGTAGGTGACTCCCGGGCATGCCCGGCCCTCCGGCGAGGACGGCACATGAGTGGCCCCGGCGTCGGCTGGTACCTGATCGTCGCGGCGATGCTGTTCGGGATCGGCTCGCTCGGCGTGATGCTCCGGCGGAGCCCGCTGATCGTGCTCCTCTCGCTCGAGATCATGCTGAACGGCGCGAACCTCGCTCTGATCGCGTTCGCCCGCCAGCTCGGGAACCTCGACGGCCAGATCTTCGCGCTCGCGGTGATGGCGGTGGCGGCAGCGGAGGTCGCGATCGGTCTCGGCCTGATCGTCGCGATGGCGCGACGCGACATGGCGCTGGACGTCGACCAGGCGAGCGTGCTCAGAGGATGATCGCCGGCGCCTGGGTATGCCTGCTCGCGCCCCTGGGCGGCGCGCTCGCGATCACGCTCGCCGGCCCGTGGATCTCGCGCCGCGCCGCGGGCTGGATCTCGACCCTGACGACGTTCGTCGCGTTCGCGGGCGCGCTCGTCGCGTTCTTCGGCCTCTGGTCGAGAGACGCGGAAGACCGGGAGCAGCTCTCGACCGCGTACACGTGGCTCGCGGCAGGCGACTTCGAGGTCGGGATGGAGATCCTCGTCGACCCGCTCTCGGTCGTGATGATGCTCATCGTCTCCGGGGTCGGCGGGCTCATCGTCTGGTACTCGATGGGGTACATGGCCGGCGACGACGAGGAGCGCCGGTACTTCGCGTACATGTCGCTCTTCGTCTTCTCGATGCTGATGCTCGTGCAGGCGGGGAACTTCCTGCTGCTCCTCGTCGGCTGGGGCCTCGTCGGGCTCGCGTCCTACCTGCTGATCGGGTTCTGGCACGCGCGTGCCGAGGCGGTGGCGGCCGCGAAGAAGGCGTTCGTCATGAACGCCATCGGGGACGCGACGTTCGCGCTCGCGATCGTGCTCCTGGTCTGGAGCACGGGCACGCTGGAGCTCCTCGAAGTCTTCGGAGAGGTGGACGGGCTCTCGGACACGACGGTGAACCTCGTCGCGCTCGGGCTGCTCGGCGGCGCGGTCGCGAAGTCGGCCCAGATCCCGCTGCACACCTGGCTCCCCGACGCAATGGAAGGCCCGACGCCGGTCTCCGCCCTGATCCATGCGGCGACGATGGTGACGGCCGGCGTGTACCTGCTCGTGCGGGCGCATCCGATCTTCGAAGCGGCGCCCGACGTCCAGAGCCTCGCGGCGATCCTCGGCACGGTGACGCTCCTGGTCGCCGGACTCGTCGCGCTCGTGCAGTGGGACATCAAGCGCGTCATCGCGTATTCGACGATGTCCCAGATCGGCTACATGTTCCTCGGCGCCGGTATCGGCGCGTACGGGTTCGCGATCTTCCTCCTCATGACGCACGCCTTCTTCAAGGCGTTGCTCTTCCTCGCCGCGGGAGTCGTGATCCACCACCTCGGCGGCGAGCAGGACATGCGCAGGATGGGTGGGCTGAAGACAGCGCTCCCGCGGACGCACGTCGCCTTCCTGATCGGAACGGTCGCGCTCGTCGGGTTGCCTCCGTTCGCGGGCTTCTGGTCGAAGGACGCGATCCTCGCCTCGGCGCTCGCCGAAGGAGGAGGTCTCGGGTGGACGCTCTTCGTCGCGGGCCTGGTCGGCGCGCTTCTGACCGGCGCCTACTCGTTCCGGCTCTACTTCACGGTGTTCCAGGGGCCGCGGCAGGAGCCGCCGCACGAGCACCGCTCATGCGCACGAGACGCACGGAGAGGGCCCGCTCTCGATGCTCGTGCCGGTCGCCGTCCTCGCCGTGCTCGCGGCGATCGGCGGCCTCGCTTTCGATCCCGGGTGTCTGGCATCCGTTCACGCACTGGGTCGAGGAGACGGGAGAGCCGCTGGTCGAGGCGACGGCCGCGCAGGACTACCTGACGAGCGTCATCGCGGTGGCGCTCGGGATCGTCGGGCTGCTCCTCGCACGCCGCGCCTTCCTGCGCGGCGGCCAGCTCGTGACGCAGCCGGGCGCCTGGCGCGTCTTCGAGCACAAGTTCTACTTCGACGAGCTGTACGACGCGCTCTTCTATCGCCCCGCGGCCGCACTCGCGAACGCGCTCAGGCGAAACGTGGAGGAGCCCGTGATCGAACGCTCGCTGAACGAGATCGGCTCGGGGACGGTCCTGGCGAGCGGAGGGCTCGCACGGTTCCAGACCGGGCTCCTGCGCACGTACGCACTCGCCATCACCTTCGCCGTCTGCGTCCTCATCGTCGTCTTCGTGGCGGTGCGCTAGCGATGCTCACCACGGCGCTGATCCTGCTCCCGCTCGCGGGGGCCCTCGCGATCGCGGTGCTGCCGGTGCCTCGCGAGACGACCGCAGGGCTCGCATTCCTCGTCGCGCTGATGGAGGTCGGGCTCTGGATCGCCGCTGCAACGCGCTTCGACTTCGACGCCGACGGCCTGCAGCTCGGGACGACCGAGGAGTGGGTCGAGAGCCTGGGGATCTCGTACTCGGTCGGGTTCTACGGCTTCTCGCTCTGGCTCGCCGGGGTGACGGTTGTCGTGTCGGCCGCGGCGATCGGCTATGCGCTCTGGGTGGGACGCGACCGGCCGCGGGCCTACCACGCGCTCATGCTCTTCCTGACCGGCGCGGTGGTCGCGACGTTCGCCTCGCAGGATCTCCTTCTCTTCTACGTCTCCTTCGAGGCGATGCTCATCCCGCTGTACGTGCTCGTCGGTGTCTGGGGCGGTGCCAGGCGCATGGCGGCGACGTTCACCTTCGTCGTCTACACGATGGCGGGGTCGCTCCTCATGCTCGCGTCCGTCGTCGCGTTCGGCGTGACGCAGGGGACGTTCAGCCTGCTCGAGTCGGGAACGAGCGACAACATGTGGATCTTCCTCGGCTTCGCAGTGGCCTTCGCAGTGAAGGCTCCGCTCTTCCCCTTCCACGGCTGGCTGCCGCTCGCATATCGGGAAGCGCCGGTCGAGGTCGCCGCCGTTCTGTCCGCGATCGTCTCGAAGACCGCGGTGTACGGGTTCCTCGTCATCGTGCTCGCGAAGTTCCCGGAGCCCGTGGAGGACTTCACCGGCGTGATCCTCGTGCTCGCGGGCACGGGGCTCGTGTACGGGTCGCTGCTCGCGTTCCGCGCCCCCGACCTGCGCGGGATCGTCGCCTACTCGTCGCTCGCGCAGATGGGGCTCATCACCCTCGGTCTCTTCGCGTTGAACGACCTCGGGCTCGACGGCGCAGTGCTCCTGTCCGTTGCCCATGCGCTCATCTCCGCGTCGATGTTCCTGCTCGTCGGCATGGTCGAGCGACGCTGCGGAACCGGCGACCTCGACGCGCTCGGCGGAATGGCGCGCGGGCGGCCCGCCCTCGCGACCGTGCTGCTCGTCGCCGGGATGGTCGCGCTTGCCGTTCCCGGCTCCGTCACGTTCGCCGGTGAGTTCCTGATCATGGCCGGCGTGTACGAGAAAGGCTGGGGGTACGCGGCAGTCGTCGCGCTCGGAATCGTGCTGGCGGCGATGTACGTGCTGCGGCTGATCTCCGCCGTCCTGCACGTGCGACCCGGGACTGCAGTGCGAGACGAAGCACTCGACCTGCGGCTCGGCGAGCTGGCGCTCGTGCTCCCGCTCGTCGCCTGCCTGCTCGCGCTCTCGGTCTGGCCCGCTCTCGTCAGTCAGAGCTCGTTCCCGGGCGATGAGCCGGCTCGAGTGGTGGCGGAGGGCTTCGAGTGATCGACAGTCCGAGCGTCGACTGGCTCGCGCTTTCGCCGACGTTGGCGCTCCTCGGCGCCTCGGGGATCGCGCTGCTCGCCGCGGTGCTCCTGCCGCCGTGGCTGCGAAAGACGATCGCCGCGGTCGCCGTCTTCGCGGGATTCGTGGTCGCCGCCGTCTTCGCAGGGATCCTGTTCGACGAGACGCCGCAGCCGGAGACCCTCCTCTCGGAGTCGATGATCCGCGACCAGCTCGGCGCATTCGCGCAGCTCATCCTCGCGATCACCGGCGCCGTGATCGTCTTCGCGTCCTGGGGCGAGAAGCGCCGCGACAACGGCGAGTACTACGCGCTCCTCGCGGCCGCAGGAGCGGGGATGCTCTTCTTCGTCCAGGCCGAGAACCTGATGACGCTCTTCCTCGGGCTCGAGTGGTTCTCGCTCTGCCTCTACATCCTCGTCGCCTTCGACACCGACCGGGAGACCTCTCTCGAGGCGGGGCTCAAGTACGTGATCGTGGGCGGGTTCGGCTCGGCGGTGCTGCTCTTCGGCTCCGCGCTCGTCTTCGGCGCGACCGAGGAGCTCGGCTTCGCGCAGATCGCAGCGGCGCAGGCGGGCGACGACGCCTTCCTCGTCGCGGGGCTCGCGATGATCCTCGCCGGCCTCGCCTTCAAGGTCTCGGCGGCGCCGTTCCACATGTGGACTCCCGACGTGTACCAGGGCGCGCCGACCTCGGTGACCGCGTTCATGTCGGCGGCGACGAAGACCGCCGCGCTCGTCGTCACCCTGCGCATCCTCGTCACCGCGTTCCCGGACGAGAGCGAGATCTGGACGATCGCCGTCGCAGTCATCGCGTGCATCTCGCTCGCGTGGGGGAACCTGGCGGCGCTCGCGCAGCGAGACGTGAAGCGGATCCTCGCGTTCTCGTCGATCTCGCACGCCGGCTTCATGCTGATCGCGATCGCCGCCGGGAGCGAGCGCGGCGCCGAGGCGCTCCTCTACTACCTCGTCCCCTACTCCGCAATGTCGGTCGGCGCCTTCGCGGTCGTCGCGGCGCGCGAACGGGAGCTCGGCGTGCCGGTGAATCTCGAAGGGCTCGCCGGCCTCGGCTGGGAGCGGCCCTTCTACGGCGCCGCTCTGTGGATCTTCATGCTCGGCATGGCGGGCTTCCCGCTCACCGGCGGCTTCTTCGGGAAGCTCTTCGTGTTCTCCGCGGCGTACGAGGCAGGGGACTGGTGGCTCGTGCTCGTCGGCGTCGCTGCGACCGCACTCTCGCTCGCGTACTACCTGAACATCGTCCGCTGGCTGTACATGCGCTCGGGCGCCGAGCTGCGGCTCGCTCCCGCGGGCGGATCGCCGCCGCGAGAGATCGCGCTCGGGCTCGCCGTCGCCGCGGCCGTCGTCGTCACCGTCGGCTCGTTCGTCGCCGCGAGCCGATCCTCGATCTCGCTTCCGACGCCGCGTCGTCGCTCTCCTTCTGATCAACACGACCAGGTGATTTGAGTCGGGCGCACATTCGGCGCATGATCTCGCCGTGCGAGCCGATCTCCCAGCGGGCACTGTCCCTTCCGCTTCACCGATGTCGAAGGCTCGACCACGCCGACCATCTAGATTTGCGAGATGGCGACGGAACTGACCTGGCTCGGGCACTCGGCGTTTCGCGTCGACACGCCCGGCGGCAAGCGCATCTACGTCGATCCTTTCTCACGGGCAACCCGAGGACGCCCGACTCGGAGCGCACGCCCGAACGCTGCGACCTCGTCCTCGTCACACACGGGCACGGCGACCACTCGGCGAGACGTGGCCGCGATCCACAATCGGTTCGAGTGCGCCGTCGTCGCCCAGGTCGAGCTGCGGCAGTGGCTGACAGCCCAAGGCGTGGCGGACGACGGCGGCAGCCACTCCATCAACAAGGGCGGCACCATCTCCGTCGAGGGTGTCCGGGTGACGCTCACGCACGCACAGCATTCGTCGAGCGCTCCGGACGGGACCTACACGGGCGAGTCCTGCGGGATCGTGCTCGAGCTCGAGGACGGCTTCAAGCTCTACTTCGCCGGCGACACCAACGTCTTCGGGGACATGTCCCTCATCGGGCGCATCTACTCGCCGGATGTCGCGATCCTTCCGATCGGCGATCACTTCACGATGGGGCCGCGCGAGGCAGCCGTCGCGATCGAGCTGCTCGGCGTCATCCGCTGCGTTCCGTGCCACTACGGGACGTTCGGGCTCCTGACCGGCACCCCGGACGAGCTGCGCGAAGCTCGTGCCCGACGGCGTGGAGATCCTGGCGCCCGAGCCCGGGGAGACGCTGACCTTCTGATGCGCGAGCGCTGGTTCGGCTCGACCGGTCGCAAGGTGCCGTCAGATCGTCTTCGAGGGCGCGATGGACCTCGAGGGTGCGCTCGTGCTCGACGACCTCTCCGACCTCGAGCGCATTCGCGCGGCGCACTCGAGGGAACCCCGGTCGTCGTCCGGGCGACAACCTCGGAGGAGGTCGTGAACGCACTCTCCCGCGGCGAGGTCGCCTGCGTGCTCGTTCGGGACGAGGCGCTTCTCGCACTCGACCTTGCGGAGCTGACCTACGGCTAGCAGCCCCTCCCTCGTTTCGACCTACTCGATCTGCGCCTGCGACCTCGATGCGCGCCAGTGGGGAGTCGCCGTCCAGTCGAAGTTCCTCGCCGTCGGGTGCATCGTCCCGTGGGCGAAGCCGCTCGTCGGCGCAATCGCGACGCAGTCCTGGGCGAACCCGCGCTACGGGCCGGAGGGTCTCGAGCTGCTCGAAGCGGGTCACTCCGCCCAGGAAACCGTCGACCGCCTGACCGCGGCGGACGAGGAGCGCGCGAAGCGGCAGCTCGGGATCGTGGACGGAGAGGGACGCGCCGCGACCTACACCGGCGCCGACTGCCAGGACTGGGCGGGCGGGCGCGTGGGCGACGGCTATGCCGCGCAGGGCAACATCCTCGTCTCCGGGGAAACCGTGGACGCGCTGGCCGAGACGTTCGAGTCGAGCGCCGGCCGGCCTCTCGTCGAGCGCCTGCTCGACTGCCTCGACGCGGCGCAGGCAGCGGGAGGTGACCGGCGCGGCCAGCAGTCGGCCGCGATTCTCGTCGTCGGCCCCGAGCAGGGCTTCGCAGGCCTCTCCGACGTCTTCGTCGACCTGCGCGTGGACGACCACGTGCGGCCGCTCGAGGAGCTGCGACGCATCTTCGCCATCCACCAGGAGCTCTTTCCGACGCCGGCCGAGAGGTCTCGGCAGGCATGAAGATCACGAACCTCGAGGTGCCCGGCTACGAACGGGTCGCGCGGGCCGAGGACGAGGCGAGCGGCCTGCGCGCGTTCATCAGCGTGCACTCCACCCGTCTCGGCCCCTCGCTCGGCGGCATGCGCCTGTGGCCGTATGCGACGCATGACGCTGCGCTCGAAGACGTGCTCCGGCTCTCGCGCGCGATGACGTACAAGTCCGCGGTCGCGCGATACGGGGCTCGGCGGCGGCAAGTCCGTGGTCATCGCCGACCCGAGCCAGAAGACCGACGAGCTCTTCGAGGCGATGGGTCGATTCGTCGACGACTTCGGCGGAACGTACATAACTGCCGAGGACGTGAACGTGGGCATCCCCGATCTCCGCTCGGTTCAGCGAACGACCTCGCATGTAACCGGCCTCACGGTCGAGGAGGGGGGCGGAGGGAACCCGCGGGCGGCAACTGCGCTCGGCTGCTTCCTCGGGGTCGGCGCCGCGTTGCTCGAGGCCTCGGGCAGCTCCGACGTCGCCGGCAAGACCGTCGCCGTGCAGGGTCTCGGCAGCGTGGGGTTCGGGCTCGCAGAGCATCTCGCCGAAGCGGGGGCACGCGTTCTTGCAACCGATGTCAACCCCGAGCGCATCGAGCACGCCGTCAGCGAGCTCGGCGTCGAGGTCGTCGACTCCGACGGGATCTACGGCGTCGAGTGCGACGTCTTCGCGCCGTGCGCGCTCGGCGGCGTCCTCAACGACGACACGATCGCTCGGCTCCGCTGCGCCGTGATCGCGGGAGCGGCGAACAACCAGCTCCTCGACGAGGTTCGGCACGGCGAGATGCTGCGCGAGCGCGGGATCGTCTACGCGCCCGACTACGTGATCAACGCCGGCGGCGTCATCAACATCAGCTGCGAGCTGCGGCCCGGAGGCTACGACGCCGACGCGGCGGTGCAGAAGGTGCACGCCATCCCGCGGACGCTCGCGGAAGTCTTCGCCCGTGCACGCGAGCGAGGGATCACGACGCACGCTGCGGCTCAGGAGCTCGCGGAGGCCGCGCTCGCAGCCGGTCCCCGTCAGCCGCCGGGTAGGCGACGCTCGGCCGCGAGAGCGCGAAACGCCGGCACCGGATCGTGCTCGGGCTGCGCGACGACGAGAACGGCTCCGTGCTCCGCGCCCGCAAGCGCCCCGACGAGCAGCTCGAGCCCGACCGCGAGCGCGAACGCCTTGTGCGCGAGGTCCCCGCCGAACGGCACCAGCTCCTCGGGCGACGCCAGCCCTGCGAGCACGTCCCCGTGCGTCACCGCTCCCATCGACACATCCGAGACGAGCACGCGGCCGTCGCTCGAGGGGATCGCGATTGCGAGCGGGTTCGTCCCCGTCAGCGGAGGGCCTCCCTCCGGATGCGGAAGCCGTCGAGGCGACGTCGCCGTCAGCGCCGCAACGAGACCTCCCTCGGCGAGGCGGCGAACCCAGTAGCCGAGCGCGCCGCTCGGAAAGCAACGCTCGGCGACGACGAGCCGCGCGTGCACCGGCGGCGATGCCAGGGTCTCGCGTCACGATCTCCTCGAGGACGAGGTAGCCGAGCGCCCCGCCTCCGTCCCAGCGCTCGAAGCCGTCCTCGCGGACGACCCGCGTGGGGCGAGCACGAGGATCGACGTCGAGCGTCTCGAGCCACGCGACTCGCGCGAGCCCGTGACCCGTCTTCCCGCGCCGCTCTGCATCCTCGAAGTGGGCGAGCAGAGCATCGACCGCGGCGACCTCGAGCCCGAGGGCCTCGAGCCGGCCGCGTGCCTCGTCGCTCGTCAGAGAACCGTGAGCGGCTTGCGGATCGTCCCGGCGCGTGACGCCGCGACGGACTTCGCGAGCGCGAGGATCGACTGTGCGGCCTCCGAGTCGGGCGCCACCTCGAGCACGGGGTTGCCCTCGTCAGCGGCCTCGCGCAGAACCGGGTCGAGCGGAATCCGCGCGAGCAGGGGAACGCCGATCTCGTCGGCAAGCGCCTGTCCACCACCCGAGCCGAAGAGCTCCTGGCCGGTGTCCGCGAGGTAGGACATGTTCTCGACCGCACCGACGACCCGCATCCCCGTCTTCACCGCCATCTGCGCCGCCCGCACCGCGACCAGCTGGGCGGCGGGCTGCGGAGTCGTCACCACGAGGGCCTCCGCGCGGGGAAGGAGCTGACCGAGCGACATCGCGACGTCGCCCGTTCCCGGGGGCATGTCCACGAGGAGCGTGTCGAGGTCACCCCAGTGGACGTCCGAGAGGAACTGCTCGAGCGCCTTGTGCAGCATCGGCCCGCGCCACATCACGGGCGCGTTCTCGTCGAGGAAGAACCCGATCGACATCAGCTTCAAGTCGCCGCGGACCGGCGGAACCATCATGTCGTCCACCGCAATCGGCTTCTGGTGCACGCCGAGCATGTGCGGAATCGAGTGCCCGTACACGTCCCCGTCGAGCACCCCGACTTCCTCTCCGAGACTCGAGAGCGCGTAGGCGAGGTTGGCCGTGAGCGTCGACTTTCCGACTCCACCCTTGCCCGAAGCGACAGCGAGGACACGTGTGGACGGCGACAGCGAGATCGTCTTCTCGGCCCGACCGCCGCGGAGGCGGGATGACCAACGCGGCCTTCTCCTGCGGGCTCATCACGTCGAAGCCGAGCCGGACCGAGGTGACACCCTCGATCGGCGAGACGGCCCGCGACACCTGCTCCTCGAACGAGTGCCGGAGCGGGCACCCGGCGACGGTCAGCGCGATCGTCACGGATACCGCTCCCGAGTCCTCGACGAGGACGTCGCGAACCATGTCGAGCTCGGTCACCGGCTTCCGGATCTCGGGGTCGATGACCTGCTCGAGCGCCTTCAGGATCGCGTCGCGGTCCGGCGCATGCGTTCGAGGGTACACCAGCGCAGCGACCGCGTAGGCGCTAGCGAAGTGCCGCTGAGAGCGCCGCGACGAGCTCGGGCGAACCCGCCGCCGCGAGCCGCGAGCGAGTGCCGAGATCGAGGAGCGCCGTTGCAAGAGGCGGATCGTCGAAGAGCTCGACCGCGAGGCCGCGCTCGGTGAGGAGTAGCTGGGCGGCTGCGATGTCGACCGCCCGGATCTCCTTCAGGCAGCACGCCGCGTCGACCCGTCCGTCTGCGAGGTGGCAAAGCGACAGCGCAAGCGACCCCATCACGCGCACCCGGTCGGCAAGGCCGAGCACCCGCGGGACCTTCTCCGTTATCGCGGCAGTGGTCGTCCCCTCGAAGGAGAGGATCTCGATGCGATCCTTGGGCACGACCGGCCCGAGCGGCTTCCCCTGGAGAAACGCACCCTTCCCACGCTCGGCCGTCCACTCCTCGCCGGTGCCGAAGTCGTAGACGTAGCCGAAGACGACGTCTCCCATGGTCGCGCCCTCGGCGACCGCGAGCGAGAACGAGAAGAACGGGATCCCGCGCTTGGCATTGACCGAGCCGTCGATCGGGTCGACGACGACACGCCGCGCGCCACCCGCGCCGAAGGTGCGCTCGCCGAGCTCCTCGGAGACGAGGACGAAGTCCTCCCCGAGCGCGCCGAGGCGCTCGACGACGGCGTCCTCGGCGGCCTGGTCGATCGCCGTGGTGTCGTCCCCGCCGTGTCCCAGGCGCAGCACGGGCTCGCGCTCGACCCTCGTCGGAAGGCGCTCGAGCACCTCGCGAATGTCGGCGACGCACAGCCGGCAGGTCGCGAGCCAGTCCGTCAAGGCTCGACCGGGTGGAAGAGAAGGCCCGACAGGGGCTTCGGGAAGAAGTACGTGCTCTTCGGGGGCATGCGCTCGCCCCGGCGCGCAGCCGCGAACACGTCTTCGACACGTGGCGCGCGTAGCAGGAACGCGACGTCCGCATCTCCGCGATCGACGGTCGCGACGGCTTCGGCGCTCTGCGACGTGTACCCGATGCCGTCGAGCCCGTAGCGGTCCACCAGCTCGACGTCGAGCTCGTCCTCGGAACCGCGAATGAGCGTAGCCCGTCCCCGCCGGTACGCGACTGCCGCAGACCGCGTCTCGAGGCTCCTTCGCGAGAAGTGAAAGGCCTTCGACGACGCTGTCGACGCCCTCCCCGTCCGCCGCCTCTGCGAGGTCGGGCCGGCCGGAGAACGTGCGGTGTGTCGGAAATACGTGCAGACCGGGATCGGTCGTCGAGACGAGTAACGCCATGATCCGGGCGTCCGCGCCGAGCTCGAGCGCGCTTTCGTAGCGATGGTGGCCGTCTGCGATGAGAAGGCCGTCGGTCGCGGGCGAGCCCGGATCGAAGTCTTCGAGCCGCCACACCCGTGATCCGTCCGTCTGCAGATCTGGCGCACGCGCCGGGTCCTCGAGCTCGAGCGGCCCGTCCTGCAGCACGAGGATCGGCTCAGGCTGCACCCGTACCGCGCGCAGCAACCGGAGCCTCTCCTCCCGGATGCGCGGATGGGTTCGCTCGTGGGGAAGCACCTGCCTCGTCTCGTACCGCTCGACCGCGAGCGAGACGACGACTCCGCGCCGCTCCCGGGCGATGCCGTCAGGGCCTGGTGAATCCCTCGGAGAGAAGCCAGGCTGCCGGCTCGGCCTCGTGCGCGAGGATCCCGTCCGCGAGCCATTCGCGGTACAGCCCGGCCGCCTGCTTCCGCCGACTCGGGCAGGGTCAGGTGGACGACGTTGTACGGGCTGCGCGATCGGAGGCGCTCGCGCTCCTCGGGCTCGACGGCGTCGTACGGCGGCGCGACGAGATCCGCCAGCGATCCGGCCGCGCCGGAGTAGCGGACGGCGCGGAACGGCTCCACGGCGGCCATCCGGGCGAGCGTACCAACGGCCTAGATTCATAGACTCCGGACGTGACCACGATCGCCGAGCTCGCCGAGGACAGGACCGTAGAGGGCGTGTTCGCGGTCACGAAGAAGGAGCGGCGTCGCACACGAGCGGGCGCCGCCTATCTCGCGCTCGAGCTCGCGGACGCGAGCGGTCGCATCGAGGCGCGCGTCTGGAGCGACGTCGACCTCCTCGACCAGCGCTTCGGCGAAGGCGACGCGGTGCGCGTCCTCGGTCGTGTCGAGCGCTTCGGCGGCCGGCTGCAGTTGCAGGTTCGGGCTGTCGAGCCCGCCGACGACACGGATCCGTCCGAGCTCACTCCGACCCTCCGCCGCGACGCCGACGAGCTCGACGGGTTCTTCGAGTTCCTCGCCGCCGAGATCGCCCATCCCGGGACTGGCTGCGGTCGTGAGCTCGTTCGTTCGCGACGAGGCGATCCGCGCTTCCCTCAGAGAGCTCCCTGCAGCCGGTGCCGACGGGCACCACGGATACGCCGGCGGGCTCCTCGAGCATACGGTCGGGGTCGCAACGCTTTGCCGCGAGACCGCGCAGCTTCACCCACGCTTGCGCGGCGATCTCCTGCTCGCCGGGGCGCTCCTGCACGACATCGGCCGGACTCGCGAGCTCGGACGAGGGCCGGCGTTTCGACAGACCGAAGAGGGTCGGCTCCTCGGCCATGTCCATCTGGGGATGCGCATGATCGAGGAGCGGTCCCGGGATCTCGATCCAGCAGCCCTCGCCGAGCTTCTCCATGCGATAGCGACGCACCACGACCGTCCCGCTGCGCGCACGGCGGAAGCGGCGGTTCTGTACCACGCGAACCAGCTCGACGCGCAAGCCGCAACGCGCCCCGTCGGCGACTGAGCACCCGTGCTTGCGCAAGACCGCAATCCGCTAACGCGGATTCCGGTCGCGCTCAAACCCCTAAAGCCGTCCGCTTCGCGGCCGGGGCGGCGCCGTTTTCCCGCGGGTAGATGGCGGCGCTACTGGCGCTCGGCGGCGCTCTCTCCTGGGGCGTCGGCGACTTCCTCGCAGGTCTCGCCGCGCGGCGAACCGCCGTCCTCACCGTGCTCGCGGTCTCGCAGGCGATCGGGCTGCTCGGGGTGACGCTCTGGGTGCTGATCGCACGCGATCCGTTCCCCGGCGTTCCCGAGCTGCTCCCGGCCGCGCTTGCCGGGCTCGCGGGTGCGATCGGGCTCGGCGCTCTGTACCGCGGGCTGGCCATGGGCGCGATGGGCATCGTCGCTCCGATCTCCGCGGCGTCGCCGCTCGTTCCGCTCACCGTCGACGCGGCACGCGGAATCGTGCCCGACGCACTGCAGGTCGCTGGGTGTCGTGCTCGTGCTCGCAGGAATCGTGACGCTGTCGCGTGAGCCCGGCAGCGGCAGCCAGCGGATCGCTGCCGGCGCAGGGATGGCGATCGTGGCGGCTCTCGGCTTCGGCATGTTCGTGGTCGGGCTCGACGCAGGAGCGGACGAGAGCGCGCCCTGGGCGGTGGTCGCAGCGCGTTCCGCCTCAGTGACGCTCGCGGTGACAGCCGCCCTCCTCGTCACGCGAACCTCGCTCCGCCCGCCGCGCGCCCTCCTGCCAGCGCTCGTCGCCGTCGGCCTCTTCGACACCGGCGCGAACGTCCTCGTCGCGTTCGCGACCACGAAGGGCGCGGCCGGCATCGTCGCCGTCTTGAGCGCCCTCTATCCCGTCGTCACGGTGGTGCTCGCCCGGCTCCTGCTCGACGAACGGCTCGGCGCGTCCCGACGAGCCGGTGGCGTCGTCGCACTCGCCGGTGCGGCACTCGTCGCGGCGGGGTAGAGCCGAACCGTCACACGTTGAAGCGCACGTTGAGGACGTCTCCGTCCTCGACGACGTAGCTCTTTCCCTCCAGTCGCTGAAGCCCGCGACGCGCGGCTTCGGCGTGCGAGCCGCTCTCGACCAGGTCGTTCCACCGGATCACCTCGCAGCGAATGAAGCCCCGAGCGATGTCCGAATGGATGCCCTCGGCCGCGGCCAACGCGCTCTCGCCGGAGGCGAGAGTCCAGGCGCGAGCCTCGGTGTCGCCGACGGTGTAGAAGGTGATGAGGTCGAGCGCATTCTTCAGCCGGCGCACGACCTCGTCGAGCGCCGACGGGCCCGAGCGAAACTCCGCGGCCTCGGTGTCGGGAAGCTCGGCAAGCTCCATCTCCAGCTTGCAGTCGATTCCCTCCGGCCCGTTCTCGACCGGGAGGAGCGGCTTCGTCGTCAGCGGCTCGAGCTCCGACGGCAGGCTGCCTTCCCAGGAAGCGAGCGGCATTCCCGACTCCAGGTGCGCGAGGAGCTCCTCGAGGACCGTCACCTCCTTTCGTCTCGACGGGTCGCCTGACTTCGCTTCCTTGCGAACCTTGTCGAGCCGCCGCTCGACGTGATCGCGATCGGCGACGATCATCTCGAGCTTCAGAGCCTCGAGATCGCGAGCGGGATCGGCGTCATCCGAGAACCCGTCCACGACCGCGAGCAGCGCGTCCACCCGCCGCAGGTCACCAGGGATCTCCGCGCTCGCGCCGGGGACGTCGACGACGCGGATCGCGGCGGGAGTGACCTTCCTGGATCCGACGACGGCGGCGAGGCGCTCGACGTGGTCGTCGGGGATCACCGCGACGCCGAGGTTCGGCTTCTCGACGACGGATGCGTACGCCGAAACCTCTGCTCCCGCGTGCGTGAGGGCGTTGAAGAGCGTGGTCTTGCCGGAGTTCGGCAGGCCGACGATTCCGACCTGTAACGCCAAGCGCTACCCGCCGAAGCCGACGCGCGACTCGCGCGCGAAGCGCTTTGCGTACAGGACGCGCGGGAGCACGAGCATGATGTTCCCTCCTGCGCCTCCAGCGCCAGCGCTCCCGCCGCGCCGGCGTTCAGGGACTGCTCGAGCGCGTCGGCGCTCTTCGGCGTCACCAGCGTGCTCAGGATCTGGCCGCCGTCGAGCCCGATCTCGATGCGTACGAAGTCGTTCGCGCTAGCCAGTGGAAACCACCTCCGTGAGGACGCCGTGGACGGCGTCGGGATGGACGAATGCGACTTCGAGCCCGAAGAGGCCGGGGCGTGGGATCTTGTCGACCAGCTGGGCTCCCTGTGCCTCCAGATGCCGAAGCGCCTCCCCCACGTCGGAGGTCTCGAGGGCAACGTGGTGCATCGCCTCGCCTCTCCGTGCCAGGAAGCGCCCGACCGGGGTGTCCTCGCCCGTCGGCGCGAGGAGCTCGACACGGCCGTCGCCCACGAGGAGCGATGCCGCTTCGACCCCCTGCGACTCCAGCGAGTCGCGAAGCTCGACGCGCGCGCCGAAGAGCCGCTCGTAGGTCGCGATCGCCTCGTCGAGATCTCGAACGGCCACGCCGACGTGATGGATGCCGCGGGGCGCACGCGGGCGATCGTACCCGCGGTGCTCAGTCGCGCATGGGCAGGACGCGCACGGTGCCGACCGTCTCGGACGACTGCGACTCCGCCTTGATGTCCGCGAGCAGCGCCTGCAGCTCCGCGCGATCGAGCGTCTCCTTCTCGAGGAGCGCTTCTGCGACTCGATCGAGTGCCGCGCGGTGCTTGAGGAGAAGCCGCTGCGCCTCGGAGTACGCCTGGTCGGTCAATCGCGCCTGCTCGGAGTCACGCAGCCGCTTCGTCTCCTCCGAGAGCGCGTAGTTGTCGGCACGCATCGTCCTCGAGGGTGCGACTTCGGACATGCCGTACTCGAACACCATCGAACGCGCGATCTGCGTGACCCGCTCGAGGTCGTTCGACGCGCCGTTGGTGATGCGCCCGAAGACGATCTGCTCGGCGGCGCGGCCGGCGAGGAACACCATCATCAGGTCGACGAACTCCTCGCGCGTGTGCAGGTAGCGGTCCTCGGCGGGCATGTTCAGCGTGTAGCCGAGCGCCTCCCCGCGCGACACGATCGTCGCCTTCTGCGCCGGGAAGAGCTCGCCGACGAGGTGCGACATGACCGCGTGGCCTGCCTCGTGGTAGGCGAGGATCCGCTTCTCCTTCTCGGACACGACCCGCCGCTGCTGGAGCCCGGCCACGATGCGTTCCATCGCAGCGTCGAAGTCCGCTTGACGGATGTACTGGGCCGCCGTCCGTCCGGCGAGGATTGCTGCCTCGTTGCACAGGTTCGCGAGATCGGCTCCCGTCAAGCCCGCCGTCTGCTTCGCGATGTGCGCCAGATCGACGTCGGCTGCGAGCGGCTTCGAACGGGTGTGGACGGCGAGGATCGACTCGCGGCCCGCGACGTCAGGCGGCGAGACGAGCACCTGTCGGTCGAAGCGACCGGGGCGAAGAAGCGCCGCGTCGAGATCCTGGAGCCGGTTGGAGGCGGCCATGACGACGACCTCGTCACGGGGGTTGAAGCCGTCGAGCTCGACGAGGAGCTGGTTCAGAGTCTGGTCGTGCTCCCGGTGGACGGAACCCCCGGACCGGGCGGTGCCGACGGCGTCGAGCTCGTCGATGAAGACGATGGCCGGCGCGTTCTTGCGGGCCTCTTCGAAGAGCTTGCGGATTCTGGCTGCGCCGAGCCCGGCGAACATCTCGACGAACGAAGAAGCGCTCTGCGAGTAGAAGTTCGCGCCGGAGGCGCTGGCGACGGCCTTCGCGAGCAACGTCTTCCCCGTCCCCGGGGGACCATGCAGCAGGATCCCGCGCGGGACGCGTGCCCCTAGCCGCTCGAAGCGGTTCCGGTCGCGGAGGAATTCGACGACCTCGTTGAGCTCCTCCTTCGCACCGTCGAGCCCGGCCACGTCGGCCCAGGACACTTCGACCTGAGACCCCTTGATGACGGGCGCCGGCTTGGCGCGCGGCATGAAACGGATCGTCCAGAGCAGAAGGCAGATGACCACCCCGAAGAAGATGATCGGAAGCCAGGTGAGCAGCGTGTTCTCGAGGTCCACCTCACCTCGTATCGGCACCCGGAAGCGCCGCCTCAAGCGTGCGTCATCGTTTACTGTCTTGGCACGGTCCGTGACCCACTCGCGAGCTCTTCGGCGTTACGCTGAAAGCGGGTGGTGGACCGGGGTGGCCCCATGAAACTGTGTGCGCTGATCGCGCGCTGGTGATTCAGCGGAGCGAGCGCCGGAGCGCGAGCACGCGAGCTGCGGACTCTCGTACGCGCGATGCGGAAAGCCGGATCGCGACGCGCTTCGGCCAGGAGCCCCCGGTACACCTGGATGTAGGAGCCCCTGCCGGTCGTCAGGACGATGTCGACGCCCGCGCGCACGTTGCGCACCGCGGCCTCCGCTGGAGGCGCCACCGCAAGAACCGCAGCGGCCTCCGTGGAGTCCGTGATGACGACTCCGCGGAAGCCGAGCTCGTCGCGCAGCAGCCCGTCGACCACCGCCCTCGACTGCGATGCGATGTGACGCCGATCGATCGCAGGATAGGTGGCGTGGCCCACCATGACGAGCGGCACGCCTGCTGCGATCGCCGAACGGAACGGGGCGAGATCCTGCCGGCGCAGCCGAGCGGCGCTCCGAGCGATCGTCACCGATCCGTCATCGGTGTTGAGGGTTGCGGCGCCGAGGCCGGGAAAGTGCTTGACGGTCGGTGCGACACCGCCCAGGCGCCAGCCGCGAACGGATTCGCTCACCGACTCTGCGGCAGCGGCGAAGTCGGACGAGAAGGCGCGCGGCGCGAGTGCAGCTCGCGGGACGCTCGGCACGTCGGCTACCGGCGCCAGCACGACGTTGATCCCTATTGCTCGCAGCGCTCGAGCGGCCGCGGCGGCGTCGCTTCTCTCGGTCCCCGCCGCACGTTGCTCGCGCGCCGATCTCGCCGGTCCGGCCCAGGAGACGATGCGTACCGTGCCACCTTCCTGGTCGACGCAGATCAGCGGTCGCGGCTGCGCGCGGCGGAGCTGAGTCACGACTGCCTTGGCCTGCGCAGGCCCGGTGAGGTTGTCGCGGAAGAGGATCGCGCCCGCCGCGCGTCCGTCGCGCAAAGCGTCGCGCACGTATGCGGGAGCCGACGTACCGGCGAAACGGAGCACGACCAGCTGGCCCACCTCGCGGGCGAGCGCTCGTTCGTCGACCGCCTGTCGGTGTGTGACGACGCTGCCGTGCGCGCGGACACCGAGCAAACCCAGCACGGACGCCCCGACGCACGCCACGATCGAGACCCGTGCGAGCCTGGGCGAGCCCACTACACCGCAAGCTCGAGGCGTGGAGCGCGGAGCGCAAAACCTTCGCCGAGGGAACACCGTCGGTCAGGACGACGTCTGCGGTGAAGTCGTACGCGCCTCGGATCAGCCGGTTACCTCTCGAGGGCGAGGCAGGCGTCTCGGGCCGCATCTGCGACCTCGACCTGTGCGTCCGACGGCTCCGCCGTGGAGAAGCGGCGTTGCAGCTCGAGCCCCGGCCGAGCAAGAGCTCTCGCGAGCGGGTTCTCCGGATTCCGGGTCGTCCACGCGAAGACCTCGACGGAGGCGCCGATCGCGGCCGCGGTCCCGAGGAGGCGCGCGAAGCCTCGCGCGGCCGCCGGAGCCCGAGCAGCAGCGACATTCGCCGCGAGTGACGAGGCGAGCATCGGTGCGATCAGCTGCGAGCCGCAGCGCGGGTGCTCCTTCGGCGCGCGCGCGTCGTTCTCATAGGTCCCGATGGAGACATGCTCAGCGCCGTGATACTCGGCGAGGCCCGATCCCCGAAGAGCGAGCACTGCCGGCAGGAGCGAGACGGCACCGGCAGCGACTTCCTTTCCTCCTGGCGAGAGCGTCGATCGACGCAGCCCGCGCGCGACCAGCGACGAGGCGACGATCGAGCCGACGACCGCGGGGCGGGCGAAGGGGAAACGCGCTTGTGGGAGGGCCCGTCGAACCATGGGAAGCAACGCGAACGCCTCGGCGAGACGAAGTGGCCCACGCAGCACCGGTGTGTCCACCGAGTCCCCGAAGCGCGGCTTCTTGCCCGACGCGACGTGCAGCTCGCCGTTCTCGTCACGCACCGCCGCCGCCCACGACGTGGGGCCGTGGACGAGCACGCCGTTCTGGAGCGCCATGCCGCCGAGCCGGATCTTGCCCTCTGACACGCCGAGAGCGTACCGACCAGCCCGGCGGCAGCCGCGTCGCAGGGACGCGAGAACTCGGTTCAGAATGACGCTTCGACACAGGGCTTCGTTCTGAAACGAGTTCTAAAGCCACCTTCTACGGCGCCGCGGCGACGCGCAACGCCTCCTGGAGCGCGTCCGCGGCCGGCCCGCGCCCGAGGGCGACGCCGTCGACCTCGATGAGCGGCATGACCTCGCGAACGGACGACGACGTGAACGCTTCATCCGCTCCGAGCACGTCGTCCAGGAGGTAGGCGCCTTCCTCGACCTCGTAGCCGCAAGCCGGGGCGAGCTCGAGCAGGGTCGCGCGCGTGACTCCGGCGAGGATGCCGAGGTCGAGCGCCGGCGTGAACAGCGTCCGGTCGCTCCTCCACCAGATGTTCGTGACGGTGCCCTCGAGCACGTAGTCGTCGGAGTCGACGAAGATCGCCTCGTCGGCGTCGCGCCGCTTGGCTTCCGCCTCTGCCGCCATGTTCACCGCGTAGCTCGTCGACTTGACGCCGGGGAGAAGCCACGGCACGACGGCCCTGATACCGAGCAGCGAGACGGCGCGGGCGCCGCGAGGACGCATCTGCTCGATCCACGCGGGAACCGGGCTCAGGAGCGCGAGGCCCGTCGGGGGGCCTTCGGCGGGTCCAGCGGTCCAGACGAGGCGGAGCACCGTGTCCGAGCCGCCGGTAGCCGGCAGCACAGCGGCTGCGAGCTCGTCGATCTCCCCGCGGTCGACGGCCGGGAGGCCGATGCTCGCGGCCGATGCTTCCAGCCGGTCCACGTGTCGCTCGAGCCGAAAGGGACGCCCTCCATAGACCCGAAGTGTCTCGAAGGCGGCGCGACCGCGGAGCAGCGCCTCGTCGTCGGCACGGACGACCGGGTCTCGAGGATCCACGAGGCCGCGGCCGGATACCGCCAGCGCAAGCAGGGTCATTGCGAGCCCGTCGACGCGCCGACGCTCGACCCGATCGCTTCGAGGAGCGGTCGCGCCTTGGTCCACGACTCCTCGATCTCCGCTTCCGGATTTGAGTCCCACACGATGCCTCCGCCGACCCAGAGATGAAGGCGCCCCTCCGCGATCGCGAACGTTCGAATCGTGAGCGCCAGATCGAAGTCGCCGTTCCCGTACACCCGGCCGAGCGCCCCCATCGAGGCGCCGCGTCCCACCGGCTCGAGCTCCGCGATCAGATCGACAGCCGCGATCTTCGGCGCTCCGGTCACCGAGCCGCCCGGAAACGTCGCCTCGAGGATCTCGGCGAAGCGCGACACCGTCACGGAGCACTCCCTCGACCGTCGAGATCATGTGCTCGACGCCTGCGAGCTCGCGGGTCGCCATCAGCTCCGGCCAGCGAACCGTTCCGGCTTCGCACACGCGCGAGAGGTCGTTCCGCTCGAGATCGACGATCATCACGTGCTCGGCCGCGTCCTTCGCAGAGCGGCGGAGCTCGGCAGCTTCCCCGAGCGGCCGTGTCCCCTTGATCGGCATCGTCCAGGCTCGTCTGCCACGTCTGGCGAGGAAGAGCTCGGGTGAGGCGGAGACGACTGCCCACTCCGGACCCACGAGGGGGTCGGTATGCAGAGGCGCCAGCGGAGCGAGCCTGGCGGCGAGTGCAGCGGGGGTCCCCGAGAACGACGCCGAGAGGTGCTGGACGAGGTTGACCTGATACACGTCCCCCCGGGCGATCGCAGCACGTACGTCGTCGACTGCTGCGCGATAGTCGAGATCGCTCCATTCGCGATCCCACTCCCCCACTCGGAGATCTTCGTTGTCATGATCGACAACGTAGCGATCCGGTCGGATGGCACAGGCAACAAGCGGAAGCGTCGGGCAGGGCTCGGGAGGAGCGGCCGTTGCTCCGCGGCGAATCGCCTGTGAGAGGCCGTAGCCGAGGAAGAGATCCGCAACCAGCTCCTCGCCTCCCGGCGCGAAGAACCCTCGTTCGCCGAGCCATTCCTCGATTGCGCCGAAGGCGCCGTCGGGCTCACGGAGCTCCAGGAGTGGAGCGCTACCGCCCATCTCTCGTCATCCGGTAGCGGCGAATCAGGGTATTGGTCGACGAGTCGTGCAAGAGCTCGTGCTTCCAGTCCGTCGCGAGCTCCGGGGCGATCCGCGACGCGAGCTCCTTCCCCAGCTCGACACCCCACTGGTCGAAGGGGTTGATCTCCCAGATCGCCGCCTGCGTGAAGACGCTGTGCTCGTACAGCGCCACGAGCGCACCGAGGGAGGCCGGAGTGAGGCGCTCGGCGAGAACGACCGAGCTCGGGCGGTTCCCCGGCATCACCCGATGGGGGATCGTCTCCTCCGGTGCGCCGGCGTCTTCGAGCTCGTCCGCCGTACGCCCGAAGGCAAGCGCCTCTGCCTGCGCGAAGAGGTTCGCCGCCAGCAGGTCGTGCCGCTCCGCCGCATCCCCGGACGAGCGGGCAAAGCCGATCAGGTCGACAGGCACGAGCACGGTCCCCTGATGGAGGAGCTGGAAGACCGCGTGCTGCGTGTTCGTTCCCGCACCGCCCCAGAGGACCGACCCCGAGTCGACTGCGACCGGCTCGCCGGCGGTCGTGACCGACTTCCCGTTCGACTCCATCCAGAGCTGCTGGAGATAGGCAGGGAGCAGCCGGAGAGCATGGCTGTACGGCACGACCGCGTTGGTCTCCGCGCCCATGAAGTTCCGGTACCAGAGGGACAGGAGCCCGCAGATGACCGGGAGGTTCCCGCCGAGCGCAGCGGTGGCGAAGTGGTCGTCCATCGCGCGGAAGCCACCGAGGAGCGCGCGGAAGTCCTCGTCGCCGAGCGCGATCAGGAGGGAGAGCCCGACCGCCGAGCAGAGAGACGTCCGGCCGCCGACCCAGTCCCACATGCGAAACACGTTCTCCGGCGGAACCCCGATGCGCTCGCCGGCTTCGAGTCTTCCCGCCACCCCCACGACATGACGCGTGAGGTCGGCGCCCGATCCGAGCGCCGCGACCAGCCACTCGCGCGCCGCACTGTGCGTTCTCGATCGTCTCGAGCGTCGACATCGTCTTCGACACGACGACGAAGAGCGTCTCGGCGGGATCGAGATCCTTCGTCGCCATGGCAAGGTCGTCCGGGTCCACATTCGAGACGAAACGCACGGTGAGCTCGGGCGTCGCGTACGACTCGAGTGCTGCGTACGCCATCGCCGGGCCGAGATCGCTTCCGCCGATACCGATGTTCACGACCGCGCGGATGCGCTTGCCGGTCGCCCCCACCCACTCTCCCGACCGCACCGCCTCCGCGAACGCAGCTCATGCGATCGAGCTCGTCGTGGACCTCCCTGACGACGTCGACGCCATCCACCACCAGCGACCGCGAGCGTGGCATCCGCAGGGCGACATGGAGCGCCGGGCGGCCCTCGGAGACGTTCACCCGCTCACCGCGGAACATCGCCTGCACCTTCTCGGCGAGCTCTCGCTCCGCCGCGAGCTTCCTCAGAAGCTGGAGGGTGTCGTCGGTGACGCGATGTTTCGAGTAGTCGAGGTAGAGGCCGGCCGCTTCGGCGGTCAGCCGCTCGCCGCGCGTCGGATCGGAGTCGAAGAGATCCCGGAGCTGCAAGCGCTCGACTTCCCCCCGGTGCCACTGCAGCCGGCGCCAGACGGCAGTCTCTACGAGGGGCTCAGCCACGGTGCTGCGCAATCGCTTCCGTGAGCGTCGTGTACGCGCCCGCGGGATCGTCGTCCCAGAAGATCGCGCTTCCCGCGACGAGCAGATCGGCTCCTGCCTGCCGCGCGGTCCCGATCGTCTCCGGATTGATGCCTCCGTCCACCTGGACGCGTGTTCCCTCGGGCAGGAGCTCGCGCAGACGCTCGATCCTCCCCGCGGCATCCGACATGAATGCCTGGCCCGAGTAGCCGGGACGGATCGACATGCAGAGCACCAAGTCAGCGCCGTCGGCAGCGGCGACGGCTTGCTCGACCGGCGTGTCCGGGCTGAAGGCGATGCCCACGCCGAGCCCGAGCGAGCGTGCTCGAGCGATCGCGCCGGAAGGATCGGAACACGCCTCGACGTGGAAGGTCACGCTGTCCCCACCTGCTTCCGCGACCGACTCGAAGTGCCGCTCCGGCTGCTCGACCATCAAATGGCAGTCGAGCACCGCTCCCCAGGCGTGCACCAGCGGCGAGATCGAGGCGAGGACGACCGGCCCGATCGTGATCTCGGGGATGAAGTGGCCGTCTCCCGCATCGAAATGGAACGCCCTCGCGCCCGCCTCGACCAGGGTGCCGAGCTGATCGCCGAGCCGCGAGAAGTCCGCGGCGTAGATCGACGGCTCGACCTCGACGGCGCCTGCCCAGTCGCTCCATCGCATCTGGTGGACGGTAGTCGACGTAGGGTTGCTCCAACGTGGGCACCGACGTCGAGCGCGAGAAGCGGCTGGCCGCCGAGGCAGCCGCGGAGCTGGTCGAGAACGGGATGACGGTCGGCCTCGGCATCGGGATCGACCGTCGCGTACTTCCTTCCTGCGCTCGCTTCTCGCAACCTCGACCTGCGCTGCGTCGCCACGTCTCCGTCCACCGAATCGGCGGCGCGTGCGGTCGGGCTCCAGCTCGTCGCACTCGACGGCAGCCTCCGAGCCCTCGACATCGCCGTCGACGGGGCCGACCAGGTCGCGCCGGACTCCTGGCTCGTGAAGGGTGGCGGCGGCGCCCACATGCGGGAGAAGATCGTCGCGGCTGCTGCCGATCGCTTCGTCGTGATCGTCTCCTCGGACAAGCTCGTCGACCGTCTGCGGCCGCCGATCCCGCTCGAGCTCCTCTCCTTCGGGCTCGCGGCGACGCTCGAGAGGCTCGGCGAGGCCAGGCTTCGCGACGCTCCGTCGACGCCCGACGGAGGCGTCCTGGCGGACTGGGTCGGGCCGGTGGACGATCCCGCTGCGCTCGCTGACCGGCTGGCCCAAGTCCCCGGGGTCGTCGAGCATGGGCTCTTCGCCCCGGAGCTCGTCTCCGACGTGCTGGTCGGACGCGAGGACGCGGTCGAGCGGTTCTAGGACGGTTTGGTGGGAACGCGCCACCCGCCGTTCTGCGCGGCGAGGAGGTCGGCGCTCGCAGGTCCCCAGGTCCCCTTGGCGTAGCGCTCGATCGGCGGCGGGGAGTCGAGCAGCGGCTGAACGATGCGCCACGTCTCCTCGATGACGTCCCAGCGCGGGAAGAGCGTGCTGTCTCCTCGCAGCGCGTCGGCAAGCAACCGTTCGTAGGGCTCCGGCGGCTCGCCGAGCTCGTCCTCGAACTCGAGATCGAGCGAGACCGGCTGGGAGACCTCCTTGCCCGGGGTCTTTGCGCGGATGCCGATCGTCACACCGGCGTTTCGGCCGACGCGGAGGACGATGTCGTCGGTGCCGGGCGTTCGCAGCCGATACGAGCCCCAGCGGAGCTGCGGAACCCGCTGGAGGCGAACGACGACCTCGGTCGCATTCACCGGCAGCCCCTTCCCGGCGCGGATGAAGATCGGGATCCCCGCCCAGCGCCAGTTCTCGATCTCGAGCTTGAGCGCGACGAACGTCTCCGTGTCGGACTTCGGCGACACGCCCTCGATCTCGCGATAGCCCTCGTACTGGCCGCGCACCGCATTGTCGGGATCGACGCCGGGCATCGCCCGGAAGACGTCGAGCCGTCGCCGCGGGATCGCATCGTCACCACCCGACGGCGGCTCCATCGCGGCGAGCGCGAGCACCTGGAGCAGATGGTTCTGCACGACATCGCGGATCGCGCCGACCTTGTCGTAGAACGCGCCCCGCTCCTCGACGCCGAAGTCCTCGGCAAGCGTGATCTGGATCGAGTCGACGTCCTCGCGACTCCAGACGGGCTCGAAGAGCGCATTGGCGAACCGCAGGTAGAGGATGTCCTGGACAGGCTCCTTCCCGAGGAAGTGATCGATCCGGTACAGCCGGTCCTCGGGAAAGATCGCGGTCAGGCGCTGGTTCAGCTCACGGGCCGAGGCGAGGTCGGAGCCGAACGGCTTCTCGACGACCAGCCGCGCGTTGTCGGCGAGCCCGGCGCCCGCGAGCTCTTCTGCGACCTCGAGGAACATCGACGGCGGTGTGGCGAGGTAGAAGACGGGTGCGGCCGCGTCGCCGAGCGCCTTGCCCAGCCGCTCGTAGAGCGGTCCCTCCTCGGCGTCGCCGCCCACGTACTCGAGCCGCGAGAGGAGGTCGGAGAGCACCTTCTCGTCGACGTCGTCCACCGCCTCCGTCACCGACGCACGTGCCTGTTCCCTGAGCTCGTCGTCCCGGAGCGGGCGGCGCCCGACGCCGATGACCGGACACGTGAGGAGACCCTCCTCGGTCAGGCGGTAGAGCGCCGGCATCGTCATCCTGCGCGCGAGATCACCCGTGATCCCGAAGACGACGAGCGCGTCGGCCTTCTCGCTCACAGGAGCGCCCGCCGCGTAACCTCCGGGCGAAACACGCGCGTGCCTCGTCGCACGGACAGGATGCTCGCGGAAAGGAGCGGGAGTGGCAACTCAGACACCGCTACAGCTCGGGATGATCGGCCTGGGCCGCATGGGGGCGAACATGGCACGACGCCTCCTGCGCGACGGTCACCGGATCGTGGGGCACAACCGAGCGCCGGAGCCGGTCGCCGCGCTCGTTGCGAACGGAGGGACAGGCGCGAGCTCGGTCGAAGAGCTCGTCTCGCTGCTCGAACCGCCGCGCGCAGTCTGGCTCATGCTCCCGGCCGGCGCGATCACCGAGGGCGTCCTCCAGGAGCTCGCGGATCGGCTCGACGCCGGCGACACGATCGTCGACGGCGGAAACACGCACTTCCCGGACGACATCCGCCGGGGGCAGGAGCTCGCGGCCCGCGGAATCGCGTACCTCGACTGCGGGACGAGCGGCGGCATCTTCGGCCTGGAGCGCGGGTACTGCCTGATGATCGGCGGCGACAGGGCCGCGTTCGAGCGACTGGAGCCGATCTTCGCGTCGCTCGCACCTGGCCACGAGGCCGCGCCGCGCTCGAGGGCGCGAACCGGGCCTCCCGCGCCGGAGGAGCAGGGATACCTCCACTGCGGTGGGAGCGGCGCGGGCCACTTCGTGAAGATGGTCCACAACGGCATCGAGTACGGCCTGATGGCAGCGTACGCGGAGGGCTTCAACCTGCTCCACCACGCCGACGCCGGCCTTGTGGGACGGGACCAGGACGCCGAGACGGCGCCCCTCGCGCACCCCGAGCACTACACGTACGAGCTCGACGTGAGCGCCATCGCCGAGCTCTGGAGGAGAGGGAGCGTCGTCTCTTCCTGGCTGCTCGATCTCACGTCGGACGCGCTGCACGACTCGCCGGCGCTCGAGGGATTCGCCGGCCGCGTGTCGGACTCCGGCGAGGGCCGGTGGACCTCGTTGGCCGCGATCGAGACAGGGTGCTCCGACGCCAGTGCTCACGACCGCGCTCTACTCGCGCTTCACCTCGCGGGAGGAGGGCGACTTCGCGCATCGGCTCCTCTCGGCGTTGCGCGCCGAGTTCGGAGGGCACGTCAGAGAAGCCCGCGTGACCGCTCTCGGTCGAGGTCGCCGACGACGCAGCGGCAGCCGCGCGTCGCGTCGCGCGCCTGATCGCCGACCGCGCACGGGTCGCGGTACGAGGAGCGGGGCGCGTTCACGCTCGCACTCAGTCGCGGCGCGGAGCTTGCCGCGCGCCTGGGCGAGGAGGACCTGCCGTGGCCCCGGGTAAGCGTGTTTCAGGTCGACGAGCGGATCGCGCCACTGGGGCACGACGACCGGAACCTCGGGCAACTTCTCGCTGCGCTGCCGCACGACGCGGTCCACCCGTTGCCGGTCGACGAAACCGATGTCGAAGCCGCGGCCGACACGTACGCGGCGGAGCTTCCGGAGCGGCTCGACCTCGTCCACCTCGGCCTCGGCGCGGACGGGCACACGGCGTCGCTGATCCCGGGCGATCCCGTGCTCGGCGTGCGCGACCGTCTCGTCGCGGTCACGAGGGAGTACGAGGGCTACCGCCGGATGACGCTGACGTACCCGGCGCTCGAGAGCGCGCGCGAGGTCGTGTGGCTGGTCACCGGGGAGAGCAAGCGCGACGCGCTGTCACGGCTCCTCGCGCGTGATCCGTCGATCCCTGCTGCGCGCATCGAGAACGATCGCCAGCACGTCGTGATCGACCGCGCCGCAGACCCGCGCTAGCCACCGAGCAACGCCCGCGCAGTCGCGCGCAACATCTCGACGCCGAGTGCGAGGTCGTCCACCGCGATGCGCTCGTTCGCGGAGTGCACGAGCTTCGTCGCCTCCTCCGCGTCCATCTCCTTGATCGGGAAGAAGCCGTACGCGACCGTGCCGTAGGCCTCCCGGAGGTAGTGGCTGTCGGTGAAGCCGGCGCACGCAATTGGGGCCATCCGCGCTCCGGGCTCGATTCCGGCCACGAAGCTCTCGAGCGCGTCCCAGAGCGGCGTCGCCAGGTTGGAGCGCGTGCCGCCCGTCGCGCTGATCCACTCCAGCTCGTAGTCCCCGTCTCCGAGCGCGGCTCGAATGAGCGGCTCGGCGTCGGCGGGCGTCTGCTCCGGGAGCAGGCGGCAGTCGACGGTCACCTCGCAGAGCGCCGGAATCACGTTCGCCTGGTGCGACGCGTCGATCATCGTCGGCGAGAGCGTCAGCGCAAGGAGCGGCTGGACGAGCGCCGGCAGCGAGGGGTGCAGCTCGCTCGCCCGGAGCAGCGCCTCCTCGACGGGAGGCGTCTCTCCGAGCACCGCCTCGAGGAAGCCACGCGCCTCGGGGATGAGCTCGCGGCTCCGGCTCGTAGGCGCCGAGCGCCTCGACGTAACGCGCGGCTTTCACGAGCGCGTTGTCGGCGATCCCCGGCATCGAGGCATGCCCGCTCCGGCCGTGGACACGAAGCGTGAAGGGCGCCGACATCTTCTCCGCAGTGGCGCACAGGTACACCGGTGTCCCGCCGAGCACCAGCCGCTCGCCTCCGCCCTCGTTGATCGCGTAGTCGCAGCGCGCGGCCTCAGGGTGGGCCTCGACGAGCCAGCGAAGCCCGTAGCCCTCGTGCCCGCGAACTCCGCCGACCTCCTCGTCGGCCACCACGATCAGCACCAGGTCGCCGGACGGGACGAAGCCCTCCCGTTTCAGCGACGCGAACGCGACGGTCGACGCCGCGACCTGGCTCTTCATGTCGAGCGCTCCCCGCCCCCACACCTCGCCGTCGACGAGGTCGCCCGACCACGGGTCGCGGTCCCACTCGGCGGGATCGGCGAGCACGGTGTCCGTGTGGGAGAGGAACGCGAGGGAAGGACCGTCGCCGCCCGGGATCCGCGCGACGAGGTTCGCGCGATGCGGCTCCAGAGCATAGAGCTCGCACTCGATTCCATCCTGCGCGAGGTAGTCGCGCAGCAGCTCCGCGGCGACCGTCTCGTTCCCCGGCGGGTTCACCGTGTCGAGCCGGAGAAGCCTCTGCAGGAGCTCTGTCGCCTCTTCGCGCAGCGAAGGGACGGACTGGGGGACAGAATTAATTCTGTCCCCCGGTCGGAGTCTCGGCTTTCGACAGCGCGGTCAGCTCGTTCCGGACCTCCCAGAGCTCGGGGAACGACGTCTTCGACACGAGCCGGCCGAGCAGCTCGACGGGAGTCCCCTGGGTCCCGACGACCTTGTCGCCGATGACGCGGGCGACCACCTGGTAGTGGCGCAGGCGCCAGTGCTGCGCCTGCTCGTCGAGCTCGATCAGCGCCTCGGCGAGCTGATACAGGTCCTCGTGGTCGCGACCCTGGACGTACACGTCGGCGAGCGACAGGCCGCGAGCGCGCCGGGCGGCATGGAACGCCTGCCCGAGCCGCGGGAACTCGTGGCGGAGCGCGTTCCAGCCCGGCGAGTCGAAACCGGAGCCGTGCCCGAGCACCTTGCGGATCTCCTGATACTCCCACGGCGACATGTGCTCGAGCATGTCCAGCTGCTGGATCACGTAGCGGATGCACAGGGAGCCGCGATCGAGAAGACGAAGGGCGGCCCGTAGGTCGCCCTCCTCGATCAGTCGCACCGCCTCGGTCGCGTCCGAGGCGCAGAGCTTGAGCCAGAGCTCGGAGGACTGGTGCGTGACCTGGAAGAGGAGCTCGTCCCGATGCACCCACTCGCCGGGCCCTTTCTGAAGCGCGAGCAAGCCTTCCGTGTTCAGGTAGCGCTCGTAATCCGAAGGCGCTCCCCCGGGGAGAACTGGCTGCGAGTAGTCCTCGGGCTCCGGGCCAGGATCGGAGTGCGGGGCCACGGCCGGAGCATACTTCGCGGCATGGGAGACCTCTTCACGGAGGCGGCGCGACGGCCGGCAGGCGGAGAACGCGCCACTCGCGGTGCGCCTCCGGCCTCGACACGCTCGACGAGCTCGTCGGACAGCAGCACGTGCTCGGGCCGGGATCGGCGCTGCGGGTCGCGATCGAGCAGGACCGGCCGCCGTCGATGATCCTGTTCGGCCCGCCGGGAACGGGCAAGACGACGATCGCACGGATCGTCGCCGAGCGCACCGGCGCCGCGTTCGAGGAGATCTCGGCCGTGTCCGCCCGCGTCGACGACGTCCGCGGGATCATCGCTCGCGCGCGGGAGCGCCTCGGCGCCAACGGCCTGCGGACGATCCTCTTCATCGACGAGATCCATCGCTTCAACAAGGCACAGCAGGACTCGGTGCTCCACGCGGTCGAGGACGGTCTCGTCACGCTGATCGGGGCGACGACGGAGAACCCCTACTTCGAGGTGAACTCGGCGCTGCTCTCGCGCTGCACGGTGATCGAGCTTCTCGCCCTCTCCGACGAGGACATCGCGGTCATCGTCGAACGAGGTGCCGCCGCACTCGACGCCACGGCGAGCGACGCGGTCAAGAGCCTGATCGCCGAGCGCGCCGGCGGCGACGCGCGGGGAGCGCTCCAGATCCTCGAGCTCGCACACGAGACCGCGCGAGCAGAAGGTGTGCAGCTCGCCGAGGGCCACATCGTCGACGCGGCGCGCAAGCGTCCCCTCCTCTACGACCGCAAGGGCGATCAGCACTACGACTTCGCGTCCGCGTTCATCAAGTCGATGCGCGGAGGCGATCCCGACGCCGCGGTGTACTACCTCGCCGCGATGCTGGAAGCCGGAGAGGACCCGCGCTTCATCGCGCGACGAATGGTCATCCTCGCCTCCGAGGACGTGGGCAATGCCGACCCGAACGCGCTCGTCGTCGCGGTCGCCGCCGCACAGGCGCTCGAGCACGTCGGGCTCCCCGAGGCTCAGCTCAACCTCGCGCAGGCGGCGATCTACCTCGCAAGCGCGCCGAAGTCGAACGCGTCGGCGGTCGCGATCTGGGAAGCGCGCAAGGACGTCCGCGAGCAGGGAAACGCGAGGCCGCCCGCGATGCTGCGCTCGACGGGCCACAAAGGAGCGGCGAAGGCGCGCGGCCACGGAGAGGGATACGTCTACCCGCACGACGACCCGGCCGGGTTCGACGCGTCGTACCTCCCGGAGGAGCTGCGAGGGCGCCGTTACTATCGCCCGAGCGGCAACGGAGAGGAACGCGCGGATGACGGTGACGACAGGTGAGAGGGCGCCCGAGTTCGATCTCGAGGTGACGCACCAGGAACGCGTGCGGCTGTCGGACTTTCGCGGCCGCTCGAACGTCCTCCTCGTCTTCCATCCGTTCGCGTTCACGCCGGTCTGCGAGGACGAGGCGCGGGATCTCCAGGAGAACCTCGAGTCCTTCAAGAACGCGCAGACCGAGATCGTGTTCGTCTCCTGCGACCCGTCGGCCGCGCGGCAGGCATGGAAGAAGGAGCTCGGCGCCGAGTACACGTTCGCGTCCGACTTCTGGCCGCACGGGGCAGCGTCCAAGGCGTACGGCGTGTTCAACGAAGAGACCGGCGCTCCGCTCCGCGGGACGTTCCTGATCGACAAGGACGGAAGCGTGATCTGGTCGCTCGTGAAGGTGAAGGACGAGCGCAGGACCGAGCTGGTGCCGGAGTCGCTCGACGCGCTCCACGAAACCGTGTGACCCCCAGAAGTCCTTTCAGAATGAACGGCCATGTCGGCGATGCATCCTGAAAGAACTTCTCCACCTCGAAGAGTGGGGCCCGCCGGACGGGCAGCGGGTCGTCTGCCTGCACGGCATCACGAGCCACGGGCGCCACTTCGCGAAGCTCGCCGAGGCACTCCCGGAGCACCACGTCCTCGCGCCCGACCTGCTCGGACACGGCTCCTCGCCGTACGAGCCGCCGTGGGATCTCGAGACGCATGTGAACGCGATCGTCGAGACCGTCGGCGCTGCGCCGGCCATCCTGATCGGGCATTCGTTCGGTGGCCGGCTCGCGCTCGAGCTCGCGGCCCGCGCGCCGAAGCTCGTGCCGAAGCTCGTCCTCCTCGATCCGGCGATCCACGTGCTGCCGCACGTCGCGCTGTTCGCGGCCGAGAACGCGCGCAAGGAACGACGGTACGTGTCCTTCGAGGAGGGGGTCGAGCGGCGCTACGACGAGAGCCAGCTCACGCGAGCGCCGAAGAACCTCGTCGAGGAGGAGCTGCGCGGCCACCTGGTGTGGGACGACGAAGGCGGCTACCGGTACCGCTACAGCCACGCTGCCGTTGTCGCGGCGTACGGCGTGATGGCGTCGCAGCCTGCGCCCTTCGAGCGGGCACGCGTCCCGACCCTGCTGGTGCTCGGCGAGAGCTCGTACCTGTCGCCGGACCCCTGGCTGGAGGCCTACAGGGAAGCGCTCGGCGGCCTCCTCGAGGTCGTCGTCGTCCCCGGCGGCCACACGGTGCTGTGGGATGCGCTCGGCGAGGTCACGGCCGCCATCAGGACGTTTCTCGAAACTAGCTGACGTACTCGTCTGCGATGGTCAGGGCTTCGTCGAGCACCGCGAGGCCTTCGTCGACCTCCTCGCGCGTGATCGTCAGCGGCGGCACCACCATGATCACGTTCCAGTGCGTCATCAGGTACAGGCCGTGCTCGAGCGCTGCCTTGGCGACGCGAGCGACCGGAGCCGCCGCCTCGCCCGACGCGTTGAACGGCACCAGCATCTCGCGCGTCTCCCGGTTCTTGACGAGCTCGACGCCCCAGAAGCAGCCGAGGCCGCGCACATCGCCGATCGACGGATGGCTCTCCGCAAGTCCCCGGAGGCCCTCGCCCAGGTACGCGCCTACCTCGGCGGCGTTCTCGACCACGCCTTCCTCCTGGTACGCCTCGATCGAAGCCACCGCAGAGGCACACGCAAGCGGATGTCCCGCGTAGGTCAGCCCGCCGGGGAAGAACCTGTCGCGCACCCAGTCCGCTATGTGCCTGCGGAAGATCATCGCGCCGAGCGGGACGTATCCCGAGTTGATCCCCTTCGCGACGGTGATGATGTCCGGGACGACGTCCCAGTTCTCGCACGCGAACCAGCGGCCGGTTCTCCCGAAGCCCGCCATCACCTCGTCGAAGACGAGCAGGATCCCGTGGCGGTCGCACACGCTCGCGGATCGACTCGAGGTAGCCGTCCGGGGGCGGAATGACGCCGTTCGTCCCCGTCACCGTCTCCATGAACACGGCGGCGACGGTCTCCGGCCCCTCGTACTGGAGGATCTCCTCGAGGTGCGGCGCGCCCGTGCAGACGGGACAGGGATCCGGATGCCCCGCGGGGCAGCGATAGGTGTACGGGTCGAACATGCGGACGACACCCGGCATCCCGGGCTCGTTCGGCCACCGACGCGGGTCGCCGGTGAGCGAGATCCCGCCGAGCGAGGCGCCGTGGTACGAGCGATAGCGCGCGACGATCTTGTGCCGCCCGGTGTACATGCGGGCGAGCTTGATCGCGTTCTCGTTGGCCTCGGCGCCGGAGTTCGTGAAGAACGACATGGAGAGGTCGCCGGGCGTGACCTCGGCCAACAGCCGCCCGAGCCGCGAGCGGGACTCGTTCGCCATCGGCGGCCCGATCGTGCAGAGCTTGTCGGCCTGCTCCTTGATCGCCGCGACGATCTTCGGATGCTGGTGCCCGATGTTGACGTTGACGAGCTGCGACGCGAAGTCGAGGTAGCGCTTGCCGTCGTAGTCCCAGAAGTAGCGTCCCTCCGCCCCGGCGACCGCGATCGGGTTGATCGCGTTCTGCACCGACCAGGAGTAGAGGACGAACTCCTTCGCGTCC
>CAVRLT010000036.1:0-69529 GCA_963721795.1 uncultured Actinomycetes bacterium
TCCGCTCTCTTCTTCAACTTCCGGCCCGACCGAGCGCGCCAGCTCTCCCAGCGGCTGCTCGAGGCCGGAGTCGACCTGACGACGATGACCCGCTACCG
Source organism: uncultured Actinomycetes bacterium (assembly GCA_963721795.1). GTDB lineage: Bacteria > Actinomycetota > Thermoleophilia > Gaiellales > Gaiellaceae > GMQP-bins7. The sequence continues at coordinate 99 of CAVRLT010000036.1, forward strand.
CGCCGACTTCGCGTGCCCCGTGGCGTTCGAGGAGCAGGAGGTCGAGGCGACGCTTGCGGAGCTGCTCGCCGCGAGCGGCGCACGCCAGCTGCACGTCGCCGAGACGGAGAAGTACGCGCACGTGACGTACTTCTTCAACGGCGGCGTGGAGCGCGAGTGGGAGGGGGAGACCCGGATACTCGTCCCCTCTCCGCGCGAAGTCGCGAGCTATGACTTGAAGCCGGAGATGTCGGCCGCCGAGGTCGCCGAGAAACTGTGTGCGGAGATCGGCACCGGATATCGATTCGCGGTAGTCAACTTCGCGAACCCGGACATGGTCGGGCACACGGGCTCGATTCCCGCTGTCGTCGCAGCCGTGGAGGAGACGGATCGTTGCCTGGAACGCGTCCTTTCCTGCGTGGAGCAGGCGGGCGGGGTGTGTTTGGTAACCGCGGATCACGGCAATGCAGAGGTCATGCTCGAGCCCGACGGGGTGAGCCCGCATACGGCACACACCTCGAATCCCGTCCCGCTCGTCGTCTGCGACAGCGCTCTTTCGCTGCGCTCGGACGGCGAGCTCTCCGACCTCGCCCCTACCGTTCTCGACCTGCTCGGGCTGCCCGTCCCGGCGGCCATGACCGGAAAACCGCTCGCAATGCGCGCTTAAGACCCGCCCACAAAGCCCTTACACGAGACGACCTATACTCCTCACGCCACATGTCGCTTCCACAGCCCGATCTCGGAGTCCTGCGCAAGGCACAGCGCGGCGACGAGCGCGCATTCGCGATCATCGTCAGGACGTACGAGCAGCCGGTGTTCAACTACGTCGTCCGGCTGACCGGCGATCGAAACCTCGCAGAGGATCTCACGCAAGAGGTTTTTCTCCGGGTTTTCCAGGGGCTTCCCGGATTCTCACTGCGCTCGCGCTTCACGACCTGGCTCTTCCAGGTGACGAAGAACCGCGTGCTCGACGAGCTCAGGGCACTCGAGCGGCGCCCGCGCGCGGTCGTCCAGCTCGAGGACATTCCGCCGCTCGAGGTCGTCGACGCTCCGGCCGAGCGCGCCGAGACCATCGATGCGGTCTGGCGCTCGGTGGAGCGGCTGAACCCGGATCTGAAGATGGCGCTGCTCCTGCGTGACGTGGTCGGTCTCTCGTACACCGAGATCGCCGAGACGCTCGAGATCACCCTCGCGACCGTCAAGTGGCGGATCTATAAGGCGCGCGAGGAGGTACAGCTGGCGCTGCACCGTGACGGCGTCGTCGTCCCGCTCCGCTCGGTCCCGGCCGCCAAGTAGCAACCGGGCCGCGGTCTGGCTTCAGCCAGACCCTCGATTCGTCCGCCGCCTACGATTGCGCCGTGCCTGTCGCTGATCCCGTCTCCCGCCTCGCGGACGCCTTCACCGAGATCGCGGGTACGCCAGTGGATCTCGAACGTCCCGGCGACCCGGAGCACGGCGACTACGCGACGAACGTCGCGCTCCAGCTTGCGCCCACGAAGGGCCGCCCGCCGCGCGACATCGCCACGAGCATCGGAAGCGAGGCGCTCGAGCGCGAGCTCGTCGAGAGCGCGGAGCCGGCAGGGCCGGGATTCCTCAACCTGCGCGTCTCCGATGAATGGCTGGTCGCGGGGCTGCTCGAGATCCTCGCCGCGGACGCATCCTTCGGCGCGGGCACGTCCCGCGACCCCGAGCGGATCCAGGTCGAGATGGTCTCCGCCAACCCCACGGGCCCGCTGACGGTCGCGACGGCCCGGAACGCCGCCTACGGCGACTCGGTGGCGCGGCTGCTCGCCTTCGCCGGGCACGAGGTCGAGCGCGAGTACTACTACAACGACGCGGGAACCCAGATGGAGCGATTTCACGCCTCCGTCGAGGCCGCACGGCGTGGGGAGGAGCCGCCGGAGGACGGCTACCGGGGTGACTACATCACCGAGCTCGCCCGCTCAGCCGACGACCCCGTCCCGGTGATGCTGGAGCGGATCGAGGCCACGCTCGAGCGCTTTCGCGTCCACTTCGACACGTGGGCGCTCCAGAGCGACGTCGAACGCGAGATCCCCGAGTCGATCGCGCTCCTCGACACGTACGAGTCGGAAGGGGCGGTCTGGGCGCGTACGAGCGCACACGGCGACGACAAGGATCGCGTTCTCGTCCGTTCGGACGGAGCACCGAGCTACTACGCAGCGGACGCTGCGTACATTCGCCGGAAGTACGCGCGAGGCTTCGATCGCCTGATCTACGTCCTGGGCGCCGACCACCACGGCTACGTCGCCCGGCTGCAGGCGCTCGCGGTGATGCTGGGCGAGGACCGCGAGTCGCTCGAGGTCCTCATCTACCAGCTCGTCCATCTCGCCGAAGGCGGCGAGGCGAAGAAGATGTCCAAGCGGCGCGGCGACGTGGCCTTCCTCGACGATCTCCTGGACACGATCGGCGTGGACGCTGCTCGCTGGTACCTCGTCTCCCGCGGTCATGACCAGACGATCGAGCTGGACGTCGACCTGGCGAAGCAACGCACCCAGAAGAACCCGGTCTACTACGTGCAATACGCGCACGCCCGCATTGCGGGCATCCTCCGGAACGCCGGCGAAGAGAGCCTTGTGGCTCTGAGCCACAAGGAAGAGCTCGCCGCGCCGCTCGCCGTGGAGGAGCGGGAGCTCGTCAAGCGGCTGCTCGAGCTGCCTGCGGTCGCAGCGGAGGCGGCCGAGCGGAGGGCGGCGCATGCGATCCCGAACTACGCAATCCGCGTGGCCGACGACTTCCATCGCTTCTACCACGAGCACCGCGTCCTCGATTCCGAGCAGCAAGCGTTTCGCCTCGCGCTCTCGGCCGCTACGCAGGGAGTTATTGCCCGCTGCCTCGATCTGATCGGAGTCGAAGCACCCGATCGAATGTAAGAGACCGGATGTAGGATCAGACGACGTGAGCGACGTCGATCGGTCCATCCCAGACCGGAACCTCGCGCTCGAACTCGTCCGCGTCACGGAGTCGGCGGCCACGTTCGCAGCGCGCTGGATCGGTCGAGGCGACAAGATCGCCGCCGACCAGGCAGCGGTCGACGCGATGCGGCTGATGCTGGACACGGTCTCGATGCGCGGCGTCGTCGTCATCGGCGAAGGCGAGAAGGACGAGGCGCCGATGCTCTTCAACGGCGAGGAGGTCGGCGACGGCACGGGCCCCGAGGTGGACGTCGCGGTCGATCCGCTGGAGGGAACGCGGCTGACGGCCCTCGGGATGCCGAACGCGATCTCGGTGATCGCGGTCGCGGAGCGGGGAGCGCTGTTCTTCCCCGGCGCCGCGCTGTACATGGACAAGATCGCGGTGGGGCCCGAGGCGGCCGACGCGATCGACATCGACGCGACCCCGACGGAGAACCTCGAGCGCGTGGCCGAGGCGAAGCACGTCGACGTCAACGACCTCACCGTCGTCGTGCTCGAGCGCGACCGCCACGACGACCTGATCGCCGAGCTCCGCGAGGCCGGCGCGCGCGTCAACCTGATTCGCGACGGAGACGTCGCCCCGGCGATCGCCGCGGCACAGGTGGGCACGGGCGTCGATCTGCTGATGGGAGTCGGGGGGACACCGGAGGGCGTGATCTCCGCGGCCGCCATCAAGTGCCTCGGCGGCGCGATGCAGGGCAAGCTCTGGCCGCGATCGGACGACGAGAGGACGCGCCTCGTCGAAGACGGCTTCGACATCGACCGCGTGCTGACGACCGACGACCTCGTTCAGGGCGAGGACGTCTTCGTCGCCGCGACCGGGGTCACGAGCGGCGCGCTCATGCGCGGGGTACGTGTCGTCGGGGACCACATCGAGACCGAGTCCGTCGTGATGCGCTCCCGCTCGGGCACCGTCCGGCGCATCACCGCGACGCACCCCCTGTCCAAGATCCAGAGCCTGATGAAAGGAGCGCGCTGATGGCCTCGAACGAGCTACGTGAGACCGCCCGCGCGATCGTGGCCGACCACAAGGGAATACTCGCGGCCGACGAGAGCACGGGAACGATCAAGAAGCGACTCGACTCGATCCAGGTCGAGTCGACCGAGGAGAACAGGCGCTTCTACCGCCAGCTCCTCTTCACCGCGCCCGGGATCGAGGACTCGATCGGCGGCGTGATCCTCTACGACGAGACGATCCGCCAGTCCGCCGACGACGGCACGCCGCTCGCCGAGGTGCTCGCGTCGAAGGGCGTGATCCCGGGGATCAAGGTCGACACCGGAGCACACGATCACGCGAACTTCCCCGGCGAGAAGGTCACCGAGGGGCTCGACGGCCTCCGGGGGCGGCTCGAGGAGTACCGCGGTCTCGGCGCGCGCTTCGCGAAGTGGCGTGCCGTGATCACGATCGGCGACGGCATCCCGACCGACGGGAACATCCGCGCGAACGCACATGCGCTGGCCCGCTACGCCGCCCTGTCGCAGGAGGCGGGCATCGTGCCGATCGTCGAGCCCGAGGTGCTGATGGACGCCGACAACACCCTCGAGGTGTGCTGGGAGGTCACGACGCGGACCCTGCACGAGACCTTCGACTCGCTCTACGAGGCCGGCATCGATCTCCAGGGCACGCTTCTCAAGCCGAACATGGTCATTCCCGGCAAGGGCTGCTCTGACCAGTCCAGCCCGGAGAAGATCGCGGCGGCGACCGTCGAGTGCTTCGCCGGGACCGTTCCGGCGGCGATCCCCGGAATCGTGTTCCTGTCGGGTGGCCAGTCGGAGGTCCAGGCGACGGAGAACCTGAACGCGATCAACCAGGTCGGCGGGCCTTGGGCTCTCTCCTTCTCCTACGGCCGTGCGCTCCAGGCCTCGGCGCTCGAGGCGTGGGCGGGAGATCCCGAGAATGCGGACGCGGCGCAGGCGGCGTTCAGTCACCGCGCCCGCATGAACTCGCTCGCCGTCGCCGGGGAGTGGAGTGCGGGGATGGAGCAACCGGTCACGGTCTGAACCACGCGTGGCCGAGCCGCACCCCGATGTCGTCGACAACCCGATCGAGCGCCTCGAGCTGCTCGCGGGCGACGAGGAGGCGATCGCCTCCTTCCTCGATCAGATCGACGTCACCGGCCCTCGCGACCGCGAGATGCTCGGCGAGCTCGCGCGCACCCATACCCTCGCCGACCCGGAGCGTTTCCCCGCCGCCCATCGCCGTGCGGTAGCTTCGCTGGAGACGCTCGCGCGCCATGGCTACCACGGCTCGAGTGCAGCGCGTCTCGCCGGACCGGCAAGGAACATCGTGCGCTGGCTGATTCAACTGGTCGCGCGGTACGTCGTCGTCTCGTACCTGCGACAGGCCGCGGTCGAGATGCGGAACCTCTACTGGCTCCGGGAGATCGAGACCGAGCCGCTGTCGCCGATCCGGGCTGACATCAGGCGCGGGCGTTACGACGCGGAGGCGATGGTCGCGATCTTCAAGCGGCGGGAGATCGGCCTCCCGTCGTTCGTCATCGGCGGCCTCTTGATACCGGTGTTCGCGACCGGCTGGCGCCTGGCGCAGGGCGTCGCGTTCCGCAACTGGTGGATTGCCGTCGTCACGGGTCTCGTCACCGTGCTGGTCGTCGTCGGAGGCTCATGGGTGATCCTGCGCGGCGCGGCGATGGCCAGTCGCAGGATCCGCCTCTCGACGAAAGCGCCACTCGAGGATCTCTGGGCGGCAGTTGGCCATTGCGGCAGACCGCCGCGGGATCAGAGCCGAAAGTTCGCGGTCATCGCGATCTCGCTGACGGTGGGGGCATGGGTGGTCCTACCCGCCGCCGTTGCCATCGCCTTCACGAGCTGACCGAGTTCAGTGCGTCACCGAGCTCTGCTCACGTGACGAGCCACCAGATGCCCGCGACCAGGAACACCACGAGCATCCAGCTAGCGAGCACCGTCGCCGCCCAGATCCCGACCACCGCCGCGCTCGAAACCTCGCGGGGGTACCCGACGCTCACGTCGTTACCTCTTGCCGCTCTCGGCTTCTGAGAGATCGCGATGGTTCGAACATTGTTCTCGTCGCGCCGGACGGGGGCCGCTTTCATCGACACGAAGCGGGGGGACTCTGACAGAAACGTGACGCTCGCGCGTCGACAAACGAGGCCCGTCAGCGGCCGCGCTCATGGAACGCTGTTCCACGCGTGGATGGAGCGCTGTCGGCGCCGGTCACGCTCACGGGAAGGTCGATCCGCATCCGGACGATCGTTCGCTCGGGCCTGGCCTGCACTTCGATGTCGGTCATGAGCGCCCGCATGAGGCTCAACCCTCGACCACGCCCGGCGTCGTTGCTCCGCAGCTCCCTCCAGCGCCCGCTGTTGGAGACGACGAGCAGCAGCTTGTCCTCGTCTCGCGCACCGCGAACGGTCACCCTCGCACCTGCATGCTCGATCGCGTTCGCGGCGGCCTCGTGCACGGCGAGCACGATCGCGTTCCGCTGATCGTCGGATACGGCCACGAGCTCGAGCCACGCTTTCAGCGCGTGCCGGAGAGCTCGCAAACGCGAGAGATCGGGAGGGAGTGAAGCGTGAAAGGGCTCCACACGGGAGGGTTGCCACGTCTTTGCGAGACCCAAACGCCGGATAGACGTCCGGCGTGACTCGCGAAAGGTGGAGAACTCTGCACCCTGCTCGGCAGGGCTGGGTCAAAGGCTAGGTTTCGGGGCATGAAAACAGCACCGATCGTCCTGGTTCCGGGGTTCTGGCTCGGCGCATGGGCGTGGGACGAGGTCGCCTTCGCCCTTCGCGCGAACGGGCACGAGGTCACGGCGCTGACGCTTCCCGGCCTCGAGTCTGCTGACACCGACCGCTCCTCGATCACGCTCGCCGACCACGCCGACGCGATTTGCGAGGCGGTGACGGCGGCGGGACGTCCTGTCGTCCTCGCCGTGCACAGCGGGGCGGGCGCTCCGGGCTATGCCGTCACGGACCGCATCCCGGAACAGATCGCGGAGATGGTCTACGTCGACACCGGCCCAGCCAAGGGCGCACTCGACCCCGACTTCGCGGACGCGGAGAAGCCACTGCCGTCGGCCGAAGAGCTCGCAGCCGAGGAGAATCTCGACGGGCTCACCGAGGAGCATCTCGAGACCTTTCGGCAGCGGGCCGTGCCGCAGCCGGGCTCCGCATTGCGTGACGCGGCCGAGTTGACCAACGACGCTCGCCTGGACGTTCCGAGCACGGTCATCTGCACCGGGTTCTCCTCCGAGCAGTACAAGGAGGCAATGAAGGAGGGGTATTCGTTCCTCGCCGGATTCAGCGAGCTCCGCAACGTGACCTGGATCGACCTGCCGACGAGCCACTGGCCGATGTGGTCCCGCCCGCAGGAGCTCGCCGCGATCATCGGAGACGTCGCGCGGCGTGCGGGTGCGCCCGAGTCCTGAAGGACGCGACCTGCATGACCGATGCCGCGATGCTTCGGTCTACACGATCGTGACTGGCGTGCCGAGCGGCATGAGCCGGGCGAGCCGCAGAGCGTCGGCGTTGCGCAGGCGGATGCACCCGTGGGAGATCCGGCCGGGGATCAGGTCGGGCCGGTCGGTGCCGTGGATCCCGATGTACCCGCCTCCGGGCCAGTCCGTGAGAACCCGCGAGCGGGCGCTCGTCCCGAAGGCGACTGGGCCGTAGAACGGATCGTCGAACCTCGCGAGCTTCTCGCGGACGTAGAACTCGCCCCTGGGCGTGGGCCACCGAGTCTGCCCTACGCCGATCCGCGCGCGGAAGACGACTCGCTCGCCGCGCCAGAGCGTCGCCCGGAAACGGTTCCGATCGATCACGAGCCGCGTGCGAACGTGGTGCGTAGCGCCGAGCGCGGAGCGCGGGACCCAGCCCGTCGATCCGTGCGGGAGGATCGCGAGCTGGACGCGCGCCCACTCCCGGAGCCGGGCATCGGTGCTCAGCCCGAGCACGCGCACGAGGTTTGTCTCGCCCTCCGGCGTCGCGGATCTGACGACGGTGACGGGGGGCGCGGTCGCCCGTGGAGCTTCTCGCGCTGTCACGGACTGAACGACGTGGGTCCAGCGTGTGACGCCCACCGAGTCTGGCTCCTGGCTCGTACCGGGTGCGGCGGAGCTGGGCAACAGCAGCGCTAGGCCGCCTGCCAGCGCGGCGCAGAGTAGGGCTGCCGTCCCCATCAGCCCGTGAACGGAGGTTTCGGCCGTTCTCCCGCGCCGCCCGGGCTCACCTGCTGGAGGCCTCGTATCGTCACTGCTGCCGTGCCGCTGTTGTTCGCGCCGACGTCGGGCGGGACGCTCACGACCGTGGCGCGGTTTCGAGCTACGCCGGGCTCGAGGGCTCGCGCGGCGACCACGATCGTCGCCGACTCTCCCGGACCGAGATCCCTCAGGCCACAGAGGACGCGGTGGTTCGCCGTGCCCCGACCGCGGATCTCGCACCGCCCGCTCGCGGTCGTGGCCGACAGCACCTCGACGCGCGAGTCGAGCTGCCGATCGAGAACCGTGATTGCGCGCGCCGTGGTGCTTCCGACATTGCGGACGGCGATGGTGTACTCGACGCGCTCGCCGACGACCACCGACGACGGCCGGACCGACTTCTGGAGCGCGAGATCGACTTCGCCCTGCACCGAGATGAGCCTGCAATCGCGCCCGAGATCGGCTGACGCGCGGGCAGTCTGGACCTCCCCGCCGCTCGAGACGGTCCAGGTCACGTCCTTCGAGACCGGCACGTCGGCGACTGAGAACGCGAACAGCACGATGCCCGGCCTGAACGTCACGGGCTGTCCGCGGTTCGCGGGAGCGGGGCTGACTCCGTTCGCGCGCCCGACGGGAATGATCACGTCGCTTCGCGTGAGGTTCGCGTAGCTGAACACGGCCGTGTACCTCTGGCCTTCATGCCTCACGCAGAGAGGCGAGATCTCGAGCGGCAGCTTCGGGTCCGTCCCGGAGCACTTCGTCACCGTCGAGGAGGACACGATCACGAAGCGCGTGCCGCGGTAGGACACGAACCAGGACACCAACTCGTCATTCCGGATGCCACGGATTGTGAACGCGTTCTCGTGCTTCCCGGGGCTGAAGACCGTCGGTTGACCGCGATTCGCGGGCGTCGGAAGGACGGCGTTCGATAGCCCGATCGGAACCGCGACGTCGGCCGGGTTGTCGCTCTCGTACCCGAAGACGGCGTCGTACGTGGAGCCGCGGTCGACGACGCACGCGAAGATGCCGATCGGCTCTGCCGGCGCCGGCGCCTCCGAGCACTTCTCCGGGAAATTCGACGCGACGGTTGCAACCCGTGTGTCGCCTCCATGCGTGACCTCCCAGGCGAGCGCGTTTCCCGCCCGGATACCGGCGACCGTGAATGCCGCCTGGTGGTTGCCCGGGAAGAAGTCCGTCGTCTGACCGCGGCCCTGAGGCATGGGCACGAACCGGTTCCGGTTCCCCACTGCGATCCTCACCACGTCCTCGTTGTCGTTCTGGTACCCGAAGACGGCGTCGTACGTCGAGCCGCGGTTCGTCACGCACTGGACGAAGACGCCGACGGGATCCGGGGTCGGGCCCAGCGGCGGTGGATCTGGAGGATCCGGGTCGGGTCCGGAGGATCTGGAGGATCCGGCGGGTCGGGAGGATCGGGTGGGTCGACGCTGCACTTCGTCCCGAAGTCCGGGGTCGCCGTCGCGACGGTCGATCCCGTCTTGGTGCGCACGGGCGGGACGATCGTCCACGTGAGATTCGTGCCGTTCGGGATCTCGCGGACGACGACTGCGCTCGAGACGGTTCCCGGTCCGAACTCGATCGGTTGGCCGCGATTGAGCGGGTCGGGCTCGAACCGGTTCTGAGGCCCGATCGGAATGGGAACCGGGGCGCTCTCGGCGTTCCGGTAGCCGAACGTGGCCGTGTATGTCGTGGCCGTGTTCTCCACGCACGTGACGAAGATCGAGACGTCTGCCTGCACCGGAGGCGGATCCGGCGTGCACTTCTTCTCGAAGGAGGCGGTGGCCGTCGCCGTGTGCGACTCCGGCGGCACGTTGGCGACCGTCCAGGTAACGCTTGTTCCGGCGGGGATGTCCGAGATCGTGAACGCAGCCCGGACCGAGCCCGACTGGAACGTCGTCGGCTGCCCACGGTCGGGACCACCAGGACTGACGCTGTTCGCGCGTCCCGGCGCGACGACGACCGCGATGGGATTCGGGTTGTCGTACCCGAACGTCGCGGAGAACGAGCCGTCCGGGAAGTTGTCCACGCATGCGACGAACGTGCCGAGCGGGAACTCGGCCTGGGTGTCGGCCGTGTTCGTGATGGTGCAGACGGGCACGCTCGGCTGCGGAGCCTCGACGACGATGTTCGTGCACCCGGAGGTCGTCGTCGTGAACCCGTCTACCGGGACCTCGGTGACGGTGTAGGTGCCCGCCGGGACCTCACCCTCGACGACGCCGTCTGCATCGAACCGGAGCGTCCGCCCACCGATTTTGAAGCTGAAGTCGCTCGGAGGCCTCGTGGAGCCGCGCACGACTTTGCGCACCTGGAGTCGTAGCCGCCGGGCCGGGTCGGCCGTGTTCGTGATCGTGCAGACCGGTACGGACGGCTGCGGTGACCTGACTTCGACGTTCGTGCAGCCAGAGGTCGTCGTCGTGAACCCGGCTACGGGGGGCTCCGTGACGGTGTAGGTACCCGCGGCGAGCGTCACCCGGTTGGAGCCGTCGGCTTCGAACTGGGACGTCTCGTTCCCAATGGTGAAGCTGAACTCGCTCGCAGGCGTCGCAGAGCCCTCGACGACCTTCTTCACGTCGAGCACGAGTGGCGCCGGCGGGTTCTCGATCGTCCGGTAGCGGAAGGTGTCCGTCTTGGTGCACGACGGCCCCTGGACCTCGATGCGGTACTCGTGGTCGCCTGCGGAGGCATTCGCACCGTCCCAGACCGGGACCGGTCCGAACGACCCCGACGAGTCGCTCTCGACGGACCCGCTCGAGACGACGGATCCGTCGGCCGAATGGACGACTCTGGACGCGCCTGACTTGTCCGCCGGGAAGCCTGCCCCGGTCATCTCGACGATCTCGGGCTGAACGTACTCGTCCTTCGTCGCCGAGACGCTTGCCTGGCTGCAGTCCGGCGGATTCGGCGGATCTGGTGGGTCGGGAGGAACACAGCCGTTGTCCCACGTCGCCTGTCCCTCTTCATTCCAGTTCTGACCGGGATACGAGCCGGTCTCGTCCCCCCTCGGCTCGTACGTGAACGGCGGAATGATGTCCTCGGGGTGGCCTCCGTGACCCTCGCCGCTGACGATGCTGTCGACGTCCGGCGAGTTCTGGACGTACTTGCCGTTGCCGGTCGCGTGACAGATCGCGACCGACTGGCCACGCCGAACCTCCGGCTCCTCCTGCTGCCGCGCTGCCGCCGCCGACCACGCCAGCGCAGTGGCCGCGATGGCAGCGATCAGTCCGGTCACAGCGAAAGTGGCCCTGCTCATGGGCGGCTCCTGACAGACGGCGCCTCCAGTGTCGTCCGGAGTGCCCGAGCGCGCAAGCGGGATCCCTGAATCGGTCTCACCCTTTCGGGGTCATGTCGACCGGTGCTCGCCCGCGCACGACGAGGAAGCTCTGGAGGGCGCTACGCGTCTCCGCAGAGGTGAAGCGGACGAGATCCTCGCGAGGCCAGTGATACTGTCGCCCGCGCGGATGGCTGAGGTTGGACTGTTGCTCGCCGTGGTCGCGGTACCGATCTTGGTCGGCGTGGGGATGTCGTACCTTCGACGGCCATGGTGGTGGGGAGCTGTCGCCGCGATCTGCATCTTCCTCGTCGCGGCACTCGCACCCTCACCTGAGGAAGGCGAGTCGCGTGTGGCACTCGGCGATATCGGCTTCCTCGTCATCGTGGCGGCCATCGTCGCCTTGCTTGTCTGGATCGGCTCGTGGCTCACCGGTCGCATTAGCAGGAAGTCCATTTCGACGAGCTAGCGTTGGCTTAGAGTCTTCGGGTCGATGCGACCGCGGCCGGCGAACCGTTGGCATGGGAGGACATGAAGCGACTAGCACGAGACGTCGGCTTGAAGCTTCTCGCGAGGCGCAATCGGACGGTTACGACCCGGACCGAACCAGCCGAGCTCGCTGATCTCGTTCGTAGTCTTCACCCGCGATTGGCGTCGAAGTCGCTCATTCGGCTTGGGCCGCTCGGCGACGGCGGCTACTTGATCCCCGACGACTTGGACGGCGTCACCGCGTGCTTTTCACCTGGAGTGAGTCGTCAGTCGGGGTTCGAAGAGGCGTGTGCGGAGCGGGGGATGTCGGTCTTCCTTGCGGACGCGTCGGTCGAGGGACCGGCGATCTCGCACGAGCGCTTCCACTTCCTGCGCAAGTTCGTCGGCGCGACGACGAACGATGAGTTCACGACGCTCGACGATTGGGTCACTGCATCGGTACCCGAGTCGGATCGGGAGTTGCTCCTGCAGATCGACGTCGAGGGCTACGAGTATGAGGTCTTCTTCTCGGCTTCCGACGCGCTACTCCGACGATTCAGGATCATGGTTGCGGAGTTCCATCGTCTCGACGAGCTATGGGATGCACGCTTCTTCGGGCTCGCCTCGCGGGTGTTCGCCAAGATTTTGCAGACGCATGTCGTCGTTCATGCGCACCCCAACAACTGCTGCGGGTCGGTTGCACGATGGGGTATCGAGATCCCGCGGATGATGGAGTTCACCTTCCTTCGATCCGATCGATTGCGATCTTCGGAGTACGCAACGGTCTTCCCACATCCGCTGGACCGTGACAACGTCGCCATCAACCCGTCGTTGTCGCTGCCGAAGTCCTGGCACGTCGTTCTGTGAAGCGGACGATGGGACTCGAACCCACGACACCTGGCTTGGGAAGCCAGACCGACGTTTGGGCCGTTGGTCCTCGATGGTTCGAGAAGCCTTTAGTTATGCGGGTTTGCGGGATCTCCCGCGAGCGCGCTCCGCATGGCTATGCGATGCGGTTCCAAGACGTTTAGGCGTGGAGTAGGCGTGGAGGAGCTCGGCGTTTTTGCGCAGCGCGGAGCGGGGGTCATTCGCCGAGCGCCTACCAAGAACGTAGGCCGTGACGTCGGGACAAGCCTGCATTGGAAACGGCCTCTCATCGGAGTACCCTCAAGTCATCAGCAGACGACAGATTCTGTATTGGCTGGCGGTGATGGTCGCCGTCCTGGTCGTCGGCACCATCATCGGACTGATCTGGGCAGACACCAGCGATGTCGCGGGTTTCATCGCGGTGGCAACGAACATCATCGGAATCGTCGGCATCGTCGTTCTCTTGGTTGCCCTCGGCATCACCACTCGCCGCCAGCGACGAACGTCTAGCCCTCCGCACGCGACGTAGGGACGCGAACGGCGGAGTGCGGGGCAAGCACGCGACCGGCCCGGCGCGAGCTAGCGCCGCTTGCCGCGGGCTTCTTTGGCGAGCAGCGCGCCCAGCGGGTCTGTTCCCGGCGACGCACCGCCGACTCCTCTCGAGACCACCGGCAGCCCACGGCGTCGATCGTGGTTGTGGCCGTCGGCCGACCGGCGTAGCGCCGTCCCGGGCTCGCTCTCGACCTCGCCACCCTCGCGCAGGATCTCGCCGATCTTCCGCTCGTCCTCGACGCGCTGCAAATGCGCGTAGAACCGAGGGAGACGCTGCGGCACGAACCGGATCCTACTCCGGTTCTAGCGCATTTTCAGCTTGCTAGTGACGCTGCGGAAACCTTGCTATGTTCTAGTTGTGCGAACCACCGAGGAACGTGTACTGCTTGAGCGCGAGTCTGAGCGCCGCAGACGCGGACCTATCCTCGACGCGCGCCCGCTGACGAAGCAGCTCGTAATCGCGAACGTCGATGAACGCGCTGATCGATACAGGTGCCCTCCGCACGACCCCCGCCCTGAATTTTTCCCTCCCCGGATGTTGCCCGATAGAAAACGATTCCCCCCTCGACTCGCCCGCAACTAATTACAGTGCAGCATGAGCCCCGTTCAACGAACTTCTGCCCGGCACCACGAGGACATGGCGGGGTGGCGGCAGGTGAAACGGGCAGTGTTCGCCCGGCACAGCAACCCGTGGAGCGCGTGGACCAGGTGGGCCAGCGCGCCGCTCGTGTTGGTGCCGGTGTGGCGTCGCAGCTGGCGGGACGCGGCGCTGGTGGGCGTCTGGATGGCGGTGAACCCGATGGTGTTCGGCAAGCCCGCGCACGAGCGGGCGTGGGCGACCAGGGCGGTGCTCGGCGAGGAGCAGTGGATCGAGGATCGGCCGATGGACGCCGCGATGGCCGTCAATGTTGGCGCGTCCGTCGCGGGCGTTGCCGCGATGATCGCCGCCCGCAAGCGCCGTGCCGCACCGGCCGCAGTGTCCATGGCGACGCTGATGGCGTTGCTGCTCTGGTACTGGGAACTGATGGCCCGCTACCACGATGAGCGAGGCGACCGGTGAAACTTCTGATCCTGACGCTGGATACCAAGGACGACTCGTCGCGCTGCACCTAGATGACCGAGATCAAGCCCTGTAGCCGTTGCTCGAAAGAGTTCTATCCAGCTCACGGAAATCAGACCGTGTGCGCCGGCTGCAAGGTCGCTCGCCCGACCGAGCTCAGGCGGGGAGTGACCCGCACTTTCGGCCTGCGCAATTGCGCACTCTGCTGGCGCGAGTTCCTGGCCGTCTCGGAGAACCAGCGCTACGGCACTCGGCGGTGTCTGCACCGCGCGCGAAGACGCGACGACGCGAAGTACGCCCGCCCTGAGCACCGCGGCGCTCGAGCTCGATGGGCTCCGGCGGTTGCCTCCGGCATGGTGCGCTGTCACCGTGGCGCTGCCTGTCGACGCGCCGAGTACGTTGACGGTGTTCTTACGGGAGGCATCATCGAGCTCGGAGAGCCCTGGCATCTCGGCCATCCCGATGGTGAGGCGATCGGCGGCCCCGAGCACGTCCGCTGCAACACGGGGGCACCCTCGCGTCTACGCGCCAGAGTGAAGCGGCGACGCTGAAGGCCGGAATGCTTCTTACACTCAGACCGTGTTGTGGAGATTCGCCGCGGCGTTTCTCGTGCTGGCTGTCGGCTTGGGGATCTACGTGATCTCCGAGCCAGGGGAACTCGAAGAGCACTTCGGCGGAGACTGGAGCCGGGGGTACGAGCTGGCGCCCAACGGGCCGGAGGGCGCCTGGCTCAGATTTCCGGGCCCCAAGACCGACCTTGATGACGTCCGGAAGATGGCCTACGAGACGTGCTCGACCGAGGGCGTCGCGCCTCTTGCGCGGGCGCTCGAGACGAGGGCCCATCCTGAGGCCGTTGCTAGGAGATACGCCCAGCAGTCCCGGTACTCGGGCCGGTCAGCGGTCGTCTACGAGGAATGCCTGCGGGGGTTCGGACAGTGACGACGGTCGGCTCGACAGTGACGAAGACAGTCGCGCTCGTGTGGGGCACCGAGCCGCCGGCGTTCTCGATCGGCTACGGCGAGCCGATGTGGGCCGGAGATTCGGGATTCAGCGTGCTCTTCGACGATGCGCCAGACCCGGACGAGGTTCAACCCGACGACCCTCGAGTCTCGCTCGTGTGCCTCCACTGCCTGCTCGACGATCACCCCGAGCTCGGCCGCGGTCTCGACCTCGCTCGTGAGCACGGCGTCGCGGATCGAGACGACGACGGCGAGTGGATCGTCGGCGACGTTAGCCGGCTCGAGCGCGTCTAGGGCCTGCTTCGTAAAGCGTCCGTGCCTGCGCTCTCGCACTCCGGGCACGCTCCAGGCGCTCGCGCATCGAGATTCACGCCGAGCCGAATATGGTGCGAAGCGGGGAAGTAACGACATCGGGGGAGGGGGGATATGGGCATCGGGCCTACGCGCTCGGGATGCACGGAGTCACGGTGGGCGTTTCTCGGCGGCATTGCGGTCGCCTTCGCCGTGCTCGGCGTACTGCTCTACGTGGGCGGCTCGACGCTCCTGTGACCTGCCGCCCGTGTCTGCCAGCCCGGCAAACGCTGGGGCTTTCTGCTTCTCGCGGCCGCCGTCGCGCTCCACGTCGCCGACGTCGAGCTGGCCGATAGCCACGAGGTTGCCACCGAGGAGGCTGGCCACACCGGAGAGGCGCTCAATCCCGCATGAAACCTAGAGCGGACGATGGGACTCGAACCCACGACACCTGGCTTGGGAAGCCAGTGCTCTACCAACTGAGCTACGTCCGCACGCCGGTGATTCTAGAGGGCATCACGCGAGCCTCGACAACGACGATCCGGACGGATCGCCCGGCCGGGGGATGCCCGGGCCGACGCGATCGACCGAGGTAAGAGCCGTAACCGGGGCGCAGCCAAGGCGCCCCGACTCGAGACAAGGGGGAAGCGCAATGAAGAGTCTCGTCGCGGCAGTCGTCATCGCGGTCGTACTCGTGGTGTCGGGGGCGGCGTTCGCCGACCCGAGCTCGGTTGACAAGGGTTGTCACGGCTTCTACACGACCATGTACAAGGAGATGGTCGGCGATCGCGGCGCTCAGGGCGACGCGATCGGAGGTAGGGGCAACTCCGACGGCGATCCCACGGACGGGCAGGCGCATTCGCTTGTCGGGCGTGGGGCGACGCTGCAGGAGTTCCTCGCCGAGTTCTGCGGCGTCGGATCGCAGAAGCCGTAGCAAGTCGGAAGGGAGAGGCTCGTCGCCAAGCCTCTCCCTTCCGTTGACACAGCCTTCACAGATCGCCCGTACTGTCCCGGCGTGCGCGCGCTCGTCGCCGTTCTCGGGATCTGCATCGCGATCGCCTGCGCGGGAGCGGCTTCCGCGCCAGCCGCGAAGGACGCCGACTCCTCGGTGTTCGGTGGGCTCGGCACGTGGGTGGACATCTACGACAGCGGTGTCTATCGCGCGCCCGAGGCGACCGCGGCCCGGATCGCGGCTCGGCGGGTCACGACCGTCTGGGTGGAGACGGCGAACTACCGCGCGTCCGCTGACGTGGTCAAGGCGCCCCAGCTCGGGCGCTTCGTCGAGGCGTTGCACTCACATGGCATCAAGGTCGTCGCGTGGTACCTCCCGGGCCATGTCGATCCCGCGCGCGACACGCGGCGCTCCCTCGCGATGCTCGGCTTCCGCACTCGGAACGGCCAGGCGTTCGACGGGATCAGCCTGAACATCGAGGGGACGGAGCTCAGGAACGCTGGTCTGCGCTCGCGCCGGGCCGTTTCTCTCGCTCGCCGCGTGCGGCAGGAGGCGGGGGAGATTCCACTCGCGATCATCCCCTTCAACCCGCGCGGGCTCGAACGCCGTCCGAGCACGTGGCCGCGCTTCCCGTGGGCCGAGCTGGCCGAGGTCTCCGACGCCTTCGTGCCAATGGCATACACCGGCGGCGCCTTCAAGGGCTTCGACGCGACGTACGGCTACGTGACTCGCGCGATCCGGCTGCTGCGCTTTCAGACCGGGAACCCCGATGTCGCGATCCACGTGGCCGGCGGCGTGGCAAACCGGCTCGGGCCGGAGGAGCTCGCTGGCTTCGCCGCGGCGGTCTCCGACGACGGCGGGACGATCGGGCTCAGTCTCTACGACTGGGAGACGACGCCGCCCGGCTACTGGCGCGTGCTCAGCACCGTCAATCCGTAAAAGCCCAGGCCTCCCGCAATCTATCGCGGGTCTCGAGCAAGTGCTCGGGGAGCACCTTCACGTCCGCGAGGACGGGCATGAAGTTGGTGTCGCCGGACCAGCGCGGCACGACGTGCAGGTGGACATGGTCGGCAATGCCGGCTCCCGCCGGGCGACCGAGGTTCCAGCCCAGGTTGAAGCCATCCGGACCGTAGGTTCGGCCGAGCGCGTCGAGCGCAGCGGCCGCGAGGCGATGGAGCTCCAGCGCCTCCACGTCCGTGAGCTCTCCGAAGACTCCTGCGTGGCGGATCGGCGCGGCCATTAGATGCCCCGACGAGTACGGGTACTTGTTGAGCAGAACGAGCGCCGAGTCTCCGCGGTGGACGAGGAGCGACTCGCCGTCGACCAACTCGCCCGCGCCTTCGGAGCAGAACACGCATCCCGAGAGATCATCGGCCTGCTTGATGTACTCGAGCCGCCACGGCGCCCAGAGCGGCTTCGGCATGGGAGGTTTCTATCGCGACTTCGGTCGTGCGTCCAGTAGACGCATCCGCGGTCGCGCACCACGCGTGACGTGTCCCTCGACCGAGGGACGTCCATACCTCGATGCCCCACCTTCGGCGAGGCGGTTCAGGACCTCAAGTGGGCGCAGCGGAAGTCCGATGACGGTCAACTGTGATCTCACAGCCGAGACAAAGAGAGGGAGGCCGGCGAATGACTGCGGCCCAGTTCGAGCTAATCGACGAGACAGAGGCAGAGGCGATTCTCCGCTGGCGCTTCGAAGAGCTCGTCCGTTCCGGATATGACGTCGGGTCGGCGCTCGTCCTCGCCTCACACGTCGAGGTCGATCTCCACGACGCTTCGGCGCTCCCGCGCCGGGGTTGTCCTCCCGAGACAGCACTCCGAATTCTCCTCTAACCGAGGTACGCAAGAGGCCGGGCCCCGATGCGGCGGGGCCCCGGCCCCCTCCGTGCGGGCGGCGCGACGTACACTCCCTGTCGCCGTGGGCCCGGACATCTCAGAGCTGCAGGAGCGCGCAGCACACAACGAGTCGCGCTATCGCGCTCTGAACGAGCGGATGGAGCCGTCGAACGCGGTGCACGTGTGGGTCGACCCGCCGATGCCGGACTGGGTCTGCGAGTGCGCGAACACGGGGTGCATGAAGCCGGTTCGCCTGACGATCGCCGAGTACGAGGCGGTTCGGGCGAGCTCGACCCGGTTCTTCGTCCTGCCGGCGGAGGAACACCTGTCCCCCGCGGTCGAGCATGTCGTCGAGCGCTACGACCGGTACTGGGTCGTCGAGAAGATCGGGGAGGCGGCCGAGGTGAGCGAGGAGCTCGATCCGCGCACGTAACGGCCCGGTCGCGGAGCCGTGGGGTCAGACCCCACGGGTCTGACCCCGAACTGGTCACAGCCAGCGCTTGAGCCGGAAGAATCCGAGCGCGCCGGCCGCGACGATCGCGAGGGCTGCGACGATCGCCCAGAACGCCTCGCGCGTGCCCTCCCCGGGAAAGAGGACGTTCATCCCGAAGAGCCCCGTGACGAGGGTCAGCGGGAGGATCGTGACGCTGATGACGGTCAGCAGCCGCAGGACGTCGTTCTGCCGGTGCGAGATCACGGACTCGTTCGTCGACTCGAGCCCGTCGACGACCTCCTTGTAGTTGTCGAGGAGGTCCCAGATCCGCTCGGCGGCGTCGACGATGTCGTCGAAGTAGAGCTCGAGCTCCTCGGGGAGGAACGCCTCGACCCGCCGCTCGAGCATGCGGAGCGTCGAGCGCTCCGGCTTGATGATCTTGCGGTACGAGATGATCTCCTGCTTGACGTTGGAGATGTCGCGCACGACCTCTTCCGACGCGCCCTCGAACATCTCGTCCTCGATCACGTCGAGCTTGTGCGCGATCTTGTCGAGGATCGGGAAGCAGTAGTCGAACAGGTCGTCGAGAACCTCGTACAGGAGCCGGCCCGACCCACGTGCGAAGAGCTGCTCGCGAAGCTGCTCGTCGTCCTCGCAGCGGCGGAAGAGACGGGTGACGGGATGGAGCTCCCGGTTCGGGATCGTGACCACGTAGTCGTGACCGATGAAGAGGTCGAGCTCCGCGGCGTTCAGCCGCTGCACGGACTGGTCGTAGACGGGGAAGTGGAGAACGGCGAACAGGTAGCCGTCGTCCTCGTAGTCGTCGACCTTCGGCCGCTGGCGCTTGGAGACGACGTCCTCGACGTCGAGCGGGTGCCAGCCGAAGCGCTCCGCCAGGCTCTGCGCCGTGTCGACGTCCGGCGCGACGACGTTGATCCAGGTGAGGCCGCTAGCGCTGAGCTCGTGGACGACCGGTGCCGCGCGTACGACGGCCGGGCCCGTGCCGCGGGCCGAACGTGATCGCCGGATGCGGGGAAGGTTGGGCACCGGTACTGAGGGGGTCGTCTGCTGTCAGGGTCAACGCCATGTTCGCGATTCTAGCCGCGGAGCCTGCACGAAGTTGGTTCGGGCACCTGGTGCGCCGGGGGTATGAAGCGGGCTACGCGGCGACCGGAGCAGGCGTGCGGCGCGCTCGCGCCGGAAGGGTGCCCTCCACGACCAGCGCGAGCGCACCGCCGATCGCGCAGAACGCGGCAGCGCCGATCCAGACGCCACCCGGCGAGTAGTCGAGCACGAAGCCGCCGACTGCGGGGCCGAGCGCGAATCCGACCTGCCACGACAGCGCGGAGAGCGCCATGTAGCGGCCAAGCAGCCGCGGCTCCGCGAGATCTACGACGAGCGGGGCTTGAACGGCGCCGTGCAGGCACTCCCCGATCGCGAAGATGACGATCGCCAGGGTCAGGACGAGAGTCGCAGCCGCGGCGGTTTTCGACCCTGCGAAGGGGACGAAGAGCCACGCAGTCGCCCAGAGCAGCCCGAGGAGAGCAAGCGCGGGCATCCGCCGCCGCCCCTGCGAGAGGCGCGCGACCGGAAGCTGGAGGAGCACGATGACGACCGTGTTCACGAGGAACACGATCCCGATCTGCGTCTCGGTGACCGCTGCCTCGTTCTTCGCGTACACGGGCAGAAGCTCGAAGCCGGAGAATCCGGCGAAGATGAACAGCGCGTTGAGCCCGATCACGGCCACGAACGGCCGGTGTCTGAGGACGTCGCGGTACGAGCCCGCGGTTTCCGGCTCGCGGGCACGCGATCCGAGCGACGGCGAAGGCACCAGCGCGAGCATGACCACCGCGTACACGACGAACGTCAGCGAGTTGAGCAGGAAGAGAACCGTGAACGAGCCGGGCTTCTCCGTCGTGGCGATGAGGCCACCCGCGAGAGCGCCCAGACCGATCCCGAGGTTCATCACGACCCGCTGCATCGCAAAGGCCGACGGGCGCTGCTCGGCGGGTGTCAAGCCGGCGATCAGCGTCGACTGAGACGGCCAGAAGCCGCCGACACCGATTCCGGTGATCGCCGCGACCAGGAACCCCTGCCACGGCTCGTGCACGAGCGGATACAGCGCGTACCCGGCGGCGAGGATCGCGAGCGCGGTCGCCAGCAGCCTCCGCCCACCGAAGCGGTCGATCTGCGCGCCGAACACCGGCCCGGCCACGATGCTCGCGACCGCGTGCGACCCGACGATCAGCCCGACGATCCCAAGCCCGATTCCGCGGACGTTGTGGAGGTAGATGAAGAGGAACGGCAGCGTGATGCCGTTCCCGAACGCGTTGACGAGCCCGCCGACCTGGAGCGTCGTCACGGAGCGGGGAAGGGGCGGGAAATACGTGCGAAGGAGGCCGCGCAACCGTGGGAGACTAGTCACGCATGCGCGACGGCTTCCTCCTCGACCCGCAGGTGACACACCTGAACCACGGCAGCTTCGGCGCGTGTCCCGTTCCCGTGTTCGAGGAGTACCAGGCGCTCCAACGCGAGCTCGAGTCGGGGCCGACGGATTGCGTCGAGTCCCTCGACTGCGAAGGTGATCCGGCCCGCGCCCGCCTGCTCCGGGTTCGGCTCGATGAAGAGCGTGGCGTGCTCGTCGATGTCCCACAGCACCTCATCCCCGACGCGCATGTCTGCGGGTCGCCCGAAGAACCGCGTGTACCAGTCGATGCTCGCATCGAGATCCGACACTGGGACACCGGCAACGAGCTGAATGATCGCGCCCATCGCGCAGTTCTAGCGCAGAACTGACCAGGCCTCGCCGACGGCGACCGCCTGCGCTACGCAGGGCCAGAGCACAGGCACTCGCGTGACTGCAGCGAGGGCGGAAACTGAGCGACCTCTCGCCACCGCAAGCTCCGCGAGATGCGTCGAGGAGGGGCGGCGCAGGTCTCGGGAGTGGTGAGCCAGAGGTTGACTCCCGACCCCGACTGACGACGTGACCCCGTGGGACGGCCTACGCTCAACCAGATGGAGCGCCTGAATTGGACAGACGTTCGTGACGACTGGCTCCCCAACGATGGCCTTCGGGACATCTACGTGGGCAGCGCGACGTTGGACGACTGGCAGCGCGTCCTCGACGTCGTTCGCGCTCGGGGCTGGCCTGCGACGTTCTCGGTCAACGGCGGCGTGACGTCTATGCCCACAAGCGTGGAGCCGATCTTCGAGCTCGTTGGCAAGACGATCCTGTGGCAGTTCTTGCCACACCCTGACGTCACCGTCCACGGCCACTTCTTTGCGGTCGATGAGATCGAGCTCGACGTCGATCCGAGGGAGGTCGTCGGGCAGGAGCAGTTCGATGCCGTTTGCGAGGTCGTCAGGGTCATCGGACGGGCGCTGGGCAAGCCTGTCGAGGTGACGGTCGAAAGCGCCCACTCCGATGTGCTCATGCGCTACGACCCGAGCACCGACATCCTCGTCTATCTGCCAGGGCCTCCGGGGATGAGCGTTTGGGATCGCCTCAGCGGCGGAGGCTGACTTGTGTACGAGTTCCAGGGCCAGCTCAGCCTGCCCGCCTCACGCTCGCGCTCCGCCAAACTCGCCGTCACCCTCGCGACACCCCGGAGGCTCGGCGTGCCCTCGCTGAGATAGCGCACGAGCGACCGCCTCGCCGCCGGCCCGGCCTTCGGGGAGCCTCGCTCGAAGTGGAGGTGCACGAGCTGTAGTGCGTCCTCGAGCGGCAGGTTCGGGAGCTCGCGGGGGCGTCCTCGACCATCCACGAGCCCGGCGCTCGATGGCTCGGCGGACGCGGACGAGCGCGCTGAGCTGCGCGGTCACAGACGGATGCACGGATCATGGAATCTGTTCCTTGCGACGATGAGTACTCCTAGCGATGGCCAAAACATCACGCGAGCGAGACGAAGAGGCGCGCGAGGGGCGCCTCGAGCACATACGCGACCAGATCTCCTCGGGCGAACTCGTTGTGCGCCAAATGACGGCGTCTGAGCGCAGGCGCTGGGACGAACGCTCGGCCGCCTCCGATCGCCAAGCGACACCGGACGAGCGCACTCGCCGGGAAGCTGCGAGGAAGAAGAGGCGCGAACAAAGCAAGCGCTAGTTCAGCCCGCCCGCCTCGAGCTCGCGATCCTCTATCCGCTCCATCGGCGATTACGAGTACCGTGGCCCCATGGAAGATGCTGATCGTGAGGTGCTCGAGTTCATCGGCGATCAGGGCAAGACCGCCGAGCAGGTTTCCGACCGCTTTCCAGCGTTCGACTTGGAGCGCCTCGTTCGAGCCGAACTCGCTCGGCCGCGTCGGACCAACCCGGTCAAGTCGAAGTCGCGCCACACTCCGGCGGACGAGCACACGTTCTACGTGCTCACGTCTCGCGGAGCCGAGGCAATCGGCCTCGCTCCGTACACCCTTCACTCCGACTGAGCTGCCCTAGTTCAGCCCGCCCCCTCGAGCTCGCGCTTTCTCGATCCGCGGGGTAGTTTGGGCATGTCCAGGACGTGATCCCGAATCCGACCGAGGGGTAGCCGGATCCGGCACAACGTCTCTACGTCGGCTGATGGTCGAACCCGACGGCTTGGTATTGAGTGTCCGACCGACCGGCCCCTCGAACAACCGGCCGCTCGGTCTGGCGTCTCCGAGGCGTGGGCACTGTGCCGTGGCCACAAATGCGCCTGGCGGTGTCCTAGAGTCCTTCGCATGAGCCTCCGCGAGCGGGCGAGCACAGCCGTCAGGCAAGCCGCCGCCCTCGGCTCCTTGCCGTCGGATACCCCCGACGAGCGGCTGCGCAAGTCGGCGCTTGTCCTTTCCTCGCTCCTGATCACGTGTCTCTCCTTCGTCTGGGTCGCGACGTATGCGGCGCTGGGGCTCTGGGGCTCGGCACTCATTCCATTGGCATACCAGGTCGCATCGCTAGCGGGGCTCGCTTTCTTCGCGAGGACGAAGCGCTATGCCGTGTATCGCGCGAGCCAGGTCGCGATGTTTCTCGTTTTGCCCTTCCTCCTCCAGTGGAGTCTGGGCGGATTTGTGGAGTCGGGCGCCGTCGCGATCTGGGCTTTCGTCGCGCCCCTCGGCGCGCTGGTGTTCTACGGGCCCCGCCAGGCGATCACCTGGTTCGCGACCTTCCTTGCCCTAGTCGCTTTCTCGGCCGCCATCGACGGCGTCCTTCCGGAGCCTTCGGAGGAGATTCCGTCCTCGGTTGTCGTGGCGTTCTTCGCGCTCAACATTTTCGGCCCGTCGATCACGACGTTCGCCCTGCTTGAATACTTCGTCCGCTCGCGCGACCGTGCGCACGAGCTACTCGCCGCGGAGCAGGAGCGCTCGGAGACCCTTCTACTGAGCATCTTCCCGCGGGCCATCGCTGATCGGCTGAAGGTCTCGCAGGAGGTCATCGCAGAGCGGAGCGAGGAAGTCTCGGTCGTCTTCGCCGACATCACGGGCTTCACTCCTCTCGCGGAACGACTGCCGGCGGAGGAGGTCGTGATCCTTTTGGACGAGATCTTCTCAGCCTTCGATGAGCTAGTGGCACACCACGGCCTCGAGAAGATCAAGACGATCGGTGACGGCTACCTAGTCGCCGCCGGGATCCCAACACCACGAGCCGACCACGCGGAGGCGGCCGCTCGCGTGGCGCTCGCAATGAGGCAGGCGCTGACCGAGCTGCCAGTCGCGTCCGGCTTGAACCTCCGCGTCGGCATCGACTCAGGGCCGGTCGTCGCCGGCGTCATCGGCCGGACGAAGTTCGGCTACGACCTCTGGGGGGACACCGTCAATACGGCGAGCAGGATGCAGTCTCACGCCCCACCAGGCGGGATCCAGGTCACCGAGCGAACGTATCGTCGACTTGAGGGCGAGTTCCGCTTCAAGCGGCGCCGGGGGGTCGTCGTCAAGGGCAAGGGCGAGATGACGACGTACATTCTGCTCGGGCCGCGGCCGGAGCCCTCGGTCACCGGTACGCGCTACGAGCCCGCCAGCTCCCGCTAACGGAAAGCAAGACGCGGTCCTTCCCCACCGCCGGCCGGATGTGGGTCCCGACCAGAGGCGCATAGGTCGGCCAAGACTTGCCTACTTGAGATGAAGCGCTCGGCATCCTCACGGCGGATTGAACGTCTCGATAGCGTCACCGAGCGGGAAGTCGGGCGCCAGGGCGTCATCAACCACCACGTAGACGATCACACGGCGGAGACATTCTCAGGCCGCCCTCGCTCCAGCTCCTCAGCGATGCGCCTGATCTCTGCCTCGACCTCCCCCATCCCAAGCGGATCACCGCCGTCGATGTCTGCGACCCCGACTGCCTTGCCCCAGCCTCGGTCGAGGATCTCTCGCGCGGCCGCGATTCGGTCCGCGTTCCGCGCGGTTGGGTCGGTTGCAATCTCCAGGAGGACCTGGGCAAGGAGGGCGGGCGATCCCCCCAGTGCATCACGGAACGTGCGTGCCACACCCTTCGGCCTACCGCCGGGATTGCCCGAGACTCCGGGCTGGAAGGGCCGGCCGATTCTCCTCACTGTTGCGTCGCTGTTCTCAGCGGGCTCGCTCATAGATAAAGCGTAGACGCGCGCGAAAGACACTCCATTGCTCGTCAAGCGAGAGCCCGCTCGGCAGGCGAGCGACGTATCAGCGCCGCTCACTTTGTCCTGACGTTGACACGCATGCAGGGCGGCGTTGCGTCACCCACCGCGTGCTAATACCGCCAACTGCTCGTGGCCGATGGCATGCACGAGCGCGTCCGCGTGGCGGTGCACGACCTCCCAGTCCGATTCTCCAATGCGCCGGAAGACCCACGTCACTCGCAGCGACCAGTCCTGCTCCGGGAGATCTCCGATCCTGCCGTGCTGTCGCTCGATGACGACGAGAACCGCCAAGTCGCCGGACGTGTAGGTCTCCACGACCTCGACAGTTGCCTCCCCGCCGCGAAAGAACTGGGCAAGAGCGGCCAACGCCTCGGCTGAGTCGTCAAATTCCCGCGCCGGGTCGCCGCCGTACGGCGACATGAGCGTCGGCGAAGCCAGATAGCACCACATAGGCTCCCTTCGTTAGCTGAGCCAAAGCCGGTGAACGGAGGGCGCATGAGCGAATACGCGATCAAGCCGCTTGATGCCACGACTTGGGATGCCTACGCCCGTCTCCTCGACAAGCACAACGGGTGTGGGTTCGGTGGTTGCTGGTGCACGTGGTTCCATTCGCGAGAAGGCAGGCCCGAGGGCGAAATGGGCCGCCCCTGGAAGGAGCGTCTCGTTCGCGAGGGGAAGGCTCACGCGGCACTGGTCTTCGACGGAGACGACGCGGTGGCGTGGTGTCAATACGGCACTCCCGAGGAGCTTCCGAGAATGAAACACCGGAAGGACTACGAGGCGAACCGAACGGAAGAGCTTCCTGACTATCGCGTCACGTGCATCTTCGTGGACAGGGACCATCGACGGAAAGGCGTCGCGGGTGTGGCGCTTCGTGGTGCCCTCGACCTCATCGCGAAGGCTGGCGGTGGTGTGGTGGAGGGCTATCCGCAGGACACGCAGGGCAAGAAGATCTCGGCCACGTTTCTCTACAACACCACGCGCAGCCTCTATGAGCAGACCGGCTTCAGCTATGACCGGCCCAAGGGCAAGAACCACTGCGTGATGCGCCGCACGGTCGCGGCCGCCAAGGAGCCTCGACGCCGCTCGCGTCGGGTGACATCGCGGTGACCCCCTACTTCGTGAGTAGGGGGCAGCCGAGCACTACGATCAACGTTTGATTCCGCCGCGCTGCTGTTCGCCCCGATCCCCGTCGCCGTGAGCTGACGCATTTCTTGAAGTTGTCGCCGCGTGTTGCAATACTCACGAGGTCGTCTCGGTCAGAGGAGGTGGTAGCGCATGAACTTGGTTCCGCTTCGCAGTACCACCTCGAACCCGAGCCGCTAGCACTTCTCGCAGCTACGAGGTGGGAGGCAAGCGCCCCAGCGCGGCGCGCCTGTTGTCGCACCTACTAGCAAGAGGAGAAACATGAAGACAATCAGTCTCTGTCTCGCCGCGCTCGTGGCGGCGGTGACGATGACAGCTGTAGCGGCGGCCGAACCTGAAGCAGCCAAACAGCGCGTGAGGATCTCAATGAAGAACCCGGACGGCGGCACGTTCGTGCTCACGCCACTGCAGGCGGGGACGCTGAAGCGCGACTCGGGCACGGTGAGCGTCGTCTACACAGACCTCCCTGGCGTGATGCGCCAGGGACAGCAGGTCTACGTCGTCCGCAACACGTTCACACTGAAGGGCAAGCGCGGGAACCTGTCGATTCGAGAGCGGACCGAGTGGGTCAACGTCTCGAACGAGAAGGCCCCGGGCTTCGACTTCATCCCGGGTGTCGCCATCGGCACCTGGAAGGTCGTGGGGGGAACAGGCGCGTTCGCCAACGCCACTGGAGGCGGACGGAGCGGCCACCAGGGCAGCCCCAAGTGGCTCGCGCAGCAAGAGGGCTTTCTCACCCTCCCATAGGCGCACGCTAACGAGGAGGGCGGCGCACCTGCGCGTCGCCCTCCTCTGCTGCCCGGTGCGTTCGCCGCATGGTTGCTCTACAGCGGCGTCAGCGGTCAGCACAACGGCACCCTCTCCCTTTGTATCCGCCGACCTGCTGTTCGCTCCGATCCCGGTGGCCGTCACCGCAGCGGGCCGAAGACCTGCGACGCCGCACGGGGTTGTTAGGGACGCATCGCGGTCGCGCTTCCGTCCCCCGCTTGCACGCCTCTGACCGATCCACCAGACTCCGTTCGTGAGCGGACTGCCATCCTCGATCAGGGTGTCGTCCACGCGGGCGATCGTGATCCTCGCGATGGCTACGTTGCTCGTACCGACCGCGTCGTCGGCGGATGTTGTCACCAGTCCGCCCTCCGATCCGCTTGGCGATGTAGTTGGAGCTCCGGACGTGACGCAGGTGGTCGTTCACCCCCCGATGCCGTTCGTCCTCAGCGTTACCGTGGCGAACGAGCCCGTCCTCCAGGACGGAAGCGTCATCGAGCTGAGATTCGACACCGACATGGATCCCTCGACGGGTTCCGCCTCCGGAGTCGAGATTCTCGTCCAGCGCTACTGGTACGGCGCAACGAGTCTTTGCAGGTGGACCGCTCCGGGGGAGTTCTACTGCTCGATCGCCACCGGACTCGTCTCCTCGACGTACGTTGACGGAGTCATGACGGCGACCATCTGGGCCAACTTACTCACCGGTCTCGGCGCTGGCTTCGACTTCTCGGTCGCCGCCTACAACGCTCAGAACATCGACCTCGCGCCGGACACGGGGAGCTGGCGGCACTTCGTGCTCGAGTACACGCCGGCGCAGTGTCCCCCCGCTGCGGCCAGGTGCCTGACGAAGGCCCCGCAGCGACGCCCGCCTCGGTAACTCACGAGGGTAGCCCCCGATGCGCGGAAGGCTTCGGAGGCCTCCGGGCCTCCTCTTTCGTTGCGAGCGTGGGCGCTAGCTCACCGCGATGTAAAGCTCGGCGCTCTCCCTGAGGAGTTCAACGATCACTCCCTCGCCTCCGAAATCCGCGGCGTCGAAGTCCGTGAGGTCGATGTGCGCATCGCCAGCGTGGTACTCGTCGCCGCCGTCCTTGCGTAAGACGCCTGTAGTCGAGGTCTTGTCCGTGACCAGGCCGTCAGAGAGAGTGCGCCACTCGACTAGCACGGACTGGTCGAGGTGGTGCTCGAGCCAAGCCTCGAAATCGTGACGTGTCATCGCGGGTACAGCATTATCGGCCGGAGTCCCTTAGTGCGTCCCCAGAACGAGGTAGTGGCTCGCGTCGGAGGGTGTGACGCCCAAGTCCGCTCGGGGATTGTTGAGCTGCGGCCCTACGGGGCCTCTTCGTTTGTTAGGGAATCGCGGCGGTGAGAGCAGGCATTGCGCGAGAGACCCCGAGGGGAAGAGTCTCTCGCGCAATGAAGGCAAGCCCGCGCAGGCCCCACCCGCGACAGGGGTGCGCCGTTGCCGAGGGACTGGCTCCGGCACCGGGCTTGCATCGCCCACGGTAGGTGCGGGCAGCGAGGCCGTACAGGACACAATCGGGTCAACTGAATAGACCCACCTGTGTCCTAGCGGGCGAGGCGAGGACAGGACACGCTTCCTAGCGATGGAGGGAGGGAGAACCACCAGACCCCTCCCTCTGTCCTCTACTTGTCGAATGCGAACGGCAGCGGCTAGCTGCAGAAGGAGACGGACATGAGGAGCACGAGCGAGGCGATCACGCTCCGCTTCCCTGATGGGAGTTGGGAGTACTGCGGCACAGAGAGAGTGCCCGACGCTGGCGACACTCTTGTGCGAGCGGGCGTTACGTGGATCGTCGTCGGCGTAACGGAAGCGGTCGACGACCACCGAGTCGTAACCATGGCGCTACCGCCATCGGAGGTACGACTCCCGAGCGTGGCGACGAAGACCGGACGTCGCAGGTAGCCGCTGGCCCTCCCACACCTCGGCCTCGGGCTCCCTGCACCAGTTGCAAGCAAGATCAA
The DNA here is from genome assembly GCA_963721795.1 of uncultured Actinomycetes bacterium. Classification (GTDB taxonomy): domain Bacteria; phylum Actinomycetota; class Thermoleophilia; order Gaiellales; family Gaiellaceae; genus GMQP-bins7. The sequence goes on from CAVRLT010000036.1 coordinate 29,355, forward strand.
GCATTTCTAAAGTGAGCAGTCAACGGTGCCGGGTTCGGCTGTGGCGTCCTTCCCTAAGACCCCTTCCATGAGGAGGGCTGGGCGGATGGGTTGGTCGGACCCGGCCGTTGCTCCTCGGAGAACTGCACTGATCGTTGTCGTTCCGGAGGCGGAGCGAGCGATCGGAGCGCTCCGACTCCATCACGACCGGAGCGCGGCGCTAGGTGTTCCGGCGCACATCACCGTGCTCTTCCCGTTCGTCACCAGCAGCAGGATCGATGAAGACGCGCTCGCGCAGATCTTCGCGTCGTTCGCTGCGTTCGACTTCGCCCTCGATCGCTGTAGTGAACGCGTACACCGTCTCGGACGACGACCCTTCAGTACGGGCACGAGCCCCAACAGCATGTCGCGCACCCTATTCCTGCTCGACGTCGCCACGCAATGGTCGGTCGGCGCGCTCGTAGCCCGAGCGACATTCCCGCACACTCGCGCATCCGAGTGTGCTGGCGCTAGCTCACTGGTCGCTGCTGGAGCTCGTCGTCGGAGAGCACAGACAGCTTCTTCGGCACGACCATGCGCCAGGCGTCGAAGACGAGCTCGCGCAGCTCGTCTTCGTCGATGGCGTCCAGACGGACGACGAGCCACTGGAAGCGCATCTCGGACGGCTTCGGGCGCAGGAACTTGTCCGGGTAGGTCTCAATCGCAGCCTCGCGCTCCTCCTTGGGAAAGGCGAAGCCCATCAGCGTCTCGTCACGGGAGAACGCCAGATAGACGATCTGTCCGACGCGGAACTTGACTCGGCCGTGGACGAAGACCTCGTACGACCGTGGCAGCCCCGCGGTCAGCGCGCGCACGTCGTCGATCGTCGCCGCCATCTTGTGAAGACGGTAGGTGACGCGAGGCGTCTCGTGCGCCCGCGAACCACCTCGCCCCCTCCGGGGTAGCAGCGGAGTTTCTGACTGCCCCTGCACACCGGCCGACGGACATGTCCCGCCGGGGCCACTAGGCAAGTTGCAGTAGACACGTCATCGTTCGCCGCGGGGCCTGGTGCCCATAGGAGAGATCCGGGGCGTCACGAAGTGCGAGATGCCACCCGGCCTTTCTGTATTAACCGAAGGGAGGCACGTTGGCGCAGTTTCGGGTCATGTCGTGGAACGTCGAGAATCTCTTCGATGTAGGCGACGCGGATGGCCCCGATACGCATGCGCAAGTTCGCGGCGAAGACCGAGTCGCTGCGAGCGGTGATCGATGCGTAGAAGCCGCACGTCCTCGCTCTGCAAGAAGTGGGCTCCGAGAGCGCCCTCGGTCGGCTGCAGGCTGCGCTAACGGTCCCGATGCCGCACCGAGTGCTCGCAGCGCCCGACGAACGGGGGATTCGTGTCGGGTTCATCAGTCGGCGTGTCCTCCACGATCCCACCGAGATGCGCCTAGCGAAGCACCCCGCCCCGCTCTGCGGTAACAGCGGAGTTCCACAGCCTGGCAGCGCGCCTCTGCGACTGATGTAGAAGGTCATGCAGCCGCAACGCGTTAGGCCTGGAGGGGTCTCGAGCGACGGGGTGATGTCCTGGACGCGACGCTCGGCGATCTCGCCGAGATGACGGCCGCAGAGATGACGTTAGTGCGCCTCAGTCCGCGCCGAGATCGTACGAGACTCGCCGAGCCGCGTCCTTGGGTCAGTCCGACGGGTTACGTGCCCTGATCCTCGTGGTCTCCGTCGCCTTTGGAATCGCTCTCCGGGTCCGGCCCACGGTAGCCAAGCGTTTCTTCACTTTCGCGGCCGCCAGGCGGGTCTCTGTCGAAGCTCGGCGTTCCCTCTGCCACTGCCGCCGAAGGCTCGTTCCGTGATCGCGCCCTGTCCGCCAGCTTGTCCAGGTAATCCCCGACATCCTTCGCCTTCGTCGCCAAAGCACTCAGTACCTCCGGTGAGCGCTGCTCCGCCCCCTCCTTCAACGAGGTGAGCCACTCCTCGACCCGTTGGTCGTAACGCTTGAGTCGTGACTCCTGCTCGTTGTCCGCGGCCGACTCGTCGGTGTTCGTGCGTTCGTTTTCGGTTGATGCTGTCACTACAGGCTCCCTTCTGATCAGAAGCCCCGCTCGTCGGCGAGGCTTCTGAGTCGACGTAGTTCTTCTGCCTCAGGTTCGGAGTGCTCTCTGGCCGCCTCCGCGATTCACAACGACTCGGTAGAGCGCGAGCAGGATGATCGAGCCGACGATTGCCGTCAGCCAAGACGAGATGTCGAAGAACTCATCCATCGGATCCGCACCGAAGAGCGCCCCAGCCAGGAAGCCCCCAACGATCGCTCCCACGACGCCGATGACTGTGGTGATGATCCACCCGCCGGGATCGTCGCCAGGCATGATCGCTTTTGCGATCGCGCCTGCGAGCAGACCCAAGATGATGAACGCGATGATTCCCATTGCCGCCTTCCTCTCGATTGGTACGGATGGGTTCCCTGAGGACGGACAGGTGAAACGCTTCCGGAGGATTTGAACCGCCACCGTCTGCGCTACGCGGGGCCGATCACAGGCACCGAGGGGAGAGGCCGGTGAACTCAACCCAGGTAGACGCTTCGCCGGTCGGCCACGCACATCCCGTAACCAGGTCACATCGCTCGAGCACTTCGCGTGGGGTCCCGGACTGGACGCAAGTCTGACTGGCGCGGATGATCCTCATCGCGTGAGATCCGATCTCCCGACCGGCACTGTCACCTTCCTCTTCACGGACGTTGAGGGCTCGACGACGCTCCTCCGCGAACTCGGCCCCGACGCCTACGCCGAGGCGCTCGCTGAGCACCGTCGCATCGTGCGCGAGGAGTGCACGGCTTATGGCGGCGTCGAGGTCGACACGAGAGGTGCCAGCCTCATGCCGTCGCCTCTTCGTGGCGCACAGTTGCATCAGAAGTGGATGTGCGCGCCGAAAGGCGCCGGTTTTCTCTGGACCCGTCCCGAGCACCAGAGCTGGATCGAGCCGCTCGTCGTCAGCTGGGGCCATCGCGACGGCGCCGACTTCGCCGAGCGCCACGGCTGGGCGGGCACGCGCGATCCTGCGGCGTACCTCACGGTCCCGAGGGCGATCGAGCTCCACGCGACCTTCGATCTCGAAGCCGCCCGCACGCTGGCCGATGAGTCCGAGCGCAGACTGGGAGAGCTCGGCTATCCACGAGTGCCCGGCGCTCCGTCGCCGTTCATGCGCGCTGTCGAGCTCCCGGATGGTGACCCCGACGAGCTCTGGGGTCGTCTCTACGAGGAGTTCCGGATCGAGGCGCCGGTGTACGAGTGGGGCGGGAAGCGCCTGCTCCGCGTCTCGATCGGACCGTACAACGACGAGGAGGACGTCGAGCGGCTCATGTCGGCGTTGCGTCGGCTGTTGTAGATCGCCGCTTACGTTTCGGCAAGCTCGGCGTCGAGCTTGGTTCGCGCCAGGGCCAGGTTGGTTTCGGCTTCGCGGAGATGAAGGTTGGTCGTGGCGAGGTTGGCCGCGCCGTCACGATCGTTGACCTGGACGGCGAACTCCGCCTCGCCGCAAGCAACGAGGACGTACTCCTTGACCGGATCCAGGAATCCCGGTGGCTCACCGAGCTCCGCGAACGAGGCGGAGCATTCGCGCAGTGGCTCGATCAGGCGATCGTTCTCCTCGTCCGTCTCGAAGTCCATCCCGGAGATGGCGCGGTCGACCTGACGTTCGGTCGTGCCCGCCCAGCCTTCATAGCGATCGACCCACGCTCGCCCCTGCGCATCGAGCTCGTTGGTCGCCGGCCGCGTGACGAGATACGTCCCGACGCCCATCGCGACGAGCACCACGACGACGATCGTGCCGATCACCTTCACCCCGTCGATCGTAGCCACCGCCGAGGCGGGTGCCACGAGAGAGGAGCCTTGCGGCTCCTCTCTTTCCCCTTGGCGGCAGGACGCTGGTGACCCTGCCCTGCTACCCCATCCACAACCCTCTGTCGCCGAACCTGAACAGCATCAGGCCAGACTGGCTGTTGTACTGGGTGCGAAGCACCGGGAGCGGCTTGCCCCCCGGCCCGAGAACCGGCGATCCGTCCGACTTGCCGGGAGATCCCACGGAGGGAGATGCGAAAACACCCAGCGCGGCGGCGATTCCGAGAACGACAGCGGTGCGCTTCATGGTGTGCCCCTTCCTTGCGTGGCTCGTCATGAGTCGAACCTAGGCGCAGTCGATCCGCGCGTCGTTCACGCCCGCGACGCTGCGAACGTCACGTCCGTCACACAGAGTTCTCTCGCGAGAGCAGCGGTGCACGGCAGGCGAAACAGCGAGCGGTCGGTGCCGAAGCAAGATCACGTCCATCCCCGATCGACGCCTGCGCGTATCGGCTGTCACGTTCCGGCTACCCGAACGCCGTGACGCCACGCCCTACCTGGACGCTTCGTAGACCAGCTCGTAGACGTAGTCGCCCATGCGACCCCGGAAGTGTTCGACGTGGAACCTCCGTATCGCCCTGACCGTCTCCTCGAGCCCCTCCATGTGCAGGTCGAAGCCAGGCTCCAGCTGATACTCCCGTGCGACGACGTAGTCCTCGCCGGATTCAATGGCCTTGCCGCAGCCGGGACACTCATAGACGAAGACGGACGCCTCGCGCATCGTCACCACTCGTTTACCCGCTGGCACGCTGCTGCAATCACGTGGGCCAGATCAGGGCAAGAAGGCACTCACCGACTTCGTCGTTGGCGACCGTGTGTTGATCCAGGCGAAGGTCTGCAAAACCGACCTGAAGGACAATCCAGTGCCTGCGTTGACGGCTTCGAAGGTCATCGCCCACCCGGCGGGCTTGGATTCGGAGCGGGCGCTCTCGCTCACGATAGCCGGAGCATCGCATCGGCGTTCACGAGAGAAACGGATCTTTGGGGTGCCCCCAAAATTAGCGTGTCGTGAGCCCCACAGTCTCATACCATCGAGCTACAACCGACAGCGAGGGAGGTCGTCGATGATTGCGCCGTTCATCGTCAGGTCAGTGTCTCGAATCCATCCCGGCAAAGCTGACGCGTATCGACCGGTGGCGGCTGAGTTCTGCAGGCTCGCCCAAGAGAGGGAGCCTCGACTCCTCGGCTTCCACATCTACGTCACAGAGGACGGCAGCTCCGAGGTCGTCGTCCAGATCCATCCGGATGCAGAGTCCATGCAGCACCACATCGATGTGATGGGCGACAAGGTTCGCGAGACCTTTGCCTACGCCGACTTCGAGAGTCTGGAGATCTACGGCGAGCCGAACGAGGAACTGAAGGCATGGATCCCACGTGTTGCCGAAGGGATCCGATTCACTCACCACCCGGTGCATTGGGGAGGCTTCACCCGGCTCAGCGATACCTAGCCGCCCGCACTGGGTGAACCTCGGCAACGGCTTCGTCGAGATCTACCTCGGGAACGGGGTCTGGCAGACGGTCAACCGGCGCAGCGTCGGCTACTAGTCGCGTGACGAGTGAGGGCTGCGCGAGAGACCCAAGGGCGCAAACCGCCACGCAATAGACCCAATCGTGTCCTAGCGGGCGAGGTCAGGAAAGGACACGCTTCGGGGGATGAATACAACAGCTCTCATAGGGCAGTGGAGCATGGACGGAGCTCGTCGCGATCTCGAGAGCAGCTCTCCTTCAGCGACCGACATTCGTGCCCTCCTGCTCGGCGAAAACCGGAATGACCAAGTTGAAGTTGCTCGCTTCTCGGTCTGGGACGGGGATGGTGACCCCCCGGTCTTCTTCAAGGATCCGCGCGACGCGGACTGGCACTCTCTCGAAGAAACGTAGTCGCCCCTGGGGATAGATCGCCCGAGACGCATCACTAGCTCTCGGCGCGTTTTGCAAGGCTCGCGGTCACCTTGGCGACGTCCCGCAAGCTCGGCGTGCCCTCGTTGAGGTACCGCACGAGCCACCGCCTCGCCGCCGGCTCGGCCTTGAGTGAGCTTTGCTCGAAGTAGAGATGCACGAGCTGGAGCGCGTCCTCGAGCGAGAGGGTCGATAACTCGCGGGCTGCGTCCTCGGCCATCCACAGGGCTCGGTGCTCGATTGCGCGGCGGAACCTCACGTGGGCGTTCGGCTGCGCTGTCACGAACGTATGTTCTCACTCGAGTGTACTCAGTGCGTACCGACTCGGGGGATGACACATCTGCAACGAGAAGAGATGGTCAGGGCACAGGGATGGCGTGAGGCCACCCTGGAAAGGGGGACTTCATGCAGGCGTTTCGTGCATCCGGACGACGGATGAGGCGGCCTTACAGGTCGGGATCGACCGTCTTGCTTTTGCTTGCCGCCGTGCTTCTCGCTGTGGTGCCGAGCGTTGCCACCGGCGCATCGCCCAACGACTCGGCAACGGGCTCCGGTCGAGTCGCGGATCTCTCCGGGGCTTCCTCGGACTTCAGCTTCGCTGCCCACAGTGGGGCGGCCGGCGCGAATGCGAAGGGCAACCTCAACTTCCGCAACACTCAGGACTTCACGGGGAACAACGGCACGGCGAAGGTCACGTGCCTGCTCGTTTCCGGCAACGACGCCATCATGGTCGGCACCTGGAAGGGAGACGGGCCATTCGGCCCGACGTTCCCGCACGCCGTGCTCTTCGTCGAGGACAACGGACAGCCGAGCGGCGACACTCCTGATCGCGGCATCGCCTTCGGTGCGACGAGCGGCACATGCGCGGACTGGCTTGCGTTCGGGAACGACGAGGCGCTACCGCTCGAGCAGGGGAACGTTGTGGTGCGGGACGCAACCTGATCCTCCGTGTCTGGCCATGCCCGGCCCTCCTGCACGATCAGGGGGGCCGCATGGCCAACATCCCCGTTCACGACGTAGCTGAGATCCGACAGCGATCACGAGAAGCCCGGGCTGCGATCGGACCGTGGTCAGATCCTTGAACGCGAGAATCCCGAAGGCTCCGATCTGGAGCAGCATCGAAGCGGGTGGCCTCTTGTCCTTGCCCCTCCGCTCGTAGCCGGAGAGGAGGCGGTCTCTGGGACACGTGCCTCCGAGAGCGCCGTCCCCGTCGTCCGTCGCGTTCCCGGATCGACCTCCTGGCGTTGTGCCGCGAGAGCGGCGTACCCCGTCGCGTGTGGAGCACGAACCGGGAGTCGTCCTCGCCCGCGTAGAGCGCCTCGAGCGCCGCTTGTAGTCGGGGCAAGAGCGGCACCGTGCGGACGCCCCTCTCCGACTTCGGCGGGACGATCCTCGGCGCTTCTCCCGGCTTGAGCGGTGCGAGTTGGCCGCGGACGTGCAGGACGCCCTCGACGAGCGCGACGTCGCCGCAGGTGAGTCCACACGCCTCCGAGACGCGCAGGCCCGCATCGACGAGCAGGCAACCGAGCGCGAAGTCGCGGACGCCCCGTAGCTCCGCGAGCACGAGCGCCGCATCCTCCGGTCGGAGGCAGCGTGTGCGGAGTGATGTGGCCGAGCTTCGCCCCTCGCACGGAGCGATTCCGGGCGAAACTTGGCTCGCTCCTAGAACGACGAAAGCCTCGCGATTGCGGGGCTTTCTCGTAATGCGCCCGGTAGGAATCGAACCTACGACCTCTGGCTCCGGAGGCCAGCGCTCTATCCCCTGAGCTACGAGCGCGCGCGAGAGCAGTCTACCCGCGGCCGTTCGCCGTGGCTCTCGCCGGCGAAAGGTCGTACGCTCCTGCGGTGCCTCTCGCCGACGTCAGCGAGACGTACACCGACCTCGTCACAACGCTTTTCTCCTCGACGATCGCGGCGAAGGCCTGGTTCGCGACAGCCGCAGTGGTCCTCGCGCTCGTGCAGGTCACGACGGCAGCGAGGATGTGGGGGCGGCTCGGCTTCCTGCCCATGCACGGCGCCTGGGTCGCACGCGTGCACCGCTGGTCGGGGCGGCTCGCGTTCCTCTTCACGCTCCCGGTCTTCTTCCACTGCGTCACGATCCTCGGCTTCGAGACGCCTGACACGCGTGTCGCGGTGCACTCGCTGGCCGGAACGTTCATCTACGGCGTCTTCGCCGCAAAGGTGCTGATCGTCCGCGACCGGTCGCTCCCCGGCTGGGCCCTGCCGGCGGCGGGGATCACCCTTGCGTCGAACTGGCGCTCGTGTGGCTGACCTCGAGCCTGTGGTACTTCACGAACGTGCGGTTCGGCTTCTGATGGGACGGGGGTGGAGACCGCTAGTCGTGGGGGCGCTCGTCGTCGTCGCGACATTCATTCTCGCGCAGTTCGCGGTCTTCGAGCCTTCGGTGTCGAGCGACGCCCGAGTCGCCGGCGGCGACTTCTATCGCGGAGAGGTCGTGTTCGAGCGCGAGTGCGCGAGCTGTCACGGGCCAGGCGGCGAGGGAGGGAGCCCCGGACCCCGGCTCGTCGACACCGGTCTCGACGCGGCCGAGGTGGCGTCGGTCATCGAACAAGGCCAGGGGGTCATGCCTCCAGCGCTCGTGACCGGCGGCGAGCATGCCGACGTAGTCGCCTACGTCGTCGCGATCAGCCGGCCGTAAGCTCCGGTACGTGGAGATCCAGGCCCGGATCGTCCGGCTCGAGCTGGCGGAGACCTTCGTCATCGCTCGCGACGCCACCGATTACGCAGACGTCGTCCATGTGGCTCTGAGCCACAAGGGGGCGACGGGGTACGGCGAGGCCGCGCCGGTCGAGCGCTACGACGAGTCCGCGGAGTCCGCGATCCGGTTCGTCGAAGAGCACGCCGAGCTCGTCGGAGACGACCCGTTTGCCCTGGAGGAGATCGGCGCTCGTCTCACGGCGCGGCCGGGCGAGCAGGCGGCGAAGGCCGCGCTCGACGCAGCCCTCCACGACCTCCAGGGAAAGCTGCTCGGACTACCCGCGCATCGCCTGCTCGGCCTTCCGCGTCACGGCCCGCCGACCTCGTGGACGGTGTGGCTCGGCGACCCGGACGACATGGCTCGGCGAGCCGAGAAGGCGGCGCCGAGTTACCGCCGGTTGAAGCTCAAGCTCGGCGGCGGAGACGGCCTCGACGTCGACCGCGTGCGCGCGGTACGCGGGGTCACCGAGCTCCCGCTCCAGGTCGACGTCAACGAGGCATGGTCGTTCGACGAGGCGGTCGACTCGCTGCCGGAGCTCGCCGAGCTCGGCGTCGAGTACTGCGAGCAGCCGCTGCGCGCAGGCGACGAGAGCGGGGCCGCCCTCAAAGATCGCTCCCCGCTCCCGATCTACGTGGACGAGGACTGCCATGTCCTCGCGGACGTCGGGAGCTGCGCACGGATTGCGCATGGCATCAACATCAAGCTTGCGAAGTCGGGCGGGATCCGAGAGGCCGTGAGGATGGCGCATGCCGCTCGCGCGCTGGGTCTCGGCGTGATGCTCGGGTGCATGCTCGAGTCGGGTCTCGGCATCGCGGCCGGGTGCTGCGTCGCCCCGCTCTGCGACCACGTCGACCTGGACGGCAACCTGCTCCTGCGCGAGGACCCCTGTCCAGGCGTCGAGCTCGTGGACGGAGTCCAGGTTCCGGCGGCAGCTCCCGGCCTGGGCGTCTCGGTTTCAGTCGCGTGAGCGCACGGCCGCGCCGCCTCCTCATCCTCGGAGAGGGCTTCTCGCACGACGCGCACTACGGCAAGACGATGCGCGGGATCATCCGCTACGGCCCCGACCCCGTGGTGGCGATCCTCGACTCCGCACGCGCCGGGGAAGCGCACGAGGGCATCCCGATCGTCGGGACGGTCGAGGATGCGCTCCCGTTCGGTCCCACCGTCGCGGTCGTCGGAGTGGCGACCCAGGGAGGACGGTTCCCGCCTGCCTGGCGCGAGCTCCTCAGGAGCTCGATCGCGAACGGCCTCGACGTCGAGAGCGGCCTCCACGAATTCGTCTCGGAGGATCCGGAGCTGATCGACCTCGCCGGCCGGCACGGTGTCGAGCTGCGCGACCTGCGCAGGCCTCCGACCGGGCTGAACGTGCCGACGGGCGCGAATCTCGAGGTCGACGCGAAGATCGTGCTCACGGTCGGATCGGACTGCGCGATCGGCAAGAAGACGGTCGCGGTCGAGCTCGACCTCGAGGCGCGGCGCCGCGGGCTCGAGTCGGTATTCGTGCCGACCGGTCAGACGGGGATCGCGATCGCCGGCTGGGGGATCGCGGTCGACGCGGTGGTGGCCGACTTCCTCGCAGGCGCAGCCGAGCGGCTCGTCGTCGAGGGTGCGGCGCGCGGCGGGAAGCTGCTCTTCGTCGAGGGCCAGGGCTCGCTCGTGCACCCGCTGTACTCGGGCGTCACCCTCGGGCTCGTGCACGGATCGGCGCCGCACGCGTTCGTCCTCTGCCATCGGGCAGGCGCCATCGAGATCGACGGGTCTCCGGGTCACCCGATTCCTCCCCTCGTGGAGCTCGTGGAGCTGCACGAGCGCATGTCGCTACCGCGTCGTCACGCGAAGGTCGTGTGCATCGCGCTCAACACGGCCGACATCGACGAGGACGAGGACGCACGTGCCGCCATCGAAGCTGCGGCGGCCGAGACGGGCCTGCCCGGCGGATGACCCGGTGCGCTTCGGTGCAGGGCCTCTCCTTGACGCCGATTCTGGCTCGGTTTTAGGCTCCGACAGCCCGGGCTGAGGGGAGCCCGCGGAAACCAACTCGAAATGCGACTCCTCGCTGCGGCAATGGCCTTCACCGTCGTGCTCCTGGCCGGGGCCGCGGTCGCCCCTGCCGCCGATGTGGGAGCCAACGACGACTCGGCGAAGCATGCCGCCGACCACGGCGCCGCGATGTACGGCGAGATGGCAGCTGTCGGCCTCCGGCAGACGGTGATCGGCGTTCGCTTCAAGCCGAGCGAGGCGGTCGTCATCCAGGACAAGCGGCTCCTCGACCGGATCATCCCGAACGCACTCGACGCGGGGTTGCGCGTCGTGCTCGCCGTGTACCCGTACCCGCCGCGGGAGATCGAGGCGGGTCTCGGGAGCCCGGCGCTCTTCGCGTCGTACGTATCCGCGGTCGCCCAGGTCTATCCCGAGGTCAGGCAGTTCGTGATCGGCAACGAGCCCAACCAGCCTGCGTTCTGGCGGCCCCAGTTCACGCGCTCGGGCACGAACGCCTCCGGGGCGACGTTCGGGCGGTACCTCGCGGCCGCGTACGACTCCCTGAAAGGCGATCGACCCCGGAATCCAGGTCGTCGGGATCGGGCTGTCACCGCGCGGGAACGACAAGCCGAAGGCGAAGAGCAACGTCTCGACATCGCCGGTGCGCTTCGTGCGCGCGCTCGGCGCCTGGTACCGCGCCAGCGGCCGCACCCGCCCGCTGATGGACGCGTTCAGCTTCCACCCGTACCCGAACAAGGCGACCGATCCGCTCGAGCGCGGGTACGGATGGCCGAACGCCGGCTTCGTGAACCTCGACCGCGTCAAGCAGGCGCTCTGGGACGCGTTCGACGGCACCGCTCAGCCGACGACGCTGAACGGCCTGACGACTCCACCTCGACGAAGTCGGGTGGCAGGTCGACACCTCGCGGTTCACGGGCTACCAGGGGCGAGAGAACGTCCCCGTCACGGACGAGTTGACCCAGGCCGCGATCTACGGCGATCTCATCCGCAGATCCGCCTGCGACCCGGACGTCCACGAGGTGAGTTTCTTCGGCTTCCGCGACGACGGCCTGCGCACCGGCTTCCAGGCGGCGCTCCAGCGGGCCGACGGCACGCCCCGACCAGCGGTGGCTGCCGTGCGGGAGGCGATCGCCGAGACGGCGGCGGGCTGCGCCGGCGCTCCTTCTCGCCTCTGGACGCCGGTCGAGGAGGTCCTCGGCGCCGACGCGGAGCTCCGCGTCGCGCGCAACGAGGTGGTCTACGTCGTGATCTCGGCAGCCGAGGAGGCGCGTGCGAAGGCTTGCGTGGCCGGGTTGGCCGTGCGCGGGTTCGGCGGCGCGGCCTTTCGGCCGCTTCGGGCTCCGCGCTGCGTGACGCGCATCGGTGGGGCCGGGCGCGCTCGCGCTCGCGCTTGCGTTTCCCGCAGGCGAGGACGTGCGCGCGCACGTCACGATCGACTTCGCAGCGGTGTCGAACCCACGTCGGACGACGACCGTCGAGCACGATCTTCCAGCCCTGCGCTGACGTGCTCTTGACATCGAACACGTGTTCGTATAGTGTTGCGAACACATGTTCGCTCGAGTGGTCATCGTGGTGCTCGTTGCGGCGTTTCTGTGGGCTGTCTTCGCCCGCGACACCGGGGCCGGGCCGCCCCAGCGCTTCCATACCGTCCGCGCGGGAGACACGCTCTGGTCGATTGCCGACACGAGCTACGCAGGCGACCCGCGGGAAGGCGTATGGAAGCTCCAGCGCAAGAATCGGCTGGACGGCGCGACCATCGTTCCCGGTCAGCGGCTCGCGCTCCCGTAACGCGATCCTGATATGAAATACCGCGCATGGCCAGCGATCGCATCCTCGAGCTCCTCCGGCGACCCGTCGATCAGGACGAGTACACCGAGATCCGCGAGCTGTGGAAGACCCACTCGATCGCGGAGGACAATCGCGACCTTCCCGGCCTGATCTCGACCCTCACCGAGGATTGCGTCTACGAGGTGCTCGGCACCGGCGCACGCTGGGAGGGGCACGAGGGCGCGGCGCGCTTCTACACCGAGCTCCTGACCGCGTTTCCGGACATCCACTTCGATCTCGAGTACATCGTGATCGGGCCTCAGGGCGTCTGCGAGGAAGCGAGCGTGACCGCGACGCACGAGGCCCGCTGGCTCGAGCACGAGCCGACCGGCGAGAAGCTCGCATGGCGAAACGCGATCTTCTTCCCCTGGGATCCCGCCGCCAGGAAGTTCAAGGGCGAGATGGTCTACACCGACCTCGCGTTCCCAGGCGCAGGCTCCTAAACGGCGATCACCGTCGCGGACGGCGCCTCGGGCGGCAGGATGTCCGCGCCCGGGACGCCATCCCGCTCGTATCGGCAGTAATAAGGGCGGATTCGAGCGCGTAGACTCCCCCGGCGTGGATCTCGACGTGGTCTTCCTCGGCACGTCCGGGTCCACACCGACTGCCAGGCGCGCCCTTGCCGCGACCCTCGTGCGGCGCGGCGGCGATCGGCTGCTCTTCGATTGCGCAGAGGGGACGCAGCGTCAGCTTCTGCGGTGCGACGTCGGCCTCGTCGAGCTCGAGGAGATCTTCGTCACGCACTACCACGCGGATCACTATCTCGGGCTTCCGGGCATGCTCAAGACGTTCTCGCTCCGGGGCCGCGAGCTACCCCTCACCCTCTACGGGCCGCGCAGGCCTGCGTGAGCTCCTGGCCACGCTTCGCCGCATCTTCGGGCGCCTCTCCTACCCACTGGAGACGGTCGAGCTCGAGCCGGGAGCCGTGCTCGAGCGGGACGGGCACAGGTTGGAGACGTTCGCAGTGGAGCACGGCGTGTCCGCGGTGGGCTACGCGCTGGTCGAAGCGATGCGGCCGGGCCGCTTCGACGTCGAGACCGCGGACCGCCTCGGCGTCCCCGACGGTCCTGCGCGCGGGCTTCTGCAGCGCGGCGAGCGGGTAACGCTCTCCGACGGGCGGGTGGTGACACCGGACGACGTGCTCGGACCTCCCCGAGACGGACGCAAGCTCGTCCTCACCGGCGACACGGCGCCGGCAGCTTCGGTCGTCGAGGCGGCGGCCGGCGCCGACGTGCTCGTGCACGAAGCGACGTTTCTCGCGGGCGAGCGGGACCGAGCGCGCGAGACGATGCATTCGACGGCGGGAGAGGCGGCGCTGGTCGCGAGGGAAGCCGGCGTCAAGTTGCTGGCGCTGACGCATGTCTCGACGCGCTACTTCGGCCACGAGGTGGTCGCCGAGGCGCGGGAGCTCTTCCCCGAGACGGTCGTCCCGCGGGACTTCGACATCGTTCAGATCCCGTTCCCGGAGCGTGGAGCGCCGGAGCTCGTCCGCGCGGGAGCGCGTGCCGACCGAGCAGCCGAGGCTGCGATAGGGTCCCAGGAGCCGTGACGAGGCTCGTACAGGTGGCAGTCGCAGGCGACGTGTCCGAAGCGGAGCAGCTCCAGGAGCTCCTCTCCGCGGCCGGCATCGAGTCGCAGCTGGAGCCCGCGGTCGAGCACGACCCCGAGGCGCTCGACGATCCGCCGCTCAAGGTCTTCGTCTCCGAGTCCGAGGTCGACGACGCGCGCGACGCGATCGAGGCGGAGAGTGCGCTGGACGACGAGCTCGAAGACGTCTAGCCGGTCGCCGGGACCCACTCGATCGCGGGTCGAGCCGACGAGCCCGTCGCTCTCCAGCTCGAACAAGCATGGGATGAGCTGCCCGGCGGGCCGCAGCGAAGGCACCGCGCCGGACCAGATCTCGCCCTGCTCCACGCTGGACGGTTCGCCAGGGGAAGCCGTTGACGGTGAGGCGGACGGGGTTCCCTTCCTTCCCGAGCAACGTGAGCTCGAGCGCCCCTGGGCCACACGGGTAGACGACGACCTTCGCGCGGCCGAAGTCGCCGACCGGCGTAAAGCCCTCGGTGCGCGAGACCAGCCGCAAGCGGCCGTCGACGCGCCACAACCCGTGGCCCGGGGCGATGTCGGTCGGTGGGGAGGAGGCGAGTCGCTCGCCGTCGAGAGCATGCGTCGCGGGCAACAGGACGTGCGGCGCGCTGACCTCCTCGCCGGCGGCGTCGACGAATGCGCCGTCGGAGCGGATCGTGACGGGTCGTTGCGGCAGCGCCTGTGCCGGAACGCCGTCGAGGCGTCGCAGGTCGCGGATCGAGCTGTTCCAGAACGTGAGGCGGGCGATCGACGTCGAGGGCTGCTCGCCCGTGTCGAGCAGGAGAACGGGCGCAACGCCGGCCTGGTCGACCCAGTCTTGGTCGGACGTGCCGAAGTCGCTGATGCGCTCCCGGTGCGACAGGCGGTCGATCTCTCGAGCCGCGTGGACGGAGAGAGCGACGAAACCCACGGCGACCGCGACGGCCATGGCGGCGAGAAATCTCCGCGGAGTGAGGAGGAACACTGCTGCGAAGACCAACCCCAGGGCGAGTAGCCCCCCGCGGAAGACGGCATCCCCTTCGCCCGCAAGGCTGCCGAGCGGCAAGAGGGTGAGCGCGTCGTGCGCGCTCGACGTCGTCCCGACGCGCGATTCGGGCAGCACGAGAAGCGCGGCGATCGCGGCCACCGTGACGGGCACGGCGATGACGGCGGGACGAGGGCCTGCGCGCGAGATCCACAGGCAGAGACCGAGCACGAGGAGCGGAAGGGCGGTGATGACGTACCGCTCGCTGACATGGTCGAGATACTCGACCGCGAAGAGCGAGACCTGGGCGACGAGCATGAACGACGTAGGCAGCCGTCACTGCGAGGAACGCACGCTGCGGCTGGGTCCTCCTCACCGCGCGCCATCGCGAGGACGACGAGTGTCGTGGTCGCGAGCAGCGGCAGACCGAGCGTCATCGCGACGACGACCCCGGCGTGCCACGTGAACTGCGTCACCGCGCCGCTCGAGGCTCCCGTCGTCTGCGTGATCTCTCCGTACGCCCCGAGCAGGTCGCTTCGCCCGGAGAGCGCAACGGCCATGAGCGCCGCGGTCGCCAGCCCGACCAGGGCCAGGATCGGCGCCAGCCGTCGCACGATCGCACGGGAGCGCCCGAACCACGCGTAGAGCGCGACAGCGACGAGCAGCGCGGGGAGCAGGATGAGCGCCTGCAGCCGTACGGCAGCCGCGATGCTCACCGCCAGCAAGAACAGGCCCTGCCGCTCGAGCGTCGGCTGCTCCAGCATGCGGGCAAGCGCGAGAAGGGCGGTCGCGACGAGCGGGTAGAAGAGGGCCTCGGTCATCAGCAGGCCGCCGTACCAGAGCGCCGGTGGCAGCACGGAGATCGCGGCAGCGCCGAGCGCCCAGCGCGCGCCCGTGAGCCGGGCCCCCCAGAGATAGACGGGCACGGCGACGAGCGACATCGCAAGCGCTTGCAGCGGCCTGGGCCGACTGCGACGCCCGACGCGAGGTCTCCCGCCGTCAAGCGGAAGGCCGACGAGAGCGGGCGTGAGCAAGCTGTAGTACGGAACCGTGCTCTCCCGGATCGCGAGCGTGCCCGTCTCCCAGAGCGACTGCCCGACGAGGCCGTAGATCATCTCGTCCGGGGCGATCCAGGGCACGTCGAACGAGCGCGCGACGAGGAATCGAGCGAGTGCGGAGAGGAGCACGATCGCGCCCACCGCGACCGCTGCGTGCCACCTTCCGAGGCGCGTCCCGGTGTGGTTCGCCCTGTCGGACAGGGGCGCTAGACTACCCGCGACCCTTTAACCCGGTCCAGTGAGGCCGGAAAGGAGCCAGATGACGACGCATGTCCCCGATCGCGCGACCGCGACGCCGCTGCTCGACGCAGAGGCGATCTCGAAATCACTCGCTCGCATCGCGCACGAGATCATCGAAGGGGCGGCGGCACTTGGCGAAGGCACCTCGAGCCCCGAGCGCGCGTGGGCTCGACCAGCTGGCGCTCGTAGGCATCCAGACGCGGGGGGTGCCGCTCGCGTCCCGCCTCAGGCGGCTCGTCGAGGAGAGGAGCGGGGTCGAGTTGCCGCTCGGGGCGCTCGACATCACCTTCCATCGCGATGACGTGCACGTCCGCGACGGCGGCAGGGCTCCCGATCGTCAGCCGGTCGTGCGCGCGACGAGCATCCCGTTCGCCGTCGAAGGGATGACCGTCGTCCTCGTCGACGACGTTCTGTACACGGGCAGGACGATCCGTTCGGCGATCGACGCGCTCCTCGAGTTCGGCCGGCCCTCGCGGGTGCAGCTCGCCGTCCTCGTCGATCGCGGTCACCGCGAGCTTCCGATACGACCGGATTACGTCGGGAAGAACCTGCCGACGGCACGGAGCGAGCGCGTGCAGGTCGAGCTCGTGGAGGTCGACGAGGTCGACCGGGTCCTCCTCCTGCGCGACAGCGAGGGCGGCGACCGTGAGTGAGCTGCGCCCGCCCGCTCCTCCTCGCCGCCATTTGCTCTCGATCCGGGATCTCGCCTCGAGCGACGTCGAGCGAATCCTCGAGACGGCGCACAGGCTGGCCTCCTCGGTCGATCGCGAGGTGAAGCGGCTGCCGACGCTCCGGGGACGCACCGTCGTCAACCTCTTCTACGAGTCCTCGACGCGAACGCTGGCGAGCTTCGAGCTCGCGGCGAAGCGCTTGTCAGCCGACACGATGTCGCTGCGGGCGGCGGGCTCGTCGGTCGACAAGGGGGAGTCGCTGAAGGACACGGCGGCGACCCTCGCGGCCTACGACCCCGACGTCATCGTGGTGCGGCACCCGTCGATCGGCGCAGCCGAGCTCGTCGCTCGCGAGACGGATGCGAGCGTGGTCAACGCCGGTGACGGGAAGCACCAGCATCCGACGCAAGCGCTCCTCGACCTGTACGCGATGGAGGAAGCGCTGAGTCGCCTCGAAGGGCTGCACGTCGCGATCGTCGGAGACGTCCTCCACTCGCGCGTCGCGCGCTCCCTCATCCAGGCTCTCCAGCTGGTCGGCGCGCGCTCGACGCTGGTGGCGCCTCCGACGCTCCTGCCGCGCGGGATCGAAGCCCTCGGGTGCGAGGTCTCGAACGACATCGGGCGTATCGCCCAGGCGGACGTCGTGTACGTGCTCCGCCTGCAGCAGGAGCGCATGGCGCCCGGCGAAGCGTTCGTGCCTTCTCTGCGCGAGTACGCGGCTCTCTACGGGATCACACCGGACCGTGTCCGACCCGGCCAGGTCGTCATGCATCCCGGCCCGATGAATCGGGGCGTCGAGATCGACCCACGCGTCGCCGACTCGGAGGCGGCGCTCGTCGGTGATCAGGTTCGTGCCGGCCTCGTCGTGCGTATGGCTGTGCTCTACGACCTGCTCACCGTGACTCCGGTTCCTGCGCCGGTGACCGCGGAGGTCGCGTAATGCTCCATTGCCGGAACGGTCGCAGCGACTCGCTCACCCTCGAGGGGCGCGTCGTCGCCCCCGCGCAGGGCATCGACGAGTGCCTTCGCGTCACCGTCACCGACGGCGTCATCAGTGCGCTCGAGCCGGGGCAGGCGAGCACGCTCGTGATCGCGCCTGCGTTCGTCGATCCGCACGTCCACCTGCGCACTCCCGGCCGCGAGGACGAGGAGACCCTCCGCTCCGGCACCGAGGCCGCTGCGGCAGGCGGGTACTGCGCGATCCTCGCCATGCCGAACACGGAGCCGGTCGTCGACTCCTCCGCGGTGCTCGGTGCGCTGATCGAGAGAGCGCGCTCCGACGCCGTGATCCCGACCGGGTTCATGGCCGCGATCAGCAAGGGTCAGGAAGGCGAGCAGCTGAGCGAGATGGCCGAGCTCGCCGCGGCCGGCGCCGCTGCGTTCACCGACGACGGTCGACCGGTTACCTCTGCAGGTCTCATGCGCCGCGCGCTCCAGTACAGCGCGCTCGCCGGGCGCCTGCTGGCGCTCCACTGCGAGGAGCCCGCGCTCTCCCGAGGTGGTCACGCACACGAGGGTCGCGTCTCGGCCGAGCTCGGCCTCGGCCCGTATCCGTCGACCGCGGAGAGCCTGATGGTGCAACGCGATCTCGCGCTCGCGGCCGACACGGAGCGCCCGCTGCACCTCATGCACCTCTCCGCGCGGGAGTCGGTCGAGGCGCTCGAGCACGCCCGCGAGGCGGGCGTCAGCGCCTCCGCGGAGGTGACACCGCACCACCTCTGCCGCACGGACGAGGTCGTCCGAAGCCTCGATCCGAACACGAAGATGAATCCGCCGCTCCGCGGCGACGAGGACCGCAAGGCGCTGATCTCGGCTCTCCGGGACGGCACGATCGGCGCGATCGCCACGGATCATGCGCCTCACGCGAGGCAGGAGAAGGACGTGCCCTTCGAGGAAGCGCCGTTCGGCGTCATCGGGCTCGAGACGGCCTTTGCGGCCCTCCATACGCATCTCGTGCTGCCCGGGGTGCTCCCGCTCGAGACGCTCCTCGAGCGGATGTCGGCAGGCCCGGCCCGCGTCTTCGGGCTCGACGAGCCGGCGATCGAGGTCGGCGCACGGGCGAACCTGGTGGCTCTCGACCTCGATGCCGAGTGGACGGTGACCGAAGGCGGCTTCCGCTCGCTCTCTGCGAACTCGTGGCTGCTCGGCGAGACGCTGCGCGGGCGGGTCGTGCGCACCGTCGCCGACGGGCGAGAGGTGTACGCGGCGTGACCGCCGGCTACCTCCTGCTCGAGGACGGGACAGTCTTTCCCGGTCGCTCCGTCGGCGCCGGAGGAGCCGCCTTCGGAGAGGCGGTCTTCACGACCGCGATGACCGGCTACCAGGAGACGGTGACCGATCCCTCCTACGCCGACCAGCTCGTCTGCTTCACCGCGCCGATGATCGGAAACTACGGGGTCTCCGACGAACGCGCGGAGTCCGCACGCGCGCACGCACGTGCGGTGCTGATGCGGAAGCTCGGAGGCTCCGAGTGGGCGGACTGGCTCACCGAGCACGGCCTCGTCGCCCTCGAGGAGATCGACACGCGCGCGCTCGTCCTTCGGCTCCGCGAGGGCGGGGCGATGCGGGCGGTGGCGGTCGCCGACGAGGACGAGCTCGCGGTCGAAGACGCGCTGGGCGCGGTTCGAGCGCAGCCTCGGATGGAGGGCCAGGCGCTCGTCGCGCAGGTCTCGACTCGCGAGCCGTACGTCTTCTCCGAAGGCACGCCGGAAGTCGCGCTCGTCGACTACGGGACGAAGCGCTCGATCCTCCGCCGCCTCGCGAAGGCAGGTGCCGGAGTGACCGTGTTCCCGCACTCCGCGCAGCCCGACGAGCTCGAGCGCTTCCAGGGGATCGTCCTCTCGAACGGCCCCGGCGACCCCGAGCCACTGCGCGCAGAGACCGAGGCCGTGCGCGGGCTCCTCGGCACGGTGCCCGTGCTCGGCATCTGCTTGGGACACCAGCTGCTCGGCCTTGCGACCGGGCACGAGACCTTCAAGCTCCCCTTCGGCCATCGCGGAGCAAACCATCCGGTGCTCGACAAGCGCGCGGGTCGCGTGCTGGTGACGAGCCAGAACCACGGCTTCGCGGTCGCGCCGACCGAGAGCGATGAGGCAACACACGTCTCCCTGTACGACGGGACGGTCGAGGGGTTCGATTTCCCGGAGCTGCGAGCGTGCTCGGTGCAGTTCCATCCCGAGGCCGGGCCTGGTCCCCACGACGCCTGGGCGATTCTCGACGGCTGGGTCGAGGAGCTCAGCGCCCGCTGATGCCCGCCCGCCGCGACATCGAGAGCGTGTGCGTGATCGGGTCGGGCCCGATCGTCATCGGCCAGGCCTGCGAGTTCGACTACGCCGGCTGCCAGGCCTTGAAGGTGCTGCGCGAGGACGGCTACCGCACGATCGTCGTCAACTCGAACCCGGCGACGATCATGACCGACCCCGGCTTCGCCGATCGCACCTACATCGAGCCGCTCGATCTCGAGAGCGTCGCCTCGGTGCTCGAGCGCGAGCGCCCGCATGCGCTTCTGCCGACGCTCGGCGGCCAGACCGCCTTGAACCTCGCGATCGAGCTCGCCCAGGCAGGCGTCCTCGAGGAGCTCGGAGTCGAGCTGATCGGCGCGCCGGTCGAGGTGATCCGCCGCGCCGAGGATCGCGAGCAGTTTCGGGACGCCGTCCGTTCGTGCGGTCTCGAGGTGCCGACCTCGCGCATCGTCACGTCCCTCGCCGAGCTCGAAGACGTCTCCCTGCCCGCGGTAGTGCGCCCGGCCTTCACCCTGGGCGGCCACGGCGGGGGCTTCGCCGAGGATCCCGAGATGCTCGCGCGCCAGGTCGAGCGCGGCCTCTCCGAGTCGCCGATCGCCCAGGTGCTGGTCGAGGAGTCGGTCAGGGGCTGGGACGAGTTCGAGCTCGAGCTGATTCGCGACCGCAAGGACAACGTGGTCGTCGTCTGCTCGATCGAGAATCTCGACCCGATGGGGGTGCACACCGGCGACTCGGTCACCGTCGCCCCGCAGATGACCCTCTCCGACGAGGCCTACCAGGAGCTCAGAGACGCCGCGGCAGCCGTGATCCGCGCAGTCGGGGTCGAGACCGGGGGCTCGAACATCCAGTTCGCGCGCCACCGTGAGACGGGCGAGCTTCGCGTCATCGAGATGAACCCTCGCGTCTCTCGCTCCTCTGCGCTCGCCTCCAAGGCGACCGGCTACCCGATCGCCAAGGTCGCGGCCAAGCTCGCGGTCGGCTACACGCTCGAGGAGATCCCGAACGACCTCACCAAGACGACTCCCGCGAGCTTCGAGCCCACCCTCGACTACGTGGTCGTCAAGTTCCCGCGCTTCGCCTTCGAGAAGTTCCCCGGCGCCGATCGCACGCTGGGAACGCAGATGAAGTCGGTGGGCGAGACGATGGGCATCGGCCGCACGTTCTCCGAAGCCTTCCTCAAGGCGTTCGGATCGCGCGAGCTCGAGGAAGGCTCGCCCACTCCGTGGCCGAGCCTGGATGACATTCCTCCTGGCGTTCACCCGTGGTTTCTGGCCGAGATCGAGCACGCGCGCAAGGAGTTGGCATCCGGCGACCTCCTTCGTGCGAAGCGCGCCGGGTGGGGAGACGACTCGATCGGCGCTTCGCTCGGAGTGAGTGGGGTGGAAGTGCGTCGCCGCCGGCACGAGCAGGGGGTTCGGCCGTCGTTCCGGCGCGTCGACTCCTGTGCCGGCGAGGTGGAGGCCGGATCGAACTACTTCTACTCCAGCTGGGGCGAGGCGGACGAGGGCCTCCCCGAGGCGGACGGGCCGCGCGTCGTCATCCTCGGCTCCGGCCCGAACCGGATCGGGCAAGGCATCGAGTTCGACTACTGCTGCGTGCACGCGGCCCAGACGTTCCGCGCGCTCGGGTACGAGGCGATCATGGTCAACTGCAACCCGGAGACGGTCTCGACCGACTACGACACCTCCGACCGGCTCTACTTCGAGCCGCTCTCGCCGGAGGAAGTCCTCGCCGTCTGCGATCGCGAGCAGCCTGTCGGCGTCGTCACCCAGTTCGGAGGTCAGACGCCACTCAAGCTCGCCCGCGCGATCGAGGAGGGCGGCTATCGCATCCTCGGCACTCCCCACGAGGCGATCGACCTTGCGGAAGACCGCGCACGCTTCGGCTCCCTCGTCGAGGAGCTCGGCGTGCGCTGCCCGCCCTGGGCGATCGCGGCGACGCCCGAGGAGGCGCTGGCCGCGGTTCACGAGATCGGATACCCGGTCCTCGTCCGCCCGTCCTACGTCCTCGGTGGCCGCGCGATGCGGGTGTGCTACGACGACGCCGAGCTCGAGACGGCGATGGAGGCCGTGCACGCAGAGGTCCTCCTCGACCGCTTCGTCGAACACGCGATCGAGCTCGACGTGGACGCGCTCTGCGACGGCGAGGAGGTGTACATCGCCGCGGTCATGCAGCACGTCGAGGAAGCCGGGATCCACTCGGGCGACTCGGCATGCGTCCTGCCGGCTCCGTCGCTGACCCTCGGAGCCGCGCTCGAGGTCGAGCACGTCGTCAAGCGGCTCGGGCCGGCGCTCGGAGTGGTCGGTCTCCTGAACGTCCAGCTCGCGATCGCCGACGGCACCGTATACGTGCTGGAGGTGAATCCCCGCGCGTCGCGCACGGTTCCCTTTGCCTCCAAGGCGATCGGCGTGAACCTCGTGGAGGCCGCCTGCCGGCTGGCGGCGGGCCAGAAGCTCTCCGACCTCATGCTGCCGGCGCCGCGCCCGTCGCAGGTGAGCGTCAAGGCTGCGGTGCTGCCGTTCGCTCGCTTCCCGGGAGCCGATCCCGTGCTCGGGCCCGAGATGCGCTCGACGGGAGAGGTCATGGCGAGCGCGGCCGACCTCCCGACGGCACTCGCAAAGGCGGAACGGGCGGCAGGACGCCCGCTCCCGACCTCCGGCACGGCGTTCCTCTCCGTGCGCGACGAGGACAAGCCCGCGGCCGTCGCCGTCGCCGCGGCGCTCGCCGGGCTCGGCTTCGAGCTCGTCGCCACCGAGGGAACCGCGCGGACGCTGCGTGCGGCGGGACTCGAGATCGAGGAGATCGCGAAGGTCGGTGACGCGGTCACGGACGGAGAGACGGTGGTCGATCTCGTTCGGCGAGGACGCTGCGACCTCGTGATCAACACGCCGCAGGGGAGCGGGGCGAGGGCGGATGGCTACCTGATCCGTGAGGCCGCGCTGGTCGCGCGCGTGCCCTGCGTGACGACGATCTCCGGCGCCGCGGCGGCGGTGCACGCAATCGCGAACGCGCGCGCCGAGTCGGCCCTGTCGCTGCAGGAGCGAATCGGGGTTATCTCGTGAGCACCTGGCGCTCGGAGCGACGAGGTCTGGCTGAAGCCAGACCCCGCGCGCGACCGGTGGTGGGGTCTGGCTCAAGCCAGACCCCGGTTTCGACGGCCCAGCGCGATCGCCTGGGCGTCGTCGGCACCGAAGCGGTGGGGCCGTACGTGCTGCTCCGGCTCGAGCGGAACGGGATCGAGCCCGGAGTGCCGGGGCAGTTCTTCATGCTCGAGGCGCCTGGGCGCCTGCTCCCGCGTCCGATGAGCCTCTGCCTCGCCCCTCCCGGCGAGCTCGCGTTCCTCCTGGATCCGATCGGCCCCGGCACGCGCGCGCTAGCCGCCCTTCGCGAGGGGGACGGCATCTACGTTCTCGGCCCGCTCGGGAACGGCTTCGACCTCGACGTCGAGCGGCCGCTCCTTGTTGCGGGCGGCATCGGTCTCGCGCCGATGCCGTATCTCTCACAGGCTCTAGGTGAGCCACCTGCGCTTCTCGGCTTCCGGACCGAGCGTCACGCCGAAGCAGCGCGGCTCCTGCCTGGCGCCGAGGTCGTGGTCGAGCCTCGGCTCGTCACCGAGCTCCTTCCCGACGATCCCGGCGACCTGCTCGCGTGCGGTCCCGAGCCGATGCTGGAGGCCTTGCGCGAGCTCGCCCCGCGCGCCCAGCTCGCCTGGGAGGCTCCAATGGCCTGCGGCTACGGCGCGTGCTTCGGCTGTGTCGTCGAAGTCGAGGGTCGCTACATCCGTCTTTGCATCGACGGACCAGTGCTATGAGAGCTTGCAACTTCGCGAGCGTGATAAGCCAGGGTCAGACCCGTGACATGTCCCTCGCAGACGATGAAGTTCGTGCCAACTTCGTGCCGGGTTGTCCCCAGGCATGAGTGGCGTCCCCATTCTGAATGCCTCCGGGTGCCTCGATGCGCTCGTGGCGCCCCAGGTCGTGGCGAAACTCGATGCGTTCGTGACGAAGACCGTCACCCCGCTTGCACGGAAAGGAAACCCGCCGCCACGGATCGCGGAGACGGATGAGTGGATGCTGAACTCGATCGGCCTGCAGAACCCTGGCATCGACGGCTTCTGTGCCGACGTCCTGCCCCAGTTGCGTGCCCTCGAGGTACCGCTCTGGGTGTCCGTGGGCGGCTTCTCGGCTTCCGATTACCGGCTGGTCTGCGAGCGACTGGACGAGCACGACGCGGTCGATGTCGTCGAGTTGAACCTTTCCTGCCCGAACGTCGAAGAAGCTCCCGAAACGGCCTCCGAGCTCGTCGCCGCATCGCGCTCCGTGACCGACAAGCCCCTCTACGCGAAGCTTTCACCCGCGAGCTCCGACATCGGCGAGCTCGCACGGGCGGTCGCCGCAGCGGGTGCGGACGGGCTGTCGCTCGTGAACACGCTGCGCGGGCTGACGCTCGACCCCGTCAGCCTTCGACCGCGGCTGGGCCTCGCGTCAGGGGGAGCGTCCGGACCTGCTCTGAAGCCGATCGCTCTCGCCTGTGTGTACGCGTGCGCGAGCGCGGTCGACGTGCCCATCGTGGGGATGGGAGGAGTCATGTCCGGGCGAGACGCAGTCGACCTGGTGGCGGCCGGAGCAAGTGCGGTTGCGCTCGGGACGGTGCTCTTCGCAGACCCGTCGGCGCCCGACCGAGTACGGGCCGAGCTGCGGTCGGAGGCCAGGTCCCGCGGGTACGCGTCGGCGGCCGAGATTCGGGGAATCGCGCACGGATCGACCTTGCTGTCGGGGGCGTCAGCGAAACAGGCAACATAAAAATACCTGCAAAACGGCGGAAACGTTAGAGCTTGACCAGAGTGGGAGGCTTGGTAGACTCGTCCGGCTCATGGTCACGTCGAAGACGCACGCGCAGGCGCCGGCCCGCTCGCTCGATCAACGGATGGAGGCGCTCCAGCGGGCGAACGACGTTCGCGTCCGACGCGCGCAGCTCAAGCGCGACCTGAAAGCGGGGCAGGCGCAGATCGAGACGATCCTGCTCAAGCCGCCCGAGTTCGTGTCGACCGCGAAGGTCTTCGACATGCTGATGGCCGTTCCGAAGTTCGGGCGCGTCAAGGCGGCACGCCTCCTGAACCAGTGCCGGATCAGTCAGTCGAAGACGGTGGGCGGCCTCTCCGAGCGCCAGCGCGCCGAGCTCGTCGAGCTCTTCAACCACCGCAGCTGACGCAGCGGTGCCTTCGGCGCCCGTCTTCGTGATTACCGGGCCGTCCGGCGCGGGGAAGGGAACGCTGATCAAAGGCCTGCTCAAGCGTGTGTCGGGCGTCGACGTCGCAGTGTCGGCGACCACCAGGCCGCAGCGTCCGGGAGAGCTCGACGGCCGCGAGTACCTGTTTCTCACCGACGAGGAGTTCACGCGCCGGGTCGGCGCGGACGAGTTTCTCGAATGGGTTCCGTACGTCTCCGGTCACCGCTACGGGACGCTTCGCTCGGAGATGGATCGAATCGCGGACGACGGCAGGGTCTGCGTGCTCGAGCTCGAGGTCGAGGGAGCGCTCAGAGTGCAAGACGAGGTGCCCGGCAGCGTGACCATCTTCATCGCCGCCGACGTCCCGGAGCTCGAGCGGCGCCTGCGCGAGCGGGCAACCGAGAGCACCGGCGAGATCGGCGAGCGAATCCTGCTCGCGCGCGGTCAGCTCGAGCAGGCCCACCGCTTCCGATACATGGTGCGAAACGACGACGTCGAGCGAGCAACATCGGCGGTCGCGGCCATCGTCGAATGCGAATTAGAGAGGCTTGATGCGACATTCCCGCGGGTCGGATGACGCCCACGACGCGGCGCCGGATCGCCACCCTCGCGCGTCGTACAGGCTCACCAGCCTGCACGACGGCGTGAGTGCGGCGCCCGGCTTGGTCGTGGACGGCCCCGGCTCCACGCCAATGTCACATCAAGCCTCTCGATCGCAGCTACCATGACCGGCCCATGATCCATCCCAGACTCGACTCGCTGCTCGACCGGACCCACGATTCGCGGTACGCCCTCGTCATCGTCGCGGCGAAGCGGGCGCGCCAGATCAACAACTACCACCACCAGCTCGGCGAGGGAATCGGCTTCGACGAGGCCCCGCCGCCACTGATCGAATCGCGCTCGAAGAACTACCTGACGATGGCGATGGAAGAGATCGCGGGCGGCAAGATCACGTACCGGGCCCCGAGCTAACCGGGAAAACGGTTGGCACGCATCCTGCTCGGCGTCACCGGGGGGATCGCGGCCTACAAGGCGTGCACGCTCACGCGCCTGCTCGTGCGCGCGGGTCACGACGTGTTCCCGCTCGTCACCGAGGGGGCGGAGCGGTTCGTGAGGGCGGAGACCTTCTTCGCGCTCGCACGGAAGTCGCCGCGCGGCGACCCGTACCCGCACCTCGAGCGTGCTGACCTGCTCGTCGTGGCGCCGCTGACCGCGAACACCCTCGCGCGGCTCGCTCACGGCCTCGCGGACGACCTCTTGACGGAGGCCGCTTTGGCGCACGTCGGGGCCGTCCTCGTCGCGCCGGCGATGAACGTGCGCATGTGGGAGCACCCGGCGACCCAGGCGAACGTGGCCACGCTGCGCGAGCGCGGCGTCGAGATCCTCGGGCCGTCCGAGGGAGAGCTCGCCGAGGGTGAGGTCGGAGTGGGGAGGATGGTCGAGCCGGACGAGATTGCGGCCAGGATCGCGGAGCTTCTCGGTTCGCCGGCAGTCGAGCCGACCGCACTGCAAGGCCGCCGCGTCGTCATCTCGGCCGGCGGCACACGGGAGCCGCTCGACAGCGTGCGGTTCGTCGGAAACCGGTCCTCGGGGCGAATGGGCGTCGCGCTGGCGGAGGAGGCGCGCTCGCGAGGAGCCGATGTGACGATCCTGGCCGCGAACCTGGCCGTCTCGGCCCCTGCCGGGGTCACGGTCGTCGAGACTCCGACCGCCGCCGATCTCGAGCGCGAGGCGCTGGCTCGCGCCGATGCCGACGTGATCGTCATGGCCGCCGCGGTCGCCGACTACCGGCCACCCACCGCGCTCGCCGAGAAGCGCCCGAAGGACCACGAGACCTGGACGGTAGAGCTCGAACCGACTCCCGACGTCCTCGGCGCGCTCGGGGCGGGACATCGGACCGGTCAGGTGCTCGTCGGTTTCGCCGCCGACAGTGGTGGAAACGGGCTCGAGCGTGCCCGCGAGAAGCGGAGGACGAAGAACGCCGACCTCTTCGTGTTCAACGACGTCGGCCGCGCGGACATCGGCTTCGACGCGCACGAGAACGAGGTGACGGTTCTCTCGGAGAACGGCGAGCGCCATGTCGACAAGGCGCCGAAGAGGGAGATCGCGGCGGCGGTGCTCGACGAAGTGGAGCGGCTACTCTCGAATTGATGTCCGACCCCGCTCCGGCGCGAGAGGCGGTGTCGTCCGCGGCCGCGGCGGACGTGGTCCAGCGTGTGGTGGCGAACCTCGAGCTCGCGGTGCGTGCGCCGCGGGACACCCTCGAGCTCTGCGTTCTCGGCCTTCTGGCCGAAGGGCACCTGATCATCGAGGACTTCCCGGGCGTGGGGAAGACCGTCCTCGCGAAGTCGCTCGCCCGCTCGCTCCACCTGTCGTTCTCACGCCTCCAGTTCACGCCGGACCTGCTGCCCACCGACGTGACCGGTGTCAACGTCTTCAACCAGCGGACGAACGAGTTCGAGTTCCGGCCGGGACCGGTCTTCACGAACGTCCTCCTCGTCGACGAGATCAACCGGGCCTCGCCGAAGACGCAGTCGGCGCTCCTCGAGGCGATGCAGGAGTGCCAGGTGACGATCGACGGCGCGACGTACCAGCTCGAGCTCCCGTTTCTCGTCGTCGCGACGCAGAACCCGATCGAGTACGAGGGGACGTACCCCCTGCCCGAGGCCCAGCTCGACCGCTTCACCGCGATGCTCTCGCTCGGGTATCCACCCCTCGCGGAGGAGGCCCGGATGCTCGCCGAGCAAACGACGGATCCGCCGCTCGATCATCTGCGGCCCGTTGCGGAGCGCGAGCAGGTGCTCATGGCGATCGAGGCGGCACGCGCCGTCTATGTCGAGGAGAGCGTCAATCGCTATGTCGTGGCCCTTCTCGCACATACGCGTGCGAGCCCGAAGCTCGCGCTCGGGGCGAGCCCACGAGCGGGCATCGCCGTGCTGCGCATGGCAAAAGCGCGTGCGGTCGTCGCCGGGAGGGACTACGTCCTGCCGGACGACGTCCAGGCAGTTGCCGAGGCCGTCCTGTCACACCGCCTGATCGTCGCCCCCGAGGCACGCGCAGCGGGTGTCGCCGGAGCTGACGCGGTGCGGGAGGCGCTCGAGCACACTCCGGTCCCGATATGAGGCTCGGCGGTGCGCTGCTGTTGGGGCTCGTCGTCACCGGCGCCGCGCTCGCCTTCGGATCGCGTGCCCTCGGCGTCGCGGGGGTCGGCCTGATGCTCGCGGCGCTCGTCACACGCGTCTGGGCCGCACTGGTGCGCGGCCCCGTCGTCGTCGGTCATTCGGTCACTCCGGCAACCGAGGGCGAGCGCGTCGAGCTCGAGATCGCAGTCGCGCGCGCCTCGCGGATTCCGGTGGGCTCGCTCGTCGCACGCGGCTCTCTCGGGCGGCTCGGCGGCTACGAGTGTCGTCTGCAAGGACATGGCCGTACGGCTGCAGGACGTGTCCACCTCGGACGCCTTCCCCGAGGCCTCTTCCGAGTCTCGGGCTCCGAGCTCGTGATCGGGGACTACCTCGGGCTCGATTCGATCTCGCTCCCCGTCGACCCCCTGGGCGCGACGGTCACGGTGTATCCGCGACTGGTCGAGCTGCAAGGGCTCTTCAGCGACGCGGGGCGCCTCGGCGGCTCCGGCCGCCGGCTGCTCCTGCGGCGGCCGGCGGGGTTCGACTTCCATTCGGTACGCGAGTACACGCAAGGCGAGTCCTTGCGCCGCGTTCACTGGCCGACGACGGCGCGGCGTGGACAGTTGATGGTCAAGGAGCTCGAGGACACTCCACGCGACACCGTCGTCGTGCTGCTGGACAGCGATCCCGCAGGCGCCTGTGGTGACCCGCCGGACTCGAGCTTCGACGACGCCGTACGAGCGGCGGGCTCCGTCCTCAAGGTGTACGCCAGCCGCGGCCGCAAGGCTTCCCTGGTCACGACCGGAACGGAGGGCGGGACACAGGTGGTCTCGTCGCTCCCGGACGACTTCGGCGCGGTCCTCGGAGTGCTCGCCGCCGCGGACGCGAATGCGCAGTCGAGGCTTCCCCGCTGGCTCGCCCACGAGCATGCGCGAACAGCGCAGGCGGGCGAGCTCGTCGTGGTGACCGCCAATCTCGACCCGGTCGCGGTCGACGCGCTGATCGCCGTCGCGGCACGGCGTCTTCTCTCGGTCGTGTGGATCGACGCGCCGAGCTACGTGGGGCGGCCCACGCGCGCCGCACCCGGTCCTCTCCGCCTCTCTTCGCTCGGGATTCCCGTCGCAGTCGTCCGTCGCGGCGACGATCTGGCAGCTGCTCTCGATGCGCCTCGGATGGAGGCGTTTGCGCGTGCCTGATCTCCGGCTCCGGACGCTCGCCGCCTGCGCCCTGCCCGCGCTCGCCGTGTCCGTTGCGTGGCTTCGCATCGAGCAGCCGAGCGAGATCGGAGAAGCGGCCGTCGTCGTCGCGCTGGCTCTCGTCCCTGCGCTGCTGTCGGAACGGAGGTTGCGTGGGCTCGTCGCGGTTGGAGGGGCGCTGCTCGCGGCGTGGGTCGCCTTCGGCGCCCAGCCCTGGGAGCTACTCCCGTTCCGCGACGAGCAGGTCGTCCAGCCGACCGCGGACGCCGTCGGCCGCGGCCTTGCCGACTTCTACCGCGTCGTCTTGCCGTTGTCTCCGGCGGGGGCTCCGGAGATGCACGCGCTCGTCCTCATGGCGATCTTCGGCTTCGTCCTCGCGGTGTCGCTTCTCGCGGCGAGCGCGAGGCCGGTGGCAGCCGCTGCCGTCACGGTTGCGGGCGCCGGCTGGCCGGCCACGTTGCTCGGGGACGAGCAGACGGTGGCCATGGGCGCGCTGGCTCTCGCGGCGGCCCTGTCCACTCCGCTCATCCTCCGCGTGCGTTCCAGCGGTTCGCTCGTCGCGGGAGTTGCGGCGTCCGTCGTGGTCGTGGCAGGCGCCGCGTGGGCGTCCTCGGCGACGTCCGTCGCTCGCGAGGCCGCCGTGAACTGGCAGAGCTGGGACTTCTCGGGGGTCACCGTGAAGGCCACGGGTGTCAGATTCGCATGGGACTCGAACTACGACGGGATCGAGTTTCCAGCGACGAAGACCGTCGTCCTCACGGTCGAGGGGCCCGAACGAGCACGGTACTGGCGCACCTCGACGCTCGACCTCTTCGCGAGCGATCACTGGTTCGAGGATCTGCTCTGGCTCTCACGCGTGGACGACGAGTCGGACGCGATCCCGCTCGACCGACTCGCGCCTCCCCGTGCGGCACTCGAGGAGAACTGGCTCGAGCAGCGGGTCGAGGTCAGGGCGCTCGTCGACGATCGCCTGGCGGCCGCCGGCACGCCGGTCGCGCTCGACTCGCGGCGGCTCGGCACCGTCTTCCGCCTGTCAGGCGGCGTTCTGCGCGTTCGCAGCCCGCTGGGCGAGGGACAGAGCTACCGCGTGTGGAGCTACGCGCCCGACCCGGCTCCGGCGGTGCTCGCGGCGTCGAAGCCGCGCTACCCGATCGTCGCACGGCGCTATCTCGGCGTCGACGGTCGACTGTTTCCCGCGTTCGGCGACCCCGGCCGCGAAAGACACGTGCGCGAGCTGTTCTCGAGTCCCGCCCGCGACTCCTTCGCCGGGTATGCGTCGCTGTACCGGGACGCGCGCCGGATCGTCGGGTCTCCCGACAATCCCTATGCGGCGGTTCTCGCCCTCGAGTCGTGGTTCAGGCACCGCGGAGGCTTCGTCTACGACGAGCAGCCGCCGCGCGTGGACGGCCCGCCGCTCGTCGCCTTCGTGAAGACGACGAAAGCGGGGTATTGCCAGCACTACGCGGGCGCGATGGCACTGATGCTGCGCATGCTCGGGATCCCCGCTCGGGTCGCGGTCGGCTTCACGAGCGGGCGGCTCGACGACGGGAAGTGGGTCGTCACCGACCACGAGGCACACGCATGGGTCGAAGCCTGGTTCGCGGGACAGGGCTGGGTTCCGTTCGATCCGACTCCGGGGCGGGGGACGTTCGGCAGCATCTACTCGTTCGCGTCCGACTCGGAGGACGCCGTTGCGGCGCTCCGTCGCGGTGACCTGAGCAAGCAGAACGACATCGACCGCGACAAGCCGAGTGCCGCGATTCCGCAGGAGGGGCTCTCCGGCGCTCGCAGGCCTTCGGTCTTCGCGCTCGCTCTCGGGATCGGCGCGGTGTGGATCCTCGTGATCGGGCTCGGCAAGGCGCTCCTGCGACGCGCGCGCTATCTGACCCGAGATCCCCGCCGGGCGGCGACGGCGAGCCGCCGGGAGCTCGAAGGGTTCCTCCGCGACCAGGGCATCGAGGTGCCCGCCTGCGCCACGCTCGAGGACCTGCGGGCGACGGTGTACGAGGAGCTCGGGCTCGACGGACGCCCGTATGCGGCAGCCGCCGGCCGTGCGCGCTTCGGCCCGCCCGCCGATTCCCGCGACGACGCGACCTCGGCTCGACGAGAGCTCCATGCGCTCCTGCGGCGCGTGCGGAGCCAGCTGTCGTCTGTGGGAGCGGTTCAGGGGCTTCGTCTCCCTCCGCTCGTTCCGCGGCGGGTGGCAGTCGTGACGGATACGTACGACCTGTTCCAGCAGGGTCGGAAGCACCTGCGGAGCGGGATGAACGCCCAGGCGACCGTGTCGCTCGAGAAGGCGAAGCGGCGGGAGCCGCAGTCGCGCTCGATTCGGGAAGCGCTGGCGATCGCCTACTTCCGGCTCCGTCGCTGGGAGGAGGCGGAGGCCGAGTTTCGCGCCCTCGTCGAGCTCTCACCGGCGGACGAGTTCGCGCACTACGGGCTCGCGCGCGCGCTCGTCAAGCAAGGGAAGCACAAGGAAGCCACTCCACACGTCAAGCTGGCACGGTCGTTGCGCCCACGCCCGGACCTCGAGGAAGAGCCCACCGGCGTAGTCCGATGCGCGCTGTCGTCCAGCGTGTGCGGGAAGCCTCGGTGGTCGTCGACGGCGAGGTGGTCGGCGCATGCGGTGTGGGTCTCGCCATCCTCCTCGGCGTGGCGGCGACCGACACCGAGGCGGACGCCGAGCGCCTGGCCGCGAAGGTCGCGCGCCTCCGGATCTTCGAGAACGACGCCGGCAAGTTCGACCTCTCGCTCCTCGACGATCGCCGGCGAGGCACTCGTCGTCAGCCAGTTCACGCTCATCGCGGACACGCGCAGAGGGAAACCGTCCGAGCTTCGTCGGAGGCCGCGCAGCCGGAGGTCGCGGAGCCGCTGTACGAAGCGTTCTGCATCGCACTCGAGCGCGAAGGTGTCGCCGTCGCGCACGGCCGGTTCGGCGCACGAATGCAGGTGTCACTCGTCAACGACGGGCCGGTGACGATCGTGCTCGACGCTTGACTCGGAGCTGTCCCACACTCCCGAAGTGTCGCTCCAACCGGTCCGTGAATGCGAACGGATGCACAGGGCGAGCCACTCCGCCTGAAGTCGCATGGGACAGTGCTATCCTTCGCACACCACATTTCACCGGCTTCACGAAATGGGCGCGCAGCGCCCATTCTCTTTGAGAGGCCACGGCCGGAGGACGGATGAGCGCCACCTACACCCGCGAACGAACGCTTCAGGACGAGATCGCGCCCGCGGTCGAGCGCGGCCTGCCCGGAGTCGAGGTGCTCGCGGTGGAGCTCGTGTCGCCTAGCCGCTTCTGCGTCTACATCGACCACGCGAACGGCGTCGACCACGCGCTCTGCGCTCAGGTGACACGCCTTCTGGACGCCTACCGCTCCGACTTCACGATCGACGTGTCCTCGCCCGGGCCCGAGCGCCCGCTGCGCAAGCCGGAGCACTTCGAGGCCGCGACCGGGCGGCGGGTCGCCGTCCGCACCGATCGCACGATCGAAGGGCGAAACCGTTTCAAGGGGGAGCTGGTGAGCGCCGCGGACGGCGCTGTCCTGCTCTCGCCGGCCGGGGAGCCCGAGCCGCTACGCATCCCGTACGACGCGATCGTGCGGGCGAATCTCATTGACGAGGGGACGACATGAGCCAGGAGATCATCGAAGGAATCCACATGATCGAGAAGGAGAAGGGGATCGAGGAAGGCATCCTCATCTCCGCGCTCGAGGACGCACTTCTCGCTGCCTACAAGAAGACGCCAGAGGCGACGCGCCACGCCGAGGTCAAGCTCGACGGCGAGGGCGAGTTCCGCGTGTTCGGGATCGAGATCCCGAAGGACGTCGAGGTGCGCCTCGTCGAGGAAGCGCGCGAGGAGCGGATCGCGGAGCTCGAGCGGATCGAGGAGGAGACGGGCGAACGGCAGCACACGCTGATCGCCGACGAGGATCTCGACCTCGACTGGGAGCAGGTCCCGCCGGACCAGATCGTCCGCACCGACGTGACTCCCGACAACTTCGGGCGCATCGCCGCGCAGACCGCGAAGCAGGTCATCCAGCAGCGGATTCGCGAGGCCGAGCGGGCGATCATGTACGAGGAGTACGTCGACCGGCAGGGTGAGGTCGTCACCGGCATCGTCCAGCAGGCGGGCGACCGCAACAACGTGCTCGTCGACCTCGGACGGGTCGAGGCGCTCCTTCCGCGTTCCGAGCAGGTGGACGGGGAGCGCTACGAGCAGGGAAGCCGGATCAAGGCGGTGATCGCCGAAGTACGTTCGGGGACAAAAGGGCCGCAGGTGATTCTTTCCCGCCGCGACCCGGAGCTGATCCGCGCGCTGTTCGAGCTCGAGGTGCCCGAGATCGCGGACGGCCTCGTCGAGATCCGCGGCGTCGCGCGCGAGCCCGGGTACCGCTCGAAGATCGCGGTCGAGTCGCACATGCAGGGCGTCGATCCCGTCGGCGCGTGCGTCGGCCCGCGTGGGTCACGCGTACGGATGGTCGTCTCCGAGCTCCGTGGAGAGAAGATCGACATCATCCCCTGGAACACCGAGCCGGCCAGGTTCGTCGCCAAGGCGCTGTCGCCCGCGCGCGTGCGCGAGGTGTACATCGACGACGACACGCGCGAGGCGACGGTCATCGTCCCGGACGACCAGCTCGCGCTCGCAATCGGCAAGGAAGGGCTGAACGCGCGGCTGGCCACGCGTCTCACCGGCTGGAAGATCGACATCCAGTCCGAGTCCGAGTTCGCGCAGGCCGAGGCGGAGGCCGCATTCGGCGGCGGGTCCGACGACGAGGAGTACTCCGGCCGCTGCGCGGCGATCCTCTCGAACGGGAAGCGCTGCCCGAACGCCGCGCTCCCCAGCTCGCGCTACTGCGGAGTGCCTGCCCATCAGGATCTGGCGGCGATGGAGCCCGACGAGGCTCTCGAGGAGGGATTGCAGCCGGCTGCCGTCGCCGTCGAGGCGGAGGCACCGGTCGATGAGATCGGAGCGCCCGATCTCGGCAGCGAGCACGTCGACGACCTGGCCGCGGCGGGAGGAAGTCCCGCCGACGAGGAGGCCTCTACACTTGACCACTGATGGCCGACGGGCGTAACAGACCGAATCGCCCCATCCGACCCCGCGGAGGCAGCGCCGGGCGGAAGAGGCGCGTGGTCATCGAGGGCGGCGGCGCCAGGAGCCGCGAGGGCCGGCAGCCCCGCGACCGGAGCGCGGCCGGACCTCCTCGCCAGCAGCCGGCAGTTGCGCCGCCCACCGGGCCTGCCGTCGTCGAATCCGGCGCGACCGTCAAGGATCTCTCCGGGGCGCTCGGCGTCCCGATGCCGGAGCTGATCAAGATCCTCATGTCGCTCGGCCAGATGCGCACGGCGACGCAGTCGCTCTCCGACGAGGAGATCGAGCTGATCGCGACCGAGGTCAAGCGCGAGGTTGTGATCAAGCACGCTGCGGAAGAGGAGCTCGAGCCGGAGGAGTACGAGGACGACGAGGCAGACCTCGTCCCGCGCCCGCCGGTCGTGACGATCATGGGTCACGTCGACCACGGCAAGACGACGCTCCTCGACGCGATTCGCGAAGCCTCCGTGGTCGAGACCGAGGCGGGCGGCATCACCCAGCACATCGGCGCGTACCAGGCCGAGGTCGACGGGCGGCGGATCACGTTCCTGGACACGCCGGGCCATGAGGCTTTCACCGCGATGCGCGCGCGCGGAGCGAAGGTGACCGACATCGCCGTGCTGGTGGTCGCAGCGGACGACGGCGTGATGCCGCAGACGAAGGAGTCGATCTCGCACGCTCGCGCCGCGGAAGTGCCCATCGTCGTTGCGGTGAACAAGATGGACGTTCCCGACGCGAACTCGGATCGGGTGCGCAGCGAGCTCGCCTCCGAGGGCCTTCAGCCCGAGGAGTGGGGCGGGACGACGCAGTTCTCGGAGGTCTCGGCCAAGCAGAAGACGAACCTCGAGGAGCTCCTCGAGAAGATCCTGCTCGTCGCGGACGCGGAGCTCGACCTGCGCGCGAACGCGGGCGCAGAGGCTTCAGGTGTCGTCATCGAGTCGCGGCTCGACATCGGGCGCGGTCCGGTGGCGACGGTGCTCGTCCATCGCGGCACCCTGCGCGTAGGTGACGCGGCCGTCGCCGGCGACGCCGCCGGCAAGGTGCGCGCGCTCTACGACTACCGCGGGGAGAAGGTCAAGGAGGCCAAGCCGGGCGACCCGGTCGAGATCCTCGGGTTCGATCATCCTCCGACCGCGGGGGAGTTCGTGCGCGTGGTCGAGCACGAGCGACAGGCGAAGCACCTCGCGAACGTGCGCTCGGAGCGTCTCCGTCGCGAGCAGCTCGCGCAGCGCCCGCGCCGTCGCGTCTCTCTCGAGTCGTTCCACGGAGACTTGCTTGCTGGCGAAGTGCAGGACCTGAACATCGTGTTGAAGGGGGACGTGCAGGGCTCCGTCGAGGCGCTCCTGAGCGAGCTCCAGAAGATCCAGCACAGCGAGGTGCGGGTCAACGTGATCCATACCGGCGTCGGCGGGATCACCGAGAACGACGTGAACCTCGCTTCGGCATCGGACGCGCTGGTCATCGGGTTCAACGTCCGGCCGAGCGCCGACGCTCGCGTGCTCGCAGAGCGCGAGGGCGTCGACGTCCGGACGTATCGCGTGATCTACCAGCTCACCGACGACATCCAGAACGCGCTCGTCGGGATGCTCTCCCCGGTTCAGACCGAGGAGACGCTGGGCGAGGCCGAGGTGCGGGCGCTCTTCAAGGTCTCCAGGCTCGGCACGATCGCCGGGTGCATGGTCACGACCGGAGTCGTCCGTCGCGGCGCACAGGTGCGGATCGTGCGCGACGGAACCGTCATCTACGAGACCTCGATCGCGCAGCTCAAGCGCTTCAAGGACGACGCGCGGGAGGTCGCCGAGGGATTCGAGTGCGGCATCCTCCTGGACGGCTACAACGACGTCAAGGAAGGCGACATCCTCGAGGTGTACGAGACGCGCCAGGTCGAGCGCACGGATCTCGACGAGCCTGCCCCCGTCGCAGCCGCCGCAGTCGACGACACGCCGTAGCCGGGTATGCCCGGCCCGGAGTAGCACGTCCTCGGGCCGTGGCCGGCTACGTGGGGATCCTGTCCGTCGAGCTGCACTTCCCCGAGAACGGGTCGCTGAAGGGAAAGCGGAAGTACGTGAAGTCGGCGAAGGCGCAGCTGCACGAGCGGTTCGGGGCAACGGTCGCCGAGGTCGAGTTCCACGAGCTCTGGCAGCGCGCCGGGCTCACGGTCGCGTGCGCTGCGAAGGAGCATCGCGAGCTGCAGGAGCTGCTCGACGCGGTCGTCCGGTATCTCGGCTCGCAGGAGTTCGAGCTGCTGCGCGCCGACCGGGAGGTCGTGGTTCCCGGTGAGTAACGGCGGCCGGAAGCGACGCGTGAACGAAGCGATGAGGAAGGTGCTCTCGGACGCGATCCCGACGCTCAAGGATCCGCGGATCGGCTTCGTGACGGTCACCGGAGTCGAGGCGGCGACGGGCTTCGCGCACGCGACCGTCTTCGTCAGCGTCTTCGGCTCGGAAGCCGAGCGCGAGCGGACTCTCGAGGGTCTCCGTGCCGCTCACGGCGTCCTGCAGGCACAGGTTGCGCGAGAGCTTCGCCTGCGCCGGACTCCGGTCCTGACCTTCGAATACGATCCGACGGTCGAGCAGGGCGTTCGCCTGGGAAAGATGATCGACGAGCTCGCGCCCGAAGGTTCCCCCGATGACGACGAACACGGATGACATGCATGCGGTCGTGGCTGCGCTCGGCGAGCACGAGCGCTTCGTCGTGGCGGCACACGAGAACCCGGACGGCGACGCGCTCGGGTCTCTCCTCGCCATGCATCTCGCGCTCGAGCAGCTCGGGAAGGAGAGCGTCATGTTCGTGCCGGGCGAGGCGCCTCTCCCCGGCGAGTACACCTTCCTCGCTCTGAACGGCATCCACCGGCAGCCGCCTCCCGACCACGCCGAGCGTGTTCTCGTCGCGGTCGACTGCGCGAAGGAGGAGCGGCTCGGGCCCGACCCCTCCTTGCTCGCGGAGTCGCCTTTCACCCTCGACATCGACCATCACCACGACAACACGCGCTTCGGCGACGTCAACCTGATCGTCGCGGATGCATCGTCGACGGGCGAGATCCTTTCGGACGTCTTCCGCGAGCTCGGCGTCGAGATCACACCGGAGATCGCGGAGCCGCTCTACGTCGCCCTCGTCACGGACACGGGTCGCTTCCAGTACGCGAACACGAGCCCGAAGGCGTTGCGGCTCGCCGCCGACCTCGTCGAGGCCGGAGCGGATTGGCACAAGGTGTTCCAGACCGTGTACGAGAACGTGCAGTTCGCCAAGCTGAAGTTGCTCGCGCGCGCTCTCGATCGCGCGGAGGTGCACTCGGGCGGGCGGCTCGTGGTGTCACATCTCCTGAAGAACGACTTCGCGGAGGTCGGTGCGGCCGAGCCGTACTCCGAGGGCATCATCGACTACCTACGCGCGGTCGAGGGCGCGATGGTTGCTGCGTTGATCCGCGAGCCTCCGCGCGGAGACGGCCCGGCGCATCGCGTGTCGCTTCGCGCGTCGGTCGACGAGATCGACGTCTCGGTGATCGCCCGGAAGTCGAACGGCGGCGGACACCGGCAGGCCGCGGGATTCTCGAGCGAGCTCCCGCTCGAGGAGCTGAAGCGGTTCATCGTGGAGGAGTTCGAGCATGCCGCCGCCGCGATCTCTCACACCTAGCGGGATCATCCTCGCCGACAAGCCGGCGGGCCCCTCGTCCTTCGCGATCGTCGCGGCGACGCGTCGCAGGACGGGAGCGCGGACCGGGCATGCGGGGACTCTCGATCCGTTCGCGACGGGCTTGCTCCTGCTCTTGTCCGGCGCGGCGACGCGGCTTCAGCCTCGTTTCGTCGGCCTCGACAAGCGGTATGTGACCGAGATCGACCTCTCGTCGACGACGTCTACCGGGGATCTGGAGGGCGAGGTCGTCGGCGAGCACGACTCGCCTGGTCGAGGTCGAGCTCGAAGAGCGGCTCGCGTTGCTGCGTGGCGCGGTCGAGCTGCCGATACCGGCCGCGTCGGCGGTGAAGATCGACGGAGAGCGGGCGTACCGGTTGCATCGCCGCGGAGTCGCGGTCGAGATGCCGGTGCGCCGGATGTTCGTGCATGAGCTCGCTCTCGAGGAGTACGGGGATGGCGTGGCGCGTCTCGACCTCCTCGTTTCCTCCGGGACCTACGTGCGCGCGATCGCCGAGGCGCTCGGCGGTCACTGCGTCACGCTGCGCCGCACGGAGATCGGGCCGTTCTCGGTGGAGGAGGCGGATCCCGAGCGAATCATTCCGCCCGAGGAGGCTCTCGCGAGGCTGGGTACGTGAACGTCGTTTCTCTTCCGGAGGAGGTGGAGCGGAAGCCGCGCGCGGTGGCGATCGGGAGCTTCGACGGCGTGCATCGAGGCCATCGCTCCGTGCTCGAGGCGTCGCGCGCCACGGGACTGGTGTCGACGGTGATCACGTTCGACCCGCACCCTCGGATCGCGCTCGGGAACAGGGTCGACCTCCTGACGACCCTCGAGCGCAGGCTCGAGTTGATCACCGACGCGGGCGTCGAGACGGCGGTGGTGGCGCCGTTCACGCCCGACCTGCAACGGCTGACTCCGGAGGAGTTCGCGGAGCGCTACTTGCGCGCGATCGGCGCCGAGATCGTACTCGCGGGCGAGGACTTCCGCTTCGGCGTCCGGCGATCGGGAGACCTCGGGCTACTGGAGCGACTCGGGTTCCAGGTCGTCGTTCCACCCAGGATCGACGGCGTGTCTCGTCGACCGCGATCCGGGCTGCGATCGCCGACGGGGACGTCGCCGGCGCCGCGGCGATGCTGGGGAGGCCTTTCGAGCTCGACGGGACGGTCGTCGCCGGCGACCAGCGTGGGGGCACGCTCGGATACCCGACGGCGAACCTCCTGCTCGAGCCGGATCTCGCCTGCCCGCGGTACGGGATCTACGCAGGGTCCGCCCGTGGTCACCGTGCGGCAGTCTCGATCGGGACGAATCCGCACTACGGGGGCACCGAGCGGCGGATCGAGCCCTACCTGCTCGATTTCGCACGGCGACCTCTACGGGGAGCGTCTCGTCGTGGAGGTGTGGGAGCGACTGCGGGACGAAGCCGTCTTCGAGTCGGAGGAGGAGCTCGTCGCCCAGATCGCCCGCGACGTCGAGGCGACGCAGGGCTGCACGCCGGCCGGTGTAAGCCGTGTCGAGGCTTGCCGTCGCGCGCATGCGCCGACGACGAACCGAGGGCGCGGCGAGCCTCGCCCCTACAGCTCGATCGTTCGCGTCGCGCGGAACGCGTCGAGGAACCGGCGATCGTGAGTGACGAGCACCACCGTTCCTTCGAAGTGCTCGAGGGCCGACTCGAGCTCCACGATCGCTTCCAGATCCAGGTGATTCGTCGGCTCGTCGAGGACGAGCGCGTTCACGCCGCGCGCGGCCTGGAGGGCGAGTGTCGCGCGGCTCCGTTCTCCCGGCGAGAGGGAGCGCGCAGGCCGTAGGACGTGATCTGCGCCGAGCGCGAAC
>CAVRLT010000037.1:0-175038 GCA_963721795.1 uncultured Actinomycetes bacterium
CATCCGCGAGAGCTCGCCATCGCCTGACTAGCGTCGCCATCCTGAGAAGGAAAAGCCCCGTCACTGCGGGGCTTTTCAGTAGCGGGGGCAGGATTTGAACCTGCGACCTCCGGGTTATGAGACCTTCCCTTCTAGGTCAAGGAATGCCGATACCGCGTGGTTTGCGCCAGGCTCGATCGGCTGAGGTCAGCTGAGGTCAGCTCAGATGGGCAAAAGTTTGGCCAAAGGTTTCGCGACTCTCTGTGTCCGGATCGACGTCCGTCCGGCAGCGAGAGGGCCTGTCGTGCCTTCATTAGCGCGAGCTGGCGGGCTCATAGCGCGTACCGGCGACCAAGGGCTCCGGCCGCTCCCCGAGCAGAACGTACGTCGTCATCTCGCCTTTGCCTTTGACGACGACCCCCGTGCGCCGCTCGAAGAGGAACTCGCCCTCGAGTCGACGATACGTTCGCTCGGTCACCTGGATCCCGCCGGGTGGGGCGTGAGACTGCATCCTGCTCGCCGTGTTGACGGTGTCCCCCCAGAGGTCGTAGCCGAACTTGGTCCGGCCGATGACGCCGGCGACGACCGGCCCTGAGTCGATGCCGACGCGGAGGTTCAAGCCGGACGCGACTGGTAGCTCGGTCAGCGCCTGCCTCATTGCGAGCGCCACGTGAGCGGCCGCCTCCGCGTGGTCGGCTCGTGGTGTTGGGATCCCGGCGGCGACTAGGTAGCCGTCACCGATCGTCTTGATCTTCTCGAGGCCGTGGTGCGCCACTAGCTCATCGAAGGCCGAGAAGATCTCGTCCAAGAGGATCACGACCTCCTCCGCCGGCAGTCGTTCCGCGACAGGAGTGAAGCCCGTGATGTCGGCGAAGACGACCGAGACTTCCTCGCTGCGCTCTGCGATGACCTCCTGCGAGACCTTCAGCCGCTCAGCGATGGCCCGCGGGAAGATGCTCAGTAGAAGGGTCTCCGAGCGCTCCTGCTCCGCGGCCAGTAGCTCGTGCGCACGGTCGCGGGAGCGGACGAAGTATTCAAGAAGGGCGAACGTCGTGATCGACGGGCCGAAGATGTTGAGCGCGAAGAACGCCACGACGACCGAGGACGGAATCTCCTCCGAAGGCTCCGGAAGGACGCCGTCGATGGCGGCCGAGAAAGCGACTAAGGCAAGGAAGGCCGCGAACCAGGTGATCGCCTGGCGGGGCCCATAGAACACGAGCGCGCCGAGGGGCGCGACGAAGGCCCAGATCGCGACGGCGCCCGACTCCACAAATCCGCCCAGACTCCACTGGAGGAGGAAGGGCAAAACGAGGAACATCGCGACCTGGCTCGCGCGATACACGGCGTAGCGCTTCGTCCTCGCGAAGAAAGCGAGCCCCGCTAGCGATGCGACCTGGTATGCGAATGGAATGAGCGCCGAGCGCCAGAGCCCAAGCGCCGCATACGTCGCGACCCAGACGAAGGAGAGACACGTGATCAGGAGCGAGGAAAGGACAAGCGCCGACTTGCGCAACCGCTCTTCGGGGGTATCCGACGGCAGAGAGCCGACGGCGGCGGCCCGGCCTACGGCTGTGCTCGCCCACTCGCGGAAGCTCATGTGCAGGACTCTAGGGCACGCGCCACGACGCACATTTGTGGCGCCCCATTGCACATCGGACTCACTCAACCGAGCGGTTTCCGCGGAGCAAGGACCGCGTCGCCGACGCGTAAACCGCATGCGATCAGCCCGAGATACGACCTCCAGGTCATTTACCCCTCGAGGGTCGGCTGAGGTCGTCTTCAGTCGACTTCAGTCTTATGAGACGTTGCCTTCTGGGTCAACTGGCGCCAATACGTCGCTCCTGCGAAGCGCTCGTCAAAGGTCACTTCACGACGCCGAAGTCACGAAGCGGCAGGCGGCTGATCGAGCTTGGGCCGCGGACACTCGCGCTCCTACAGGAGCATTGGCAGAAGACTGCATTCCAGGGAGACGACGAGCTCGTGTTCTCTCATCCCGAGCTTGGGAGCCCGCTCGATCCTTCGAAGCTCACACGTATACATATGCGCCCCGCGCTCAAGTGGGCTGGGGTCACGAAGCCATTCCGCCCCTTCCATGACTTGAGG
This sequence comes from uncultured Actinomycetes bacterium, assembly GCA_963721795.1. Taxonomy (GTDB): domain Bacteria; phylum Actinomycetota; class Thermoleophilia; order Gaiellales; family Gaiellaceae; genus GMQP-bins7. Next base: position 2,083 of record CAVRLT010000037.1, read on the forward strand.
CATACGGCCCTTACGCACGAAGCCGCCGCCGGGAACCCGATGAGCTACATCCAGCTCAAGGCCGGGCATTCGCAGAGCCAGGGACGGAGCGCTACATCCATGCAGCGCAGGTGCTCTTTCCGGGAGCGGCCGTGCGCGGCGAAGGGCGGATGTTTGGCCCGCAGGATTTGAACCTGCGACCTCCGGGTTATGCGATCTGAGGTTCCACACGCAGGCTTGGGCTCCAGCTTCGAGAAACAGTTCAGCGCGCCCTGGCCAAGCACGTTACGACAACGGCGTCGGTATGACCGGGAGGCCGCATTAGCCTCCTGCACGAGGATCGGTTATAGCCGGTACACAACGTCAGTCTTCGCCGCCATGACGAAATCGTTGCGATGCAGGCCCCTGATCTTGTGCGTCCACCACGTGACCGTCGTCCTGCCCCATTCGGTCAGCAGCGCGGGGTGATGACCCTCATCCTCGGCGAGCTCGCCTACCTTGTTTGTGAATTCCAACGCCTGCACAAAGTCGTCGAACGAGAAGACGCGTCTCAGGCGTTTGATTCCATCGAGCTCCAAGATTTCCCACTCAGAGACTTGGGGCTGAAATTCGGCGATCTCCGCATTCGTCACGATGGGTTCGTCTTTGCGGCACGCGACGCACTTCATCTGCGTCAGTGTCTCCATCTCCCTGCCTCCTGTTAGTCGGCTCCGACAAGCAGCATGTTTTCAGCGTCAGAGGACTGCTCACGGTTCGATCCCCGCGGGTTACTTCGATTCGCGGGACCAGATCCACGAGTAGTCGGCCGTCCAATCGAGTCTTGCGCTGCGCGGCCTTCCCGCCGGTCAGGCCTTTACGCGCTCTCTCTTGCGCCGCTCGATCCTCGCGACACCTGCCGAGGGAGCGAAGATGCTCGTGCGCCCGTCGTCCCACTGGACGCGGAAGCGCGGCGGATCCTGGGCCAGAACCTCCTCGATGACGCCCGCCTGCCCAGACTGAGCAGCTCGCTCCGATTCGACGACGATCCTGTCTCCCGCGCTCGCGTCCATGTGTTCCGCCCTTCTGCGATTCGATCTCGTCAATGAAGGCTAGCGCGTGTCGCCCGTCTGATCTGACGCGCTCTTGCAGTAGCGGGGCAGGATTTGAACCTGCGACCTCCGGGTTATGCGATCTGGGGTCGAGAGGGGAGTGGTCGCGTGCATCAGTCTTCGCGCCTGACGCTGAGCGACCGTGGCGCGGCCTACCTGGTCTGAGCGGTTGCCCTAGCCGCCTGCGCCGAAGCCGTCGACTCGCTCGGGGTGGATCTGGATGATCACGCGCCTCTCGCCGGGACCGAGGTAGGGGTACTTGTCCTCACCCAAGTACTTCTTCGCGAGCATGTTGATGTGCTCGAGCGCGCCCTCTTCGACGATCTTGGCCGGGCCGCTCACCATCACGTAGCCGCCCTGCTGGTCGGCGGCCGGTAGGACGGTGACGGTCGCTCGCGGATCGCGCTCGATGTTCGTCACCTTTGTCCTCCCGTAGGCGCTGTTGACGAGCACGTTCTCACCGTCGTAATCGATCCAGACGGGAGTGGCGTGCGGTGATCCGTCCTCGCGGATCGTCGCGATTACGCCCCAGTTGCGGTCGGTGAAGAGCGCCGCCTGCTTCTCGGTGAGTGTCGCCATCGGTCTAACTCCTTCTCGGATCGCATCATGCTGCCAGCCGAAGGTTAGGAACCTCGTCTGGGCCAGCGTGCGGGAATGTCCCTTTGGCGCTAGGCGATCTCGTCGCCGATCACATAGCTGGTTTCCCTCCGGAGATTCGTCGGGGGGACGACGCACGACGCCTCGTCGAACTCTCTCCAGAGACAGAAGCCCTAGATGTGCGAGCGTGCTCTCCCTCGAGAGCCAAAAGTTGGGCAAAAGTTTCGCCCGTCGATTCCTTCAGTGAGAACAGAAAAGCCCCGTTTCCGGGGCTTTTTCAGTAGCGGGGGCAGGATTTGAACCTGCGACCTCCGGGTTATGAGCCCGGCGAGCTACCAGACTGCTCCACCCCGCGTCGCGACCCGAGTATAGCGGCTGCCCGTGGCGGGTTTGCTCCGGCGTGCTCAAGATTGAGCTGTGCCGCCACGCCTTCGACTCGCCGATCTGATCGCCGGACTGTCGGTCGCGTCCGATCTCGGCTTCGGGCTTCGACCCGAGACCGCGATTCGCTCGTGTCTCGTCGCGACGGCCCTCGCCCGCACGCTCGATCTTCCCGAGAGCGAGGTTGCGGACACCTACTACGCGAGCCTGCTCCTTCACGTTGGCTGCCCCGCTTTCTCGCACGAGACCGCGACGCTCTTCGGCAACGAGCTGACCCTCACGCGGGCGGTATCCAGAACCAATCTCGCCGATCCCGCCGACTATCTCGAAACCCTCGTTCCCGAGGCGACACGAGGACTTCCGCCCGGCGCTCGAGACGCACTCGCAGAGCGCATTCTCGAGGTCGGCGAGGAGTTCGGACGGAGTTACGATACGGCAGCCTGCGAGGTGGCGAGCGCAGTTGCTCGTCGCATCGGACTAGGCCCCGGAGTCGCCCGCGCACTCTACGAGGTCGGTGAGTGGTGGGACGGCACAGGACCACCCCGCGGTCTGCGCGGAGACGACATATCGCTTCCGGCTCGTATCGCGCGAGTGGCCGCGGATGCGGTGGTGCTCCACGGCGTCGGCGGCCACGAGCACGCGGTTCGAGGGATGCACGCGCGTGCGGGCTCGCTGCTGGATCCAACGGTCGTGGACGTCTTCGCGGCGAATGCCGAGGAGTTGCTCGGCGAGATGTCGCAAGACCCACGCACCGAAGTTCTCGAGCAAGAGCCGCCGCCTATCGAGGAGCGGGACACGAACGAGCTCCGCGACATCGCCGCGGCATTCGCGGACGTTGCCGACCTGAAGCTGCCCGCAGTCCACGGTCACTCACGCGGAGTCGCAGCGCTGACCACGGCGGCCGCACGTCGCCTCGGCCTGGATGCGAGGACGATCGACCAGCTCGAGGTCGCGGCTCTGCTGCACGACATCGGCCGTCTTGCCGTGACGAACGCAGTCTGGGAGAAGCGTGGTCCGCTCACCACCGCCGAGTGGGAGCAGGTGCGACTGCACCCGTACCACTCGGAGCGGATCCTCGCCGGCTCCCGAGTGCTCGAGCCCCTCGCACGTATCGCGGGCATGCACCACGAACGATTGGACGGTTCCGGCTACCACCGCGGCGCCGCTGCGCGGGACCTGCCCGCGAGCGTTCGCATCCTCGCCGCCGCGGATGCGTTTCAGGCGATGACGCAGGAGCGTCCGCACCGGCCGGCGCTTGGCGCCGAGCGCGCCGCGGAGGAGCTCCGGAACGAGGTGCGGTCGGGGAAGCTCGATGCTGACTGCGTCTCCGCAGTCCTGGAGGCGGCGGGACAGGCTGGGCGAATTCGTCGCCGCACGGTTCGCCCGGCGAGCCTCACCGAACGCGAGATCGAGGTTCTCCGCCTCGTCGCGGTCGGCCACTCGAACCCCGAGATCGCCCGCAGGCTCGTGATCTCGCCCCGGACCGCCGAGCACCACGTCCAGCACATCTACGGGAAGCTCGGGGTGTCGAGCCGCCCCGCAGTCGCGCTCTTCGCGCTGGAGCACGATTTGCTCGAAGATAGGTAGACCTACCGTGAGAACAGATAAAGCCCCGTTTCCGGGGCTTTTCCAGTAGCGGGGGCAGGATTTGAACCTGCGACCTCCGGGTTATGAGCCCGGCGAGCTACCAGACTGCTCCACCCCGCGTCGCGACCCCGAGTATAGCGGCTGCCCGTGGCGAGTTTGCTCCGGCGTGCTCAAGATTGACCTGTGCCGCCTCGCCTTCGACTCGCCGATCTGATCGCAGGACTGTCGGTCGCGTCCGATCTCGGCTTCGGGCTTCGACCCGAGACCGCTATCCGCTCGTGTCTCGTCGCGACGGCGCTCGCGCGGAAGCTCGATCTTCCCGAGAGCGAGGTTGCGGACACCTATTACGCGAGCCTGCTCTTCCATGTGGGCTGTCCCGCTTTCTCCCACGAGACGGCGGCGCTCTTCGGCAACGAGCTGACGATCACCCGGGCGGTATCCAGAACCAATCTCGCCGATCCCGCCGACTATCTCGCAACGCTCGTTCCCGAGGCGACTCGAGGACTTCCGCCCCGGGCTCGAGACGCACTCGCAGAGCGCATCCTCGAGGTCGGCGAGGAGTTCGGACGGAGGTACGACACGGCGGCCTGCGAGGTGGCGAGCGCCGTTGCGCGTCGTATCGGACTTGGCTCTGGCGTCGCCCGGGCACTTTACGAGGTCGGTGAGTGGTGGGACGGCACGGGGCCGCCTCGGGGTCTGCGCGGAGACGACATATCGCTCCCGGCTCGCATCGCGCGAGTGGCCGCGGATGCGGTGGTGCTCCACGGTGCCGGCGGCCACGAGCACGCGGTTCGCGGGATGCACGCGCGTGCGGGCTCGTTGCTGGACCCAACGATCGTCGACGCCTTCGCGGCAAACGCCGAGGAGCTGCTCGGCGAGGCGTCGCAAGACCCACGTACCGAAGTTCTCGAGCAAGAGCCGGCGCCTATCGAGGAGCGGGACAAGAACGAGCTCCGCGACATCGCCGCCGCGTTTGCGGACGTTGCCGACCTGAAGCTGCCCGCAGTCCATGGTCACTCGCGCGGAGTCGCAGCGCTGACCACGGCGGCCGCACGTCGCCTCGGCCTGGACGCGGAGACGATCGACCAGCTCGAGGTCGCGGCTCTCCTGCACGACATCGGCCGTCTTGCCGTGTCGAACGCGATCTGGGAGAAGCCTGGCCCCCTCACCGGCGCGGAGTGGGAACAGGTGCGGCTGCACCCGTACCACTCGGAGCGGATCCTCGCCGGCTCCCGAGTCCTCGAGCCTCTCGCGCGTATCGCGGGCATGCACCACGAACGATTGGACGGCTCCGGCTACCACCGCGGCGCCGCTGCGCGCGACCAGCCCGTGAGCGTTCGCATCCTCGCCGCCGCGGATTCATTTCAGGCGATGACACAGGAGCGCCCGCACCGGCCGGCGCTGAGCGCCGAGCGCGCCGCGGAGGAGCTCCGGAACGAGGTGCGGTCGGGGAAGCTCGATGCCGACTGCGTCGCTGCAGTCCTGGAGGCAGCAGGGCAGGCACGGCGAGGCCGTCGCCACACGGTTCGCCCGGCGGGCCTCACCGCACGCGAGATCGAGGTTCTCCGGCTCGTCGCGGTCGGCCACTCGAACCCCGACATCGCCCGCAGGCTCGTGATCTCGCCCCGGACCGCCGAGCACCACGTCCAGCACATCTACGCGAAGCTCGGGGTGTCGAGCCGCCCCGCAGTCGCGCTCTTCGCGCTGGAGCACGATCTGCTCGAAGATAGGTAGACCTACCGACGCGAGTCACCTGGCCATGCGCGATCCTGAACGCATGAGCCCAATTCACCTTCTCGCAGCCGCCGGCACGGCCGTCGGTCTCACCGCCGCGATCTCGCTGCTACTCCAGGCGCGCCGGCTGAGCCGGCTCGGGAGCGCATGCGAGACCTCGATTCCCGTGCGGGTCGTGACGCTCGTCGGCTATGCGGTTTGGCTCGCCTACGGCATCGCGATCGGCGATCTCCCACTGATCCTCGTCGACCTCGCCGGTCTCGCCGGAGCGGGGCTCGTTCTCTACATCACTGTGGGGCTTCGCCGGCGCCACGGATGGAGCTGCCAGACCGTCTGAGCGAGAGTCACCGCGAGCGAGAAGGTGCGGAGAGCCGTTTGGCTGCTGCTTCGACGTTCACGCGGCCCGCGCCGTAGGTCGTGACATACGCCGAGACGCCCTCCGGCCTCCAGTACGGCAGGCCGAGCTCGACGACGATCGCACCGTCGCTGCCGGCGACGAGCGCCTGTATGGCGTCTCGCTCCCAGGCGTGGCGGTGCGCGTCGCGGGCGAGGATGACGAGCTGGCGCCCGTTCGCTCGTGCGAGCACGTCGTCCACCATTTCGGCTCGCACGCGCACGGCTTCCGCCTCGGGCACCACCGCGTGGAACCAGTCGGCCGGCCCTCGAGGCAAGCGTCCCGCGGCCATGCCGGGCTCGGGCTCGAGCTCGACGACGAGAGGTGAGCGCGAGAGCGAGCCGTCACCGGCGACATGGAGCGCGCGCCGTGCGGCCGTTCGGCCGACTTCACTCGGGGGATGCTCGCGCGAAGGAGCTTGTGCAGCCCACTCCGATATCCGCCGAACACGGCCGCCGGCCTCGGCCAGACGTGACTCCTCGAGGCGGCCCGAACGCACCGCGCCGACGAGCGCGTCGCACACGCTCTGGACCGACTCCTCGAAGAGGTCGTGCCCGAGGCAAAGCGCGTCGGCGCCGGCTTCGATCGCCCGAACCGCCCCCTCCTCCACCCCGACCGTAGCGCTGATCGCGCGCATCTCGAGCGCGTCCGTCAGGACCAGCCCGTCGTAGCCGAGCTCTTCGCGGAGCAGCCGGTGCAGGATCTCGCGACTCATCGTCGCCGGCGCGTCGCCAAGCGAGCGGACGACGATGTGGGCGGTCATGATCGCCTGCACCTGGGCGGCGATCGCGGCCTTGAAAGGCACGAGGGCATAGTTCTCGATCGACTCCACGACGGGGAGCTCGTGATGCGAGTCCTCGGAGGTGTCGCCGTGGCCCGGAAAGTGCTTCGCGCAGGCTGCGACGCCCGATCCCTGTAGCCCGCGTACGAAGGCGGCCACGTGCCGTGCCGCCAGCTCCCCGTCCGCACCGAACGAGCGGATGCCGATGACCGGGTTCTCGGGGTTCGTGTTCACGTCCGCGACCGGCGCGAGGTCGACGTTCACGCCGACCGCCGACAGCTCGGCTCCCATTGACACCGCGACCTGCTCCGTCAGCTCGACGTCGTCGACGGCGCCGAGAGCCGCGTTGCCAGGGTACGAACTTCCCGTCGCGGCCTCTAGCCGCGTGACATCGCCGCCTTCCTCGTCGATCGCGACGAGCACGTCCCCACGCTCGGACCGGAGCGCCGCGGTCAGCGCCCCCAACTGCTCCCGGCTCTCGACGTTCCAGGCGAAGAGGACGACGCCGCCGAGGCCTCGGTCGAGCCACCGCCGCACCCACTCAGGAGCCTCTGGGCCCGCGAAGCCGGGGAAGATGCAGGCGGCGGCGAGGCGCGACAGGTCGGAGGGGTCAGACCCGTGAGGTCTGACCCCGTTCATCCCTTGACGGAGCCGGCGGTCAGCCCGAACGCGATCCTCCGCTGGACGAGAAGGAAGAAGATCACCACCGGGATCGCGGTCAGCGTCGAGGCGGCCATCAGCCCTCCCCAGTCGGTGTTGCGGCTCGTCCCGTAGAAGTACGAGAGCCAGACGGTGAGGGTCTGGTTCGCCTGGTCCGTGAGGATGACCTTCGCGAAGATGTACTCGTTCCAGCTCGTGATGAAGACGAAGACCGAGGTCGCGACGAGGCCCGGCGCGACGAGCGGAAGGAGGATCCTCGCGAAGGCCCCGAAGCGGCTCGAGCCGTCCACCATCGCCGCCTCCTCCAGCTCCTTCGGGATGCCGAGAATGAACCCGCGAAGCGTCCAGACGGCGAAGGGCAGCAAGATCACCAGGTGCGTCAGGACGAGCCCCATCAGCTCGTTCGTCAGGCCGTACCTGCCGAGAACCACGAAGAGCGGGATGACGAGGCCCGCCTGCGGGAGCATGAGGATCCCGATGACGAGTACGACGAACAGCTTGTTGCCCGTGAAGCGGTACTTCGCGAGGGCGACGGCAGCGAGGAACGCGACGACGACCGAGAGCACGACGACTGCGCCGACGACGATCAGGCTGTTCTTCACGGTGTCCCAGAAGTAGGGCCTCGCGATCGCGTCTCTGAAGTGCTGCAACGTCGGATCCAACGAGAACCAGGTCGGCGGGAAGGAGTTGATCTCCGAATCGGGCTTGAAGGCGGTGGAGACCATCCAGAACACGGGGAAGACGAGGACGAGGGTGAGCGCCAGCCCAACGACGTTCCACGCGATCCGGCGCGCCCGACGAGCGCGCTGGCGCCTGACCGTCGCGCGGCGAGGCACGGGAGCAGCCGACGTCGTGGTGCTCATCGGGCGGCCTCGCCCATCTTCACCATCCGGCGGACGTAGAACACGCTGAGCGCGGCGACGATGAGCAACATCAGCAGGGAGATGGCCGCGCCGCGCCCCAGATTGGTGTGCTCGTAGCCCTCGACGAAGACGTAAATGCCCATGAGGTAGTTCGTGACGTCGATCTGCGACGGGCCGATCAGGAGGTAGGGCTGCGTGAAGACGCCGAAGTTCCAGATGATCGACAGGCTCGTGAGGATGAGGAAGATCGGCTTCAGGATCGGGAAGGTCACGTCCCGGAACACACGCAGCGGGCCGGCGCCGTCGATCTCCGCGGCCTCGACGAGCTCGCGGGGAACCTGCGCAAGCCCGGCGTACACCGTGACGGTCACGAACGGGATGGCGCCCCAGACGATCAGGAGGGTGACCATGGAGAGCTGCGAGAACGACGTCGCGTACCAGTTGTGCTGGTTGTAGTCACCGAGCCCGAGCTCGGTCAGGACGTGATTGAGGATCCCGTTCTGGAAGTTCGTCATCCAGAACCAGACCTGGACGGCGACGACGGCGGGCATCGACCAGGCGAGCACGAGGCCCGTGGTCAGGAGCACGCGCACCCAGCCCGACACCTTGACGAGCAGGAGCGCGATGAGCGTCCCGAGCACGATCGTGAGACCGACGTTCGCGACGGTGAACACGACCGTGCGGAGCAGGACGTCCCAGAACACGTCGTCGCGCAGCACCGATGCGTAGTTGTCGAAGCCGACCCACGCGCCCTTCCGCTGGATCAGCTCCGCCAGTCCGTATTGCTGGAGCGAGAGCGTGACGAGCTTGTACAGCGGATATCCGAGGATCGCCGTGATGACGACGATCGCCGGGAGGATCAGGAGATACGGGACGGAGCCTCGGAGAATGCGCCGAGAGCGCGGTCGCCGCCGAGACCGGAGTGTGGAGGTCTCGGCGGCGACCGTCATAGCGTCCGTTCTACTTCTGGTTCAGCGTGAACGTGATGTTGTCGCTGGCCGTGTCGGCCGCTTCCTTGATGCTCATCTCGCCCGTGAGGATTCGCTTGAGCATCGTGCGCAGGATGTTCCCGCTCTCGACGCTGGCCCAATGCTTCGCGACGGGCACGAACCAGCTCCGCTTGGCAGCGCGCTCATTCACGCTCGAGCCGAGCAGGCTTGTCGTGTTCGGGATGTTGCCCTTCGCGCGGAGCGCGGTCATCGACGTGTTGTCGGTGAAGGCGCTGATCCACGCTGCGGACATGGCACGGTTCCCGCCTACCGGTGCGGCGAGCAGCGAGCCGCCGAGGAAGCCGGGGATGGCCTCACCCTTCTTCCGGCCCGGCATCACGAACTGCGCCGTCCGGTCCTTGAAGTCGCCGACGCAGCAGCTGAACCACCCCGGGCCCGGCATCGACGCTGCATTCCCCTGTGCGTACACGTCGTAGGGGTTCGGCCGGACCTCGTCGGTCGTCTTGCTGGCGCGCGAGGAGGCGTCGAAGAACGCCTTGTACGCGGCCAGGCCGGCGAGCGCCTTGGGGCGGTCTAGCGCGCCGATCCACTTACCCTTGCTCGTGATGGCGATCGTTCCGCCGTAGTCGTAGACGAAGCTCATGGCGAAGTACCAGTCCGTCCCCGCAATGTAGACCGGGGAGAAGCGTCTTGGCTTTGTTCCTTGCGCCGAGCTTCTTCGCGATCGCCGTGAACTCGGCGACGGTGGTCGGCACCTTCGCGTTCACCTGCCTGAAGAGGTCGGTGCGGTACGTGATCACGCGCGACCCCGCGTAGTACGGAACGGCGTAGGTCTTGCCGCCGAACCGTCCTGCCTTCGTGAGCCCCGAGAGCCAGGTGCTCTCGTTGGGGAAGTTGACGCTCGACAGGTCCTGGAACGCGCCGGCGACGATGTAGGGCGTCGCCTGCGAGTTCCCGACCTCGATCACGTCCGGTACGCCCCCACCCGCGAGCGCGGCATCGAGCTTTGCCCGATACGAGCCCCACTCTTGATACTGGACGTCGACGTCCCAGCCGGGATTCTGGTTCTTGAACTGCGAGGTGGCCGACGCGACGACGTCCGACCAGCCGGACTTCGCGTCGACCATGAGCCAGACCGTGAGGGTGTTGGCGGTGCTGCCGCCAGACGCTCCTGTGGCTCCGACGGCCGCAACCGCGAGTGCGGCCACGAGCGCGGCAGCAGCAAAGTGACGTACGTTCATGCGCATCTCCCGTGGCATCCGGGCGTCCCGTGTCCGTGAACTCGCGCCTGGCAGTGACTCGCGAGACCGCCCAAGTGGTTTATACCAATCTGCCATCGACGTGGAGGCTTCCACATTCTGCGGCACCTGTCAAGCCCTTCTCGAACGTCTTCTGGGCGTGCAACGGCCCGCTGCTAGAGAAAAGTTGCGTCCAAGGCGTTCGCACTCGAGAGCGAGGTTTGGTACTAACCACGCGCAACGACTCTCGTCGACCCATGACCGTCGAACTGCGCGACGCGCGATGGCGCCTTGCGCCGACGACGTTCTTGGGGAACGGAGAGGGCGGTAACGAGCCGGTACCTGTCACCGCGGTAGATCGACTCCACGAACTCGACGATCTCGCCGGCGTCGGAATGGGTGACCCGCTCGAAGCGGAATGCGGGCGAGTGGAGCGGCACCCCGAGCGCCGCCGACTCGTCCTCGTCAGTCACCGTCGGCTCGATGGTCTGCGTTCCGCCGACGATGACGATGCCGTAGCGATCGCGCAGGATCTCGTAGAACGACTTCTCCTCAAGATCCTCGGCGGTCAGTCCCGGAATGTGGCTTTCCCGCACATGCACCGTCTCGATTGCCATGCTCTCTCCATCCGCCAAACGAAGCCGACTGGCGATGACGACGGGCTCCGACGGAGAGACGTGCAGCAGGCGCCCGAGCCTCGCGCCGGCAGGCGAAACGCGAAGCTCGAGAGTTCGGCTCGACGGCCGGAGCCCCCTTCGCCGCATGTCGTCGGTGAACGACGTCATCGTGAGCTCCTGGGCGATCTTCGGCTCGCCGACGAACGTGCCGGCGCCGCGCCGGCGGACGACATACCCCTCCCGCGCCAGGTCGTCGAGCGCAGCGCGAAGCGTGAGCCGGGAGACGCCGAGATCCGCGCTCAGCTGTCGCTCGGACGGTATTGCCTCACCGACCTCGAGTTGCTCGATGAGATCGAGCACGAGATCGCGGGTCTCGCTCTGCTTCGTCATGGGCGACCAATCGTAGTACGCATCGTCAGCTGGTCAATACCATAGACCGGTCTGGGTCGAGCAGGCTGGCCCCGGTCTCGGTATCGAAGAAGTGGAAACGGGCAGGGTCGACGACGAGCCCCAGCGAGGCGCCGACGCGCGCCCGAGTACGCGAATCGATGCGGGCGTTCAGCAACGCGCCGTCCGACGCGATCAGCTGCGCGTCTTCCTCGCCCTCGTCCTCGAGCACCTCCCGTGCGACCGGTGGCGCGTCGACAGGAAAGAAGACGTGTGCGTCAGAGCCGAGCTCCTCGAGAACCGTAACCTCGACATCCAGCGTCGGAAGGTCGTGACTCGAGAAGTGCGCGTCTTCGAAACTCTCGGGTCGAATGCCGAGGACGACACGAGTCGAGCGCGAGGCAGGGCGCCGGCCCGGATCGAGGGCAACGCGAAACTGCCCGAAGCTCACCTCGTCGCTGTCGATCGTCGCCTCCACGAGGTTCATCGCCGGCGAGCCGATGAACCCGGCGACGAAGAGGTCTCGCGGCTGCTCGTACAGGCGCTGAGGAGCGTCCACCTGCAGGATCCGGCCGTCGCGCATGACGGCCACGCGCTGGCCCAGCGTCATGGCCTCGACCTGATCGTGCGTGACGTAGACGGTCGTCACGCCGAGCCGCGAATGGAGCTGCGAGAGCGAGGCGCGCATGCCGACACGGAGCTTGGCGTCGAGGTTCGACAGCGGCTCGTCCATGAGGAAGGACTTCGGCTGGCGGACGATCGCGCGGCCCATGGCGACCCGCTGGCGCTGGCCGCCCGAAAGCTGCGCCGGCCGGCGCTCCAGAAGGTCCCAGAGCCCGAGCAGCTTCGCGACCTCGTCCACACGGGTGCGAATCTCCGCCTTCGGCGTCCGCCGCACCTTGAGGCCGTAGCCGAGGTTCTGGCGGACGCTCATGTGCGGGTACAGCGCGTAGCTCTGGAATACCATCGCGATGTCGCGGTGCCGCGGCGCGAGATCGGTGACGTCCTTCCCGTCGATCGCGATCGTGCCGCTCGTCACCTCCTCCAGCCCGGCAAGTGCGCGAAGCAGCGTCGACTTCCCGCAGCCGGACGGGCCGACGAGAGCGATGAACTCGCCGTCCGCGACCTCGAGCGAGACGCCGTCGAGGGCGATGACATCGCCGGGGAAGACCTTGGTGACATTCTCGAAGACGATCTCGGCCATGGCGAAGGCTATACCGATATCACATCCTGGCGAAATTGGTATTGACCACCGGCGCCTCGCATGCGTAGACTCGACCGCATGCCTTCCAGCGGCACGGGCCTCGACCGTTCTCCGCACGCGGACGACGGCGGCCTCGATGCGCTCGTCACCGAAGCGGGAAGCAGGCCAGAGGCGGACTACGACCTGCGCTCGACGCTCGACCTCGTCGAACTGATGAACGCGGAGGACGCCAAGGTGCCCGCGGCGGTCAGCGCTGCGGCGACGTCGATCGCCGCAGCCGTCGACGCGCTCTCCGCCTCCCTTGCGAGAGGTGGCCGCCTGATCTACGTGGGCGCCGGGTCCTCCGGCCGGATCGCGGCGCTCGATGCATCCGAATGCGAGTCGACCTTTTCCGTCCCCCCGGGGAAGGTCGTCTCGCTCCTCGCCGGTGGGCTGAGCGCGACGCCCCTCGAGCAGGAGGCTGCCGAGGACGACCGGGACGGAGGGGCAGCCGACCTTGCCGCGCTCGAGGTCGGACGGGACGACATCGTCGTCGGCGTCAGCGCCAGCGGGCGTACGCCGTACGTCCTCGGCGCAATCGAGGCTGCGGTCGAGGCCGGTGCCGCGACGGGCTGCGTCGTGTCCGCGCCCGAATCGCAGCTAGAGGCGCTCGTGGATCACGCCGTCGTCGTGGTCGTCGGCCCGGAGTTCCTCGCCGGCTCGACCCGCCTCAAGGCGGGAACGGCGCAGAAGCTCGTTCTCAACATGCTCTCGACGATCTCCATGATCCGCCTCGGCAAGACGTTCGGCAACCTGATGGTGGACGTCGCGGCGACGAACGACAAGCTGCACGCACGAGTCCGGCGCATCGTCGAGAGCGCCACCGGAGCCCCGCCGGAGCAGGTGGCGGAGGCACTCGTGGCGGCGGACGGCGACGCGAAGGTCGCGATCGTCTCGCTGCTCGCCGGCGTCGACGTCGGCGAGGCGCGGGCGAAGCTCGACGCGGCCGGGCACAACATCCGACTGGCGCTCGAGTCATGAGGCTCGGCGTCGAAGCTGCTCTGGTCGAAGGACGCCTCGTGCGCGGCGACATGGAGCTGCTCGACGGACGAGTCGCCGGCTACGGCCTCAGCACCGCGAACGGGCGGGGGATCGCCGTGCCCGGCTTCGTCGACCTCCAGGTCAACGGCTTCGCCGGAGTAGACCTGTTCGACGCCGACGCCGACGGGTACCGGCGGGCAGGCGAGGCGCTGCTCGAGACCGGCGTCACGGCCTACCTTCCGACCTTCATCACCGCCCCCGAGCCGCAGCTCCTCGCCTCCCTCCGCGAGGTGCCTGCCGAGGCGGGCGGGCCCCGCATCCTGGGCGTTCATCTCGAAGGCCCGTTCCTCTCCCCTCTGCGCCTCGGCATCCATCCGGCCGGCGCGCGCCGAGATCCGGACGAGGAACTGCTCGAGAGCCTGCTCGACGCGGGGCCCGTCCGCCTGATCACCCTCGCACCCGAGCTCCCCGGCGCCGACGCGCTCCTCGAGATCCTCCTGCGGCGCGAGATCGTCGTCTCGTGCGGCCACTCGGACGCGACAGCCGACGAGGCCAACGCTGCGTTCGACGCCGGCGTGCGCACGGTGACCCATCTCTTCAACGCGATGCGCCCGTTCGGGCACCGGGACCCCGGGATCGCCGGCACCGCACTCGCCCGGGACGACGTCTTCGTCCAGATCATTCTCGACGGTGTGCATCTCGCGCCCGAGACCGCGACCGTCGTCTGGCGTGCCGCCGCCGGACGCGTCGCCCTGGTCACCGATGCGATGGCGGGCGCCGGCCTGACCGACGGCTCCTATCCGTTAGGTGGTCTCGAGATCGAGATTCGTGACGGGGTCGCACGCGGGACGAGCGGCGCCCTCGCCGGGAGCACGCTCACGATGATCGAAGCCGTGCGGAACCTCCACGCGCTCGGCGCATCGTTCGAGCAGTCGGTCCTCGCCGCGACCGAGGTGCCTGCGCTGATCCTCCGCGATCCCACGGTAGGACGGCTCGCGATCGGCCGCTCGGCAGACGTCGTCGTCTTGAGCGACGAGCTGGAGATCGAGCGCGTCCTCGTGGACGGACGTGAGCGTGTCGTCAGCTGAGGCGAGAGCGGAGGAGCCGCCGCGCGCCGCGGGGAGGCTCTTCCTCTCGGAGATCGGCGAGCAGCCGCAGGCGCTGCTCCGGCTCGTGGAGCAGGCGCCGGAGTTCGAACGTGTCGCCGCCCTCGTGCGCGAGCGGCGCGCATCGACGATTCGCATGGTCGGCCACGGCTCGTCCGACAACGCGGCGTCGTACGGGATGTACGCGTTCGGGCTCCTTCCCGGATGGACGGCCCTCCGGGACTCGATCTCGCTCACCGTCTACTACGGCGCCGAGCTCGACATGAGCGGTTGCACCGTCCTTGCGCTCTCGCAGTCCGGCCGCACGCCGGACGTCGTCGACTACCTCGAGCGTGCGCGAACGAGAGGCGCGCTCACCGTCGCGCTCACCAACGATCCTGACTCCGAGCTGGCGGCCGCCGCCGAGGCCGTGCTCCCGTTGTGCGCAGGTTTGGAGCAGGCGGTCGCGGCGACGAAGACTTACACGAACCAGGTCGCAGCGCTCGGGCTGCTCGCCGCGTACTGCGCAGACGACGGACCTCGTTTCGCCGAGGAGCTACGGGCAGTTGCGGGGCTCATGTCCGAGCTCGTGCCCGTCGTTCAGGAGCGAATCACGAGCGTAGCCGTACCCTTCGCCTTCGCCGGCCGGATGTTCGTGATCGGTCGCGGGGTCGAGTTCGCGACCGCTCGCGAGGTCGCGCTCAAGCTCCTCGAGACCTGCCGCGTCGCAGCGGAGCCCTTGACCGCGACCGATCTCGCGCACGGGCCCGTCGCAGCGCTCGATCCGATGTTTCCGGTGTGGGCGATCGCCTCCGACGACGAGACGCTTCCGGCAGTGCTCGATGCCGCGGCGAGAGCCCACGAGGCCGGCGCGACCGTGATCGCGAGCGGGAGCGCCGCCGGCGCCGTGGTCGGCGCCGCGTACTCGCTGCCGGTCCCGACGCCGCCGTCGCTGCTCTCGACCCCCCTGCTCTCGGTCGTCCCGGGTCAGCTGTTCGCGTGGGCGCTCGCGCGGACGAAGGGGCTCGATCCCGACGAGCCGCGCGGGCTGTCGAAAGTGACGCTCGCTCGCTAGCGGGACTTGGGGCCAGGCTTCAGCCTGACCCTGATCTTCGTTCGCGGTGCGGCCAGCGCCAAACCGGGGTCAGGCTGAAGCCTGACCCCGCACCGGCCGTTCGCTTTGCGCCGCGACCTTGTCCAGGATCGCCTCCAGCAGGCGACCGGACGAGAGCACGTGCTCGCGTGCGAGGACCCGCGCGCCCTGCGGGCTCCGCGCGGTCATCGCCTCCCGGATCGCGCGATGCTGGCGGTCGTTCTTGTGGAACAGCTCGTCGAGGTCCGCCCCGGTCGCCCAGACCGGCTTCACCAGGAACGTGCGGCGGGCAGCCTTCGCCATCCGCTCGATCAGGGGAACCTCGGCCGCCGCATAGATCACGTCGTGGAAGGCATGGTTGGCGTGCAGCCACTCCCGCGCCAGCTCGAGATCCTGGCGTCCCGCATGGCTCATCTCGACGAGGTCGTGCGTGATGCTGGTGAAGCGGCGCTCGGCGGCTCTGAGCTCCGCCAGATCGGCTGAAGACATCTTCGGCGTCGCGATCTCGGTCGCGAGGCTCTCGAGCTCGGCTCGCACGAGGAACGCCTCGCGAAGCTCCTCCCGCGCGAGCATCCGCACCCGCACGCCGCGGTTCGGCTCGAAGGTGACCAGCCCCAGCGCCGCGAGGCGCCGCAAGGCCTCGCGCACAGGGGTCCGGCTGACCTGGAACTGCTCGGAGAGATGCTCCTGGCGAAGCACGCTGCCGGGTGGGATCTCGCCCGAGACGATCGCCTCCTCGAGCGCAAGTGCGAGATCGTCGGCTTTCGTCCCGTCGGACACGTTATTCCAGCGCCAGCAGCCTGTCGTAGGCCGGGACGGTCAGGAACTCGACGAAGTCGTCGGCGAGCGCAACCTGCTCGAAGAGCGCGCGCGCCTCCTCGACGACTCGCTCGGCGGGGAGCTCCGCGACGACCTCCGCCACGATCCGCTCCACGTCCGCTCGCGCGACGCGGCCGTGCCGCACCCACTGCCAGATCTGCGAGCGCGAGATCTCGGCGGTGGCCGCGTCCTCCATCAGGTTGTCGATGGCGGCCGCGCCGACGCCCGAGAGCCAGGAGGCGATGTAGCGGATCCCGACGGAGACGTTCGCGCGCACGCCGTCCTCGGTGACCTCGCCGGGCGTCGCGGACACGTTCAGGAGGTCGGCGGCCTGCGTGGAGACGTCCTCGCGCTTGCGCTCGAGCTGGTTCGGCCGGTCGCCGAGCGCCGCGTCGAACACCTCCATCGCGACGGGGACGAGGTCCGGATGCGCGACCCAGGTCCCGTCGAAGCCGTCTCCGGACTCGCGGAGCTTGTCCTCGCGGACGCGCGTGAGCGCGACCTCGTTCACCTCGGCATCCCGGCGGCTCGGGATGAACGCCGCCATCCCGCCGATCGCGTGCGCACCGCGCGTGTGGCACGAGCGGACGAGCAGCTCCGTGTACGCGCGCATGAACGGGACGGTCATCGTGACCTGCGCGCGGTCCGGAAGCACGAAGTCGTCGCGCTCCCGGAACTTCTTGATCGCCGAGAAGATGTAGTCCCAGCGGCCCGCGTTCAACCCCGCCGAGTGCTCGCGGAGCTCGTACAGGATCTCCTCCATCTCGAACGCCGCGAGGATCGTCTCGATGAGGACGGTCGCCTTGATCGTCCCCTGCGGGATGCCGAGGCGCTCCTGGGTGAAGCGGAAGACGTCGTTCCAGAGCCGGGCCTCGAGATGGCTCTCGAGCTTCGGGAGGTAGAAGTACGGGCCGGTTCCCTGCTCGGCCAGGCGAGCCGCGTTCCGCGCGAGGTAGACGCCGAAGTCGAACAGGCTCGCCGAGACGTCCCTGCCCCCGATCTCGACATGCCGCTCGGTGAGGTGCCAGCCGCGTGGTCGCACGAGCAGCACGGCAACGTCGTCCTTCAGCGCGTAGCTCTTCTCGGGAGTCTCGACCGAGATCGTCCGCTCGATCGCATCGGTGAGGTTCAGCTGGCCGCCGAGGACGTTCTCCCAGGTCGGAGAGTTCGCGTCCTCGAAGTCCGCCATGTAGATCTTTGCGCCCGAGTTGAAGGCGTTGATGACCATCTTCCGGTCGCCGGTCGGCCCCGTGATCTCGACCCGCCGGTCCTGGAGATCCGCCGGCACGGGCGCGACCTGCCACTCGCCTTCTCGGACGGAGCGAGTCTCCTCGAGAAAGTCCGGGAGCTCGCCCGCCGAGATCCGCTTCTGACGCTCCGCCCGTGCCTGGAGCAGCTCGAGGCGGCTGCCCCCGAACTCCTGCTCGAGCGCCTCGACGAGGTCGAGCGCCTCGGGCGTCAGCACCCCGTGCTCGTCCGAGCCGTGGAGAACGACGCCGGAGCCCAGCGCGGGGCTGCTCACGCCGTGATCTTGGGCTCGAACTGCGCCTCTTCGGTCGAGCCCTTCAGCGCGAGCGTCGAGCTCTCCCCACCGGTGATCGCCTCGAGCACGGAGTCGAAGTATCCCGCCCCCACCTCGCGCTGGTGGCGAGTGGCCGTGTAGCCGAGCTCCTCGGCAGCGAACTCCCGCTCCTGGAGCTCGACGTACGCGCTCATTCCCCGGTCCGCGTACCCGCGCGCGAGGTCGAACATCGACGAGCAGACCGCGTGGAAGCCCGCCAGCGTCACGAACTGGAACCGGTAGCCCATGCCCGCGAGCTCCTGCTGGAAGGACGCGATCGTCTTGTCGTCGAGGTGCTTTCGCCAGTTGAAGGACGGCGAGCAGTTGTACGCCAACAGCTTGCCCGGGTACTGAGCATGAACGGCCTCGGCGAACGCTGCCGCCTCGTCGAGGTCGGGCGTCGACGTCTCGCACCAGAGCAGGTCGGCGTACGGCGCGTACGCGAGAGCACGCGCGATCGGCGCCTCGATTCCCGGCTGGATGCGGAAGAAGCCCTCGGGCGTGCGCTCCCCCGTCAGGAACTCGCGGTCGCGCTCGTCGACGTCGCTCGTCAGCAGGGTTGCCGAGAGCGCGTCGGTGCGCGCGACGAGAACCGTCGGCACGTCGAGCACGTCGGCAGCGAGCCGAGCGGAGACGAGCGTCCGGATGAAGTGGCTGGTCGGGATGAGGACCTTCCCGCCCAGGTGGCCGCACTTCTTCTCGGAGGACAGCTGGTCCTCGAAGTGCACGCCGGCAGCACCGGCCTCGATGAAGGACTTCATGAGCTCGAACGCGTTCAGGGGCCCGCCGAACCCGGCCTCGGCGTCCGCGAGGACGGGTGCGAGCCAGTACGTGCCGTTCCTGCCTTCGGCCGCGTCGATCTGGTCGGCGCGGAGAAGCGCGTTGTTGATGCGCTTGACGAGCGCGGGCGCGCTGTTCACGGGATAGAGGCTCTGGTCCGGGTACGTCTGGGCGGAGAGATTTCCGTCGGCCGCGACCTGCCAGCCGGAGAGGTAGATGGCCTTCAGCCCTGCCTTCACCATCTGCACGGCCTGAGCGCCGGTGAGAGCGCCGAGCGCGGCCACGTATGGCTCGGTCTGCATCAGCTTCCAGAGCCGCTCGGCCCCCAGACGCGCGATCGTGTGCTCGACGCGGAAGCGCCCCTGCAACCGCTCGACGTCCTCCTGCGTGTAGGGCCGCTCGATCCCAGCGAAGCGCCCCGTTCCGTTCGTGTCCGTCCCGCCCATCGCCCACTCCTCCCTCAGCCGATTTGTGTCCCAGATCGTACGTTTCGGATCCTAAATGTGCAATAGGACAGCATTACCAGGGCAGAAACCCTGGAAGTTCGGCCATTACCCGGTCGCTTTGGATACAAAACGCCGCCCCGCGGGATACGCGCGGCGCGAGAAGCAGCGGGTCGACAACCGTGGGATACGATCGCGGCGATGGCCACCGAGGCGGCGCAGGCCGTGGATTTCGGCACGCCGGGCCAACGCGAGATCATGCGCTGGCTCTTCGGCCTGCTGAAGAGGCGGATCAAGTGATTCTCGCCACCTTTCTCGCCGGGCTCGTCCTCGTCATCGTCGCGACGATCGTGTGCGTCGTTCGGGGCATTCGCCTCTGGAAGCTGATGAAGCGAACCAGCAGGACGATGGGCGCCGAGCTCGCCACGCTCGAGGCGAGGAGCGCGCGAACCGAGAGCTTGCTCGCGCAGGTCGAGAGCCGAAGCGCCGAGCTCGAGGCGGCGCTCGAGCGGCTGCGCATCTCCCGCGCTCGCCTCCAGGTGCTGCTGGACGCCGTCGAGTCGGCGCAGGCTCGCATGCGCTGGCTCCGCGCATTCATCCCGATCTGAGATGCCTGAGATGAGAGTCGCAGCGGTCGACCTCGGGACGAACTCGACCCGGCTGCTCGTCGCGGACGTGGACGGCGAACGGCTGAAGGAGGTCGTCCGGCGGCTGACGATCACGCGGCTCGGCGAAGGAGTCGACGCGCGACGACGCCTGCTTCCCGTCCCGATCGCGCGCGTCCGCAACTGCCTCTCCGACTACCGCCGCGAGCTCGAGGAGCACGGAGCGGAGCGCACGCTCGCGATCGCGACGAGCGCGGTGCGGGACGCGGAGAACGGCGAGGCGTTCCTGGGTGAGATCGAGTGGAGCTACGGCTTCACGACCCAGCTTCTCGAGGGCAGCGAAGAGGCGGCGATGATGGTGCGAGGGGTCTCCGCGGGACGACCCTCGCTCTCGGACACGCTGATCGTGGACATCGGCGGAGGCTCGACCGAGCTGGTCGTCACCGCGAACGGGGCCGCTCCGGCAGCGTCGGTCAGCCTCGACGTCGGCTGCGTGCGCCTGACCGAGCGGTTCTTGGGATCGGATCCCCCGTCGAAGCCCGAGCTCGCAGCCGCAGGAGCGTACGTGCGCTCGCTGCTTCCTCCCTACGACGCCGAGAGTGCCATCGGCGTCGCCGGCACGGTGACGACGCTGGCGACGCTCGATCTCGGCCTCGACGAGTACGACCCCGAGCGAACCCACGGGCACCGCATCGCTCGCGACTCGGTCGAGCGCGAGCTGGCAAGGCTCGCGGCGATGACGCTCGACGAGCGGCGGCGGCTTCCCGGGATCGAGCCAGGACGGGCAGCAGTGATCGTCGCCGGGGTCGTCGTCCTGCGTGAGGTTCTCGACGCCTATGACCTCGACGAGATCGAGGTGAGCGAGCGGGACATCCTGCACGGCGCCGCCTTCGCGGCCGCCGAGCTGCCCGAGCCCGAAGAGGGCGCGGCTCCTCCAGGCGCTTACACCTGCTGCTGAGTTACGCGGCCATCGCTGTGAGTGGACGGGCGTGCAGCCCTTCGAAGAACGCCGTCGCCTCGCGGGCGGCGTCCTCGTCGCCGCAACGACCCAAGCCGAGGAGCGCGTATCCGTGCTGGACGACAGATCCCCACTCGGACCATCCCTGAGCCGCTTCGCGGTACAGGGCCGCGGCTTCATCCCGCGACCCCCGTGCCTCGGACAGGACGGCTCTGCCGGTCACCAGCGCAAGCCGTGACCCACGGCTTGCCGTCGCGACACGTGCGCCGCCGGAGAGCAGCTGCTCACCGAGGTCGAGGGCGCCGACCACCGCACATACGCCGAGCGCGGTGGGCAATGCAGGGACCTCCATGAAACTCAGCCAGTTCGGCCGTCCGCGAGTTGCGTGCTCGAACTCCTCGACTAGCCGGAGCGCCTCGTCGAGCTTTCCGCTCAGCGCGTACACGAGTGCTCCCGCGACAAGCGACGGAGCAAGCGTCTGCGGATCTCCGATCTCTCGCGCTCGCGGCAGAAAGATCTCTGCGCGCCTCTCGGCCTCGGCGACATCGCCACGTTGCGCAAAGACCGGCGCCGAAAGGCGAAGCACCCACACCCCGATCTGAGTCCCTCCCCGGCTCTGATCCCAGTGGAGGAGTTCTTCGGCCTCCTGAAGAAGCTCGTCCCATCGGCCGCGCTCGTACAGATGGAAGAGCTGTGATCCCCTCGTCCACATCTCATGGTGCGTCAACCCTCGCCGTCGTGCAAAGTCGAGCGACGCGTCGAGGAGCTCGATGGACGCGTGCAGATCTTCGAACGGGGCGATCATCTCGCCGAGATTGAGGTACGACGTCCCCGTCTCGATGCCGAGCCCCAGGCGCAGCGAAAGGTCGAGCGCCTGGCGCATATCCTCGAGCCCTTCCGGATCACCCAGCTCCAGGCGAGCGACGCCCCGCATCTGAAGATGGCGTACGACGTTCTCGACGCCGAGCTCGCCGGCGAGTGCAATCCCCTTCTCGGCCCAGACGATTGCCTCGGTCGGCCTCCCCCCCAAGGCATCGACGGACGCAGCGCGCTCGTACGCGAGAACCAGTTCGACCCCCGGCTCACGCTCGAGGATCGGCATCGCCTCACGGATCAACTCCTGAGCTCGAACCGTCTGGCCGTGCCGCCAGAGCGCGCGCGCCAGCCCGACCATGCCCCGCGCGGCCGCGCGCTCGTCGCCGGCCGAACGAAGCGCCTCGACCGCTTCCTCGTACGCACGCTCAGCCTCCGGCAGCCGGCCCTGCTCGTTGAGTGCATCGCCGAGCTTGATGAGGGCGACCGCACGAGCCGGGCTCTTCGCCACGAGCTCGAGGGATCGCCGATATGACACCTCCGCCGCGGACATGTCGAGGTGCATCGCGCGATCGCCGGCGAGGATGAGGAAGCGCGCCAGAAGCGGTTCGAGCGCCACCGCACCTTCGTCCTCGCCCACAGCTCGCCTGAGCTCGAGCGCTTGCTCGTAATGGTGGACGAGGATCTCCGCATGGTCGGAGACACGATCCTCGGCTTCACGTTCGATCCACTCGGCGGCACGAACGTGCTTCCCCGCCCGGGCGCCTCTTGGAATCTGCTCGTACGCGACATCGCGTACGAGCACGTGCCAGAAAGAGAACTCCTCGTGGTCACGCATCGACGAGAGGCGCGCGGGCCGGACGAACTCGCGTCTCACGAGTTCTCGCACACCTGCGAGCACGCTCTCCCGTGACGAATCGCCCATCGCTGCGAGAGCGCCCGTCCAGAAGACCTTCCCCAGAACAGACGCATCCTGCAGAAGTCCTTTCAGTTCCGGGCCGAGCGTGTCGAGGCGCGCTGCGATGAGCGCCTGGACGGTTTCCGGCAGCCCTGCGTCGCCGAAGTCCTCGCGGTCGACGTGCATGCGCACGAACTGCTCCGTGTACAGAGGGTTGCCACCAGCTCGCTCGAGGAGCGCGGCCTGCGTCTCGGCCGGCAGAACCGAACGCTCGAGCAGTGCTGCGACCAGACGTGCGGTGTCCTCGTCCGAGAGCGGCGAGAGCCCGACGGTTGCCGAGTTGCGGCGGCCGCCTCCCCACCCCTGCCGCGCGTCGTAGAGCTCGGGCCGCGCCGTCGCGAGAACCAGCACCGGAGCTCCCGCTGCCCAGTCGAGCAGGTGCTCGACGAAGTCGAGGAGCGCGGCGTCCGCCCAGTGCAGGTCCTCGAGCACGAGCACGGTCGGCCGCTCAGCGGCGAGCGCCTCCAGGTAACGGCGCCAGGCCGAGAACGCCTCCTCGCGACCGACGCCGGCCACGTCGTCCTGCGCGCCGACGAGCGGAGCAAGCCGCTCCGTGAACCACGCCCTCTCGGACTCGTCTTCGACCGTCTCTGCGACCGAATGCATGAGCTTCTCGAGGGCCTGGGCAGGCGAGTCGGTCTCGAGGACGCCGGCCTCGGCCTTGACGATCTCGCCGAGCGCCCAGAAGGTGATTCCCTCCCCGTACGGGAGGCAGCGACCCTGTCGCCAGCGCACGAGATCAGGGCGCCGGTCGATCTCCTCTCGAAACTCCCAGACGAGGCGGCTCTTCCCCACTCCTGGCTCCCCGACCACCGTGACGAGCTGTGCCGACGGCTCGCGGAGCGCACGGGCGAACGTCTCGCCGAGGAGTGCCAGCTCCGAATCGCGCCCCACGAAGAGCGTCTCCGCGCGTAGCTCGGTGTCGACGCCGAAGCGGCTGCGTGCGTGCGATGCCTGCCAGACGGGTATCGGCGCTTGCTTTCCCTTTGCAGCGACCGGATCGAGCGGCTCGAAGCCGATCGCGCCCTCCGCGGACCGCATCGTCGAGGTATCGACGATGACGGAGCCGACTGGCGCTGCGCTCTGCAGGCGCGCCGCCGTGTTGACGACGTCGCCCGCGACCATGCCCTCCCCCCGCTCCGGGCGCGCACCGAGCGTCACGACCGCCGCACCTGTCGTAACTGCCGCGCGCACGGCGACGTCGAGACCCTCCTCCCGCAACTCCGCCATCGTCTCGAGGATCCGGAGCGCGGCCCGAACGGCCCGCTCGGCGTCGTCCTCGTGCGCGACCGGAGCTCCGAACACGGCCATGACGGCGTCGCCGATGAACTTCTCCACCGTGCCGCCGAACCGCTCGATGTCGGCTTTGACCCGCTCGTGGTACGGGCCGGAGCGTCGCTCGAACGTCTTCGGGGTCGGCGCGGTCGGAGCGGTCGGTGAACCCCACGAGGTCGACGAACAGGACGGACACGACCTTCCGCTCCTCGCCGCGTGAGACAGGCTCGGTCAGGCCGGTGCCGCAAGCCAGGCAGAAGCGGGCGTGCTCGACGTTCTCCTCACCGCACGACGGGCAGACGATCACCGGCGGATCTTCGCAGCGGCGGGATCGGCCGTCTATGCGGCGGGAGGAAGTTCCGGCGGCTCGAGGTCTTCCTCGGGCGGCTCCTCGTCCTCGGCCAGGCGCCGTTGCAGCACGCTCCGGGAGAGAACGCCGATCAGGCGACCCTGCTCGAGGACGGGAACGCGCTCGGCATCCTGCTCCTCGAGGAAGCGAAACGCGTCCTCGAGCGGCACGTCGGGCGCAATCGTGTGATCGGGAGGCTCCGCAATCTCGCCGAGAGTTGTCGCATTCGGATCGCGTCCCGCCGCCACTACTTCCCGCACGAGCGTCTTTCGCGTGACGACCCCGACGAGCCGCTCCTCGTCGGTGACGTAGACGGCGCGCACCTCGGGTCGTTGCAGGAGCTCCGCCGCGGCGCGCGCCGACGCGTCCGCCGACAGTTGCCCAGGGTGCGAGACCATCGCATCGCGGACGAGACTCACGGGAAGATCCCCCGCGCCTCGAGCGCGTTCGAGACCTCCCGGATGCCGGACACCAACGCAGCCGTGCGAAGCGAGACGTCGCGCTCCTCCGCGAGCTCCCACACGCGATCGAACGCATCGGAGAGCTTCTCGGCGAGCTTCGCGCGGATCTCGTCGCGGGTCCAGAAGAGACGCCCGAGATCCTGCACCCACTCGAAGTACGAGACCGTCACGCCGCCCGCGTTCGTGAGGATGTCGGGCAGAACCGGGATTCCCCGCTCGCCGAGGATCTGGTCCGCCTCGAGCGACGTCGGGCCGTTCGCTCCTTCTGCGATCATCCGCGCCCGCACTCGGCCCGCGTTCTCGGCGGTGATCTGATCCTCGCGAGCCGCGAGGACGAGGATGTCGCAGTCGAGCTCGAGCAGCTCCTCGTTCGAGATGCGGAGACCGGCGGCGCAGCCCTCGAGCGATCCGTGGAGGTGCGCGTACTCCTCGAGCGAGGGAATGTCGAGGCCGATCTCGGAGTGGATCCCGCCCGAGACGTCGGAGACGGCGACGACTCTCGCGCCGAGGTCGTGGAGCTCCCGCGCGGCGATCCCGCCCACGTTTCCGAATCCCTGGACCACGCAGCGCTGTGCGCCGAGATCCCAACCCAGCTTGGCGCAGGCCCGCGACGACGACCATCACGACGCCGACGCCCGTCGCTTCGTGCCGGAAGACCGAGCCGCCGATCGAGATCGGCTTCCCGGTCACGATCTCTGGGACCGCGTACCCGGCCTGCATCGAGTACGTGTCCATCATCCAGGCCATCGTCTGCTCGTTCGTCGCCATGTCCGGCGCGGGGATGTCCTCCTGGGGACCGATCACGGGGAGGAGGTCGGACGTGAAGCGCCGGGTCAACCGCTCGAGCTCCGCCAGCGACAGCGAGCGCGCGTCGCAGCGCACCCCTCCCTTGGCCCCGCCGTACGGGAGGCGCAGGAGCGCGCACTTCCACGTCATCCACATCGCGAGCGCCGCGCACTCGCCGAGCGAGACCTCGAGGTCGTAGCGGATCCCGCCCTTCGTCGGCCCGAGGATGCTCGAGTGCTGGACGCGGTACCCGGGAAAGACGACCCTAGGCCCCTCGTCCATCCGCACCGGGATGCTGACGATGATCGAACGCTCCGGATAGCGCAAGCGCTCGGCTATCTCATCGGGAATATCCGCGACGGGAACCGCCTGGTCGAACTGCGCCACCGCCATCCGGTACAGCGGCGTGTCCCACTCGAGCGGGGCATGGGCAAGCGCTTCGGGCGGGCTCGCCACGGCGCGCCGAGTCTACCCGCCTCTCGAAGCTCTCAGGTGCCGGGGGCGGGACTCGAACCCGCACGCCCCTTAGAGGGACACCCGCTTTTAAGGCAGGCGCGTCTCACCCGTTCCGCCACCCCGGCGGACCCAGTGTAGGAGTCGCCGTAGGAGGTGTGGGATCGCATACGGCAGGCGACTTGCCCGTGCGAGGGGCACGCAATAGGATCGCGCGGGCATGCGGTCTGCGCTGCTGCTCGTTCTCGTTCTCGCCGTCGCCCTCTGGGCAGCGCCGGGCTGCGGGGGAGACGAGGAAGAGAAGCGAGACCATGCTGGCGCTGACCGAGCGAGTGGTGCAGGCTGAGGACGCACCCGGGTCGAAGCCCGATCCTGTCGAGACGCAACAGTCGACGACGATGCTCGATTCGTTCGTCGACGAGCTGCATATGCGGGCGGTCGACGCCGACGAGGAGGCATTGACCGAGCTCTTCACCGAGGCCGGGTTCCAGGGGGCTGTCACCGACACCCGCTTCTACGGCGAGACGCACAGCCCGATGGCGCCGCACATCTTCTCCTCGGTCATCGAGCTCGAGTCGGACGAAGGCGCCCAGTCGGCAATGGAGTGGCTCGTCGAGGACAGCCTGAAGCCGTGTCCGGAGACGTGCGCTGTCGCGATCTCCGAGTTCGACGTCGACGGCATTCCGGACGCAAGGGGCATCCGCCGGACTCAGACCGCCGAGGACATAGCCGCACGAGGTCGACCGGACGATCGGCCGTTCGATTCCTACTCGACGATCTTTGCCGATGGGCGTTACGTCTACGTCGTGGATCTCCGGGGTGATCCGGGTGGTGCCGTGTCGGAGGAACAGGCGCAGGGCATCGCAACCGCCCTCTACGAGCGCGTCAGCTAGCTCGATCAGTTGTTGCCCGGGAGGAGCGAGTCCGCCGGGAACCGCTCTGGGCCCTTGAACTGGAAAGCGCTGAAGAACGCGGAGAACGCCTTCTCGTCGAAGGCCGGGCACTTCGCGAGGTAGCCCATCTCCTCCTCGCCGTCGGAGACCCATGCCCCGAGGGCGATCTGGTCGACGAGCCTCGGGTACGGCGCGAGCACCGTTCCTCTCTCGTGGTCGTCGTAGAAGGCGCGCAACTCCGCAACGACCGAGTCCGGCACCTCGTCGCCGTAGAAGATGTAGATGCCGCCGTGCTCGAGATTGTGGAGGATCCGGGCGAGCTGAACGGGCTCCTCGTACGCGCCCCAGACGACCGTTCCCAGTGTTCCCGCTCTGGTCGAAGCCGAAGTGCGGCCCACTGGTCGGCGGGTCGGTGTTCCACTCCGAGATCTCGTCGGCCTCGAGCGAATGCCGGCCGGACTGCGCTTCGACGGCCTCGAGCGTGCACCCGGCGGCGACGAGGCCGGCCCGCACCTCCTCAGCGCTCGGCTGCCCCCCGCCGAGGCCGACGAGCCCGATGGCCGCCGCTCCGAGTGCCAGCACGACGAGCGCGCCAGCGCCGTACAGGAGCATGCGGCGATCCGGGCCGGAATCGGCCGGCCGGGAGCTCGCGCGCTGCTTGGGCGCTTTGACGCGGGGCTTGTCGGCCATGGCCGCGGGCGAATGTAGCAGCACGCCGGTTGCGCCCCGGTTGAGGCTGGTTCCGTCCGATGCGGCGCTCGTAGCGTTTGTCGACCCGATGTTCACTCTGACACTCATTCTCATGCTGGGGATCGTCGCCGGTGCGCTCGGCGCCTTCCTCGCCCTTCGCCCCGCGCTAGTCGAGCGTCGCCGGAGCGCGCGCGAGGTGATCGAGCTCCGAAGCGAGCTCGCCGCCGAGCGAAGCGTGCTCGACGAGCGGCTCGCGGCCGCGGTCAAGACGCTCTCGTCGGAGGCCCTCGACGCCAACAGCGCGCGCTTCTTCGAGCTCGCCGATTCACGCCTGTCTGGCTACGTGCGTCCGCTCAAGGACTCGCTCGAACGGATGGACCGCCAACTCCAGAGCGTCGAGCGAATCAGGCAGGAGGCCTACGGCAAGCTCACCGAGAACGTCAGCTTGCTGCGAGGCGACCATGATCGCCTCCGGATCGAGACCGGAAACCTCGTCACCGCCCTGCGCGCTCCGCACGTCCGCGGTCGCTGGGGCGAGATCCAGCTCGAAGCGGGTCATCGAGATGGCCGGCATGATCGAGCACTGCGACTTCGACGAGCAGCGCTCGACGACGTGACGCCGACGGCAACGTGCTGCGCCCGGATGTCATCGTGCGGCTGCCGGGCGAGAAGCAGATCGTCATCGACTCCAAGGTGCCGCTCGTCGCGTACCTCGACGCCGTGCGAGAGGACGCGACGGACGACGAGCGCCAGGCGCGGCTGCTCGATCACGCACGTCACGTGCGAGAGCACATTCAGCGGCTCGGCCAGAAGGCGTACTGGCGACAGCTGCCGGCGACACCCGAGTTCGTCGTCATGTTCCTTCCGGACGAGTCGTTCCTGCGCGCCGCGCACGAGCAGGACGCATCGCTGATCGAGCTCGCTGTCTCGAACAACGTCATCCCGGCGTCTCCCACGAACCTCATCGGGCTGTTGCGCGCAGTCCACTACGGCTGGCAGCAGGAGACGATCGCCGAGAGCGCCAGGGAGGTCAGCGACCTCGGACGAGAGCTGTACAAGCGGCTTGCGACCATGGGGGCGCACATGGCCCGGCTCGGAAAGTCGCTCGACGGCTCGGTCAAGGCCTACAACGAGACGGTCGGCTCGTTGGAGCGTCAGGTGCTCGTCCAGGCGAGGCGGTTCGAGCGGCACGGGATCACCGGCATCGAGCAGCCGGAGCTTCAGCCGATACAGCGCCAGACGCGGCCGCTTGCTGCGGCCGAGCTCGTCGACCCGACCGAGTCGCCTCTCGAAGCGCTCGCTGCGGGCGCCGACGCAGCCTAGAGGGGAACACGAGACGACGTCAGGGCGTTTTCATCAGTAGCCCCGCGGCGCGGGGCTAACCTTCCGAATGGAGATGCACCTGTGAGCGACGTTCGCGACGTGATCATCATCGGCGGCGGTCCTGCCGGCTATACAGCGGCCCTCTACACGGCGAGGGCGAACCTCGAGCCGCTCGTGATCGAGGGCTTCAACTGGGGCGGCCAGCTGATGATCACCAGCGACGTCGAGAACTACCCCGGCTATGCAGATGGAGTGCTCGGGCCAGCGATGATGGCGGACTTTCGCCGTCAGGCGGAGCGGTTCGGAGCGGAGTTCGTCACCGACGACGTCACCCGCATCGACCTCTCGGAGCGTCCGTTCCGGGTCTACATCGGAGACGAGGAGCATCGCGCCGACGCGGTCATCGTCGCAACAGGCGCGAGCGCTCGGCAGCTCGGCATCGAGTCCGAGCGGATCCTCCAGGGTCGCGGCGTCTCCTACTGCGCGACCTGCGACGGCGCCTTCTTCCGCGACAAGGTCGTGGTCGTCGTCGGGGGAGGTGACTCGGCGATGGAGGAGGCGACGTTCCTGAGCCGGTTCGCCAGCAAGGTCCTGGTCGTCCACCGGCGGACGGAGTTCCGGGCCTCCCCGATCATGGTCGACCGCGCTCGCACGAACGAGAAGATCGAGTTCGTCCTGAACGCGGTCGTGGACGAGGTCCTCGGCGAGGCCGAGGGGCACGTGACCGGTGTCCGGGTTCAGGACACGACGACGGGGGAGACACGTGTGCTCGACGCCGACGGCGTCTTCGTCGCAATCGGCCACGATCCGACGACCGCGCTCTTCCTCGACTGGCTCGACCACGACGACCAGGGCTATCTCGTGACCGAGCCCGGCTCGACGCGCACGAACATCCCTGGTGTCTTCGCCGCAGGAGATGTTCAGGACCACACGTATCGACAGGCCGTGACGGCGGCGGGCTCGGGCACGATGGCCGCACTCGACGCACAGCGCTACCTGGAGGAGCAGCAGCACCTCCCGGAAGTCGCCGCAACGTCCGCCTGACGGGTTCCGACCGCAGGCGTCGGTACGCTCGACGCTCGTGAGTGCCCGCTGGATCGACCTGGTCGATCCGACCCGCGAGGAGGTTCTCGCAGCGCTACCGGTTCAGGTCGACCCGGAGGTCGTCGAGATTCTGGTCTCGCGTCCCGGCGACGGCCCGAGCCCCCGGCCGCTGCTCGAGGCGCACGGCGCCTACATCTTCGGCGTGCTCGTCGCTGCACGGGCCCGCCCGGAGGAAGACGTCATCTCCTACCAGGAGGTAGACCTCGTTGCGACGCCCCACCTGCTCGTGACGGTGCGCAAGACGCCGCGCGAGGGTCCTCCGTACGATCCTGCAGGCATACGCCCGGCGGCAGAGGAGAACGTGCCCGTAGGAGCACTCGTCCATCGTCTCGTCGACGATGTCGCGGACTCGTTCGCCATCTCCCTGGACGCCGTATTCGGCGAGATCGAGGAACTGGAAGACGGTCTCGACGACTGGCCCCCGGTTCGCGTCCGTCGCCGCATCTCCGACCTGAGGCACGATCTCCTCCAGAGCCGCCGCGTCGTCTCCGCGACCCGCTCGGCGATCCGTCGGGTGCTCGACGGCCGTATCGAGGTCGGAAGCCAGGCACTCTTCCCACCCTCCGTCGAGACGTTCTTCGCGGACACCTACGAGACGCTCGTGCGCGTTGCGGAGGAGCACGACATCGCTCGCGACCTGCTCGCCGGCGTTCGCGACCATCATCAGTCGACGATCACCGAGAACCAGAACGACGTAGTCAAGAAGCTCACCGTGATCGCCTCTCTCGTTCTCGTGCCGTCCCTCATCGTCGGCTTCTACGGACAGAACTTCGCCTCTGCGTTCGACGAGAGCTACTGGGGAATCGGCGTCTCGCTCGCTCTCATCGGCTCGACCACCATCGCCCTCCTTGCGGTGTACCGCTGGCGCCGCTGGATCTGAGCGGCGTGAGCTCCGAGGACTTCGACCCAGACCTCTTCGAATGGAACGCGTGGCAGCCGGAGGAGGCTGCGCGGCGGCTCGCCGACGTCGACGTGCCGTGGGCGGTCATCGCGGGGTGGTCGCTCGACCTCTTCCGCGGCGGGCAGACCCGCAACCACGAGGATCTGGAGATCGGCGTGCCCGAGCACGGCTTTCCCGCGATTCGCGACGCGCTCGCGGAGCTGGAGGTGTACGCGATCGTCGATGGTCGGTGCGTCCCGGTCAGCGACGCGTCTCTCGCGGAGAGCCACCAGACCTGGTTTCGGGACCCTGACGCCGGCGCCTGGCGACTGGACGCCATTCGTGAGCCGTGGGACGGCGACGCGTGGATCTGTCGCCGCGATCCACGGCTCCGTCGCCCCGGATCGGAGGTCATCTCGCACACGACCGACGGCATTCCCTACCAGCGGCCCGAAATCGGGCTCCTGTTCAAGGCGAAGCACACCCGCGAGAAGGACCAGGCGGACTTCGACGCCATCCTCCCGCTGCTCGAGCCCGATGCGCTGCGGTGGCTCGCAGAAGCGCTCGAGCTCGTGCATCCGACCCACCCGTGGATCGAGGCGGCGAGAGGCGCCTAGCCCGCGACTCGGCTCGACGGGCAGAGGGCCGCGATCACACAGTCCTCGCAGAGCGGTCGCCGTGCGTCGCACACCCGCCGGCCGTGCCAGATCAGGAGATGCGGGAACCGTGCCCAATCGGCCCGCGGGACGACCTTCTGGAGGTCGCGCTCGATCTTGACGGGGTCTTCCTGGCGGGTGAGACCGAGCCGCTGCGAGAGGCGCCGAACGTGCGTGTCGACCACGACGCCCTGCGCGTGCCCGAGCTCGGCCGCGACGACGTTCGCCGTCTTGCGGGCAACGCCGGGAAGCCGCATCAGCTCGTCGAGCCGCGACGGGACCTCCCCGCCGAACTCCTCGAGCAGGACGCGCATGGTGCCGCGGATCGACTTCGCTTTCTGCCGGAAGAAGCCGGTGGCGTAGATGTCCCCCTCGAGCTCCTCCTGCGGGACGGCGAGGTAGTCCTCCGGCCTTCGGTACTTCTCGAACAGCGGCACCGTTACGCGGTTGACGTTCGTGTCCGTCGTCTGCGCCGAGAGCATCACCGAGACGAGAAGCTCGAGCGGCGATCGAAAGCGGAGCGCGATGGTCGCATCCGCATGCTCTTCCGCCAGCGCCTCGATGATGGGGCCGATTCGCTCACGCCGGCGCCCGAGCCCCCTCCGCCTGGCCTCGCGGACGTAGCTACGCGCCACGCATACCCTCGAAGTACGCGGTGACCTCGTCGGGATCGGGAGGTTCGAGAAGGTAGCCGTGGAGCTGTTCCCGAACCGGCGCGTTCGCCGCTCGGATGGACGCGACGGCAGCCCCGACGTCGTAAATCGTCCGGCGAAACTCCACCTCCGGGCCGAGAATCGCCCAGAACGCGCCCTGGCGCCCTTCGTATGGCATCCCCACGCTGCCGGCGTTGACCACGCGCACTCCGTTCGAGAGCACGCGGTCGAACTGCACGTGCGTGTGCCCACACACGACCACATCGGCCTCGACGTCGCCGAGGAGGTGGATGACATCCTCGTCGGGCGTGATCCGGGTGAAGATCGGCTCGTCCTCGTTCGGAACGGCGTGGCAGAAGAGCGTCCTTCCCAGCCCGTCGATCTCGAGCTCGACCGTCAACGGCCAGGTCGAGACCTCGGCGAGCCGCTTCTCACCAAGGCGCGCCGCACTCCATGCGCCGAGGCCCTCGGACTCGAGATCTCGCTCGACGACCAGTCGGTCCGCGTTCCCTCGCAGGAACCTGACTCGAGCGAGGCTCGTCAGCCGATCGAAGACCTCGGCCGGGAAGGGACCGGACACGGTGTCGCCGCCACAGACGATCGAGTCGACTCCCTCCCGCTCGACGTCCTCGAGCACCGCTTCGAGCGCCGGCAGGTTGCCGTGGATGTCGTTGAGCGCCGCGACCCGCACGGCGCGAGGCTATCTCGCGAAGGCCAATCGCGGCCCCGCGCAGACGAGGTCGAGCGCGGGACAGTCTGCGCAGGCGAACTCGCTCGGGGTCGGCACGAACTCGCCCGCGCGGATGCGCGAGATCGCGGCGGACAGCTCGGACTCGAGACCCGGAAGGTCGGACGCGGTGAAGGTCGCGGCGACGACATCCTCGGGGCGCTCGAGGAACTGGTACGCGACCTCGACCTCCTGCGCGCCGTCGCGAAGACAGGCAAGCGCATAGACCAACCGCTGCAGCCGGTACTCCGACTCGACGATCTCGTGCGGATCCGCTCCTTCGAGCGCGTTCGACTTGTAGTCGACGACGAGCGCCTTGCCATTCTCGCGCCAGAGGACGTCGAGCCGGCCGTGCAACAGCACGCCGTCGTGCTCGAACGCGAACGGCCGCTCCGGCCGGGCGCCCGCGAGCGAGGCCAGGCGGGTCGCGAGCGCGGATCGGCAGTACGCGTCGACCAGCGCCGCAATACGGTCGAGCTCCTCGTCCGTCGCGGCCGGGTACCACGCACGCACGGTCTCCTCCAGCTCGCCACGCGCAGGCGCAGCCGGCGCGTCCAGCGGCACGTCCTCGAGCAGGCGGTGCACCGCGTCGCCGATCTCGGTTCCTGCGAGCCCACTCTCTCCCGGCGTGCTCCGGCTCCGTGCAGCCACCGGCGGCAAGCCGAGCACGCGCTCCGCGAAGTAGCGGTAGGAGCAGCGCTCGAAGAGCGCGAGGGCGCTGTACGAGAGGCGGCGAACGTCGTGCAGAGGCGGCGTCGGTGCCGGTGCCAGCTCCGGAAGCTCGAGCCCGAACGGAGCGGGGCCGCTCGGCAACTCGGTGAAGAGCTGGAGTTGGCCTGTTTCTTCCGCAGCAGACTCCGGGGGTCTGGCTTCAGCCAGACCCCCACCGGAGATCGGCGACGCCGCCCCGATCGACGCGAAGCAGGAAGCGCGCCTCTCCCCGCTCCAGCTCCACGGGATCGTCGCCGGCGGCCACGACGTTCTCCCGCGCGGCGAGCCGGTCGAGCACCCAGCCGATCGGCGTCTCGCGATCCTGAGCTCGCTCCGGGTCGGTCGCGCCGGAGACGATCAGCCGGTCGATCGCGCGGGTCATCGCCACGTAGTAGAGGCGGAGCCGCTCCGCCTGCTCCTGCTCCTTCTCGGCCTCGCGAACCTGCTCGAAGTCGAAGACGGGTCTCCGCTCGCCGTGCGTCGGGTGGACCATGCGGAAGCCGAAGCGTCCGTCCGAGAGCGCGACGATCTCGTCGCCGCCCCGTGGCCCTCCGACGTCGCGCCCCGCGTCGGCGACGATCACGACCTTGAACTCGAGGCCTTTCGCGCCGTGAATCGTCAGCAGCCGGACGGCGTCGGCGCCTTCCTCCTCCGCAACCGCTTCGAGCTCCTTCGCGCCGAGCGCGTCCTGCTCGCGGACGAAACGGATGAAGCCCGGAAGGTCTGCGCCGCGAATCGCCTCGTACTGGCGCGCGAGACGGCCGAGCTTGCGCAGGTTCGCGAACCGACGCGAGCCGTCCCAGCGAGCGAGCACCGCCAGGTCGTAGTCGTGCTCGGCCAGAACCTGCTCGCAGAGCCGCTCCAGTCCCACTCGAGTGGAGGCTGCGACGAGGCGGTCGTACCGCTGGAGAAATGCCCGGAGCAGGTTTCCGTCCTCGACCGCGAGCCCTTCGGGCAAGCCCTTCTCGATCGCGGTGAAGAGCGGTCGCCGGGTTGCATTGCGCCGAAGCAGGACGAGCGTGTCGTTCGAGACCCCGACGAGCGGCGAGGCGAGCACCGTCGCGAGCGCCACGTCGTCGTAGCGGTTGTGCAGCAACCGCAGGTACGCCAGCAGATCGACGACCTGCTGTTGGCCGAAGTAGCCGCGTCCGGTTGCCCGGTACGTGGGAAGCCCTTCGAGCCGGAGCGCCTCTTCGTACCGCTCGGCGTCCGTCCCGGCCGCGAAGAGCACGACGATCTCGCCCGGGAGTGCCGCCCCGGCGTCGACGAGCTCACGCACGCGGGCGGCGATCGCCCGCGCTTCGCCGTGACGCCAGTGCTCGCCGGAGTCGCGGTAGCTCGACTTGTCGGTGACCATGAGCTCCACCGGGTGCCCGAACACCGGATCCGCGAACTCGGCCGACGCGGCAAGTGGCTGATACTCGTCGCCGAAAGCTCCTGCGAAGAGGAAGTTCACGGCCGCGAGCACTTGCGGGCGCGAGCGATAGTTGGAGCGAAGCGTCAGCAGGTTCGCGGCCTGCGCGCGGCGCTCGCGGAAGACCTCGACGTCGGCATGACGGAAGCCGTAGATCGACTGGAACTCGTCGCCGACGGTGAAGACCTCGGTCAGCTCGGGATGCGCGACCAGGTCGACGATCTCGCACTGAAGGCCGTTCGTGTCCTGGAACTCGTCGACCATGACGAGCCGGAAACGAAGCCTGACGCTGTCCCGAACCTCGTCGTCGTCGCGCAGCACGTCTCGCGCGGCGAGCTGGAGGTCCTCGAAGTCGACGGCCGACTCACGGCGCTTCGCAGCCGCGTACTCGGCCGCGAAGCCTTCGAGCAGCTCCTGGAGCAGATCGCGGTCGTGCGACGCGAGCTCTTCGAGCGACGACCGCTCGACCGCCTTCCGCGCCAGCTCGTACGACGCCGCGCGGGACCCCCGCGCTTGAAACGCCGAGAGGTCGACCACCCGTGCTGCCGGCGCGGAGTCGGTGACGATCCGGAGCGCCTCCGTTGCCGAGCCTCTCTGGTTCGCGGTCGCCGCCACGTCATCGACGAGGCATGACGCTTCCGTGCGGAACGCGGCGATCGCCGCCCCGAGCTCGGGGCGTTCTCCCAGCTCCAGCACGAGCGGGCGACCCGCCGAGCGCAGCGTCTCGTAGACCCCGGTGAGCATGCGTCGCAGGCCATCCGCGCGATAGGTCGCGAGCAGCCGCAGCCGTTCCTCGTCGCCACCAGCGCAGAACGCCTCCAGGGCACGCTCGAATGCCTCTCCGCGCAGGACGGCCGCGCCCGCGTCCTCGAGCTCGCGGAAGCGGGGATCGAGGCCGACGGCGAAGGGGTGAGCTTTCAGCAGTCGGTTGCAGAAGCCGTGGATCGTCGAGATCCAGGCGCCGTCGAGCTCACGCGCGAGATCGGGACGGTCGCGCTCGACGAGCGCCGCTCTGATACGCGAACGCAGCTCGCCCGCCGCCTTGCGCGTGTACGTGATGACGAGGATCGAGTCGACGTCGAGGCCGCGCTCGCACACCGCGCGGACGTAGCGCTCGACGAGCACGGAGGTCTTCCCCGTGCCCGCGCCAGCGGAGACGAACACGGTGCCGCTGACCTCGACGGCGGCGGTCTGCTCGTCGTTCAGGCGGGTTGCCCGCTCGGCCACCGCACTCACGATCGCGGAACCCTGCAGATCGGCCAGAGGTCGCACCACGAGGGGCAGCCGTCGCCCTTCGGGTCGTGCAGCACGTCGCCCGCGCGGATGCGGTTTGCGTTCGCACCTGCACGCTCGCGCGCCGTCTCGACCTGCGCCCAGAACGCCTCTTCGTCGAGGTAGTCGTCCTTCGCGAACCCCGGAAGATCCTCCCGCGCGGACTCCCTGAGCATCCCGCGAGTCAGGCGCTTGCCGGAGAGCGCGCGGTAGAGGCCGCCAAGCGGCTCCACTCCGACGAGGTCGCGCAGCGCGAGCACGTACAGCGGGATCTGGAGCCGCAGCTCACGATCGATGTCCCGAGCCGAGTGCGCGCCCTTGCCCGACTTGTAGTCCTGCACGATCCCGCGCGCGCTGAACGGGTCGATGTCGATGCGGTCGATCTTCCCCGAGAGACGGAGCCCGTCGCCCAGGTCGAGACCGCGCTGAAGCTCCGGCGCGGCCCGCTCCGACCCGAACGCCACCTCGAGACGGCGCGGCACGAAGGTCATCTCGGACTCGGCTTCGTCGCGCACGAACCCCTCGAGGTCGGCGATCAGCGTCTGCCGGAGCTCCGCGCGCTGGAGATCGGTCAGGTCGAGCCGGACACCGGTCTCGAGCGCGGCGTCCAGGCAGGTACGAACGAGCGCGAGCGCCGCGTCCAGGTTGTCGGGCGTCACCCGCTCCGAGTCGAGCTCGCGGGGCAGCGCACCGTAGAACCGGTTCAGTGTCGTGTGCACCACCTGTCCCCTGAGCATCGGGTCTGGCTCGGCGTCGATCGTCTTCGGGTCGATCACCCGCTCCACGAGCCACGCCGACGAGCAGTCGGCGAACCGCTCGAGCTCCGTCGCGGAAAACACGGTCTTGCTCCCCATCGTCTCCAGCACGGCGGGGCTCGCGAGCTTCGTAGGCCGGTCGAAGGCGCGCCGCGCGCGCTCGAGGCGCCGCGACCAGCCGTTGGCCGCCGCGAGCGCGTCCACGCCCTCGGCGTCCTCGCTGGTCAAGCGCGCGAGTGCGCGCAGCCGCTCGCGCTCGCTCGGCGCGGTGTCGATCGGCCAGGTCAGGCTGGACAGCGGCCGGCGGCGCGTGACCCGCGCGACGTCGGGCGGAGCAAAGAGCGCCCTCACGTCCTCCCAGAACGGGCTCGGCTCACGCGGAACGCCTTCGTCGCTGGCGGCTTCGCGGACGAGAACGAGCCGCTGTGTCGGCCGCGTACACGCTGTGTAGAAGAGATAGCGGTCGCGCGCGACGGTGTTCGGCCGTTCGAGGCGGCCCCCGAGATCGCGCCGCAGGTCGTCGTCCAAGAGCGGCGACGGCCGGTCGCGACGAGGAAGGCTCCCTTCCTCGAGCCCGAGCAGGAACACGACGTCGAACGTCCGCGTCCGTGCACGGCTGTAGTCCAGGACCGCGACTCTGCCCGTCTCGGCAGCGGCAACCGGCCGCACGACCGTCCGCTCGAGCGCCGCGATCAGATCCTCGTTCGCGATCCCGCGTTCGTCGAGCTGCACGAGTTCCTCCAGCTCGGCGAGCGTGCGTACGGCCGCGCGATACGCCCGCGCGTCGCCACGTGCATCGTCTCCGACCGGGGGTGTCTCGAGACCCCACGCGTTTCGCACCATCGTCTGGAGCAGCGAGCGCGCCGCCAGGATCGGGTCGGGCTCCGCACGCAGCTCGGCAAGGGCAGGGATGTGCGCTCCGCGGAGCTTCTCGGTCTCCTCCTCGACGCGGGCAGGATCCACGACCGCCCGTCCCCGCAGGCGTCCCTCCACGAAGTCCACCGAGCGGCGCTCGAGACCGGAGAACGGAGAGCGAAGGAACGAGAAGAGCTCACTCCGCCCGCCGCCGAGCCAGGCGTA
The DNA here is from genome assembly GCA_963721795.1 of uncultured Actinomycetes bacterium. GTDB lineage: Bacteria > Actinomycetota > Thermoleophilia > Gaiellales > Gaiellaceae > GMQP-bins7. The sequence continues at coordinate 40,160 of CAVRLT010000037.1, forward strand.
CCGGAGAAGAGCGACGAACGCGTGACCGAGAGACGTCTCGCCCAACCGCGAAGGATGCTCGAAGGCATACGGAATCCCCAGTGCGCCGAGCACGGACTCGAAGGTCGCCCGCCAGCGATCCGGCGACTCGCACACCACTCCGATCCGCTCGAGCGGCGTGCCGTTACGACTCAGCTCGAGCAGCGCCGCGCCGACGAGCTCCACGGTGCCGCGCGCGCCTGCTCCCTCGAGGAACTCGACCGCTCCTTCGAGCGGGAGCTCGAGAGGCGGCCCGTCACCGAAGAGCCCGCGTTCGAGATGCACGAGTGCAGCCGGTACGGGTCGATGCTCCGCGGGCGGCAGCTCCGCCACCGCGCCAGCTGCGAGCCGAGCCAGATCGCCGACCGTGTCCTCGAGCACGGCGAACGCCACACGTCCGGGCTCGTACGGGATCGACACGGTGACGTCCGTTCGTGCCGCGAGGGCCTCGATCAGCGCCCACTCCGCAGCGGTCAGGTCCTCGAAGCCGTACGCGAAGACCGGCGCGCGATCCCAGGCGTCGAGATCGCTCTGAATCCGTTCGGCTGCGTGACGCCGGAGGCCGTCTCGATCCCAGAGCCCGAGCGCGCGCAGCTCCGCGCGATAGGCACGCGCGAGGTGGCCGAGATCGCCACTGACAGCGTCGGGATCGACCAAGGCGGATTCGAGCTCCCCGACCGCCTCCAGGAGCACGTCTGCGAAGCCCGTCGACGCCGAGGAGTCGCGGATCGCGTCGAGAGCCGTCGTCGCGATCGCTCGTCGGACTACGAGCGTCCGTTGCGTGCCGCTGGCGACGGGACGACGCTCCGGGTCACCGAAGGCGACCTGCTCGAAGACGTCGTCGAAGGTCCCTATGCGGCCCGCGAGCAGCGCCGGCCGACGCCGAAGGAGGTCTCGCTCGACGCGCTCGACGTCGCCGCGGTTCGGCACGATGAGCCACGGATCGCGATCGAGCACGCCGAGGTAGCGCTCGAGGAGCAGCGCAACCTTGCCGGCGTGCGCCGGCCCGACGACGAGCGAAAGGGCCATCTGTCCATGGTAGTCCCGGCTTCCGACGCGATTTCGTACGCGACCCGAGCTTGTGTGGAAAGAGCGGGAAACCCGCGTCTGTCGCAGTTGGGGTCTGGCTTCAGCCAGACCCCGGGTTGTCGTCCGCTAGGCGGAGATCGCCTTCGGCCTCCGCCCGCGGCGGGCCACTGCCCGTCCGGGCATGCCACCGGCACAGTCGTCGCAGAGATCCGCCTGCTTCGAGCCGCGGCGAGCATCGGTGAAGTTGATGCGCATGAGGGCGCCCCGCCCGTCGGGAACTTCCTGCGCACACTTGTCGCATACAAGGACTGTTTTTCGCGCCACGATTCCTCCTCCGGTCTCCGATTGCGTCGAACGCAGACACTAGGAAATGCGAGTCGCAAATGCAAGCGCAAAGCGTGCGGTGGCTTTCTTCCGCTGCGATCCTCCGTTGTAGGATCATGTCATGGAGACGATCGTCGTTCTCGAGGGCGACCAGACCGGGCAGGAACTGCTCGAAGAGGCACTGCGCGTCCTCTCGACGGACGTCATCGGGGAAACGATCGCGTTTCCACGCTTCGACCTGTCGATCGAGAGTCGGCGGGCGACGGAGAACCAGGTGGTGTACGAGGCCGCGACGGCCATCAAGGAGCACGGCTTCGGCCTGAAAGCGGCGACGATCACTCCTGAACGCGCGGGCGATGTCGGATCTCCGAATCGCATCCTGCGCGAGGAGATCGGCGGGAAGGTCATCGTCCGCACCGGACGTCGGATTCCGGGGGTCGTGCCGCTCGGCGGCGTTCATTCGCCGATCTCGGTCGTGCGCATGGCGGTCGGAGATGCGTACGGGGCGAAGGAGTGGCGCGAGGGCGAAGGTGACGACGAGGTCGCACTTCGAACCGAGCGCATCGAGCGAAGGGTCTGTCGCGCAGTTGCCGAGTTCGCGTTTCGACAAGCCGAGCGCATGGACGCGAAGGTGTTCGGCGGCCCGAAGTACACGGTGAGCCCGATCTACGAGGGAATGCTCAAGGAGGAGATGGATGCAGCCGCGGAACGGCATCCGGAGGTTCCGTACGAGCCGCAACTGATCGACGCGACCTTCGCATTGCTCATCTCCTCGACGGGCGCGCCGATGGTGATCCCGGCCCTGAACCGCGACGGGGACATCCTGTCCGACCTCGTTCTCCCCCTCTTCGGCTCGATTGCAGGATCCGAGTCGCTGCTCGTGGCGTTCGGCGACGACTACGTCCCCGATGCGCTGATCGCGGAGGCGGCGCACGGCACGGCGCCGGCGCTCGAGGGGAAAGACGTCGCCAATCCGATGGCGATGATCCTCGCCGCCGCCGCGCTGCTCTCGCATGCCGAGCAGGAGAAGCTCCAGACCGCGGGGAGAGCGATCCGCGAGGCGTGTCTCGAAGCCGTCGCCGAAGGTCTCCGCACCGCCGACCTCGGTGGCCATGCCGGGACGAAGGAGTTCACCGACGAGGTGATCCGCCGCACGAAGACCAAGCTCGATGTGTGGGCGACGCTGTAGGCGCGAGCCGGGTCTGGCTGAGCGAGGCTGTTAGGCGTGGTCCTGGGGGTCTGGCTTCAGCCAGACCCTCGAGTCCGTCCACCGCGCGCGTTGCACCGACGCGAACACGGCTGCGTCCATAGAGTCTTGCCGGTCATGCGAGTCGCGGTTCCGAGGGAGACGGCTCCCGGCGAGCGTCGCGTGGCGCTCGTTCCCGAGACGGTTTCCAAGCTCCGTGAAGCGGGCTTCGCGATTCGCGTCGAACGTGATGCGGGAACGGCGGCGGGCTTCCTCGACGACAGCTACCGAGAAGCCGGAGCCGAGGTCGTCGAGACAGGTGCTCTTCTCGACGAGGCAGAAGGAGTCGTCCGCGTCTCGCGACCCGCTCCGAACGAGACCGCCGCGCTCGAGTCGGGCACGGTGCTCATCGGCTTCCTCCAACCGCTGAGCGACGCCGAGGGGATCGCAGCCCTCCGAGACCGGGGAGTGATCGCCTTCGCGATGGAGTCGATCCCCCGTATCACGCGCGCCCAGCCGATGGACGCGCTCTCGTCGCAGGCGACCGTCTCGGGCTACAAGGCAGTGCTCCTCGCCGCCGACCGGGTCCCGAAGCTCTTCCCGATGCTGATGACCGCAGCAGGGACGATCGCGCCGGTCCGGGCTCTCGTCATCGGCGCGGGGGTCGCGGGACTGCAGGCGATCGCAACGGCGCGGCGCCTCGGCGCCCTCGTCTCCGGCTTCGACGTCCGTCCCGCAGTGCAGGAACAGGTCGAGAGCCTGGGCGCGTCCTTTCTCGATCTCGGCGTGCGGGCCGAGGAGACCGCCGGCGGCTATGCAACCGAGCTCACACCCGAGCAGCAGGAGCAGCAGCAGACTGCGCTCGAGGAGCGGATTCCCGACTTCGACGTCGTGATCACGACCGCCGCGATTCCGGGGCGTCCGGCGCCGAAGCTCATTCCTGCGTCCGCAGTCGAGCGCATGCGGCCGGGCTCGGTCATCGTCGACGTCGCCGCAGAGACCGGCGGCAACTGCGAGCTGACCGTTCCGGGCGAGGTCGTCGAGCGGGGCGGCGTCTCGATCGTGGGAACGACGAACCTCCCCTCGTTGCTTGCATTTCACGCGAGCCAGCTCTACTCGCGCAACGTTGCCGCGCTCCTCCAGCACCTGGCGCCGAACGGCGAGCTCGCGCTCGACTGGGAGGACGAGATCACGACAGGCGCGTGCGTGACCCGGCCCGAGGTAGCCGCGTGACGGAACTGCCGCTCGCCATCGAGCTGACGATCCTGGTGCTCGCGGCCTTCCTCGGCTTCGAGGTCATCTCCAAGGTGCCGACGATGCTGCACACGCCGCTGATGTCGGGCGCGAACTTCATCCACGGGATCGTGATCGTCGGCGCGATTCTCGTTCTCGGTACCGCCGAGGACACGTTCACCAAGGTCGTCGGCTTCGCCGCGCTGGTGCTGGCGACGGCGAACGTCGTCGGTGGCTGGTTCGTGACCGACCGGATGCTCGGAATGTTCAAGCGACGACCCGAGCCGCAAGCGCGGAGGACGGCGAATGATCTCGGATCCCGACGTCGTCGCGATCCTCTATCTCGTCACGATCGCCTGCTTCGTCGTCTCCCTGAAGTTCCTCTCCTCGCCTCGACACGCGCGCAAGGGGAACTGGGTCGGTGGAGCGGGGATGCTCCTCGCGATCGCGACGACGCTCCTGCTCGAGGGCCTCGAGAACTGGGCGCTGATCGTGGCAGGGCTCGTGATCGGCAGCGTCGTCGGCGTCGTCGGCGCGCGGAACGTCCGGATGACGGCAATGCCGCAGATGGTCGCGATCTTCAACGGCGTCGGTGGAGGCGCAGCTGCGCTCGTCGCGCTCTCCGAGTGGCACAACACGGCCGATCCGATCGGCGAGGAGACCGTCTCGATCGTCCTCTCCGCCCTGATCGGCTCGATCTCCTTCGCCGGCTCCGCCGTCGCGTTCGCCAAGCTCCAGGAGCTCGTCAGCGGTCGGCCGATCGTGTTCCCCGGCCAGAACGTGGTCAACATCGGCGTCCTCGGGGGCGCCGTCGCACTTGGCGCCGCCGCCGTCGCGGGCCTCGAGGAACAGTGGGTGCTCTACCTGGTGATCGGGCTCGCGCTCGTCTTCGGCGTGATGTTCGTCCTCCCGATCGGCGGTGCGGACATGCCCGTCGTCATCTCGCTCTTGAACGCGTTCACCGGCTTGGCCGCATCGGCCACCGGCTTCGTCCTCGACTCGACGGTGCTCATCGTGTCCGGGATGCTCGTCGGCGCGGCGGGAACGCTGCTGACGCTGCTCATGGCGAAGGCGATGAACCGCTCGGTCACCAACGTCCTGTTCGGCGCATTCGGGCAGGTACAGACGGGAGCGGGAACGGCACGAACCGACGACGGCCGCACGGTGCGCGCGACGTCGCCGGAAGACGTCGCCGTCCAGCTGTCATTCGCACGCAAGGCGATCGTCGTCCCCGGCTACGGGATGGCCGTCGCGCAGGCGCAGCACGACGTGCGGCAGCTGGCGGACGTCCTCGAGGAACGCGGAGTCGACGTGAAGTACGCGATCCACCCGGTCGCGGGTCGCATGCCCGGGCACATGAACGTGCTGCTCGCGGAGGCGAACGTCCCCTACACGCAGCTCCACGAGATGGACGACATCAACCCGGACTTTCCCCAGACGGACGTGGTGCTCGTGATCGGCGCGAACGACGTCACGAACCCTGCCGCGCGCAGCGATCCGGGAAGCCCGATCTACGGCATGCCGATCCTCGACGTCGACAAAGCTGCGAGCATCGTCGTCCTCAAGCGCTCGATGAACCCGGGGTTCGCGGGGATCGACAACGAGCTCTATCTCGATCCGAAGACGACGATGCTGTTCGGGGACGCGAAGGACTCGGTGCTCAAGCTGATCTCCGCCGTCAAGGCTGCTTAGAGCCCACTTCGTCACCTGGGCGCGGTGTGCTCCAGCTCGTGTGGGCGAGTCTCGCGTCGACGTCGACGGCACCCAGCAGCCGCGGCGGGCTCGAGCAGGTCTAGCAGCGGGTCGCGCTCGCCGAGGATCGCGCGGGCAACGAGCCGTCCGCACGCGAAGCCGAGCACGTTCCCGTGGCCGGAGTAGCCGCCGGCCATCCAGACGCCCGTCCTGGCCGGGAACACGACCGACCGCAGGCAGGAAGTCGAGGATCATTCCGAAGATCCCCGCCCAGCGGTAGTCGACGCGCAGCGGGCGGCCGACGAGCGAGGCGACGAAGTCCTCGAGCGCGCTCTGGACGGGCGGCGTGAGCACTTCGTCGGCCGTGAACTCGTCCTGGAGCGAGACATCGCGGAATCCGCCCGCGACGATGCGACCTTCCTCGGACTGGTGCCAGTAGTCGAAGCCGTGGCGACCGTAGTGCGGGATCTCGAAGAACCGCTCCGGAATCGGCTCGGTCGCGATCACCTGCCCCCGCGTCGGGACGATCAGGCCTTCGAGCTCCCCGAGGAGCCCGCTCGGATAGCCGTCGGTCGCGACGACGACGGTCTCGGCGTCCGTCTCCTCGACGGATTCGATCCGCGTGTGCTCGTGGATCTCGACGCCGGCGGCCACGGCGAGCGCAGCGATCCTCCGAACGAGACGCGCGGGTTGAAGCACGCCGTCCGGTGGATGGAAGATCGCGGCCGGGTACCGCTCCGCGAGCGGCGCCGCCAGCTCGTCGTGCCATTCGACCGCGAAGCCGTCGGCCCGGAGTGCGGCGTGCTCCTCTTCGAGCTCCGACCGTTCCTCATCGTCCGCCGCGATGCGAAGGCTCCCGGTGGGGCGAAACGCGTCGCCGGCGATTGCCGCGAGCTCCCGTAGCTCGTCCTCGGTCCAGCGCCAGAGCGCTGCCGCTCGCTCACGGCCGATCGAGTCCACCATGACCGGATACGGGGCGGCGCCACCGCGCAATGCGAATCCTCCGTTCCGCCCGCTCGCGCCGCCCGCGATCTCGCGCGCCTCGTACAGACGTACGCGCAACCCCGCCTCCGCCAGTGCAAGCGCACAGGAGCAGCCGGTGATGCCTCCCCCGACGACGCGACGTCCGGGGAGCCACTCGGCTCGGGCGCTGCACCGGCTCGTACGGCTCGTCGAGCCAGTAGGAACGCGTAGACACCGCTGCGATGCTAGACGGACACGCGGTACACGCCGTCCTCGAGCGCGACCCTCCTTCCCAGCTCGAGCTCGAGCAAGGCGGCGGAAGCGGCCGCTGGCTCGACTCCCGACGCGCGGACGAGCTCGTCCGCGGTCAGCGCTCCGTCGCTCAGACGCTCGAGGAGCGTCCTGGCCGTCACGCCGAGCGACTCGCTCGTGGGCTCGGCAGGAGAGAGCCCGAAGAGCTCCAGGACGTCCTCGGCGCACGTCACCGGGACCGCTCCGAGCCGGATCAGCGCGTTCGTGCCGGCGGAGAGGCTGCTCGTGATCTCACCTGGTACGGCGAGCACGTCCCTCCCTTCCTCCAGTGCGAAGTCGGCAGTGATCAGCGCGCCGCTGCGCTCACGGGCCTCGATCACAACCGTCGCCTCGCAGAGCCCGGAGATGATCCGGTTCCGCGCAGGAAACCGCCACGGCGCAGGCTCGACACCGGGCTCGTACTCGGAGACGATCAGACCGCGCTCGCAGATCCGCCGGGCGAGCTCGGCATGAGCGGCGGGATAGTCGCGGTCGACTCCACACCCGAGCACCGCGACGGTGATGCCGGCCTCGAGCGCGCCGCGATGCGCGTCCCCGTCGATTCCCCGAGCCATTCCGCTGACCACTACGAGCCCGGCCGCTGCAAGCTCTCGCGCAAGGGAGCGCGCGACCGAACGGCCGTAGGCCGAGCACGCACGCGCACCCACGACGGCAACGGCGGGTCGCGAGAGGATCTCCTCGCTGCCCGCGCCGCGGACGAAGAGCGCCGGAGGCGGGTCGTGAATCGCACCCAGGAGGCTCGGGTACGCGGCATCGCGTCGTCGGAGGCGGCGAATGCCCGTCATGCCGGCATCCGGTACGAGAGCGCCTCGGCGACGTGGGCCGGCTCGACCTCGTCGGCGCCGGCGAGAGCGGCGACCGTACGCGCTACGCGCGCCACGCGCACTCGTCCGCGTCCGGAGAGCGGTAGCCGGTCGACTGCGCTCGAGAGGAGCTCCGACGCCGCTTCGGTCCGGCGAGGGAGTGCGACCTTCAGCCGCTCACGACCGGCCTCGACGCGCTCTCGAACACGAGCCGACTCCTCTCCCGGGCGGCGCGGCCAGCTCGGTCGCGCGAGGACGCGGCATCGCCACTGCCAGGTCGAAGCGATCGAGCAGCGCGCGCGAAAGCTTCTCCCGGTAGGCGGCGAGCCGCTGCGGTGTGCACGCGCACTCGACCGCCGGGTCGCCGCGAGCGCCGCACGGGCACATGTTCATCGTCCCGACGAGCTGGAAGCGGGCCGGGAAGAGCGCATGCCCACCGACCCGCGCAATCGCGACCACCCCGTCTTCCAGCGGCTGGCGCAGCGCCTCGAGGACCGAGCGAGGGAACTCCGGCAGCTCGTCGAGCAGGAGGACGCCTCGGTGCGCGAGCGAGACCTCGCCGGGACGTGGGCCTGGCCCTCCTCCTACGACCGCAGGCGCGGACGCGCCATGGTGCGGGGCCCGAAACGGAGGCACGACGATGAGCGGCCGCTCCGGCGGCAGGAGCCCGCAGACCGAGTGGATCCTCGTCACCTCGAGCGCCTCCTGCCGTTCGAGCGGAGGCAGGATGCCGGGAAGCCGCCGCGCGAGCATCGTCTTCCCCGTCCCCGGAGGGCCCATCAGCAGGAGGTTGTGTCCTCCGGCGGCGGCGACTTCGAGCGCACGGCGAGCACGCTCCTGCCCGCGCACGTCGGCAAGGTCCGGCACCGAAGACTGGTCGAGCGCATCCTCGACGAGTGGCTCGAACTCGGGAGCGTCGATCTCGCCGCGAAGGTAGGCGACGACCTCCGCGAGATGGCGCACGGCGACGGGCTCGACTCCTGCGAGAGCCACCTCCGGAGCCGACTCTGCGGCACAGAGAACTCGCTCGAGCCCGGCTCGTACGCGCTCCCTCCGCGACCGCGAGCGCGCCTGCGACTGGGCGCACGCGACCGTCGAGCGCGAGCTCGCCGACCGCCGCGTGGCCGGCGAGCGGCTCCGGCGGCAGCTGACGCGTCGCGGCGAGGACGGCGAGCGAGATGGGAAGGTCGAAGCCGGATCCCTCCTTGCGGAGCGCCGCCGGCGCGAGATTGACCGTGATCCGGCGGTGTCCGGGCCATTCGAGCGACGCGGAGACGACCCCGCTGCGCACGCGATGCTTCGCTTCCTGGCACGCGCGGTCGGCCAGCCCGACGATGGCGAAGCCCGGAAGGCCGAGCTGCACGTGGGCCTCGACCTCGACCTTGCGCGGCTCGAGCCCGACGAGAGCGTGGGTGACCGCGCGTGCGAGCACCTCCGGCACGATGGGCACGAAGGCGTGACCGGTGGGCCACGCCTCCGTGCCGACTGTGTGTCAGTTAGCCGGTGAAGCAGAGGACGTGCACGGTGAAGTTGCTCGACTCACCGGTGTCGTTGCCGCCCACAGCGACGAACCCGTTCGGCTGGTTCTGCGCGTTGAAGAGCGGCTCGAGCTCCTGCGTGACGAGCTTGAGGTCGACTCCGTCGTCTCCCCAGGAGGTGCCGGCGGAGATCGCCGCGCTCGTTGGCCTCGCACCGACGCTCGACGCGAGCCGTGTTGAAGGTGCCGTCGATCGCGGCGTCGACGACGCTGACCGAGTTCGTGCGGACCGTGATCGCGCCGATGACGCCGGCAGGCCCAGCGGCTCCGGCCGGACCGGCTGGCCCCGCAGGCCCCTGCGGACCTGTCGGCCCCGCCGGGAGCTGCCCGGCAGCGAAGTCGGCGCGCAGGAGCGAGCGATTCCGCACCTTCGCCGAGGTCACCGCGTTCGAGCGAATCTTCGGGTTCGTGACTGCGCCGAACTGCAGCTGGGCAGGTCCGACGCTGTTCCTCGCGAGCTGACTCACTGCAGCGACACTCGTGCCTCCGAGCGCGACCAGCAGTGCGACGCACGCGACCACCATTGCCGGCGACGGACGCCGGTTCCAGAGCTTCCGCATGTGTGTTGCCCCCTTTCAGGGTCTCTTGCGGGCCAGGCTACCCACGTGCTCGGCCGACCCCGCGCGGGCGCGCAGAAGTCCTTACCCTTCCCTTACCCGCAACCCTCAGCCGGCGCTGCTCGTAGCGATCAGCACGGACTCGAAGTACTCCCCCGCGCGCCTGCCGGTCCGCCGGTTGACATGTCGCTCGAGGCGCTCCTCGAGCCGAAGGCCGCTGCGTTCGAGGATGTCGGGGTAGAGCCCGCGGCGATCGTTCACGACGATGACGACGGGCGCTCCAGGTGCGAGGGACGCCGCGCATGCGCGCAGGACTTCCGAGATTCCCGACGCTGTACTCCTCGATCGCGGCCCGGCTGGTTCCGCGTGCAGCTGCCCCCAGCTCGCGGTCGCGGCGATCGTCCAGCCCGAGCAGCTCGTAGGCGTAACGGTGCTGCTCGTGGTAGTCGATGAGGCCGGGGTAGGGCGGCGAGGTCACGATGCCGTCGAAGTCACCCTCGAGGGCGATGCTCCTCGCGTCGCCGTGCAGGATCTCCGCCGCGCGCCCGCGCGCCCGCACGCGCTGGAAGGACTTCAGCCGATCGAGGGTGTCGATGAGATAGCGACCGAGGAACTTGCCCGCCTCCTCGACCGGCCGGCAGGTCCGCCGGTGCTTGTGGCACCAGTACGGCTCCCGCTGCGGCTCGCGCGGAAACTCGAGGTCGAAGTGCGTGGTGAGCCGCGCCGAGCGCGCGGCCCGCGCGAGCACGACTCGCAGCACGTCGGCGTGCTCGTACTCGTCGACGAGCCCCTGGAAGTGCAGGAGCTCCGCCGCGGCGCGCGGGGCGTACCACTCGGCCACGTAGCCGCGCGGCCGGCGCCGCGAGCGTCCGCGCCGCGAATCGGCGTCGCGCAGCTCTTTCTCGAGGCGAAACACGTCGTAGCGCGCGGTCTTGACCCGCATCAGCAGGCAGTTGAACGCGGCGACGTCTACTCCGACAGCGTCGTAGCCCGACTCGAGCGACTGTACGAGTGTCGTCCCCGACCCCGCGAACGGATCGAGCACGCGCCCTCCGGGGCGGACGTACCGCTCGAGCAGGGCCTCGACGAGCTGCGGGACGAACTTCCCGAGGTACGGGTGCAGGCGGTGGACGTGCTTCGTGCGCTCGCGCTCCGGCAGCTCCGACTCCGACCACGAGAGGTGGAGGTCGTCGGCGATCTCCGCGTAGAGCGCGGATTGCGTGGGTGCCATGTGGACTCATTCGCGGCTAGACGGCCGCGGTCCTTCTGAAAGGGGTCTGGCTGAAGCCAGACCCAGGCGAGAAGGCGAGCCAGACCCTCTGCGGGTAGCCGGGGTCTGGCTTCAGCCAGACCCCGGTTCAGTCAACGGCACGCGTTCGAGCTTGCGCCCCTGTACCCCGACTGCCTCGAGCTCTACCTCCAGCCCGGCAAGCTCGGGGTGCACGGCAAGCCAGGCGCCCGCTGCGGTGCGCACGCGCCGCGCCTTCTCGTCGTCGACCATCTCCAGCGGATGCCCGAAGCCCGCGCCACCCTTCTCCTTGACCTCGACGACGAGCACGCGGCGCCCGCGACGCAGGACGAGGTCGAGCTCGTACCCGCCCGCACGCGCATTCGCCTCGAGCAGGCGATAGCCGCGAAGCCGATAGTGGCGAAGAGCGCGGCGCTCGCCGCGGTTCACGCCGCTTCGTAGCAGCGCGCCTGGAACGAGCGGCGGTGGACGGCTGACGGGCCGAACGTGCGGACCGCCGCCGAATGCCCTGGCGTGATGTAGCCGACGTGCGAGACGAAGCCGTAGCGTGGATAGAGGGCGTCGAGCCGACGCATGACGCGGTCCCGAACGACCTTCGCGACGATCGACGCGGCGGCGATCGCGGCGCTCTTGCAGTCGCCGTCGACGATGGCGCGATGAGGAGGCGCGGTCGGCCCGAGCCGGAAGCCGTCGACGAGGCAGGCCTCTGCAGGAGGGTGGAGATCGCCGAGAACTGCGCGCAGCGCCCACAGATTCGAGCGATGGAGTCCGGAACGGTCGATCTCACGTGCCGACACCACGCGCACGCTGATCTGCGCGGCGCAGCCGACAACCGCGTGGAACAGCGCTTCACGCTCCTCGTGTGGAACCTGCTTCGAGTCGTTCAGCGGGCTGAGTGCCCGGACGCGATGCCCACGGAGGCACTCGTAGTCGAGCAGAACGCCGGCCACGACGAGGGGGCCTGCGAGCGATCCGCGCCCCGCTTCGTCCGCACCCGCGACGTAGCGGACGCCGAGGCGCCTGTCGTGAGCGAGAAGCCGCTGGCCGCTCGAGCGAGCCACCGGCCGAGGATAGCCCCTAGCCCTGCCGGAGCTCGCGGACGCGCGCCTTCTTTCCCACTCTCTTGCGCAAGTAGTAGAGGGCAGAGCATCGGCGTCAGGCGGCGTCAGGCGGCGTCAGATTGGGGCGGTTACGCGGAGTCGCGCCGGGGGCGGGTCAGCTCGTTCGCCACCTCTCGCGCTCCGTTGTTCTCACGGGTGTTCGCATCTTCTCGCGCGGGCGGCGTGTCGAGGTTTCGCCGGAGGCCGTCGAGGTCGAGCGCGGCGCACCCGGCGAGGGCGACTGAGTCTCCCGCTCCTCAGTCAGGCTGACCGGGCTGCGGCGGCCCAATCCGGTACGGCCGCATCATCTCGTTGTCCTCGTGCTCGACGATGTGGCAGTGCCAGACGAACTGGCCGGGCGTGTCGAATCGGGCCTTGACGCGAGTGACCTCACCTGGATACGCGATGACCGTGTCCTTGAAGCCTGTCTCCCAGGGCTCCCGCCCTCGTGGATCCCCGCCGGGTTGCACCGGCTGCACCGGTTCCCCCGTTTCGGAGTCGAGAACGAGAGTTTCCCGGTTCACGACCTCGAACACGACCTCGTGCACGTGCATGGGATGGGCATCGGCCGTCACGTTGAAGAACTCCCACACCTCGGTGTCTCCCACCTGCGGGTTCTCGCTCACCGGATCGGACCACATCTTGTGCTCGGCGTTTCCGTCGGAGTCCACGGTGCCCAACATGGCCGCTGCAGGACCGTCCCAGTACATCGACATCTCCTCCACGAGCGCGAGAGCACGCGTCCTCTGAGACGCGGGGATCTGTGTTATCGCGGGGAGCACGAGAAACTGCGGGGGCGTCGTCGGATCGGAAGCGACTGCCGGACCGACTCGGAACTGCAAGATCTGGCCGGTCGACTCCGGGTCGGCCAAGTCGAAGTCGTCATCGGGCACGCCGCCGCCGAAGGGCTCGTCCGGCGCGACGTTCATGAGGATGTATTCGCCCTCTTGGACTTTGGTGAAGTCGACGATCATGTCGGCCCGCTCGGCGAGGCCCATCAGGAGGCGGTTGCCGTTCGTCTCGGTGAGGTTGACCGGCTCAGCGAGGAACCCGCCCTCGTTGCCGATCTGCCAGACCTCGACTCCCGGGATGGCGTTGAAGTCGAGGATGAGGAACCGCGACTGGCAACCATTCAGGAAGCGGAAGCGGTAACGCCGCTGCTCTACGGTCTGGAACGGCCAGGTGTTGCCGTTGGCCATGATCGTGTTCCCGAAGAACTCGGGGTTCCAGATCGGCGAGAGGTCGGTCTCCGGGATGAAGCCCGGGTCATCGCTCGTCGCACCATCGAAGAACTCTCGCGTGTCCGGGTAGAAAAGCGATCCGTCGCGGTTGAACGCGCGGTCCTGAATGGCGATCGGGATCTCGTAATACCTCGTGTCCGGGGCATCGTCTGCCGCGGGTGCTGGCCCGGGCAGCACCGCCTTCGTGTTGGTCTGGGAGTCCATGACAGCCTCGTCGCCCGCGTCCCCGCCACGGACGATGTAGAAGCCCGCGGGTCCTGCGTACACGTTGAGCCGCGTCATCCCGAGCGCATGGTCGTGGTACCAGATCGTCGATGCCCGGTTGTGGTTGGGATACTGGAACGTCGCGGAGCCGGGCGTCCAGCCCACTCCGTACGAGCCTGCGGCCTTAGCCTGGAAGAAGTGGTACCAGGTGCCGCTTCTAGCGTAGGCCGGTGGGATGTTCTTGGCCTTCGGCAGGTACCACGCCTCCGCGTAGCCGTCGCTGTCGTCGGAGACGCCCACCGCGCCGTGGACGTGCGTGACGATCGGCACGGGGCCTGTGTATGGCCCTGGCGTCTCCGTGAAGGTCGGCCGGGTGTCGCGGCCCTTGTTGCCTCCCGGCGGGTTGGCCCAGTGCAGCGTGGGGTCAACGGGGAGCAGGTGCGGCAGGTAGTTCCCGTTGGCGTCCACGAGGTCGTTGATCCACTTGACCCGGACCGGCCGGTTCGCCAGCGCCTCGATCGTGAGCGACGGCGCGTTGTGGAGGAGCAGGCCGCCCACGCTCGCCGACTTCACCGCACCGTATCCCCAGACCGTTGTCGCGGGAAGCGTCGGGGGCAGGATCTGCTGCGAGAACTGCTTCATCGAGATCTCGTAGTAGTCGATCGTCTGGCCCCGCCGAACGATTGTGTCCGCTTTGGGCATGACCGGTGGAATGAGCAGCGGCGTGACGAACTTGTCGATCTCGCTCGGTGTCAACGTCCCGCCCGGAATCGCTGCGAGCGCAACCGGCTCGCTCACCCCCGGCAGCCGTCCGAACAGGTAGAAGCCCGCGCCTGCTCCTCCGACCCACGCGATGAACGTCCGCCGCGAAAGCCGTAGCTCACTTGCCATCGCTTGTACCCCCTCCACCCACGGCTGGACCCCCTCGCCCAGCGACTGACTGAGCTTACAAGTGTTTAGCCGAACGCCTCTGCTAACGATCAGACGGTGGCACCAGTCGGGCGGATCGGCATCCGTGCTTTCCCGCGAAGGGCTTGCGGCTGTCTGCCCAACTGCGGCTTACTTCAGCTCGCGGCGGTCGACCGTTCAGGTTCGCTCGTGCTGATCCGCACCTTTCACCATCGTGACTATCCACAGGCTGCCGCGCCCCATGGCGTCGAGGATCGTCTGCCGGTGGCAGGAGCAGAGGCGGGCGGCCTCGGTGACGGTAAGCAGGGAGCCTGCGGGCATCTGCTTCCAACGTGGCGGTCGTTTCTCGACGCTACTCGCCGGTTCCGGGGCGCCCCTCGGCGTCGCGCTCGGTTGGCCACTCGTGGCCGCATCGCTCGCAGACGGTCCACCTGCCGAACGCGGTGCGCGGAGGGATCTCACCGTTCGGCCCCACGCCTCTGTCCCGCATCTCGAACACGATCCGGTCCGGTCCGCAACGGGGGCAGAGCGGGGTCACGATCCCTCCTCCGCCCGGAAGAACGCCGCCGCGAGGCCGTCGCGAATCCGGCCGTGCTTGGTCTGGCGGTCGAACAGGTGCTTGTAGGTGCGCTCCGTCGTCCGCGCTCGGAGGAGTTGGTCGCGTCCTTCCAGCCGTGGGTCGTCGCCGGTACCTTCGTGCGTTCGCGGAGCGGGAGAACGTGCCAGCCGATCTCGGCGTACGCGGACGCCGCCGCCGCGAGCACCGGCGCAGTCGGCGCCGGGCGAGAACCTAGGGCTAGGAGGCGATCAGCGCGGTGCGCCACCGAGGAGGCTCCGGGCGACTGTGTGGAAGCAGTCGCTCGCGGTCGTCTCCTCCTCGGGAGTCGAGCACGTCAGAGGGTGTGGACGGTCAGCTGTCCGAACAGGCATCGGTCGCGTTCGTCGTCGTCATCGAGAAGTGCACCGCGGGCGAGCTTACCGCACTCTCCTCGAAAGGAGAAACCCCCGCCGGAGCGAGGGGCTTCTGGTGCATTGCTCGACCGGGACGACGACTACGCGAACCGATCAGGTGCGACGGGAGCAGGCTCTCCGGTCCGCGCCGAGGTTCTCATTTCGTTCGCATTTCGGCCGGCGCGGCCCCCGAAGCCGCTAGCTCACCGGGGAACGGAAGCCCCGGTTTGCAGGGCTAGCCTTGCCTCAACTCGCGGACGCGGGCCTTCTTTCCCACTCTCTTGCGCAAGTAGTAGAGCTTTGCGCGGCGCACGTCGCCGACAGAGACCAACTCGAGCTTGTCGATCTTCGGCGAGTGGAGCGGGAACGTCCGCTCGACCCCGACGCCGAAGGACTGCTTGCGGACCGTGAAGGTCTCGCGGAAGCCCGAGCCCTGGCGCTTGATGCAGATTCCCTCGAAGACCTGGATCCGCTGGCGGGTCCCCTCGATCACCTTGAAGTGGACGCGCAGCGTGTCCCCCGCCTTGAAGCGAGGCAGGTCCGTGCGCAGATTGCGCTGCTCGAGGCTCTCGATCGTCGCGTTCATCGTGAGGAGCGGCCTTCGGCCGGCCAGGGATGGTAGCGAAAGCGAGCCCCGACCTCGACAACCAATCGACTTCACACCCCGACCAGAGCGGAGCTTCGGGCACCCCATGAAGGGGTCTCTGCGCGACCGGGATCCGCGCTAGCGGATCCCGGTTGCGCAAGAAGTGCCTGTCGCGATCGTGAATCCGCGCTAGCGGATTCACGATCTAGCGAAAAGAGATTCTGTTAGGCGGCCAGTACGTCATGAAGACGGGGCCGATCAGGTTGCCCTCGGGGACGAATCCCCATACGCGCGAGTCACATGACTGGGAACGGTTATCCCCCATGACGAAGTAGTGGTCGAGCGGGACGCGGAACCGCTCTTCCGGGCCGATGTCGCGTCGATCCTGCTCGATGTACGGCTCCTCGAGCCGTTGCCCGTCGATGTACACGAACGCCGCTCCACGCCGCAGGCGGATCCCGACGGTCTCACCAGGGAGGCCGACGATGCGCTTGACGAACGTGCCACCGGCCCCGCACTTCGCCTTCGCCTGGGGAGGTGTCTCGAAGACGACGACGTCGCCTCGCTCGGGATCGCGGAAGCGGTAGATGAAGCGGTTGGCGAGCACGCGGTCCGAGAAGCGGGCCTCACACCCTGCCGCCGGCCGGGCGCAGTGAAGCGTGGACTCCATCGACGACGACGGGATGCGGTACGGATTCACGACCCACGCCTTGATCGCAAGGACGATCGCGATCGCGCCCGACGATCGTCACGATCCAGTCGACAGCGATGCGGAGTCGCCGCGGGAGCCCTCCGGTGACCCGATCGAGCGGGTGGTGGAACTCGTGCTTCGGGGGCTCTTCCGAGGTCGGCCACGAGAAAGGCGGCGCGGGAGGCGGGATCTCGCGCACGGTCGGAGTCGAGCCATCCGAGGCGCCGTCCTTCTCCGGCTCCGGCGGTGTCTGAACCGTCCAGCCGTCGCGTTGCTCGGTCACGTCACGCTCCGCACGTGCTCCTGGCGCCAGGCGGCGATCCGGCCGTGGTCACCAGAGAGCAGGATCTCCGGGACGGGCCAGCCGTGAAAGTCGGCGGGCCGCGTGTAGTGCGGGTACTCGAGACCGCCGTTCAACGCCGCCGAAAAGCTCTCCACTTCGCCCGATCCTTCGGTGAGCGCGCCGGGAAGCCTGCGCACGACCGCGTCGACGACCGCCAGGGCCGGAATCTCCCCACCGGACAGCACGTACGGGCCGATCGAGACGGTGTCGGTGCAGAGATGGTCGAGGATGCGCTGGTCGAAGCCTTCGAACCGCGCGGAGAGCAGCGTGAGCGTGGGCTCGCTCGCGAGCTCCTCCACCAGCTCCTGGTCGAGCGAGCGCCCGGCCGGTGTCAGCGCGATCACTCGATGCGACGGAACGCCTCCATACACCGCGTCGAACGCGGCCGAGACGACGTCCACGCGCAGCACCATCCCAGGTCCGCCGCCGTACGGCTCGTCGTCGACCTGGCCGGCGCTGAGCGGAGTGGTGTCTCGGTAGTTGAAGACGTTCAGCTCGAGCTCGCTCCCCAGGACGGCGGCCACGGGCCGACGCTCCTTCAGCCAGTCGAAGGCGCCCGGGATGAGCGTGAAGACATCGAGTCGCACAGGGTCACCGAGGTTACCCGTGTTCCGCGAAACCAGTGGCTATGACGACTCGTCGCTGCGGAAGGTCAACATCGCGAACGCATTCCTCCACCAGCGGCAACAAGAGCCCGGAGTCCAGCTCGAGGATGTCGTTCGCGACACCGGGGAGAACGTCCTGGATGACGCCCAGGCGTACACCTGACGCGTCGACGACCTCCAGCCCGACGAGGTCCGTCACGTAGTACGACCCTTCCTCGGGCGGCGGCAACTCGGCCCGCCGAACTGCCAGCTCGGCGCCTCGCTGGACGGAGCGGTCGAGCTTGATCGCCGGCCGCCCACCGCCGACTCGTCGCGAGAGGACGACGACGGCCGGCTCCTCGTCCACCAACAGCCTGGAGCCCACCTCGAAGCGGCGGGCATCCTCACTCGCCTCCTCGACGACGAACGCGCCGTCGAGGCCGTGCGGCCGCCCCACGCGCCCCACTCGGACGAGCGAGTCGTCAGCCGGCAATCTCGAGCACGTACCGCTCCTCGGCCCTCGCGCCGGCGGCGCGGACGATGCTGCGGAGAGCGCGTGCCATTCGCCCCTGTCGCCCGATGACCTTGCCGACGTCGTCAGGCGCGACGTGGAGACGAAACACGATCGCGTCCTCCCGCTCCTCGGTCTCGACGCGGACGGCGTCGGGCTCGTCGACGAGCCGACGCACGACCCACTCGAGGAGCTCAGCCACCGCTGGCGGAAATGCCCGCGGCCTTGATCAGCTTCGACACGGGGCCGGAGGGCTGGGCGCCCTTCGCGAGCCACTCCTTGATCTTCTCCTCGTCGAGGTCGATCGTCGAAGGGTCGGTCTGCGGGTTGTAGCGGCCGATGATCTCGATGAAACGACCGTCCCGCGGCGAGCGCGAGTCGGCCACGACGACGCGGTAGATCGGGTTCTTCTTCGAACCGACGCGCGTCAACCTGATGCGTGCAGCCATCTATCTCCTTGGAAGCAGTACGTGTGGACGAGAGATTGTGCCGGTTTCAGCGCCTGCCCGCGCGGCGGCATCCCCGGGAGCGCGGGCATCTTCCCCTTGCCCATCTGCTTCATCATCTTCGCCATCTGCTTGCGGGCGGCCATGAGCTTGTTCACCTCGTCGAGAGTCGTGCCGCTGCCGGCCGCGATGCGGCGCCTGCGCTGAGTCGAGATCACGTGCGGCACGGCGCGCTCGTGCGGCGTCATCGAGAGCACGATCGCCTCGACGCGCGCGAGTTGCTTCTCGTCGACATCGAGGCCCTGGAGCTGCTTGCCGAGCCCGGGGACCAGCTTCAGCACCCCCTGTAGCGGCCCCATCTTGCGCAGCATCCGGTAGCTCGCGAGGAAGTCGTCGAACGTGAACTCGCCCGCGCGCATCCTGCGCTCCATCTCCTCCTGCTCGTCGAGCTCGACCGCCGCCTCGGCCTTCTCGATCAGCGTGAGCACATCGCCCATCCCGAGGATCCGCGAGGCCATGCGATCGGGATGGAAGTACTCGAGCTGGTCGAGCTTCTCGCCCACCGACGCGAGCTTCACCGGCCGGCCCGTGACCGCCTTGACCGAGAGCGCCGCACCGCCGCGGGCGTCGCCGTCGAGCTTGGTGAGCACGACCCCGTCGAACGCGATCCGCTCCTGGAACGCCAGTGCGACGTTGACCGCCTCCTGCCCGGTCATCGCGTCCAGCACGAGCAGGACGTTCGTGGGCTTCGTCTCGTCCCGCACGCGCTGCAGCTCCTCCATCAGCGCCTCGTCGATGGACAGCCGCCCCGCGGTGTCGAGGATCACGACGTCGAGGCCGTCACGGCGGGCTGCGTCGAGACCGTTGCGGGCGGCGGCGACAGCGTCCTGGGTATCGAGCCGGTAGACGGGTATCTGGATCTGCCGGCCGAGCTGCTCGAGCTGGTCGATCGCGGCCGGGCGCTGCAGGTCGCAGGCGACGAGCGCCGCGCGCTTTCCCTCCTTGCGCAGGAGGAGCGCGAGCTTTGCGGCAGTCGTCGTCTTCCCGGAGCCCTGGAGGCCCGCGAGCAGGATCACCGTCGGCGCGCGTCCGAACGCGAGCCTCGAGTCGCCCGAGCCCATGAGCGCGGTCAGCTCCTCGTGCACGATCTTCACGACCTGCTGTCCCGGCGAGAGGCTCTTCAGGACGTCCTGACCGAGCGCGCGTTCCTTGACCGCCGCCGTGAAGTCCTTCGCGACCTCGAAGTTGACGTCCGCCTCGAGCAGCGCGAGGCGGACCTCTCGCATCGCCTTGGAGACGGATTCCTCGTCCAGGCGGCCGCCTCTGCCGAGGCCGCTGAGACTTGCCTGGAGCTTGTCCGAAAGCGTGTCGAACACGATCGCCGCAGTGTAGAGACGCGTCGCCGGCGCCCAGCGCTGGACAAAGCCATGGCCGTAGCAGACACTCGTTGCGAGATGCACGAGCTCCGGAAGACGGTCACGATTCTCTTCGCCGACGTGGTCGAGTCGACGGTGCTCGGGGACCGCCTCGACCCGGAGGCCGTGCGCGAGGTCATGTCTCGCTACTTCGCCGAGATGGCACAGATCGTCGAGAGCCACGGCGGCACCGTGGAGAAGTTCATCGGCGACGAGGTCATGGCGGTTTTCGGCGTCCCCGCCTTGCACGAGGACGACGCGCTCCGCGCCGTCCGCGCCGCGGCCGCCATGCGCTCGCGGCTCTCCGAGCTGAATGCCGACCTCGAAGCGACGCTGGGCGACGCGACTCGAGATCCGGATCGGCATCAACACGGGAGAAGTGGTCGCCGGTGACTCGTCGTCCGGCCACGGCTTCGTCACCGGGGACGCGGTCAACGTCGCGAAGCGAATCGAGCAGGCGGCGCAGCCAGGAGAGATCCTGCTGGGCGAAGCGACGTCGACGATCGTCCAACACGCCGTCACGACCACGGCTGTACCGCCTCTTCAGGCGAAGGGGAAACCGGACGCGCTGACGGCACACCGGCTCGTGGACGTCGACCTGACGTCCGACGCGCTCCCACGTCGAACCGACGCTCCTCTGGTCGGACGGGCCGCCGAGCTGCGAAGAGCTGCGCGCCGCGTACGCGCGAGCTGTCGAGACGGGTCAGCCGCAGCTCCTGACCGTGCTCGGCCAGCCCGGGATCGGCAAGTCACGGCTCGCACGAGAGCTCCTCGACGGCGTCGCGGGCGAGGCCGGCGTCCTCGTCGGGCGCTGTCTCCCCTACGGCGAGGGAATCACGTTCTGGCCCGTGCGGGAGATCCTTCCCGAGGAGCCGCTCGGGGGCACGCGCGAGGAGATCTTCTCGCAGGTTCGGAGGCGGCTCGAGGCGCTCGCTCGCGAGCGCCCGCTCGTCGTCTGCTTCGACGACGTGCACTGGGCCGAGCCGACCTTCCTCGATCTCGTCCAGTACCTGGCGGGCTGGATCCAGCGCGTCCCCCTGCTGATCCTGTGTCTCGCGCGGCCGGATCTGCTCGAGAAGCGGCCCGACTGGCCGAGGAGCGACCCCGCTGCGCAGGCGCTGACGCTCGGCCCACTCGGCGAGCACGAGGCCGGCGAGCTGTTGGAGCATCTGGAAGCCCCGAGCTCCGCACGGAAGCGGATCGCCTCCGCTGCGGAGGGCAATCCGCTGTTCGTCGAGCAGATGGCCGCAATGGCGGCCGCCGGAGGAGACGACATCGGAGTGCCGCCTTCCATACGCGCGCTGCTCGCCGTCCGTCTCGGCCGCCTCGACCCGTTCGAGACTGCGGTCATCGAACGCGCAGCCGTCATCGGGCGGGAGTTTCCCCTGCGCGCGGTCGTGGATCTCGTGCCCGACGGACCAGCGCGCCGCGGTCTCCGCGCACCTCTTCGCTCTCGTGCGCAAGGAGTTCATACGCCCGCACGCCGTGGGCGAGGACGACCGGTTCCGTTTTCGCCACGCCTTGATCCGCGATGCCGCGTACGACGCGATGCCCAAGGCACTCCGCGCGGATTTCCACGAGCGACACGCCGCGTGGCTCGAAGGCGCGGGGAGCCGTGACTTCATCGTCGGATACCACCTCGAGCAGTCGGTGAATCTCCGTCGAGAGCTGGGTCTCCCTCACGAGTCGACTGCTCGGCTCGCCGCGCGAGCCGGAGGTCTCCTGGGAGTCGCCGGTCAGCGCGCCTTCAGGCGGTCCGACATGCCTGCCGCACGAAACCTGCTCGGCCGGGCGCGCGCGCTCCTGCCAGAGCGGCACCCGGCGTCACCTGGAGCTGGGCCGAGATCTCGCCAGGGCCCAGTGGGCTCTCGGCGAGGTCGACCAGGCGGACGCGCTGCTGCGCGATGTCGTCGACGCGGCTGCGGCGGCTGGGGAGCGCGACCTCGAGTGGTACGCCCGGCTCGATCGCGCTCAACGCGACAACCGTGCGGGAGGGATCTCGAGCGACGAGTTCCTCGAGGTGGCGAACTCCGCGATCGCCGTCTTCGAGGAGCTTCACGAGCGCCCCGGAATCGCGAGTGCGCGACGGGCCGTCGCCATCGCCGCCCTTCGGCAGGGCTCGTACGCGCGTGCGGTCGAGGAGATCGAGCACGCGATCGACTCCGAGCCCGGAGACAAGAACGCCCATGCGCGAAACGCGGACGTGCTCGCCACCGCCCTGCTCTTCGGGCCGACGCCCGCTCCCGCCGCGTCGCGCCGGTGCAGACGCCTGCTCGAGCACGCGCGGGAGAACGTCGAGCTGGAAGCCCACGTCTCGTCCTCTCTCGCCGGGCTCGAGGCGATGCAGGACCACTTCGACGAGGCGCGCACGCTCTCCGCGCGAAGCAGGCAGATCTACCTCGACCTCGGGCTTGCGCATGCCGCTCGTCGGGCTGACCCAGGTCTCGGGGCTCGTCGAGCTGCTCGCGGGTGAGCCGGAAGCGGCAGAGCGCGAGCTCCGCGACGGGTACGAGCAGCTGCGTCGCGATCGGGGCGACCGGGTATCTCGCGCCGCAGGCTCCGCTCCTCGCTCTCTCGCTTCTCGCCCAGGAGCGCGGAGAGGAGGCCGAGTCACTCCTCGTCGCACGAGGACTCGCTCACGGAGGACATCCCCGCTCAGATCCTCACGTGGACGTGCCGTTCGAGGATCGACCTTCAGCGCGGAGAGCCAGCGCAGCGCACTCGAGACCGCGAAGGTCGCCGTCGAGCTTGCCGAGCAGACCGATGCGCTCAACATCACGGCCGAGGCGCTCACGGCGCTCGCGCTCGCCTGCGCGCAACTCGACCTGTCCGATCGAGCACGTTCAGCCGTCGACCGCTCACTCGTGCTCTATCGGCGCAAGGGCAACCTCGTCGCCGAACGTCACGCCAAGGCACTTCTCGCGGAGGTGGCGATATGAGATGGTGAACGGGACTCAGTATCACGCGGATCCGTCGAAGGAGGCATGTCATGGACGAAGGCAGATCCGAGCAGGAGGGCGAGCCCGGTAGTTCCCACTCGCACGCGTTCGACAAGGCGATCGACGTGGAGCTGCAGCGCAAGGAGCCGCCGCTCAGATCCCGACCAGCCGTTCGGTCGAGCCCGAGCCGCGCGACTGACGTTCCAGGTCATGTTGAAGTGGAACCCGAACCCCGGTTGGGAGGTCGACACGTACATCGCAAAGGTGGGTGGGAGCTAGGACGAGCTCGTCCGAGCGCGTCTCGTTCATCGCCTTGAAGCCGCCGAGCTCGGCGACGGTGACGTCGGCGACGATCCCGCCCAGGCCGAGCACGGCGAGGAGGCGGCTGCGCGTGAAGACTCCGAGCAGTAGGGCGGCGACGCCGGCCAAGCCGACCGGCCCGAGGGCGACCTTCAGGTCTCGGCTCGCGTCCACGGGCCGATGGTAACGCTGGCGCGGCCGGGAGGCCGCGCCAGCGAGCGAATCAGACGGCCCAGCTCGCTACCGAGGCAGGGACGGACATCATGCCGATCCGGTCGATCATGTCCGGGTCGGCGGCGTAGAGGTTGTGCAGCGGCACCAGCTCGATAGTCGGCTCCCCTGCAAGCTGGAGCTCCCTGGCAACCGGCAAGAAGCGGTTCTCGTAGAACCCACGGAAGGCTTGCTCGGTCTGCCAGACGTCGCACACCTCGAGGCCCTCCTCGGTCGTTGCCGCCACGTGAAGCACACCGCCGGCAGCGGGGTTCGAGTCGAGCTCGAGCCTCGACATGACGGTGTCGTACTGATCGGCTGTTACCCCCGACCAGCGCATGAACATCGCGACAGCCATCCCAGTTTCCTCCTTCCCCGGTCGCGTTCAGGGTTGCGAACACAGCCTACGTACCGGTCGGGTCCCACGCAACGGCGTTACCTCGATCGAGGGATACGAGCGCCCCGCGTGGTTGCCGATCCGGCCTAGCCCGAGACGAGCGCCCGCGCGTAGTCAGCGGCATCGAAGGGCCGCAGGTCGTCCACACCCTCCCCTACGCCCACGAGCTTCACCGGAAGGCCGAGCTCGACTGCGATCGCGATGGCTACTCCCCCACGGGCGCTTCCGTCGAGCTTCGTCAGCGCGATTCCGGTCACACCGACCGACTCGCCGAACAGCCGGGCCTGTTGGAGCCCGTTCTGGCCGGTCGTGGCGTCGATCACCAGGAGCGTCTCATGCGGCGCGCCCTCGATGCGACCTGCGATCACGCGGTTCAGCTTCTCGAGCTCGGACATGAGGTTGGACTGCGTGTGCAGGCGTCCCGCGGTGTCGACGATGACGACGTCGTGGCCGCGGGCGCGGGCGGCCTCGACGGCGTCGTAGGCGACTGCGGCCGGATCGGCCCCGCGCGGGGAACCGACGAAGTCTGCGCCTGCCCGCTCGGCCCAGATCTCGAGCTGCTCTTCGGCCGCCGCGCGAAACGTGTCTGCCGCCCCCACGAGAACCGAGCGGTCGTGCTCGCGCAGTTTCTGGGCGAGCTTTCCGATCGTCGTGGTCTTCCCGGTCCCGTTGACGCCGACGACCAGGACGACGCTCGGGCTGCCGTCGAGCTCGAGCGTCGGCGGCTCGCCGAACAGTGCCGCCACTTCTTCGGTGAGCGCGTCCTCGAGCTGGCCGACCTCGCCCCGCGCCTCCAGCCGACCGACGAGCTCGGCAGTCGCGGGAACGCCGACATCGCTTCGGATCAGCGCCTCCTCCAGCCGCTCCCAGGCCTCGTCGTCGGAGGGATCGAATGCCGCGGAAGCGAGCTCGGCGGCGAGCGCGCGGCGGCTCTTCGCGAGCGACTCGCGCATGCGTCCGAAGACACCGGTGCGCTCCGGCTCGTCCGCGGCCGTCGACTCGTCGCCGAGCAGCTCTGCCCAGGTCCGGCTCATCGCGGCGAGCTTACGCGGCAGGCGCAGATCGGGGTCTGGCTTCAGCCAGACCCCGTTTTCTCACGCGGCCGCGTGCTCGCGTTGCGGCAGCCGGCGCGACACGACCTGGGACACGCCGTCCGGCCCCATCGTGACGCCGTAGAGCACGTCTGCCGCCTCCATCGTCCGCTTCTGGTGAGTGACGACGACGAACTGCGCGCGATCGGAGTAGCGACGGAGCAGCTCGACGAAGCGTGCGATGTTGGTGTCGTCGAGCGCGGCCTCGACCTCGTCGAGCAGGTAGAACGCGCAGGGGCGGGCGAGGAAGAGCGCAAAGAGAAACGAGATCGCGCCAAGCGCTTTCTCGCCACCGGACAGAAGCGAGAGCCGCGTGATCCGCTTTCCGGCCGGGCGAAGCTCGACCTCGATCCCGTGCTCGGCTTCTTCATCGTCCGGCTCGACCAGCCGTAGCCGGCCCTCACCACCGGGGAACAGCGTCGCGGCCACTTCCTCGAAGCTCTCCGCGACCGAGGCGAAGGTCTCCGCGAACCTGCGCTCGACGGTTTCGGCGAGCTCCACCCGCAGGCGCTCGAGCTCCTCCAGGCTCCGCTCGAGATCCTGCCGCTGGGTCTGGAGGTCTGTCAGTCGCTCCTTCTCGGCGTCGTACTCCTCGCGCGCGAGCGGGTTCACTTGCCCGAGTGCTGCCCTCCGCGTCTCGAGCCGGTCCGCCCGAGCGGCGAGGTCGTCGCGGTCATCGCCTTCTGCAGGCTCGGCCGCCGCAGCCTCCAGCCTGCGAGTCGCCTCTCGGGTCTCGGCATCGAGCCGGGCGAGCTCGACCTCCGCGCCGGTGACCCGCTCCGTCGCCTCCTCGAGCTCCTGTCGCAAGCCGACCTCGGCAGCTCCGAGGCGACGGAGCTCGTCCCCGAGCTCACCCGCTCTCAGCGCACCGGCGTCGACTCGCGCACGTAGCGGTGCGTCGAAGCGCGCGGCCGCCGTCTGCGCTGCTTCGAGCCCGCTCGCGAGGTGTTCTGCACGAGCGTGGATCCCGACCAACAGCTCGCGATCGATCGCCGGTGCCACCGGCCGCACCGGCAGTCCCCCGAGCGCCGCCGCCGAAGCCTCCGCCAGCTTCGAGGTCTCATCGGCGACGTGCACCGCCTCGAGCGCCCGTCGGTCGAGATCCACGACCTCCGCTTCGAGCTCACGGCGTCTCGCCTCGAGCTCGAGCAGTACCGCCTCGGCCGTCTCGCCCGCGAACCAGAGCTCGCGCCGAGCCGGGTCGTAGCCGAACCCTTCCCGTGTGACCGAAGGCACGGAAACACCGAGCAACTCCTCCTTCGGCACGACCGGAAACTCCCGGACGAGCTCCTGCGGCTCGGCCCCGGCGAGGACGATGAGGCTTCCCAGGCCCTCCGTCCGAGCGCGTTCGAGCAGCTCGAGCCCGGCACTCGGATTCTCCGCGAGAACGGCGGACGCGCGCGACCGAAGGGCGGCAGCCACTGCCCGCTCCGATCCTGGCTCGATCTCGAGCGCCCCGAGCGCCAGCCGCGCTCCCCGCTCTGCCAGCGCGCGTGCGGCCGGAGGCAGGCCCTCTTGCTCCGCGAGCACACGCTCGAGGGACCGCAACCGCTCCTTTGCAAGCCGTGCCTGCTCGGCGAGGCGATCCCGCTCCGTAACCGCGTGGCGCGCAGCCGACGAGCACTCGGCGGCCTCGCGCTCGAGGGTACGCCGGCTGTCCGTCTCGCCCGTCGCGGTCGGCTCGAGCGCGCCGAGCTCCTGCGCAAGCCGGTCCCGCAACGCACAGGCCGTCTCGCTCCGTAGCGCCAGGCGCTCGCTTCCACCTTGCAGTCGATAGAGGGCCGCGACCGCCGACTCGCGGCGGCCCGCGGCATCCGAGAGCTCGTCCTCGGCTCGCGTCCTGTCCGCCAGCAGCCCTTCGAGCCGCGACTGGGAGCCGCGCCGGGCGAGTGCGGCGTCGTCTCGTCGACCCTCGATCTCGCTTCGGCGCCGATTTGCATCGTCCAGATCGAGCTCGGCGACCCGCGCCTGCAGCGACGCGATCTCGATCGCGAGCTTGTCCGCTCGCTCGGCGGCCGTCGCCTGGAGCGCGAGCGGCCTGAGGCGCTTCCGCACCTCCTCCTCGACGTCCTTCGCGCGTTCGACCTGAAGTGCGACCCGCGCGAGCTTGAGCTCCGCGCGGTGACGCCGGCGCTTGAACTTCCCGAGCCCCGCGGCCTCCTCGACGAGCGCTCGCCGGTCTTCCGGCTTCGACGCGAGGACCTGCTCGACCTTGCCCTGGCCGACGATCGAGTGCATCGCCGCTCCGAGCCCGACGTCGGAGAGGAGCTCGACGAGGTCGGTCCTCCGTACGGGCGTCTTGTTCACGAGGTACTGACCCTCGGCGCCGCGGACGAGCCGTCGCGCGATCGAGACCTCGCTGAAGTCGAGATCCGCAAAGCTGCCGTCCTCGTTGTCGAAGACCAGCTCGACCTCGCAGTGGTCGGCCGCTTTGCGGTCCCCGCCGCCCGCGAAGAGGACATCGTCGGGCTTCTCCGCCCGCAGCTCGGATGGCGTGAGCGACCCGGCGGCCCAGACGACCGCATCCGCGATGTTCGACTTGCCCGAGCCGTTCGGGCCGACGACGACGGCGACGCCCGGCTCGAGGGCTATCTCGAGCGGATCGGGAAACGACTTGAAACCGCGGATGCGGAGCGTGCGCAGGTGCACCGAGACCGGATTCTCACGACCGCCCCGGACAGCGAAACGCGCCGCGGCTCGCTGACTCTAAGTTGTTGCACATAGGTGCTACATTCGTGCCACGATGGAGCACGTGAGCGTCCGTGAGTTGCGTCAGCACCTGAGCCGCTACCTTCGGCGCGTCCAAGCGGGAGAGCGCCTCGTGGTCACAGAGCGGCGTCGACCCGTCGCCGTACTCGGGCCCCTGCCCGAGGAGGACGACGTCCTCGACTACCTCATCGCGATCGGGGAGGCGATACCGGCTCAGGGCGACCTCCTCGACCTCCCGCCGCCGCAGCCGATCCGACCGGGCGCTCCGTCGTCCGAGGAGATCTTCGAGGATCTTCGTGCGGACCGGTTCTGAAGTCGCCTACTTCGATGCTTCCGCTCTCCACAAGCTCGTCGCAAGCGAGCCGGAGAGCGACGCACTCCGGCAGGCTGCCCGGGATTGGCCGCGGCGAGTGACGAGCCGGCTGGCGGTCGTGGAGCTGATCCGAAGCGTGCGCCGCGCCGATCCTGCGCTCGAACCTGCCGCCACGCGCCTGCTCGGCCATGTCACTCTTCTCGTCGACACCAACCGGGTGCTCGTCGGCGCAACCCAGCTCGAGCCCCAGACCCTTCGAGTGCTCGACGCAATCCACGTGACTACCGCGCTTCGCGTCAGATCTGTACTCGCCGCGTTCGTCAGCTACGACCGACGTCAACTCGAGGCTGCGGAAGCGCTCGGCCTGCCGACGGCTTCGCCGAGCTGATCTTCAGAACCGCTCCGGCTCGACCCCGAGCGCGTCGAGCGCCTGCCGCGCAGCTTCCTGCTCCGCAGCCTTCTTCGTCGAGCCGCGGCCGACTCCGAGCTGCACACCGGCAACATGGGCGGCGCAGACGAAGCGACGGTCGTGCGGCGGCCCTTCGACCTCGAGAACGGTGTAGTGCACCTGCCGGCCAGACCGCGCCAAGGCCTCCTGCAGCTCGGTCTTGTAGTCGACGTGGCTCGAACGGGCGTACTCGATCTTCTCCGAGAAGGCCGCGACGATCGCGGCCTCGATGGTCTCGAAGCCGTGCTCCAGGTAGAGCGCGGCGATCGCCGCCTCGAGAAGTGCGGCAAGGACGTTCCTGCTCCGCGAGATGCGCTGAAGCTCGTCCGGCGCGATCTCGCCGGCGAACTCCGCGAGCCGGTCGCCGAGCCCGAGCTCCTTCGCGACGAGTGCGCACGTCTGCCGGGAGACGACGTGCGCGCGGATCTTCGCGAGCCGCCCTTCCGAGGCCTCCTCGAAGCGATCGAAGACGCAGCGGGCGATCGCGAGCTCGAGCACGCTGTCCCCGAGAAACTCGAGGCGCTCGTAGGACTCGGCCCGCACTTCGGCCCACGACGAGTGCGTGAAGACCTGCTCGAGCCGCTCGGCCGGGAGCTCGCGTATCAGCCGACCCAGCTCGGCAGGCCCGGAGCCGTACTCCGGTGGCGTGCTACTCCTGGTGTGCGATGACGTAGTCGATCGCCTTGCCGACGGTTGTCAGCCCACGGGCGTCGTCGTCCGGGATCTTCAGCCCGAACTGGTCCTCGAGGTCCATGACGACCTCCACGAGGTCGAGCGAGTCTGCGCCCAGGTCCTCCTCGAAGGACGCCTCTTCCGTGATCTCGCTCTCCTCGATTCCGAGCTTCTCCGAGAGCGCGCCCTTGACCTGCTCGAGAATCTCCTCACGCGAGTTAGCCACCTAGAACCTCACTTCTCTGCCGTCGGGGTCGTAGAGCGCGCCGATGCTAACACGCCGGCTGACAGATGCTCCTCGAGTCGCTTGACGACGTCGTGCTCGACCCCGCGGGCGGCGAGCCGGATCGCGTTCGCGATCGCGACGCTCGAGCTCGAGCCGTGCGCGATCACCACGAGGCCACGCAGGCCGAGCAGGTACGCGCCCCCGTACGTCTCCGGATCGAGCCGGCTGCGCACGCGCCTGGCGGCCGGGCGGATGAGGAGCCCACCGGCCTTGCCGCGCGTCGTCGAGCCGAGCTCTTCGCGCAGGAAGTCGAGCACGCTCCTGATCGTTCCCTCGAGCGCCTTCAGCGCGACGTTGCCCGTGAACCCGTCGGTCACGACGACGTCCGAGTCCCCCTCGAGTAGCCGCCGGCTCTCCGTGTTGCCGAGGAAGCGCAGCGTGCTCCCGCTGAGCAGTGCATGCGTCTCGAGCGTGAGTTGATTCCCTTTCTCGCCCTCCTCGCCGATCGAGAGCAGCCGAACCCTCGGGTCCTCGATGCCGAGTATCTCCTCCGCGAACACGACCCCCATGTGCGCGAACTGGAGGAGATGCTCGGGTCGGGCGTCTGCATTCGCACCCGAGTCGATCAGCACGGTCGGCCCGTCGCGAGCAGGAATGACCACCGCGATCGCGGGTCGATGGACCCCGGGAAGCCGCCTGATGTGCAGGAGTGAGGCTGCCAGTGCCGCGCCGGTGCTTCCCGCGGAGACGACGGCGTCCGCCTCGCCGTCCGCAACGGCGCGGACGGCCTTGACGAGGGACGAGTCCGGCTTCGCGCGCACCGACTCGACGGGCGACTCCTCCATCTCGATCACGCCGGCCGTCTCGACGAGCGGCAAGCCGTGCGAATCGAGCGAAGGCGAGCCGTACAGCACCGGCTGAAGCTCGGCAGACGCGGCCTCGGAAGCTCCCGCGACGATCTCCTGCGGCGCGCGATCGCCTCCCATCGCGTCGACGGCCACGCGGATCATTCGGCGGAGTATCTACGGAGGACTACGAAAGCCGCAGCGGCTCCACGTCCCGGCCCTTGTACGTCTTGCAGTTCGGGCAGACGTGGTGCGGGCGCTTCGGCTGCCGGCACGTCGGGCAGACCTGCACTCGCGGAACGGAGATTCCGTGCTGCGCGCGGCGCTTGTCGCGCCTGGACTTCGACGTTTTCCGCTTGGGGACGGCCATGAGCGGCTGAGGAGTATACAGCGCCTCCCGCGGCTCACCCGTCCGAGGGAGCGGCGGTACGCGTTCTGTGTGGGCCTCGTAAGCCTTGCGTAAGGGTCGATTCGAGGCCGTGGCGGAGGGGTATCCGCACAGCGCAATCGAAGTGTGCGAACCGAGCACACAGATGGAAGGGAGCTCGAAATGCGCAGGACTACCCAACACCGAGGCGTTCAGCGTGCGTACATGGCGATTCTCGGCGGTGCGGCTCTCGTAGCAGCGCTCGCCGCCGCCTTCGCAGCGACGCTCGCCGGAGCCTCGTCCGCGGCGGTCAAGGTCGCCCCGGAGAACACGGTGGAGCCTCGCATCACCGGCACACCGCGAGTCGGTCAAGTCCAGCGGGCCAACCGTGGCACCTGGACCGGCACTCCTCCGATCAACTACGAGTACCGCTGGTATCGCTGTCAGGGCGCTGGCGCGGCCGACGCGTCCGACTGCACGAGGATCTCGAACGCGAGCGACAACACCTACGTCGCACGCCAGGGCGATTCCGGCTTCCGGCTGCGCGTCCAGGTCATCGGCCGGAACGCCGACGGCCAGGACACCGCAACCTCGAATCCGACGGCGACGATCTCGTCGGCAGGCCCGACGAACACGAGGGAGCCCTCGATCTCGGGCACGGCCACCGTCGGGAGCACGTTGCAGGCCAATCGTGGCGAGTGGTCGGGTCAGCAGCCGATCACCTACGCGTACGCGTGGCAGCGCTGCAGCGCCCAGGGCGACAACTGCAGCGAGATCCCGGGTGCGAACGACACGGAATACCAGGTTCGGGACGCTGACAGCGGCCGGACGCTCCGTGTCCGAGTCACCGCGCGGAACGACCGCGGTCAGAACTCCGCGCTCTCGAACCCGACCGGTGTCGTCGGCGGCGGTCAGCCTCCTCCGACACCCGGCAACTCGATCCCGGTCGGCGACCTGAGGGCCGGCGGCGATCGCCTCGTGATCGCCTCCGTCGGGTTCAACCCGAACCCGGTAACAAGCCGCACCGCGCCGATAACGGCGCGCGTGAAGATCACGGCCAGAGGTGGCCGGGCGGTCAGCGGCGCGCAGGTGTTCATGCGTGCGACGCCGAGGGTCGTCGAAGGACAGACGCAGACGACCGGTGCTGACGGGTTCGTGACGCTCACGCTCGTGCCGAACCAGCAGTTCCCGCAGCCGCGGAGCGGGTTCAACGTGCAGTTCTTCATCAAGGCGTCCCGCCCAGGCGATCCTGGCCTCGGCGGCATCGCCGGGTACCGGCTCGTGCAGGTTCGCCTTGCCGGCTAGCTAGACCGCACCAGCGAACTACCATCTCGGCGAAGGCGGCCCGTGTGGCCGCCTTCGCCTTTTGAGCGATTCGTCTGCGCCCTGTAAGGAGTCCGCAAGTATCGGTGGCCACGAGCGGCCGGGGGCGTCTAAATCGGTGGACGAACGGAAGCAACCGAAGGAGGGACGTGATGTTTCCACTCGGCGCAGTCGCGGTGATCTTGAGCCTCGGAGCGCTGTTCCTGCCCTCCGCTGTCGGCCTTGCGGCGCCGACCGCCAAACCCGACAACACCTCCGAGCCCACGATCAGCGGACAGGCCGAGCAAGGTCGCACGCTCTCGGCCTCACGCGGCAGGTGGACAGGAACGGGCTCGATCTCGTACGCGTATCGCTGGGTGCGTTGCGGGCCCGAGGGAGGACGTCCCGACGCAAGCAATTGCGGGTCGATCCCCGGCGCGACGCGGTCCCGCTACGAGCTCGTGAGTGCCGACCTCGGCTATCGCCTGCGGGTCCGCGTTACCGCCTCGAACTCCGAGGGCGCCGAGACGGTCGCGTCCAATCCGACGGCGACCGTCGTGGGGCCGCCGGTGAACGCCTCACTTCCGCTCGTGGGCGGAACGGCGCTCGTCGGCTCGGTGCTCACGGTGAATCCGGGCAGCTGGATCGGGCGCCAGCCGATCGGGTTCTCGTACGGGTGGCTTCGCTGCAACAGCGCCGGTGGGGAGTGTCTCGGGATCGGCGGGGCGACGGGCCGGAGCTACCGGCTCACGTCCGCGGACGTGAACCACAAGATGCGGGTGAACGTCACCGCCCGGAACGCGATCGCATCCGTGACGGTGCTCTCGAGCGAGTCGGCGGTGGTCAGCGTCCCGTTGCCGGCGGGCGCGATCCGGCTTCCCAGCGGAGAGATCTCGATCCCGGCCTCGAGCGTGCCGAGCGACCAGCGCCTCATCGTCTCGCGCGTCGCGTTCTCTCCCAACCCGGTCACGAGCATCTCTCGACCGATCACGGTGCGCGTTCGGGTGGCGGACTCGAGGAACTACGTCGTCCGTGATGCCGTCGTGTTCGTCCGCTCGACGCCGCGGGTCACCGCCGGCGGGCGGCTCCTGACGGCGACCGACGGGTGGCTGACGTTCCAGCTCCAGCCGCTCGAGACGTTCCCGCTCAAGAAGCAGGGGAACGTCCAGTTCTTCGTCAAGGCATACCGCTCGGGCGACCCCCCGCTCGGAGGCGTCGCCGGATACCGGCTCGTGCAGGTGCGAACGGCGCGCGTCTGAGGTCGATCAGAGCGAGGCGAGCCTCGCCCCTACAGGTCAGGTTTTCGTAGGGGCGAGGCTTGCCTCGCCCTCGTGCCTCACAAGCGGTCGCGCAACTCTTCGAGTGGAGCCCAGCGCGGGTCGACGTCGCGCTCGGTGTGCTCGTGCGGCTCGACGTTCAGGTCCTTCCCGCAGACGGGGCAGAGGCCGGCACAGTCCTCGCGGCAGAGGATCTGCTCGGGCAGCGCGAGGCCGACGGCGTCGCGCGCCCAGGCTCCGACCTCGAGCCGATCCTCGACGACGTAGTCGGAGCGAAGAGCGTCCGCGGGCGGCGCCGACGGGTCGTAGAACTCACGCGCCGTGGCCTCGACCTCTACCTCGGCGAAGCCGAGACAGCGCATGCACGGCCCCGCCAGGCGTACGTGCAGGCGAAGGTCGAAGACCGTCGCGCCGGAGGCCTGCGTGATCTGCACGTCGACGGGTAGCGTCTCGGGATGGGCCTCGTAGCGCTGGCCGCCGAGCAGGAACGGATCGAGCTCGACCTCTACCCGTTCTTCGCGGACTTCGCCCGGCCGGAGCCCCAGTCGTCGAAGATCGATGGAGCTCATGCGCTGCAGCGTAGCGCTGTGGACGACTCGGGCTGATTCATTAGCTTGCCTGGTGCGCTGCTAGCCTTCGATCATGGAAGCTGATCGCTGGCTCGGGCTCGACCTCCGCCATCTCGTGGCGCTGAAGACGATCGCCGACGAGGGCTCGTTCGGAAAGGCAGCGCAGACGCTCGGCTACACGCAGTCGGCAGTCTCGCAGCAGATCGCGGCACTCGAGCGGATCGTGGGTCTCCGGCTCATCGAACGTCCCGGCGGGCCGCGGCCGATCTCCCTCACGGAGGCGGGGCAGATCCTCCTCCGTCACGCCGACGTCATCCAGGCGCGACTGCTCGCGGCGAAGGCCGACATGAAGGCGCTGGAGGCCGGGGATGCGGGGCGGCTGCGCGTGGGCACCTTCCAGAGCGTCGGCGCGCGCGTCCTCCCCACGCTCGTGCGGCGGTTCTCAGAGACGCACCCTGGTGTCGAGGTCGTGCTCCGCGAGTCCGTGAACGAAGAGGAGCTCCTCGAGATGGTCGAGCGCGGCGAGCTCGACGTGACGTTCTGGACGCTGCCCGCGGCCGACGGCCCGTACGAGTCGGTCGAGCTCCTGAGCGATCCGTACGTCCTCGTCGTCCCGGCTGGATCGCCGCTCGCCGCTCTCGAGCGAACGCCGACACTGAGGGAGATCGCGCTGCAGCCGCTCGTCGGGTTCAGCTACTGCGTGGCGATGAACCACGTCGAGTCGCAGCTCGCAGCGAGCGGCCGGTCTCCGAACGTCGTCTTTCGCTCCGACAACAACGGCACCGTGCAGGGTCTCGTCGGCGCCGGTGTCGGAGTCAGCGTGTCACCGCTCCTGACCGTGGAGGCCGACGACCCGGATGTCGTCGTCATCGACCTCCAGGGACGGATTCCGCCCCGGGTCATCGGGCTCGTCTGGCATCGGGACCGCCATCGCAGCCCAGCGGCGAAGGCATTCGTCGAGACGGCCCGCATCGTGTGCGGCGACCTCGCCGCCGAGTCGGCGGCCGCGTAGCTACGGCACGAAGCGCTCGAGCTCTTCGGACTCGAGCGGCTCGGGGCCGATCCCGGCGACGACCGTCTCCTGGGAGCGCTCGTGGAGCCGCTCGCGTCCCCGCTTCACGGCGCCGAGGAACTTGTCGAGGTTCACCTCGAGCGTCGAGAGGATCGAGTCGGCCCAGTCCTCCATCTCGAGCCGGGTCTCCCGCGCCTTCCGCTTCGCGTCGTCGACGATGTCGTCGGCCTGGCGCTCGGCGAGCTTGACGATCTCCGTCTGCGACGCCTCGCGAACAGCCTGCTCGCGCGCCTCCTGGACGATCCGGTCGCACTCGCGCTTGGCCTCCGCGAGCATCTCCTGGCGCTCCTTGACGATCCAGCGGGCCTGCTTGATCTCCTCCGGGATCGTCGCGCGCATCTGATCGAGGATCTCGTAGATCTCTTCGCGGTCGAGGCGAACCTGGTCGGTCAGGGGGACGGCCTTCGCGTTGTGCACGAGGTCGTCGAGCTTGTCGATGAGCACGAGTACGTCCATGGGGCGGAAAGTCTACTCCTGGGGTGAGACGGGGGCGCCCGGGCGACCGTCGGGGTACAACTCGCGGAAGCGCTCCGACACCGCCTTGGGAACGAGCTCGTGCACCGTCCCGCCGAACGAGGCGATCTCCTTCACTCCGCTCGAGGAAACGAAGCTGAAGAGCGGGCTCGCCATCACGTACACGGTCTCGATCTCGGGAGCGAGCTGGCGGTTCAGGTGGTTCATCTGGAACTCCCACTCGAAGTCCGAGATCACCCGCAGCCCCTTGACCATCGTCTGTGCGGAGTGCTTGCGCGCAAAGTCGACGACGAGCTCGGAGAAGACGTCCACGACGACGTTGTCGAGCTCCGCGAGGGCGCCTTCGAGGAAGGCGACGCGCTCCTCGACCGGGAACAGCGTCTGCTTGTGGAGCGGATCACGGATGACCCCGACGACGACGCGGTCGAAGATCGTCGCCGCGCGCCGGATGACGTCGACGTGACCGTTGGTCACCGGGTCGTAGGAGCCTGGGCAGATGGCCGTGATCATTTGGAGAAGACCGTGATGCGTGCGGAACCGTAGCGGCGCGTCGTCACGAGGGCGAGCGGAAGCTCCGGCTCGACGCGGGACGAGGTTTCCACCACGACGAGGCCGTCGTCGGTGACGAGATCCGCAAAGAGCTCGCCCAGCGAGCGCCTGGTGGCGCTCCCAGTCCTCGTAGGGAGCGTCGACGAGAACGAGGTCGTAGCGACGCGTGCGCGCACGTTCCTCGCGGAGCGCTCGTAGTGCGTCCTGACAAAGGACGACGGCCCCTGTCAGCCGAAGCTTCTCCAGGTTGCGCTCGATCACGCGGCACGCCGGCCGGTCTCGCTCGACGAAGACGCAGCGAGTCGCGCCGCGGGACAGCGCCTCGAGCCCCATCGCACCCGACCCGGCGAAGACGTCCAGCACCGTCGCCCCGTCGACGGGGCCGACGAGCGCAAACACAGCTTCCCGGACGCGATCTCCGGTCGGCCGCGTGACCACGCCCTTCGGGCGCGTCGATCCGGTGGCCCTTCCGCGAGCCGGCGACGATCCTCACGCGAGGCCGGGTGCTTCTACCCTGATGCCGAGCTCGCGGGCCGCACGACCGAGTTGCCGGTCATACGTGACCAGACTGAGCGCACGCGATCGCCGAGCCGATGACAGGTGGATCGCGTCGAGGGTTCCGAGAGCAGGGCCTGCAAGCGCGCGAGCCTCCTCGACGACGTCACGATCGACATCGAGGAGAACACACGACGCCAAGAGCTCGCGCGCCTCTTCCTCTCCTTCTATCCCCGCCTCCGCGACCCGCACGCCTCGGATCACTTCGATCTGGGCCACGGCACTGGAAACGATCTTGTCCGCCTCGCGATCGAGGAATCTCGCGACGTCCGTGGACCACGGTTCGCGGATGACGAGTTTCACGAGCGCCGACGAGTCGGCGTAGACCAGTCGTTCAGCGGTCGGCACGGTCGCGCAGGATCGCTTCCGACGCCGAGATTGGGCCTTTCGCCTCGATCAGGCGCTTGGGAGGGCGGAACGGTCGCCCAGGTGTTGCCTTCCCTTCGAAGATCAACTGCTCGAGCGGGCTGCGCCGATACGGAGTGATGACGGCGACCGGTTCGCCGTCGTTCGTGACCTCGATCGTCTCGCCTGCCTGAACCCTGCGAATCGCCTGGGTCAATGTGTCGCGGAGCTCCCGGATACCCATTCGTGTGGCCATGCGTGGTCACATCCTACCACTCTCGCGTCACCTCAGGATTCGCCGAGGTGCTCCGACTCGCCGAGCAGGCGATCCACCTCGTCCGCGATCAAGTCCTCGTCTGCAACCGTCTCTGCCGCTTCACGTGCGCGCTCGAGCAACGCCGTGTCCCGCCGCAGGCGGACGAATCTGAGATCCGAGAACCCTGACTGACGCGCGCCGAGGAGCTGTCCCTCGCCGCGAATCTCGAGGTCGCGCTCGGCGAGCTCGAAGCCGTCCGTCGTCTCCACCATCGCCTCGAGCCGCTCCGCCGCGCCCTCGGTCAGCTCGTCACGTGACCGCGAAACGAGAAGGCAGTAGGACTGGTCGGCGCCACGCCCCACGCGCCCGCGGAGCTGGTGAAGCTGCGCGAGCCCGAAGCGATCGGCCTCCTGCACGATCATGATCGTCGCGTTCGGGACGTCGACGCCGACCTCGATCACGGTCGTCGCGACGAGGACATCGAGCTCTCCCGCCTTGAACGCGGCCATCACCGATCGGCGCTCGGCCGTCTTGAGCCGGCCGTGGAGGCAGCCTACGCGGTAGCCCTCGAGCTCAGCTCCTCGCAGCCGCTCGGCCTCGGCCTCCGCCGCGCGCGCGACGCTCGTGGCCGACTCCTCGATCAGCGGGCAGACCACATATGCCTGCCTCCCTTCGTCGAGGTGGCGGCGAAGACGGGTGTACGCCTCGGAGCTCCGCTCTTCGGTGACCCAGCCCGTCACGACCGGCTTGCGGTCCGCGGGCGGAAGCGTGAGCTCGCTGACGTCCAGGTCGCCGTACACCGTCAGCGCGAGCGTCCGCGGGATCGGCGTCGCGGTCAGATGGAGCACGTGCGGGCTCCGACCCTCCACGAGCGCGCTTCGCTGACCGACGCCGAACCGGTGCTGCTCGTCGACGACGGCGACCGCGAGGTCGTGGAAGTCGACCTCCTTCTGGATGAGCGCGTGCGTTCCGACGACGATGGCCGCGTCGCCCGACGCGACGAGCTGGCGAACGGCAGCGTGCTCGCGCGCGCGAAGCGCGCTCGTCAGCAACGAGACGCGGACGCCCAGCGGAGCGCACAGCTCGTCGACCGTGATGAAGTGCTGCTCGGCGAGCGTCTCGGTGGGAGCCATGAGCGCTCCCTGCCGCCCTGCCTCGACTGCGCGCAGGAGCGCATACAACGCGACGACGGTCTTGCCGGAGCCCACTTCGCCCTGCAGGAGGCGCTGCATCGGGGTCGTCCGGGCAAGGTCGCCGTCGATCTCGGTCAGCGCACGCTCTTGATGTGGTGTGAGCTCGAACGGAAGCGACGTGCGATAGCGCTCGATCAGCTCCGTCGCCCCGGGCAATGGCACCGCCGAGGCGACCTCACGCGCGGCGGCCGTTCGCGCGAGCGCCAGCCGGAGCACCACGAGCTCCTCGAAGGCAAGCCGAGAACGAGCGATCTCGGCCTCCTCGAGCGTTCGCGGCCGGTGCAGAGCGCCAACGGCGTCGGCGCGGAGCGGGAGCCGCTCGCGCGAGCGGAGCTCGGCCGGCAGCGGCTCACCGACGTCGCGCACGAGCTCGAGCGCCTGCAGACGAAGGTCGCGGAGCTTCTTCTGCGACAGGTCTTCGGTCGCCGGATACACGGGCGCGAAGTCGGCCGTCTCGACCTCGCCGTCGAGGTCGTAGCTCGAGACGGCGAAGCCGAACTTGTTCGCGCGGCCGCGAAGGCGGATGCGCGTGCCTCGGGAAAGCCGAGCCTCGAGCCAGGGCTGGTTGAACCAGGTGGCCTGGATCTCGCCGCTCTCGTCGCCGACGCGCGCGGTCAGGATCTTCAGCCGGCCTCGGCGACGGCTCGAGGCGGACTTCACGACGACGTCGATCACGGCCTCCTCGTCGCCGAAGAGATCGCTGACCCGCTTCGCCGGCACGGGCTCCTCGTAGCGCCGCGGCCGCTGCCAGAGGAGATCACCCACCCGCTCGATGCCGATCCGTGTCAGCCGGCGCGCGAGCGCAGGACCTACGCCAGAGAGGGTCTCGACAGCCGCCTCGAGGCGCTCCGGCCTGGGGACGCTCGCAGGGCGAGGCCAGCGGTCAGGAGCATCGGCGCCGGGGAAGCCGACAGGAAGCCGGAGCTCGCCGGGGTCAGGCTTCAGCCTGACCCCGGTTTGACGCCGCCGAAGGACGGAGAGCGGGGTCTGGCTGAAGCCAGACTCCGCGCGCAGGGGAAGAAACCGTCATTCGTCCTGAAACCAGAAGAAGCCGACGGCGCCCGGGCCCGTATGCGTGCTGACGACCGCGCCGAGAGTCGCGGTGAACTCGATCTCCGCCTTCGGGCGTAGTCGCCACACGAGCTCGCTCAGCGTTCCCACCCACTCGGGAGCGTCGGCGT
This sequence comes from uncultured Actinomycetes bacterium, assembly GCA_963721795.1. Lineage (GTDB taxonomy): Bacteria > Actinomycetota > Thermoleophilia > Gaiellales > Gaiellaceae > GMQP-bins7. The sequence continues at coordinate 79,334 of CAVRLT010000037.1, forward strand.
GCGCGATCGCGACGCGCAGTCCCGGCCGATCCTCGGTCGCCTCGGAGAAGCGGCGCTCGAACTCGGCGACCGCCTTCCCCCGTCCGCGGACGCGCGCGACGGCGACGACCTCTCCGTCCTGGACGCCCAGGATCGGTCGCACGTTCAGGAGGGACCCGGCGAGAGCCGCGGCCCTCCCGATTCGCCCACCTCGCTGCAGGTACTCGAGCGTCTCGACTGTGAAGACGACCTCGCACTCGCGGTGGAAGCGCTCGATGAGCGCTGCGATCTCGACATCGGTCGTCCCGCGGGCGAGATGGCGTTGGATCGCGTGGGCGAGCATTGCGATCGCGAGTGATGCGGTCTTCGAGTCGACGACTCGCACGCGGTCTCCGCCGAGCTCTGCAGCGGCCAGCTCGGCGCTCTGGAAGGTCCCGGAGACCTTGGCGGAGACGTGCAGCGAGTAGACGCGCTCGTACCCCGCGAGGCTCTCGTAGGCGGTGAGGAAGTCCTGAGGGGTGGGCTGGGCGGTTGCGGGGAGAACCGGCGAGGTGCGCAGCCGCGAGTAGAAGTCGGCCGGGCCGAGCTCCTCGTAGTCGCGGTACGTGTCGTCGCCGAAGCGCACGTAGAGGGGGACGAAGCGCATGTTCGGAAAGCGCGAAGGTGCCTCCGGATAGTCGGAAGTCGAGTCGAGCACGATGGCGGTGTTCTCCCTCGTGAGGTTCATCGGGCACTCCTTCCGGACGACGCTGCACGCACGGCGCCGACGAGTATGTCGATCCCCTCGTCCTTGCGCACCAGCTCCACTCCGGCCCTCCGCGCGGCATCGCGTTCCTCGTCGCCCACCGAGGCGCTCAGGAAGACGACTGCGGCATCCGGGGAACGGTCACGGACCTCATCGGCAGCCATGGAGCCGTCGACGTCGGGAAGTCGATAGTCGATCACCACGACGTCCGCTCCCAGCTCGGCGGAAGCACGTGCCGCCGCGCCGCCGGTCGCCACCGCTCCGACGACCTCGATCCCCGCAGTCCGGCCGAGCAGGAGGACGAGCGATTCACGATAGACCTCCGAGTCCTCGACGAGCAGCACCCGGATCGCGTCGTCACCCGTCACTCTGCGACGACGAGGAGCGGGTAGTGCGCCTGTCCTCCCTCGTGGGACTCGATCTTCTCGAGATCGGGGTACGCGCGGCGGAGCGCCACGAGAAAGCTCTCGACAGGTGGCGCGTCCTGGCCGACGACGAGATCGAGGTGCGTTCGCCCTCCCTCGAGCACCCGCTCGACGACCTCGTTGGCGACCTGCTCGAAGTCGTCGTCGCAGGAGACGGCTGTTCCGTCCACCAGGCCGAGGTAGGAGCCCTTCCTGATGGAGATCCCGTCGAGCTCGACGTCACGTGAGGCACGGGTCACCTCGCCCGTCGACACGGAGCCGAGCGCCTCGAGCATCTGCGTCTCGTTGTCGTCGAGCGAGCTCGTCGAGAGGTACGTCATGATCGCCGCCAATCCGGCCTGGACCGAGCGTGACGGGACTACGCGAACCGGCTTGGACACGAGCTTTGCGGCTTCCTCCGCCGCGAGCAGCACGTTCGAGTTGTTCGGAAGGACGATCACGCTCCGCGCAGGCGTCGCCTCGATCGCCTCGACGATCTCTCCAACCGACGGATTCGTCGTCTGGCCTCCTTGGACGACGGTCGCTCGCTCCCCCTCGAACAGCTCTCGGCTCCCGGCGCCGTCGGCTACGGCGACGACACCGGTCTCGAACTCCGGCAACACCGAACGCGGCGGGGCTTCCTGCAAGCGCGCCTCGCGGGCTGCCGTCTGCGCGTACATGTCGGCGATCTCGACCTCGTCGATCACGCCCATCGCCGTCGCGACCGAGAGCGCCGCGCCGGGATCGTCCGTGTGCACGTGCACCTTGAGCGCCTGCTCCTCCCCGACGACGAGGAGCGAGTCTCCGAGCCTCGTGAGCGCATGCTCGAGAGCCGCTGCATCGAGGCGCTGCCCCTCGAGGACGAAGCCGGTGCAGTAGCGATACCTCGAGAGCTCCTGATGGATCGCGTCCGAGCCGAGCTTCTCGCTCGCCACGGGAGCTGCCGGAAGCGGCTCGCCGTTTGCCGCGAGCGTCACTCCCCGCACGATCTCGACCAGACCGGCGCCACCTGCGTCGACGACGCCGGCGGTACGAAGGAGCTCGAGCATCTCCGGGGTCCGAGCGAGCGCGTCCTCGCCTCGCGCGAGCACGAGGCTCAAGCGTTCGCCGAGGGACAGATCTCGATCGACGGCACTCTCGGCCTCCTCGGCCATCTCGCGGATCACCGTCAGGATCGTCCCTTCGACGGCTCCGACGCTGTGTACGGCCCGATATGCGGCGTCGCTTCCCGAGCGCAACGCCTCGCCGAGCTCGCGCCCGCCGACCGCGTCCTTCGACCCGAGCACCCCGGCCGACCCGCGGACGATCTGCGAGAAGATGACGCCGGAGTTCCCTTTTCCGGCCTTGAGCGCCTCCCGGGAGATCTCGGCGGCCAGCTCCGACGGAGTAGCGGCTTCGGACTTCTCGAGCGCCTCCACGATCCGGCGCAGCGTGAGGACGAGGTTCGTCCCCGTGTCGCCGTCCGGCACCGGGTAGACGTTGAGGTCGTCGATCCGCTGCCGGTTCGCCTCGAGGTTCTGGAGAGCGGCGCGGGCGAGGGCTCGGATGGGCTCTAGGTTCACGGCGCGAGCTTAAACGCTCCGCGCTGACACCGTGCTCGGGCCTGGCCCGCCGAGCGAGGGTCAGAGAGCCTTCTGGACCTTGCCGGCCTTGAGACAGCGCGTGCAGACGTAGGCGCGCGTCGCGCGGCCTTCGAGCAGGACGCGAACCCGCTGCAGGTTCGGGTTGAAGCGGCGGCGCGTTGCCACCATCGAGTGACTTCGGTTGTTTCCGAAGCCGGGCTTCTTCCCACAGATCGCGCAGACCTTGGACATGCGGTTGCGCATGGTAGCGGCAACGCTTCCGTAGGGGCGAGGCTTGCCTCGCCTCAATCGTGCGCATGTTCGAAATCCGCTCGCGCGGATTCCGAACGCGCGCCTAACGGCTAGCTGCCGCCCGCAGATGCGAAAAGACGTCCGCCATCTCGAGTGCGCTGCGGACCGCTTCGGCGCCCTTCTCGATGCGCGGCTCGGCCTGTTCGACGCGCTCGAGCGTGAGCACGCCGAAGGACACCGGAACGCCCGTCTCGAGCGCTGCGAGCTGGAGCCCGCTCGCCGTTTCGCCTGCGACGTAGTCGAAGTGCGGAGTGTCCCCGCGGATCACGCACCCGAGAGCGACGATGCACGCAAAACGACGCGTCTTCGCCAGTGCCGTCGCGGCGATCGGAAGCTCGAACGCCCCGGGGACGACCATGATCGTGATCGCATCACGACGGACTCCAGCCGTCTCCAGCTCCGCGAGCGCGCGGTCGAGAAGCTGCGAGGTGACGCTGCCGTTGAAGCGGGCGACGACGATGCCGACCGCTCGCCGGCCGCCGTCCGGGACGCCTTCGAGGACGGCGTACCCCTCCGGGATCTCGAGCTCGCCGGCCGCGTGCTCGAGCGACGGCTCGACCGCGATCGCTGCGACCTCGGGCTCGGGCTCTTGCTCTGGAAACCCGGGCTCGGGCTCGGTTTCCGGCGCGACGTCGGAGGGCTCCGGCTCGTCCGGCTCCGGCTCGATCGGATCGGCCTCGATCGGATCGGCCTCGAGCTGCGTCTCCTCGGCCGGCGCGGGCGCGGCAATCGACCACGTCTCGGACCCTCGGCTGCCCTCGCTGTCACCGTCCGAAGGCTCGTCGGCCGCTCGCGGCCATTCGGAGAGGACGTTCTCGCTCGAGTCGTCGATGTCGAAGTCGCCTGAGTCTCGGCTCATGTCTCGCTTTCCGCGTCGGGGGCAGGCTCCAGCCGTGCGCCCTGGTGATGGAGCTTCGTGATCGTGTGGCCGAGCTTCTCACGTTTCGCGGCGAGGTAGCGCGCGTTCTCGGCCTGCGGCTCGACCTCGATCGGCACCTGCTCGACGACGGTCAGGCCGAAGCCGTCGAGCCCCGTGAGCTTGCGCGGGTTGTTGGTGAGGATCCGGATCGTCGTGAGGCCGAGGTCCGCCAGGATCTGGTTCCCGATTCCCCACTCCCGTGCGTCCGCCGGGAACCCGAGCTCGAGGTTCGCCTCCACGGTGTCGAGCCCCGACTCCTGGAGCTCGTAGGCCCTGAGCTTGTTCAGGAGCCCGATCCCGCGGCCCTCCTGCGCCATGTACAGGAGGACGCCGGCTCCCTCGACCTCGATCCGCGCGAGCGCCTGCTCGAGCTGCTCGCCGCAGTCGCAGCGAAGCGAGTGGAAGACGTCGCCGGTCAGGCACTCGGAGTGCACGCGGACCAGCACGTTCTCGGCGCCCTCCACGTCGCCCTTCACAAGGGCGACGTGCTGCTTGTCGGTGAGCACCTCGCGGTAGGCGATGGCGTGGAAGTCGCCGTAGTCGGTCGGGAGCCGAACGGAGACCACTCGCTCGACGAGCTTCTCCATCCGCCGGCGGTGCTCGATCAGGTCGGCGACGGTGATCAGCTTCAAGCCGTGGCGCTCGCTGAACGAGGTGAGGTCGGGGACGCGGGCCATCGTCCCGTCCTCGTTCATGATCTCGCAGACGATCCCGGCGGGGATGAGACCGGCGAGGCGAGCGAGATCGACGGCGGCCTCCGTTTGCCCGGAGCGCTGCAGCACGCCGCCGGGCTTCGCGCGCAACGGGAAGACGTGGCCCGGTTGGACGAGATCGTGCGGCGTCGAGCTCGGGTCGATCGCCACCTGGATCGTGCGAGCGCGGTCGTGGGCGGAGATCCCCGTCGACACGCCTTCCCGCGCCTCGATGGAGACGGTGAACGCCGTTCCGAGCGGTGTCTCGTTGTGCTCGGTCATCGGGCGCAGCGCCAGCTCGTCGCAGCGCTCCGGCGTGAGGCAGAGGCAGATGAGCCCGCGGGCGTGCGTCGCCATGAAGTTGATCGCGTCGGGAGTGACGAACTGCGCGGCGATCGTCAGGTCGCCCTCGTTCTCGCGGTCGGCGTCGTCGACGACGATGACGAACTTGCCCGAGCGAAAGTCCTCGATCGCCGCTTCGATCGTGGAAAACGGGGAGAGGGCTTCAGGGGCTTTGACCGCGCTCACTCCTCGGATCGTAGCCGCGGGATCAGGGGCTCACCTGATCCCGCCCCAAGAGCCGCTCCACGTACTTCGCGAGCACGTCGACCTCGAGGTTCACCTCTCGTCCGGGCGCGAGCGCGGAGAGCGTCGTCGCCTCCAACGTGTGGGGAACGAGCGCGACCGCGAACTCCTCGCTGCCCAGCTCGGCCACCGTCAGCGAGACGCCGTCGACCGTGACCGAGCCTTTCTCGATGCAGTAGCGGAGAACGTCCTCAGGCGCCTCGACGAACACCCTGAGGCCGTCTCCCTCGGCCTCGACCGACTGCACCCGTCCTACCCCGTCCACGTGGCCCTGGACGTAGTGGCCGCCCAGCGCCTCCCCGGCTCTCACGGCCGGCTCGACGTTCACCGGATCGCCTTCCGAAAGTCGCCGCAGAGTTGTGCGCGCGAGCGTCTCCGGCACGGCGTGCATCGAGATGTGCGCTCCATCGACTGCCTCCGCCGTGAGGCAGCAGCCGTTCACCGAGATCGAATCTCCCACTCCAAGGCCGGCAGCCGTGTCCGGCGCCTCGACGACGAGCGCTCGACCCTGGCTTCCTCCGGCGACCGAGACGACTCTTCCGAGCTCCCGCACGATTCCAGTGAACATGCACGGACGGTAGCTCAGCTCGTCTTAGGGCTCGTGGATGTAGCCCTGGATCACGACGTCTTCACCGATCGGTCGTGACTCGAAGCGAGTGAGCGCAACGGGAGCGGGGAGCCCCGCGAGCATCCCCGATCCCTCACCGGCCAGCTTCGGCGCCACGAAGACGAGCATCTTGTCGACGAGGTCCTGCTCGAGGAACGCAGCCGCGAGCGTCGGGCCGCCTTCGAGCAGGAACGATTGAACGCCCTCCTCGGCGAGGAGCTCCAGCTCCTCCCGGAGAGCACCGGATCGCAGCTCGAGCTCCGAGCCCTCCGGCAGCGGGCCTTTCCCGAATGCAAGCCGGCGCGGCTGGCGGATCACCGGGACGCCGCGGGCGTCCAGCCGCGGGTTCTCCCAGCGCACGGTTCCCATGCCCACCGCGACAGCGTCTGACGCGGCGCGCATCAGGTGCACCAGCCGCCGCGAGTCCTCGCCGCTCACCCAGCGCGAGTCGGGGATGGCGATCCTCCCGTCGAGAGACACGGCGACCTTGTATGTCACGAACGGTCTCTTCTCCGTGACCCACGTCCGCCACTCCTCGATCTGCTGCCGGCAGCGGAAGGCGAGGTCGTCTTCGGCAAGCCCGACCTCGACCCCGGCCTCGCGAAGGCGGTCGAAGCCGCCGCCGTGCTCCGGGTGCGGATCGGCCTGCCCCGCCACGACGCGGGCGACGCCCGCTTCGACCAGAGCGTCCACGCAAGGAGGCGTCTCCCCGTGGTGCGCGCACGGCTCGAGCGTCACGTACACGGTCGCGCCGCGGGCCTTCTTCCCCGCGTTTCCGAGGGCGGCGACCTCGGCGTGCGGCCCGCCCTTCTGTTCGTGCCAACCCTCGCCGACGACCTGGCCGCCGGAGACCACGACCGCGCCGACGATCGGATTCGGGTGTGTCGTCCCCCGCCCTCGCTCGGCGAGCTCGACTGCCTGCTCCATGAAGTCTTCGCTCATCTGCGACGATCCTAGGCTGGGACGGCGCGGTTACGAAACCTTGTGGCTCAGAGCCACAAGGTTTCGGCGCATCCTTGCGACGAAGAAGCCCGCCGTGCCGTGGACGTGCGGCAGCGTCTGGAGGAACTCGGGCCTCGACGGATGGCGGAAGTGCGGCCAATCCTCGGCGAGCGAGGCGTCGACTTCCAGCCCCGCGGCGTCGACGACGTCCTCCGACTCGGCGGCGTTGATCGTGCACACGGAGTAGACGATGGTGCCTCCCGGCCTGACGCGCTCCGCCGCCGCGCGCAGGAGCTCGGCCTGGAGCTCGGGAAGCGGCTCGGCCCGCCAGCGTAGATCGGGTCGCCGGTTCAGGACGCCGAGACCCGAGCAGGGCGCATCGACGAGGGCACGATCGAAGCCGTCGAGCTCCGGCGGAAGCGAGCGGCCGTCCGCGACGACGACGCGAACGTTCGCGGCGCCCAGCCGTCGCACCGTCTCCTCGAGCTCACGGGCTCGTGCCTCGTTCACGTCCACGGCGGTGACGTCGCCGGCGAGCATCGTCGCCTTGCCACCGGGAGCGGCGCAGACGTCGAGCGTGCGCTCGCCTTTCTGCGCACCGACCGCCAAACCGACGAGCTGCGAGGCGCGGCTCTGCGGCCAGATGCGGCCTTCCGAAAGGGCGTGCTCGTCGACTCGATCGACGATCCACGCGCCCGGAATCTCAGGATCGGGCGTGCCCTCGATCTCCGCGCGGACCAGGCGGACGGCGACCTCGGCGGGCTCGTTCTGCGCCCGCATGAGCGCGAGCGCTGCCGCCTCGCCGAGATCGCGCCACCACGCCTCCGCGATCCAGTCGGGGTAGGAGTGCTTCAGCGCGGCGTCGCGGGGGGTCGCTTCCGGTAGGCCCTCGAGCAGTTCTCCGATCCCGTCGGCGAGCCTGCGCAGGACCGCGTTCGTGAATGCCACCGCTCGCGTGAGGCCGGCCGTGCGCACGAGCTCGACCGACTCGTTGACCGCGGCGTAGCGCGGGACGCCGTCCAGATAGCCGAGCTGATACGCGCCGAGCCTCAGCGCCGCCCGCACCGGCGGATCGAGGCGGTGCACCTTGCGTCGTCCGAGCGTCTCGATCGCGTGATCGAGCGTCCGCACGCGCTGCACCGTTCCGAACGCGAGGCGCTGCGCGAGCGCGCGATCGCGCTCGTCCAGCCCGGTCGCCGCCGTCCGGAACGCGTGGTCCGCATAGGCGTCGTCCTCGAAGACGCGCAGCAGCGCTCGGTACGCGGCCCTTCGTGCGGGGCTTATCTCAGCCCGCGGAGCCACGCGTCGTACTCCATGCGGCGGCCGCCCGCCGGCTGCACCTCGAGCGGCTCGAACGATCCGTCTTCGCCGACGCGAGCACGCCAGACCGTCACATCCCGGCCTTGCAACTGCGCGCGCGCTCCGATGTGGGGCGAGAGCGCCCGAACCCTGTTCACCAGCTCCGTCCGGGGGACGGGAAAGGTCGAGGGCGCGGTCGGCAGCCGTGATCTTGTCGGCGTAGGTGACGCCTTCGTCGGACTGAGGCCGATACACGCGCAGAGGCTCGTCGAGAACCTCGTCGAGCAGCTCGACCGCGAGCGACGCGGACTTCGCGTAGACGGAGCCCGCGTCATCCTCAGGCTCGATCGGGAACGAACGCTGTGTCGCGATCGGCCCGGCATCGAGCTCCTTCACCAACTCGATGATCGTGACGCCGGTCTCCTTGTCCCCGGCCATGAGCGCCCGCTCGACGGGCGCGGCACCCCGCCAACGCGGGAGGAGCGACGGATGGACGTTGAGCCAGAGCCGTTCCTCGAGCAACGCCTCCGGCACGATCCGCCCGTACGCGACGGCGACCACCGTCGCCGTGCCGAGGTCCAAACCCGCACGTAGCTCGTCCGGCTGCAGAACGGGGATGCCGAGCCGCTCGGCGGCTTTCTTCGCCGGCGGAGGCGACGGCTTCCGGCCGCGCCCGGCGGGGGCATCCGGCCGAGTCAGGAGCGCGCTGATCTCGCGCGACTCGGCCAGTCGCCCGAGAACGTCGGCGCCGAAGGGCGCAGTAGCTGCAACCGCGATCGGGTCTGTCAACGCGAGCCGAGCACCGGCTGCGGCCGCAGCTTGCCGAGCGCCCCGCGCCGCGACTCGTCGTCGGTGCGATCGACGATGAGCACCCCGTCCAGATGGTCGAGCTCGTGCTGGACGACTCGCGCCGAAGGGAGCTCGAGGTCGAGCTTCACCGGCTCGCCGTCCGCGTCGAGGCCCTCGATCGTGACGGCGACCGGGCGCTCGACGGGGACGAGCACGTCGCGCAGCGAGAGGCAGCCCTCGTCGTCGGTCTCCAGCTTGTCGGAGCGCTTCGTGAGAACCGGGTTGACGAGAACGCGATCCTCGCCCGCGTCCGAGAACACGAAGATGCGCCTGAGGACGCCGACCTGCGTGGCCGCAAGGCCCACCCCCTGGGCCTCGTGCATGAGCGCCGTCATCCGCTCGGCGAGACGACGAACGTCGTCGTCGACCTCCGCGACCTCCCGCGCCTTCATGCGCAGCACCGGGTCGCCGTACTGACGAATCCGAGCGAGCGCGAGCATGCGCCTGGCCTCGAGCTCGAGCTCGTGCTCGTCCTCCTGCGTGGTCGTGCTCGTGGTCGTGCTCGTGCTCGGCGTGGTCGTGGTCGGCGTGATCGTGATCGTGGTCGTGGGCCATCGCGGCGCCGAGTCTAGCCAAGTGGCTTAGAGCCTCTAACTCGCTCAGAGCGACTGCGGGTCGACGTCGACGACGACGGAGAGGTCGTCCCGTCGCATCGCCGGGGCCGCCGCCGCGAGCAAGGCTGCGGCGCGGCTGGCGAACGCTCGCGGGCGCGTCGTCTTCGCGACGATCTGTGCGCGGTGGCGGCCTCGCAGGCGGAGCAACGGCGCCGGCCCGATGAGTCGAACGTCCGGTCCCTGGAGGGCGTCCTTCAGCTCTCGAAGCACGCGAAGCGGCGCCGCCGGCCCAGCGCCGGAGACGAGGATCGACACGAGGTGGCTGAAAGGCGGGTACGCGAGCTGCTCCCGCCGCGCGAGCTCCTGCGCGAGGAAGCCGGCGACGTCGTGCCGGACCGCGAACGCGAACGGGGTCGCATCCGGCTGGAAGGTCTGGACGAGCACTCTCCCTGGTGCGTCCCGGCCGCTGCGCCCGGCGAGCTGGGTCACGAGCTGGAACGTCCGTTCCTCGGCGCGGAAGTCGGGAAAGGCGAGGCCCGTGTCGGCATCCACGACCGCTGCGACCGAGACGCCCGGAAAGTGATGGCCCTTCGCCACCATCTGCGTCCCGATCAACACGACTCGGTCTGCGTCTCCGAACCTCTGGAGCGCGTCCCGTAGCGAGCCCTGCTTCACAGCGGTGTCCGCGTCGAGTCGAATCCGCTCGAGCCCCGGCACACGGCGTTCGAGCTCTGCTTCGAGCCGCTGCGTCCCCGCGCCGATGCGGGCGAGATCGACGGATCCGCACTCCGGGCAGTGCTCCGGAAGCTCCTCCGAGAATCCGCAGTGGTGGCAGTGGAGTCGTTCGTCGCGGTGGAGGGTCAACGTGACGTCGCAGCTTCGGCAGCGGCGTGAGACGCCACAGGCGCGACAGTGGATCGCGCCCGAGACGCCGCGCCGATTGAGGAGCAGCACCGCCCGCCCGCCGTTCTCCTCCACCGCTGCGAGCTCGGCGAGGAGCGGCGCCGAGAGCGGATAGCCTGCCTCGCGCCTCAGGTCGACGACTCGCACCGACGGCATCGGCGCGCCGATCCGCGAGGGCAGGGCGAGACGCTCGAGCCGCGCCCAGCTCTCCGCCCGCGGCGTCGCGCTCCCGTAGACGGCGACCGCCCCCTCGAGCGCGGCCCGCTTGGCAGCGACCGTCCGCGCGTCGTAGCGAGGATCCGACTCCTGCTTGAAGGAGGCGTCGTGCTCCTCGTCGACGACGATGAGCCCGAGGTTGCGAACCGGCGCGAAGATCGCCGAGCGCGCGCCTACCACGACACGCGCCTCGCCGCTCGCGATCCGCTCGCGCTCGTCTCGACGCTCCGCCTCGGTGAGAGCGGAGTGCACGACCGCAACCTGGTCGCCGAAGCGCGCCGCGAACCGTCCCACCGTCTGAGGGGTGAGCGCGATCTCCGGTACGAGCACGATCGCACTCCGGTCGCGGGCGAGAGCGACGGCGCACGCCTGGAGGTAGACCTCGGTCTTGCCGCTCCCGGTCGGGCCGTGCAGCAACACGTGATCGCTCCCGTCGGCGAGCGCGGAGACGATGCAGTCGACGGCTTCCCGCTGCGCCTCGGTCAGCATCGCCGGCTCCGGCTCTCCTTCGAGCACGTTGCCGAGCGCCGGCGGGCGCCGCTCGCCGCGCCGTGCAGGCGCATGAGGTGCGACCAGGGCAAGCGCGCGTGCCGGCGTGGATCCGTAGTAGTCGGCGACCCAGAGCGCGAGCTCGACGAGCGGGGCGGGGATGCGGTCGACCACCGCTCCCGCGGTGGCGATCTCGACCCCGGTCGGCGCCTCGACTCCCACGTCGACGACGACCCCGCGTACTCGCCGCCGGCCGAGATTGACGGAGACGACAGCTGCCCCGCTCGACATCCTCCCCCACCTCGTACGTGAACAGCCGCGCGAGCGTGCGGGCGGTGACCAACGGATAGATCTCCGCAAGCGGCACCGCGCCAAGTTACAAGTTGCAACTTGGCATCTTCGCTTGCCGTGGGCGTGCCGATCCGGTGTAAGGTTCCCCTTACATGAGCTGCTCGATGATCCGACTCGAGGGCGTCACGAAGCGATTCGGCAGCGTCGCCGCCGTCGACGGCGCGTCGCTCTGCGTCGAGCGCGGCGAGGTCGTCGCGCTCCTCGGCCCGTCCGGAAGCGGGAAGACCACGCTCCTGAGGCTGATCGCGGGGTTCGCGCACCCGGACGCCGGGACGGTCGAGGTGGCGAGCCGAGCCGTCGCAGGCCCCGGCACCTGGGTTCCGCCCGAGCAGCGACGAGTCGGGATGGTGTTCCAGGACTACGCGCTCTTCCCGCACCTCGACGTCACTGCCAACGTCGGCTTCGGTCTGCCGCGTCGCATGCGCCCCTCGCGGGTCGCCGAGCTTCTCTCCGTCGTCGGTCTCCAGGATCTCGGCCGGAGATACCCGCACGAGCTTTCGGGTGGCCAGCAGCAGCGCGTCGCACTCGCGCGCGCGCTCGCACCCTCTCCTGAGCTCGTCTTGCTCGACGAGCCGTGGTCGAACGTCGATCCCTTCCTGCGCGAGTCGCTTCGCGCGGAGGTCGCTGCGATCATCAAGGCCGCTCGGCGTCACCGTCCTGCTCGTCACCCACGATCGAGAGGAGGCGTTCTCGCTCGCGGACCGGATCGCGCTCATGCGCGACGGGACGATCGTGCAGGAAGGAACGTCGGAGGAGCTCTACTTCTCACCCGCTTCCCGCTGGGCAGCCGAGTTCGTCGGCGCCGCCAACGTGCTCAGCGGTCGCGTCGAGGACGGGCTGATCCAGACCCCGGTCGGCGCCTTCCCCGCGAACGGCGCGTCAGGGCTCGCTTCGACCCGGGTTCTCGTCCGGCCGGAGCTGCTCGAGCTCGAGCCGGATCCGGCGGGCGCCGCGGAGGTCGTCGGACGAGAGTTCCGCGGCCACGACGTCTTCTATCGCGTCTTGCTCGACGGAGTCGAGCTCGTCTCCCACCGCCCTTCGACGGAAGCCGTCCCGCTGGGCTCGCGGGTCTCCATCCGGCTCCACGGCGGGCACGTTCCGGTTCTCGACTGACGACAGCATCGTCTGATGTAAGGTCTGCCTTACATTCACTGGAAGGGAGACCGAAAACCATGCCTGCGAAGCTGCCACTAGCCCTGATCGCCGCGCTTCTCGCCGCCCTCGCGGCCACGAGCGGAGCTGCGACCGCGCCGACGCAAACGACGTCGTTGACCGTCTACTCCGGCCGCGACCAGGCGCTCGTCAAGCCGGTGCTCGACCGCTTCACGAAGGACACGGGGATCGCCCTCAACGTCCGCTACGCGTCGTCCACCGCGCTCGCCACGACACTGGTCGAAGAGGGGAGCTCGAGCCCCGCCGACGTCTACTGGTCGCAGGAGCCTGGAACGCTCGGTCTCGTCGCGGCCCGCGGGCTCCTGAAGCGCCTTCCGCAAGCGACGGTGGGCAAGGTGCCTTCCCGCTTCTCCACCGCCAGCCGCCGCTGGGTGGGCACGAGCGGGCGCTCGCGCGTCCTCGTCTACAACACGGAAGCGCTCACGACGGCCGAGCTTCCGCAGTCGGTCTGGGGCCTGACGAACCAGCGCTGGAAGGGCAAGATCGGCATCGCCCCGACGAACGCGTCCTTCCAGGCGTTCCTCGGCGCGACGATTCATCTCTACGGCGAGGCCAGGGTGCGCGAATGGCTGCGCGGCCTCCAGGCGAACGACGTGAAGTTCTTCCCGAACAACACGACCGTCGTCCAGGCCGTCGGGCGTGGCGACGTCCAGGTCGGGCTCGTGAACCACTACTACCTCTACAACCTCCTGGCGGACACGCCGGACCTCCCCGTGCGCAACCACTGGTTCAGGGACGGAGACCCGGGCAACCTCGTCCTCGCAGCCGGCGCCGGCGTCGTCTCGGCGACCGATCAGGGCGCCACGGCGCAGCGCCTCGTCGACTTCCTGCTGTCGAAGTGGGCACAGCGCTACATCGCCCGCGGTCCTGGCGCCGCCGAGTACCCGCTGGTCCAGGGGGTCGTGCGACGGCCCGGACTGAGGCCGTTGAACACGATCCAAGGCCCGAAGTACAACCTCGGACGGCTCTCGGCCGATCTCGCACCCGCAGTCAAGCTGCTGCTCGAGGTGGGCTTCATCAAGTGAGTGCGGGCGCGGCGGCTGCGCGATCCTCGCGCGGCCGCCGCGCGCCGCTCCTTCTCGTCGTTGCCGCCGCGGCCGTCGCTGCCGCTGGGGCCCTCCCCCTCGTCTATCTCACGCTGCGGGCGCTCTCGGCGGACGCGGACGCGCGCGCGCTCGTCCCCCTCTCCACCACGGTCGAGCTCGTCGTCGACACGGCGCTGCTCGCTGCCGGAGTTGTCGCCGCCGCGCTCGTCATCGGCGTACCGCTCGCGTGGCTCGTGGTGCGGACCGACCTTCCCGGCCGGCGGTTCTGGGGGCTCGCCGCCTCGCTTCCGCTGGTGATCCCGAGCTTCATCGCCGCGCTGGCGCTGCTCGGGGCGTTCGCGCCGCGCGGCCTCCTCCAGCAGCTGCTCGAGCCGCTGGGGGTCGACGCGCTGCCGGACATCTCCGGGTACTGGGGCGCGCTCCTCGCACTCACGCTCTCGACCTACCCGTATGTATTTCTGCTCACGGCGGCGGGACTGCGCGGCGCCGACCCGACCGCGGAGGAGGCAGCGCGCGGCCTCGGCGCAGGGCGTGCGTCCGTCTTCTGGCGGATCACCCTCCCCACCCTTCGACCTTCCCTCGCGGCGGGCGCGCTCCTCGTGGCGCTCTACGTGCTCTCCGACTTCGGCGCGGTGTCGCTGATGGGCTACTCGACGCTCACCACCGGCATCTACGTGCGCTACGAGTCGCTGCTCGCGCTCGACGCCGCGGCGCTCCTCGCGCTCGTCCTGGTCGCGCTCGCCGGCGTGGTGGTGCTCCTTGCCTCGCGCTGGAGGCTCCGCGGGGCGATCTACAGGAGCACCCCCGGCGCCGGCCGTCCCGCCGAGCTCGTCCGGCTCGGGCGTTGGAAGTGGCCCGCGCTCGCCTTCTGCACCGCGGTCCTCGGCCTCCTGCTCGTCCTCCCACTCGGCGTCCTCGTCTGGTGGTCGGCCCGGGCCGACCCGATCACCGGTCGGGCGGGGATCGCCTGGGAGGCCGCGCTCAACTCGGCATTCACCGCCGGCGTCACGGCGGTCGTCGCCGCGGTCGTCGTCCTGCCGGTGGCCGTGCTCGCATGGCGCTACCCGTCGCCTGTCTCGCGCGCGCTCGAGCGACTCGCCCTGTCGCCGAGCGCCTTGCCCGGGATCGCGGTCGCGCTGGCGCTCGTCTTCTTCGGGGTCCGCGCAGGCTTCCTCTACCAGAGTCTCGCGCTTCTCCTGTTCGCATACCTGATCCGCTTCATGCCGTACGCGCTCGCGTCCACACGCGCCTCACTCGACACTGTCAGCCCCCGGCTGGAGGAGGCTGCGCGCTCGCTCGGTCGGAAGCCGTTGTCGGCGACCGCCTCGGTCGTCCTGCCATTGACTCGGCCCGGGCTCCTCGCCGGCGGAGCGCTCGTCTTCCTGAGCACGGTGAAGGAGCTTCCGGCGACCCTCCTCCTGCGACCGACCGGCTTCGAGACCCTCGCGACCGAGATCTGGAGAGGCACCGCGATCGGCGCCTACTCGGCGGTCGCGCCTTCGGCGCTCCTGCTCGTTGCGATCGCAGCGCCACTCGTCTACCTGCTGTCGTGGCGGAACGCCTGGGAGCTGGGAAGCCCCGACTGAGTCTCTTGCGCAAGATCGGAATCCGCTAGCGCGGATTCCGATCGCGCCAAGCAAACCGCTTCATGGGGAGCGCGACGGCGGTTGTTGCGGGGTGTGAAGTCGTCTGGCTGTCGAGGTTCTTGCACAGACCGGAATCCCCGAAGGCGTCCCCTTCGCGACCGCGATGCCACCGGCCTTTAGGATGTCTCCATGGCTCAGCCGCACGGCCACTCGGTGGACGAGTACCTGGAGACGATCTACTTCCTCGCGTTCCCGATCGGGGAGTACCGGCCCTCGGCGGGATCGACCGCGATCGCCGCCAGGGTCGCCGAGATGCTCGGCGTCTCGCGCGCCTCGGCCGGGGAGATGTTGAAGCGCCTCGAGGCGGACGGGCTCGTCGAGCGCGGCGACCACAAGGAGGCCATCCTCACGCCGAGCGGGACGGAGCGAGCCAAGGGCGTCGTCCGCAAGCACCGGATCATCGAGCGCTTCCTCACCGACTTCATGGGCTACACGGCGGCCGAGTCGCACGTCCACGCAGACGAGCTCGGCGACACGTTCACCGACGAGATGATCGAGCGGATCAACGACCGACTCGGCCATCCCGACCGCTGCCCGCACGGCTGGCCGGTGGAGCCGGAGGCGGAGCAAGCCGAGAACGCGGAGCTCGTTCCGCTCGGGGATCTCGGTGTCGGGCGCGATGCGGAGATCGTCCGGCTGGCCGAGCACGACGGCGACCTCCTGCACTGGTTCTACGAGGAAGGCCTCGTCCCTGGGACCCGGGTTTCGATCCGCGGCTCCCAGCCCGCCGCCGACCAGCTGACGGTAACTGTCGAGGGATCCGACCGCGCGCTCTCCGAGAAAGCCGCGGACGGGATCTACGTCCGCGCGGCGTAGCGCGGCCCTAACGATTCGTTCAAATCCTCCTCACGGACGGCTGCTTGCATGCGCGAGCACGACCTTGTGTAGCTACTGGGAAAGGGAGATCGGGAGATGAGAATGAATCGGACGCTCGCTGTTGCCGCTGCCGGCACGGCGACCGTGCTGGTCGGCGCAGGAGCCGCGTTCGCAGGCTCGGACGGGAGTGAGCTGAGAGGCGCACGCTGCGAGGCGCTGGTCGCAAAGATCGCCGAGAAGCGCGGCGTGTCGGTCGCAGAGCTCGAGGCCAGGATCAAGGAACGGCTGACCGCGAGAGTCGAAGCCGCCCTGCAAGCGGGCAGGATCGGCGCCGACCGCGCAGCCATGCTCGAGCAGCGGATCGCGGAAGGTCACCTCTGTCAGGGGGCTCAGGTCCGAGCCAAGCTGGCAAATCGCGGCCTGTTCGCGGCCGCGGCCACGTTCCTGGGAATGAGCAAGGCAGAGCTTCGCGCCGCACTTCCCGGAACCTCGCTCGCCGCGCTCGCTGCGACGCAGGGCAAGAGCGTCGACGCCCTCGAGGCCGCAATGCTCGATCGCGTCGAGGCGAAGCTCGCGAAGGCGGTGGAGGCGAAACGCCTCACCGAGGCCCGGGCCGCACGGCTGCTCGAGCGACTCTCGAAGCGCGTCGACCGGCTCGTGGCGAAGGTGTTTCCCGAGAAAGACTCTTAGCCGCTTCTTAGGGAACTCACACAATCGTCTCAGGAAACTGCGATTGGGTACGGGAAGCGCATTCCCTCCGATTGCACATCAGAAGGCCCCGCCCGCGGGCCTTCTGTGTTTCCGGGGAGCAGCAACACGGAGGCCGGCGAGTATCGTGCGGCCCGTGAAGCTCCGGCGCCCCGCCCTCGCTCGTGGCTGAGCCCGAGACGCTCATCGTCATCTCTGCTCGTGGGATCGTCAAGCGCTTCGGCCGCACGGTCGCGCTTGCGGGCCTCGACGCCGACATCGGCCCCGGAATCACCGGGCTCCTCGGCTCGAACGGTGCGGGCAAGACGACGTTCATCTCCGTCGTGCTCGGCCTTCGCTCGCGCGATGACGGCGAGCTGACCGTCCTCGGCCGCGATCCCGCGACGGCAGGAATCGAGATGCGAGCTCGCATCGGGTACGCCCCGGAGCACCACGACCTCCCGGCCGAGCTCGCCGCCACCGACCTCGTTCGGCACCTGGCCGAGATGCACCTTCTCCCCCACCGCGCAGCGGTGCAGCGGGCGAACGACGCGCTCTGGCTCGTCGGGCTCGGCGAGGAGCGCTTCCGCCCGGTCGGCACGATGTCCACCGGGCAGCGTCAGCGCGTGAAGCTCGCCGCAGCGATCGCCCACGACCCGGAGCTCGTCCTCCTCGACGAGCCGACGGATGGGCTCGACCCGATGCAACGAACGGAGATGCTCGATCTCATCCGCCGCATCGGCACCGAGTTCGGCATGCACATCCTCGTTTCGTCCCACCACCTCGAGGAAGTGGAACGGATCTGCGACTCGGTGGTCATCGTCGAGGGCGGCGAGGTCGTTCACGCGGGAACGCTCGCAGACGTGCGCCAGGGACCGGAGGGGCTCGTCGTGGAGGTCGACGACCGTGCGGAGGAGCTCGCGGCCGTCCTCACGGCCGGCGGCTTCGCGGTGTCGGTCGACGGAAGCGTCCTCCTGCTCGGCGACGCCGACGGGGTGCACGACGCGGTACGCGACGCCGTTGCAGACCTCTCGATCGGCTTGCGACGTCTCGGGCCTCGAGGGCGCACGTTGGAGGACGTCTACCTAGAGGCTTGATGCGGGTTATGGGCACATGCGGATGGGGGCCTGCGCACGGCGCATCGCTCCCGTCTCGGCACTCACCGATACCTCCCAGTATCGGCGAGCACCGATCCAGCCGCGCTGCTTGGCGCATGCCCTCCCCGCATGCACCCCTAACCCGCACCAAGCCTCTGGGAGCCGGTGCATGACCGACGCGCGACTCTTCGATCTCGGATACCGGCGCTACGACGGCCGTCGCGAGCGGCCGGTGCGAGCTGTTGGCACGCTCGCCGCGTTCACCGCCCGGCGTGTGCTGGGGCTCGGACGCGGCGGGCGGCACAAGGTGCTGCCCGCAATCACGCTCGCCATCGCTTTCCTCCCCGCGCTCATCTCGGTGGCGTTCGCGGTGATCCTCGACGATCTCCCCGTCGACGACCTCATCTCCTACGGCGACTACATGTTCATCATCGGGAGCGCGCTCGCCCTGTTCGCGTCGCTGATCGCTCCCGAGGCGCTCTGCCCCGATCGCCGGTCGGGGATGCTGGGCCTCTATCTCGCAGGCCCGCTCGACCGCAACCGCTATCTCGCGGGGAAGGCTGTCGCCGTCGTCGCGGTCATGCTGCTCATCACCCTCGGTCCGCTGCTCTTCATGCTCTCGGCGTTCGTCCTCGCCGGGCACGGGCCGGACGCAGCCGACATGCCGGTTCTGCTGCTTCGCATCTTCGCGTCGGGCATCGTCACCGCACTCTCTCTACGCCTCCCTGTCCATGGCGGTCTCGAGCTTCACGACCCGTCGCGCGGCTGCTGCCGTCGCCACGATCCTCTTGTTCTTCGTCCCGGTCACCGTGGCCCGATCGGCGATCGAGAGCGCCGATGCGCCGAACGAGCTCGACCTCCTCAGCTTCCCGTTCGTGGTCGCCGAGCTCTCCTACCGGATCTTCGGCGAGACGCCCGACGACAGCGAGCCGGTCACCGAGCTCTCGACGCTCGTCTGTCACGGCGGGGTCGTCGCGGCGATCGTGGCAGGGTTCGCGATCTGCTGGCTCCGGTACCGCAGGCTGGAGGCGTTCCGCTGAGCATCGCCGCGGTCTGGCCCGAGCCGCGCGTCGTCGCGGACGAACGTGTCGAAGTGGTTCGGGGCGCTCGTCGCGGTGTCGGACGTCAGCTTCGACATCGGTCGCCGGCGTGACGGCGTTGCTCGGACCGAACGGCGCCGGCAAGTCGACGATGCTCCGCATGCTCTGCGGGCTCGCGCGACCCTCACAGGGGGCGGTTCGCGTTCTCGACCGCGACCCGCGCGCCGACACGGCTGTCACCCGCCTCATCGGGCTCGTGCCCCAGCAGGAAAGCGTCTTCGAGCCATTGACAGCCCGCGAGTTCGTTCGGCTGGCAGCCGCCCTGCACGGCCTTCCCGATCCGGATGGCGCCGCGGCGCACGCTCTCGAGACCGTCGATCTCGACCCGGCCGACACGCGCAAGCTGCCGACCTACTCGAAGGGCATGCGACAACGCGTCAAGGTTGCGCAGGCGATCGTCCACGATCCCGCCGTCCTCGTCCTCGACGAGCCTTTGACCGGCCTCGACCCTCGGCAGCGCGTCGACATGGTCGCGCTCTTCCGTCGGCTCGGGAGCGAAGGACGCTGCGTGATCGTGTCGAGCCATGTCCTCGACGAGGTCGAGCGGCTCGGCTCCCAGATCCTCGTGATGTCACAGGGCAGGCTCGCTGCGGCCGGCGACTTCCACGAGCTGCGCGCGCTGATGGACGACCGGCCACTGCGTGTACGCGTGCGGACCGACCGCCCGCGCGAGCTCGCAGGCGCGCTGCTCGAGGCCGGAACGGTGGTCGGCGCAAGGCTCCACGGCGACGACGTGCTCGAGCTCGACACGAGCGATGCCCGTGCCCTCACGCACGCGCTCGCGCCGGTCGCACGCGACAAGGGGGCGCGACTGTTCGAGGTCAGGTCTCTCGACGCCGACCTCGAGGGCGTCTTCCGCTACGTCGTGCAGCGATGAGTGTCGCCTCCCCCGCCTCGGCCTCGGCAGCGCGTGCTCGCACCCTCGTGTCCCTCGGTGCGCTCTACCGGCTGCTGCTGCGCACGCAGATAACCGTCGCACGCGTCCTCGGCATCGCCGCGCTCAGCGGGCTCGCCGTGCTGCTCGGTCTCTTCTCCCGCTGGGACTCCGATCCCGCACAAGCAGCCGCGGACGCGACCGCGGCGTACGGGCTCGCCCTCGTCGTTCCCCTCGCGACGCTCTGGCTCGGGACGGCCGCGATCGGCGACCTCGTCGAAGACCGCCTCCTCGTCTACCTCTGGCTGAAGCCAGTGCCGCGCTGGCAGCTTCCCGCGGCCGCGATCCTGGCCACTGCAAGCGTCCTCGTCCCGCTGACCGCGTTGCCGGTTGCCGCGACGGCGCTGGCGGCAGGCGCGGTCGAGGTCGCGCCCGCGGCGCTGCTCGCCGCGTCGCTCGCCGGGCCTCGCCTACGCCGGAGTGTTCGTCGCCGCAGGTCTCTGGTTCCGGCGTGCAGCCTGGTGGGGGCTCGCGTTCGTGCTCCTCTGGGAGAACGCCGTCGCGCAGCTCGCCGAGGGCTCGGCGCGGTTCACGATCGTCGGGTGGGCGAGATCCGTCCTCGAGACGGCGCCCGACATCGAGGTATCGCGCTCGGCCGGCTCCGCGGCGGCCGCGTTCGTCGTCCTTCCGGCGATCGCCGTCGCAGGCTGGCTGGCCGCGACATGGCGCTACAGGCGCGTGGACGTGGACTGAGGACGACGGCGTCAGACCCGTGGGGTCTGACCCCTACGCGGTTGCCGAGAGCAGGCCGGCGGCGGCGCGCAACGCGTCCGCCTTGTCGGTGCGCTCCCAGGTGAAGTCGCGGTCGTCGCGACCGAAGTGGCCGTACGACGCCGTCTTCGCGTAGATCGGGCGCAGCAGGTCGAGGTCGCGGATGATCGCGCCCGGCCGGAGGTCGAAGTGCTCGGAGACGAGCTCCTCGATGCGGGTGAGGGGAATCGCCTCGGTGCCGAAGCAGTCGACGTTCACGCTCATCGGGTGCGCGACCCCGATCGCGTATGCGACCTGGAGCTGGCAGCGGTCGGCGAGGCCAGCGGCGACGACGTTCTTCGCGACGTAGCGCGCTGCGTAGGCGGCGGAACGGTCGACCTTGGTCGGATCCTTCCCCGAGAAGGCGCCGCCGCCGTGCGGCGCTGCGCCGCCGTACGTGTCGACCACGATCTTCCGGCCGGTGAGGCCCGTGTCTCCCATCGGGCCGCCGATCACGAACTTCCCGGTCGGGTTCACGTACAGGAAGTCCTTCGCGCTCAACCGAGCTGGGTCGTAGAGGCCGCCGTACTCCGAGTGCAGGATCGGCTCGACGACGTGCTCGCGGAGGTCGGGCTTCATCAGGCTCTCGATGTCGAGCCCGTCGCGGTGCTGCGTCGAGATGAGCACCCGCTCGATCTCGACCGCGCGCTGGATCCCGTGCTCGTCGAGCTCGTAGCGCACCGTGACCTGCGTCTTGCCGTCGGGCCGGAGGTACGGGAGCACGTTCGCCTTGCGCACCTCGGCGAGCCTCTTCGAGAGCTTGTGCGCGAGCGAGATCGGAAGTGGCATCAGCTCCTCGGTCTCGCGCGTCGCGTACCCGAACATCATTCCCTGGTCGCCGGCGCCGAGCAGGTCGAGCGGATCGGTGTCGCCGTGCTGCGCCTCGTACGACTCGTCCACGCCCTGCGCGATGTCGCTCGACTGCTCGTCGATCGCGACCATGACCCCGCAGGTCTCGTAGTCGAAGCCGTACTTCGCGCGCGTGTAGCCGATCTCGGCGATCCGCTCGCGAACGACCGCGCGGACGTCGACCCAGGTCTCCGTCGTGATCTCGCCGGCGACGACGACGAGGCCGGTCGTGATCAGCGTCTCGCACGCGACCCGCGCGTTCGTGTCGTCCTTCAGAACCGCATCGAGAACGGAGTCCGAGATCTGGTCGGCGATCTTGTCCGGATGGCCCTCGGTGACCGACTCCGAGGTGAACGAGAACGAACGTGCTGCTGACATGGCGCGAAAGGGTACCTGGCCTATTCCGTCGTCGGCTCGCGGCGCATGAGCTGCTCCACGAGGTCGGTGAGTGCGGTGCCTTCGAGCACGGCACACACACCATCGGTGATCGGGAGCTCGATGTCGAGCCTCCGCGCGAGGTCGCGGAGCACCGGCGCCGTCGTCAGCCCTTCGACGACCATCCCGATCTCGGCGCAGAGCTTCCTCCGCGGTCGCGCCCTGGGCGATCAGCTCGCCCGCCCGCCGGTTCCGGCCCGCAGGCGACCAGCACGTGACGATCAGGTCGCCCATGCCGGCGAGGCCCGCGAACGTGTCCGGGCCGCGCGCCGGCCGCCTCGGCGAGCCGCCGCATCTCGGCAACCCCGCGAGAGACGAGCGCCGCCTTCGCGTTGTCCCCGAGGCCGAGCCCGTCGGCGCCGCCGGCGGCGAGCGCGATCACGTTCTTGGCCGCTGCGCAGAGCTCGACGCCCACGATGTCCTCGTTGACGTAGACGCGGAAGATCGCCGAGTTCAGCGCGAGCTGGAGCCGGACTGCGAGCTCGAGATCCGCGCACGCGACGACCGCGGCCGCTGGGAGCCCCCGCGCCGACCTCCTCGGCGATGTTCGGGCCCGAGAGGACCGCCACGGGTCGACCCGCGACCAGCGAGGACAGCCGCTCGCCGGTGCTCGGGTCGAGCCCCTTCGTGAGGCTGAGCACGGGCGAGGTACCCGGGAGCGCCCCGACGACCTCGCCGAAGACGCGCGAGGGAACCGCGACGACGACGAGCTCGGCGCTCTCGATCGGAGCGTCCTCGACCAGGGCTGCGGCGATGCCACTCAGGTCGGCTTGTCGCGCGTAGCGAGGGTTCCGTCCGGTCTCACGAATAGCGTCGACCTGCTCCGGGTCGCGGGCGGCAAGCGTCACGTCGTGGCCTCGGTCGCGGAGCAGGCACGCGAACGCCGTCCCCCACGAGCCCGCACCGACGACGACTACGCGCACGCCGCCCCGAGCCGCTTGCAACAGTCTGTTGCAAGCCCGTGCAAGGAGCTGACGTCCTGTACTCCTGCACGTCGTGATCCTGCATGCAACAGACTGTTACAAGGGGTTCCCGCGCATCGCACGGCGGCGTTCATTCCGAGGTGACGAAGTCGATGGAGACGGGCACGCCCTCGAGCCTAAAGCGACGGCGCAGCTCGTTCTCGACCCAGTAGCCGTAGTCGCGCGTCACGAGCCGGCGGTCGTTCACGAAGACGCGGAACCGGGGCGGGCGTGAGCTGACTTGCGTCCCGTACAGGATGTTCAGCCTGCGCCCGCGCCGTCCGGGCGGCTGCCTCGCCTCGCGAAGCTCCTGCAGCGCGCGATTGAGCTCTGCGGTGGGGATGCGGCCCGCGTACCGCGAGAACACGTCCTCGACCGTGTCCAGCAGGCGCTCGAGGCCGCGACCCGTCAGCGACGACACGGCGAGGATCGGAGGGCGCTGCCGGAGGCGCGTCTCGAGATGCGGGCGCACCTCCTCGATCCGTACCTCGCTCACGTCCCACTTCGAGAGGATGACGACGGTCGCGCACTGCGCCTTGCGCGCCACGTCGGCAACCGCGAGGTCCTGGTCGACCACGCCCTCGCTCGCGTCCACGACGACGAGGGCGACGTCGGCGCGCTCGGCTGCCTCGAGCGCGCGGAGCTCCGAGTAGTACTCGATCCCCTGGCGCTGCTTGCGCTTTCGGCGAAGCCCGGCGGTGTCCACGAGCACGAAGGTCTTGCTCGCCACGCCGGAGCACCGTGTCGATCGCGTCGCGCGTCGTACCGGGAACCTCCGAGACGATCACGCGCTCTCGGCCGAGGAGCGCATTCAAGAGCGACGACTTGCCCACGTTCGGGCGCCCGAGGATCGCCACCCGGATCGCCTCCTCGCCGACCGGCCGCTCGCTGCCACCGGGAAGCCGCCCGACGACGTCGTCGAGGAGGTCTCCCGTGCCGTGGCCGTGCAGCGCCGAGAGCGGAATCGGGTCGCCGAGCCCGAGGCGGTGGAACTCGAGCGCCTCGGCGTCGCGGCGCGGGTCGTCCAGCTTGTTCGCGATCACGAGCACGTCTCGACGGGAGGAGCGCAGGATCTCGGCGAGCTCCTCGTCCCCCGGTGTGACTCCCGCCTTCGCGTCGACCACGAAGAGCACGAGATCGGCCTCCTCGACCGCCTGCCGCGCCTGCTCCGCGACCTTCGACCCGAACGGGCCTGCGTCCTCGCGGTCGACGCCTCCGGTGTCGATCACGCGGAACGTGATGCCGTTCCAGTCGCAGTAGAGCTCCTTCCGGTCGCGCGTGACGCCGGGCGTCTCGTGGACGACGGCGGCCCGCGACTCGGTGAGCCGGTTGACCAGCGTCGACTTGCCGACGTTCGGGAAGCCCACTATGGCGACCGTCCCAGCCACTTCGGTGACGTCGTCCCCGAAGTGGCTAGAGCGAAGTGCGCACACCTCCTCTGCCGCGAGGTCTCGTCATCTCGGAGGGATTGCGTCGCGAGGGCGGCCGAGCTCGTGGAGCTCGACGAGCCACTGCCAGAGCTCGTGGAGCTTGCGCTCGACCTCGAGCGAGGCCTCCTTGTAGCCCTTGCCTCCACGTGGGAGCCCGTCGAAGGTCATCGGCTCGCCCCACGCGATCGACACCGGTGCGAAGTTCCCGATCCGCCAGGTGTGGCTCCCGTGGATCGCCGCCGGGATCAGCGGGACGGACTCGTTGATCGCGACCATCGCGGCGCCTGGCTGAACCGGACCCGGGACGCCTTCGCGCTGCCGCGGTCCCTTCCGCGAACATGCCGAGCGCGTTCCCGTCGCGCACGATCTGGCGCATCATCCGCACGGCGTCGCGGTCGGATTCACCTCGGCGGACCGGGAACGCCCCGAACGACCGCATCAGCTGGCCGAGCCCCGGGACGCGATGCGCCTCCACCTTCGCCATGAAGTACAGCGTCCGCGGGCTCGACGCGCCAAGCGCCGGTGGGTCGAGCCAGCTGAAGTGGTTCGCCGCGACGACGAGGCCGCCCCGCGCCGGCATCCGCTCGGCGCCGTAGACCTTGAGCGGAGTCACGAGCTTGACCGCGGTCCCGATCGTGGCACGCCCGACTGCCCACACGACGTCGGTGCCTGTCACCGCCGCGTTTCCACGAGCTCGGCGATGCGGAGCACGACCTCGTCGATGGTGAGGTCGGTCGTGTCGAGCAGAACCGCGTCGTCCGCAGGCCGCGTGTTCGGGGCGTCGCGCTCGTCACGCTCCCGGAGGTCGGCCGCCAGCGACTCACCGTCGCTGCCCAGCCGGTCGCGGGAGCGGCGGCGAGCGCGCTCGACTTCATCCGCGACGAGAAAGACCTTCACCTCGGCTCCCGGCGCGACCACCGAGCCGATATCGCGCCCTTCGATCACCGCATCTCCGACGGTGCCCAGCAGCCGCTGCCTCTCGCGCATGACCTCGCGCACCTCCGGATGACGCGCGACACCTGGTACGAGACGGTCGATCTCGGCAGCGCGGATCGCGCTCGAGACGTCCTCGCCCGCGATCTCGACGCGGCCCTCGGGATCGAACGAGACGGGGTTCTCGCGTGCGAGGCGCGCCAGCACGACGCCGTCCTCGAGATCGACGCCGTCTCGCAGCGCCAGCCACGTCAGCGCACGGTACATCGCCCCGGTGTCGAGATGGACGAAGCCGAGCCGACGCGCGAGTGCGAGCGCGACCGTGCTCTTCCCGGAGCCCGCAGGCCCGTCGATCGCGACGATCATGGCGCGATTCATACCGTGCTCAGCTGCTCGAGGACTCGGTAGAAGCCGGGGAAGCTCGTACCGACTGCATCCGCGTCGCCCACGTCGACGCCCTCGCGCGACGAGATGCCGGCCACGGCGCCGAGCATCGCGAGTCGGTGATCGCCCCGTGCGTCGAACGTTCCTCCCCGCAGCCGGGCGGGGACGCCGCGGACCCGAAAACCGTCCGGAGTCGCGCGGATGTGCGCTCCGATCCGCCGCAGCTCCTCGACGACCCCCTCGATGCGATCCGATTCCTTGAGCCGGAGCTCGGCCGCGCCCGTGACGACGGTCTCCCCCCGCGCATGGCATGCGGCGAGGGCGAGCAGCGGCAGCTCGTCGACGAGGCTCGGAATCTCGGCGGCGGTCACGGTCGCCCCGACCAGCTCCGATGCGCGCAGCTGGACGTCGCCGGCCGGCTCCCCGCCGATCGGTCGTCGGTTGTAGACGGCGACTCGCGCTCCCATTCGCTCGAGGACGTCGAGCAGGCCGGTGCGCCGCGGATTCAGGCCGATGCCGTGGACGGTGACGTCGGACCCCGGCACCGTCACCGCGGCGACGAGCAGCGCCGCCGCCGACGAGAAGTCCCCGGGGATCTCGATCTCGCCCAGCGAGAGGCTGTCGGCCCCCTCGACGGTGACGCTCTGTGGGCGGCGTCGGACGGTTGCTCCTGCACGCTCGAGCAGGCGCTCGGTGTGGTCACGGGTCGGGACGGGCTCGACGACGGTCGTCTCGCCGT
Source organism: uncultured Actinomycetes bacterium (assembly GCA_963721795.1). GTDB lineage: Bacteria > Actinomycetota > Thermoleophilia > Gaiellales > Gaiellaceae > GMQP-bins7. Next base: position 105,723 of record CAVRLT010000037.1, read on the forward strand.
CCACAAAGAGGCCGGCGAGGAGCACGGCGGACTTCACTTGCGCCGAAGGCACCGGCAGCTCGTAATCGATCGCTCGGAGCTGGCCGCCCGTGACGACGACCGGCGCGTGGCCGTCCGCGGTCTCGACCTGTGCCCCCATGCGCCGTAGCGGCTCGGCCACGCGCTCCATCGGGCGCGTCGAAAGCGATTGGTCGCCTACCAGCTCGAATCGTCCGCTCTGTCCGGCGAGGAGCCCCGTGAGGAGGCGCATCAGCGTCCCCGCGTTGCCGCAGTCGATCGGCGAGTCAAGCGCGGTGAGCCCGCGCAGGCCGACGCCGTGCACGGTGAGCGTGTCGACGTCGTGGTCGTCCACGCGTACGCCGAGCGCACGGACGGCACCGATCGTCGACTCGGTGTCGGCGGAGCGACCGAATCCGGAAATCCGCGTCTCCCCCTCGCAGATCGCACCGACGAGGAGCGCCCGGTGCGAGATCGACTTGTCGCCGGGTACGGCGACGTGCCCGACGAGGGCAGGCACCGGCTCGAAGCGCACGGCGTTACCCGACGGTCTTGCCCATGAGCGCGACGAGCGTGCGGATCTCGTCGGCCATGCGGGCGAACTCACCGACCCGGATCTGTTGCGGGCCGTCGCAGAGCGCGTCCTCGGGCTGCGGGTGCACCTCGATCATCACGCCGTCCGCGCCCGCCGCGACGGCGGCGCGCGCGAGCGGGAGCACGAGGTCGCTGCGGCCGGCGGCGTGCGAGGGATCGACTATCACGGGCAGGTGCGTCTCACGCTTGAGCACGGGCACCGCCGAGAGATCGAGCGTGTAGCGCGTCGAACGCTCGAAAGTCTTGATTCCGCGCTCGCACAGGAGCACGCGCTCGTTCCCTTCCTTCGCGACGTACTCGGCGGCCATGAGCAGCTCCTCGACCGTCGCGGCAGGCGAGCGCTTGAGGAGAACCGGCTTCGGAACCCTCCCCACCTCCGCGAGGAGGTTGAAGTTCTGCATGTTGCGGGCGCCGATCTGGATGACGTCCGTGACCTCCGCGACCTCCTCCACGTCGCGCGGGTCGAGGAGCTCGGTCACGATCGGCAGGCCCGTCTCCTCGCGGGCCTCGGCGAGGATCTCGAGGCCTTTCGAGCCGAGGCCCTGGAACGCGTAGGGCGACGTCCGCGGCTTGAACGCTCCGCCGCGCAGGACCGTGGCGCCGGCGGCCGCGACCGCGCGCGCCGTTTCCAGCGTCTGCTCCCGCGTCTCGACCGTGCACGGACCGGCGATCAGCCCGAAGAAGCCGTCTCCGATCCGCCGCCCGCGAACCTCGATGACCGTCGAGTCCGGAGTGAGCTCGCGCCCGACGAGGCGATAGGCGAGAAGCTCGGAGGAGTCCGCGATCTCCACGAGGGTCAGTCTACGCTGGCGCTTCCTCCGTCCGATCGGGACAATGGCGTGATGCGGATCTTCTCCGGCATCCGGGCCTCGGGCGACAAGACGCTCGGCAACTACTCGGGCGGCTACCGCCAGTACGTGGCCACCCAGGAGCAGGGCGACGCCGTCTTCTGCATCGTCGACCTGCACTCGATCACCACCGCGTACGAGCCCGAAGGGCTCCACGAGGCGACCCTGGCGGGGGCGGCCATGCTCTTCGCCACCGGCATCGACGCCGAGCGCTCGATCGTCTTCTGCCAGAGCCACGTTCAGGCGCACGCGGAGGCAGCGTGGCTGCTCAGCTCCGTGACGAGCTTCGGCGAGCTCAGGCGCATGACGCAGTTCAAGGACAAGTCCGAGGACCAGGAGTTCGTGTCCGCCGGGCTCTTCACGTACCCGGTGCTGATGGCCGGCGACATCCTGCTCTACCAGACCGACATCGTCCCGGTGGGCGACGACCAGCGGCAGCACGTCGAGCTCACGCGAGACATCGCCGAGCGGTTCAACGGCCGCTACGGCGAGACGTTCACGATCCCGAGGGGCGTCTATCCGGAAGAGGGAGCGCGGATCAAGAACCTGCAGGAGCCGGAGCGCCTGATGTCGACGTCGGCGGGCAACCCGCAGGGTGTCGTTCGGATCGTCGACGCGCCCGACGTGATCCGGAAGAAGTTCAAGTCCGCGGTGACGGACTCGGGGCGAGAGGTTCGTCACGATCCGGCGGAGAAGCCCGGCGTCTCCAACCTCATCGAGATTCTCTCGGTCGCGACCGGCGAGCCGCCGGCAGCCGTCGAGGCACGGTACGACGGGTCGGGCTACGGGCAGTTCAAAGAGGACGTCGGCGAGGCGGTTGTCGCGCTGTTCGCGCCGATCCAGGAGCGGTATCGCGAGCTGCGGGCGGACGAGGAAGGCCTTCGGCGCCTGCTCGCGGCGGGGGCCGACAAGGCACGCGACGCTTCGGCACCGACGCTCGAGGCGATGTACGAGCGCATGGGGTTCGTCAGGCCTTAGAGATTCCCCGCAGCGCTTCAACCTCGCGCGCGGTCAGCTCTCGCCACTCCCCCGGCGCGAGGTCGCCGAGGACGAGCCCGGCGTAGCGGCTCCGATGCAGTCGCCGGACCGGGTGCCCGACCGCTTCGCACATCCGCTTCACCTGGTGCTTCCGCCCCTCGTGCAGCGTCAGCTCGAGGAGCGAGGTGCGTGGGCGGCGCTCGAGCACGCGAGCGCTCGCCGGGGCCGTCGTGCCGTCCTCCAGCACGACACCCTCTCGCAGTGCGCGCAGAGCCGCCTCGCTGGGCAGAGCCCTCGACCTCGGCCTCGTACACCTTCTCGACGCCGTACCGAGGGTGAGCGAGGCGATGCGCGAGCGCGCCGTCGTTCGTGAGCAACAGCGCGCCTGTCGTGTCGGCATCGAGTCTTCCGACTGGCACTACCCTCGGCGTGTGTGGCACGAGCTGGACGACGGTCTTCCGTCCGTGCGGGTCACGAGCGGTCGTGACGACATCAGGGGGCTTGTGGAGGAGCACATACGCGAGGGGTTGCGCCGCTACGCGCTTGCCGTCGACCTCGACGACGTCGCGCGAGCCCACGATCGTGTTCAGCTCGCCGCGCGCTCCGTTGACGTGAACCCGCCCGGCGACGATGAGCTCGTCCGCGCGCCGGCGCGAGGCGACTCCGGCGCGAGCGAGGTACGCGTTGAGCCGCACCTGCGCATTTTCACCTCGGTACGCTGACTCCCGCCGTGAATCAGATCGAAGAGTGGACGACGAAGCTCGCCGAGCTCGCCGTCTTCGGAGCGAACGTCCAACCGGGACAGCTGGTCGCGGTGACGAGCTTCGTCGGCAAGGAGTACGTCGCCCGGCAGATCGCCCGCGCCGCCTACGAGCGCGGCGCGAAGTACGTCGACGTCGTGACGTTCGACCAGTGGGTCAAGCGCGAGCGCATCGCCCACGCCGCTGAGGACACGCTCGACTATTCGCCGCCGTGGATGTCGCAGCGGCTCCTGCACCTCTCCGACGAGCACGCCGCGCGGATCACGCTCTCAGGCCCACATGCGCCGAGTGCGATGGAGGGTCTCGATCCCGCCCGCGCCGGTCGAGACCTGCTCCCGTACCTGCCGGAGACCGGCGAGGTCGTCAATCGCCTGACGACGAACTGGACGATCGTCCCCGTCCCGACGCCGGACTGGGCCGAGGTCGTCTATCCCGACCTCCCGCGCGACGACGCGTACGAGCGTCTCTGGGAAGCGGTGGCGCACATCTGCCGTCTCGACACGGACGATCCGGCCGCCGCGTGGACCGAGCGCGCCGCAACCTTGAAGGCGAGCGCGAATCGCCTGACGGAGCGAGGCTTCGACGCGCTGCGGCTTCATGGTCCGGGCACTGACCTCACGATCGGGCTCTTCGAGTCCTCTACCTGGCATGCGGGGGACTTCGTCACGGTGGACGGGTTGCACCACCTCCCGAACCTCCCGACCGAGGAGACGTTCACGACTCCGGACCCCGAGCGGGTGGACGGTTACGCGCGTGCGACGATGCCGCTCGAGCTCGCGGGGTCCGTCGTCTCGGGCATTCGGGTGGACGTTCGAGAACGGGCGCGCAGTCTCGATCGACGCCGACCAGGGAGCCGACGCTCTCCGCGCTGCCGCCTCGTCCGACGAAGGCGCCTCCCGCCTGGGAGAGATCGCGCTCGTCGACGGGCTCGGCCGCATCGGCGCCCTCGAGACCACGTTCTTCGACACGCTGATCGACGAGAACGCGGCTTCGCACATCGCGCTCGGGAACGGCTACAACCACCCCGTCGAGGACGAGGCCGAGAAGGAGCGGATCAACGCGAGCCGCGTCCACATCGACTTCATGATCGGGAGCCCGGAGCTCGCCGTCGACGGGCTCACGCGCGACGGCGACGTCGTTCCCGTGCTCCGCGAAGGGGCTTGGCAGATCTGAAACCTTGTAGGCTCTGAGCTTCAGCCAGGACCCCAGGTTCTACGACGCTCGCGCCGATGCGACCTCGAGCAGCCGCTCGCGGATCTCGCCGCTCGAGGCGCCGAGATCGTCGAGCCGTGGCAGCGCGGCCAGGCTCTCGAGCCCGAAGACCCGCTCGAAGAGCGGCGTCGTCCGATAGCGGACGGCTCCACCGTCCTCCCTGCCCGCCTCGGCGATCAGCCCGCGCTCGACGAGGCTCGCCACGGCCGAGTCGGCGGCCACGCCGCGGATGCGCGCGACCTCAGGCCGCGAGCAGGGCCCGAGATACGCGACCACGGCGAGCGTCTCGAGAGCCGCCTGCGAGAGCCCTCGCTCGACGGGGCGCTCGAACAGCCGCGCGCAGGCCTCGGAGGCGTCGCGGCTGGCGCGAAACGCGTACCCACCGGCTACCTGCTCGAGCACGATCCCGCTGCGCCGCTCGCCGTAGCGCTCGCGGAGAAGGCCGAGTGCGGTCTCGACCCGCTCGGGGTCGTCTTCCGACGCATCCGCCAGCTCGGCGACCGACAGCGGCGCGGACGCGACGATGAGCAGCGCCTCCAGCGTGCGGGCGAGCTGGTCGACGGGATGTGTTGCGATCAGGCGGAGCGTGCTGTCCACGTAGCTGTCCTTTCGTCGTCGGCGCGCGAGATCCTTATCGGCGCGAAGGGGCCGCTTGATCGAGCGCGATCTCGCCCGACTTGCGGAGCTCGAGCAGCGCAAGGAACGCCACCGCCTGCTCCACTCTGGAGAGACCGACGACCTCGGCGTCGAAGTCGAAGACACGCCGCCGCGAGAGGAGCGCGCGAAAGCGCTCGAGGAACTGCGAGACGGGCGGGAAGCGGAGTGCCATGTGGTTGAGGGAGACCGCCGGCGGCGGGACCGCGAGCCCGCGGAGTGCGAGGGCGAGGGCGGCAGGGTCCTGCGCTGCAAGGCGCCGCTCCGGCCGGGGCGCGCAGGGAGCAGGACCGAGGCGGAACCAGCGGTCGCGCTCGCCTGCGAGCCTCTCGGCGAGCCAGACGGCGGCCTCCTTCATCCGGCGGTACTCGGCAAGACGCCTGGCGAGCTCCTCCGCGGCCTCCTCGGGCTCGAGCGCGTCGAGCTCGGCGGCCTCGTCCGGGAAGAGCAGTCGGGCCTTCAGCTCGAGGAGCGCGGACACGAGGACGAGAAACTCACCGCACGCCTCGAGGTCGAGCTCGTCCCTCTCCGCCAGCGCTTCGACGAAGGCGAGGACGATCGCCGCGACGTCCACCTCGCCGGGCTCGATCTCGTCCTTGAGCAGCAGCGTGAGGAGCAGGTCGAACGGCCCTTCGAACGCCTCGAGATCGAGGTCGAGCTCGCGCACCGGAGTCGCAGGCATCGCGAGGAGGCTAGCCACGCGGCCGGATGCGCCCTCGGTACAACGGCAGGAGCCGCGCCGCGCAATGACGCTCTGAGTCTCGCGTGCTGAGGCTCAGCCAGGGATCCGCTACTCGCAGCGCTTCCTCGAGCTCGAAGTCGCCTTCGAGCCGATAGCCGACGCCGTCGCGCTCCCAGATCAGGACGTCATGCGCCAGGCGCGCGGTGTCCTCGACGACGAGGCCGTACTCGTCGAGCAGGAACAGGAAGTGCGACTCGCCGCTCAGGAAGACGCCCGGTGACCCGTCGACATCGACGCGCTCGACGCGGGTCTCGGGCCCCGCGAGCTTCTTCAGCAGGATCTCCTCGTCGGACGGCAGACGGAGGGACGACTGCGCGACGAGGAGCCGCGGCTGCTCCTCCGATCCGTACAGGAACCAGACCGTGCCCCGGTCGCCCAGGAACACGCGGTCCGGGGGCTCGTCGAGCTCGCGAAGCGCGAACGAGCTGGCGTCTCTCGCCTCCTCGAGAGTGATCTCCTCGCCGAGCGTGAGGGCGAGATCCTCCTGGACGGGCACCTCGGGCAGCGAGTCGACGACCTCGATCCGCTCTCCCCCGATCGAGAGGAAGCGGAAGAGCGCGGAACGTGCGTCCGGGATCGCGAGCGTCGCGGCGAGCGCGGCGACGACGATCAGCGCAATCGCGAGGGCCCAGCGGCGGCGTGCGGGTCTGACCGACGCTGGGCGAGAGGCGATCTGTGCGAGGACAGTCGGCACGAGGTCCGGAGTCTCGGGGACGTCGAGGTCACGGCCGACCGCTGCCAGTGCACGCTCGAGGTTCACGACTCCACCTCCGAGCGAAGGCGGGCAAGCGCCCGTGCCGTCCGGGACTTGACCGTCCCGCGCCGGAGATCGAGGACGGTGGCGGTCTCTTCCTCCGAGAGCTCGAGCAGATAGCGGCAGGTCAGCACGTCACGGTCTCGCTCGTCCAAGCGCTGAACCGCTTCGAGCAACGCCTCCCGCTCGATGCGGGCGAGCGCGACTCCCTCGGGAGACGGGACCGCGTCTCCCGAGGGCTCTGCCGCGGTCGCGCGCAACGCGAGGGCATGCACCCGGCCGGCGGAGCGCCGCCGGTTGTGCGCTTCATTCGCCACGATGCGCAGGAGCCAGGGCTTGAACGGCGCGCTCGGGCGAAATCGCGGGAGCGCGCGCCACGCCTTCACGAACCCGGCCTGCGCCGCGTCCTCTGCGTCCTCGGCCGACCCGGTGAGCAGGTAGGCCGTCCGGAAGGCGATGCCCTGGTACATGCGCACGAGCTCCTCGAAAGCGCGTTCGTCACCGCGCTTGGCACGCTCCGCGAGCGCGACGTCGTCCGGCGGCCGGCCCTCCACCGACCTGTTCTACACCGAACAGGCGGTGGACGGTTCCGTCGCCGCCGACTCCGCCGCTCAGCTCGCGGGCGTCAACCTCCGCTGGCGCACGACGCCGAATGCAGCCGCTGCCACGAGCGCGATGGCTCCGAGGACGACGAGTACGGGTGCAACCGGGAACGAGCTCGGCGCGCCCGCAGGCGACCCGATGGTCACCGGCGCATACGTGCTCGTTTCCGACATGCCGTAGCCCGTCGCCTCGAGGCCGTTGTCGATCTCGTAGCTCCACGTGCCTCCAGCCGGAAAGACCACGGCGGCTTCGTAGACGCCCGTCTCGCCGGTCGGCTCGGCCGAGAAAGACTGGCTTTGCCCTGTTGCGTCGTTGCGGATCGTCAAGATCGGTTCCGCGCCGTCCGTCGGCGTGCGCGCGTGGCGCAGAACCGTCATCCGCGCATTCCACGTCTCGCCCGAGTCGAGCCCCGTCGGCAGCGAGGCGAGCTGGACCGTTGCCCAGCCGCCCGCGGTTGCCGTCGCCGTTGCAACGAGCCCGACGACGAGCATCGAGAGCACGATGAAGTAACGCATGACTCCTCCTTTGGTCGTCTGCGGCAGATACACCGCAGGCGGCAAGAAAGGTCCCGACTCAGCGATCGCGAGGGACGGCCATCGCCTCGACCTTGCGAGGCGGCGGCCCGGTGCGGCGCTGCCAGGTCTTCTGCCAGAAGATGAAGAACGCGGCCGAGAGGATGATCGCCAGCGCCGCGACGTACGCGTTCAGGCGCACGCCGGCGAGCTCGTGCGAGGGATCGACGCGGAGGAACTCGATCCAGAGCCGACCGATGCTGTAGAGGAGCACGTAGAGCGCGAACAGGCCGCCCGGGCGAATCCGGAAGACGCGCTCGATCACGAGCAAGAGGCCGGCCGCGCCGAAGCTCCAGAGCGCCTCGTAGAGGAAGGTCGGATGGAAGGTCTCGGCCTCGACGTGCTCGATCGGCCGGTTCGCGGGCGAGATCTCGAGCCCCCAAGGGAGATCGGTGGGCCCGCCGAAGAGCTCCTGGTTCCACCAGTTGCCGAAGCGGCCGATCCCCTGCGCGACGAGGAGCCCCGGCGCGACGCAGTCCATCAGCTTCGGGACATCAGCCCCCGAGCGCTTGGCGACGATCGCGCCGACGATGACTCCGAGCCCGATCCCGCCCCAGACGCCGAGCCCGCCCTTCCAGATCGCGAACGGCCCCCACCACTCGTCGGGCAGCTCGTCCCAGCTCGTGACGACGTGGTAGAGCCGCGCGCCGATGATCCCCGAGGCGACGCCCCAGACGGCGAGCCGGAAGATGAGGTCCCAGTCTCCACCGCGACGCGTCCAGCGAATCCCGGTGATCACGACCGCAGCCGCGATCGCGACGAGGAGCGTCAGCCCGTAGAAGTGGATCGAGAGCGGCCCGATCTCGACCGTGCTCGACTCGGGTGATGGGATGGACAGGAGCGGAAGCACCGGCGCGCATTCTGCCCACGTTCGAGCAGACACAGCGCCGGGAACCAGTGGATCAGGCCCTGAACCGTGAGGTCCAGGGCCTGATCCGGTGCTACAGGAGTATCTGGAGCGCGAGATCGACCGAGCAGCCCCGGTCGAGCAGGGAGACGGCCTGGTGCAGGTCGACGTCGTGACTCGCCGCGAGAACGAGCGCGCTCTCGGGGTCGTACCCGGCCCGCTCGAGCTCGGCATGACGCCACTGCTCGATCCGATCCGCCTCGGAGACGTACAGCACATCGAGTTCAGCCGCAGACATTTCTTGCCGCCCTTCCGCAGTAAGGGATTGTCGTCACTCGCCTATTCGTCCAATAAGACGTATCGGTCGTCCCCTTTCTGGGGGGATTCCGTTCAGGCTTCGTAAGGGTTCCGTGAACCCGACGAGCGGAGACGTCGAACGCCTATGGGCGCCGATGGCGGACGCGTGTCTCGTGCCGATGCAGTCGCGGCCCGTGCTGCCTGCGCTCAGGGCGAGGCTGGGGCCACGGAGGCGGCGGGAAGCCGTACCTCCGGCGTTCGAGAGCTTGCTTCAGAACCTCATCGAGCGAGTCGCCCGCGGCCGTCCGTCCCTGGACCGACACCATCCAGCTTCCGTCCTGATACGCAAGCACCGACGGACACCCGTCGAACAGCTGATGAAGCTCCCACGCTGGAGCGGTCGCACTGCGTACCGCTCCCTGGCTCGTCTGCACGCGATCTGCGCTGGGCAGCTGAGACGCGTCCTTCTTTGATCCACCTGATAGCTGAAGCACAATGTCCTGCATGCCCGCCCCAGCGTCGGATGAAACCTCGCCTGCCGAGCTCGTCTCGTTCGTTCCCAGGCTGACGCTCGAATGGCTCCGCAACCACCCCGATCGCCGCTGGGTCGAGGTCGACGGAACGCTCGCGTTCGTGGACATCTCCGGCTTCACCGCCATGTCCGAGCGGCTCTCGAGCCTGGGCAAGGCAGGCGCAGAGGAGGTCACGGACGTCATGAACTCGACGTTCGCGGCCCTGCTGGAGCTCGCGTACTCGCACGGCGGCGGGCTGCTGAAGTTCGGCGGAGACGCTCTTCTCCTGCTCTTCACGGGGGAAGACCATGCGGCTAGGGCCGCCCGCGCGGCCTTCGGCATGCGGCGGCGGCTGCGCTCGATCGGCCGCCCGAAGACGTCGGCAGGCGTCGCACATCTGCAGATGCACGTCGGCGTTCACAGCGACCGATTCCACTTCTTCCTCGTCGGCGACTCGCATCGCGAGCTCCTCGTCACGGGCCCTGCGGCGACGCGGACCGTCGAGCTCGAGGCCGAGTCCGTCGCCGGCGAGATCCTCTTGAGCCCGGAGACTGCCGCAAAACTCGACGACGCGCTCCTCGAGCCGACCGACCGGGGCGGCGTGCTCCTTGTCGGCGAGCCAAAGATCGCGGGAGCCGTCGAGCCGCTCCCGGACGTCACGGGGCTCGGCATCGAGATCGCTGTGCCGCGCCCGCTCCGCGCGCAGCTGCTCGAGGTGGGACCGCTCGAGGGCGAGCACCGAAACGCCGCGATCTCGTTCGTCCGCTTCCGCGGGGTCGACGATCTCATCGAGCGCGAGGGCGCGGAGGCCGTCGCCGACGCCCTCGACCGGCTCGTCCGGAGCATCCAAACCGCTGCGGACGAGCATGAAGTCACGTTCCTCGAGAGCGACGTCGACAGGGACGGAGGCCGCATCATCCTCGTCGCGGGCGCGCCGCACACCGCGGGTGACGACGAGGAGCGCCTCCTCCGGACCATCCGCGCAGTCGTCGACGGCGACCCACCGTTGCCGCTCCACATCGGAGCCAGCCGCGGCCGGGTGTTCGGCGGTCAGGTGGGAGCCTCGTTCCGTCGGACGTACACGATCCTCGGCGACACTGCCGCGCTCGCCGCACGGCTGATGGCGCGCGCCGAGGCGAACGAGATCCTGGTCGGCGCCGACGCCTTCGAGCGCGCCGACGGACGGTTCGCGGGCACCGAGCTCGAGCCGTTCTTCGTCAAGGGGAAGACCGAGCCGGTGCGTGCGGTCGCGCTTGGCCCGCTCACGGCCGCAGAAGCACTGGCTCGCGGCGAGCGCAAGCTGCCCTTCGTGGACCGCGAGCGCGAGCGGGCGGTGCTGGGCGCATCCGTCGCCCCCGTCCGCATGGGCTTCGGGACGCTCGTCGAGCTCGTCGGCGAGCCGGGAATCGGCAAGTCGCGCCTCGCCGAGGAGCTCCGCGAGCAGTGCTCGGACATGCAGCAGCTCGGCGCACGCTGCGAGCAGTACGAGGCCTCGACGCCGTACCACGCCTTCGGCCCGTTCCTGCGCTCGATCCTCTCGGTCGAGCTGAACGGCGGCGGGACACACAACCGAGAGGTGCTCTCCGGTCGGCTCGGCCAGATCGACGCAGAGCTCGTGCCCTGGGCGCCGCTCCTCGCCGTGCCGCTGGACGTCGAGGTGGACTCGACGCCCGAGGTCGACGAGCTCGACCCGTCGTTCAGGCGCGCGCGCCTCCACGGCATGGTCGGCCAGCTCCTCGGTCGCGTGCTCGAGTCGCCGACGCTGCTCGTGTTCGAGGACGTCCACTGGATGGACGAGCCATCGGCGGACCTCCTCCGGCACCTGGGCACGCAGCTGCCCACGAAGCCGTGGCTCACGTGCACGACCCGCCGGCCCGTCAGCGGCGGGTTCACGGCTGCGGAGGGAACGCCGCCGCTGCCGGCGCTCACGCTCCGACTCGAGCCGTTGCCCCCCGACGACGCGCGAGCGCTCATCGAGGCGGCGGCAGAGCGCCCGCTGACGGCCGAGGATCTGCAGGCGATCGCGGAGCGCGGAGCCGGGAACCCGCTATTCCTGCAGGAGCTCGCCTCCGTCGAGGACGGAGACCAGGAGGTCGAGGAGCTCCCGGAGACGGTCGAGGCGGTCGTCGCGACGAGGATCGACCGCCTCGCGCCGGCCGATCGCGCCCTCCTGCGCTGGGCCTCCGTCCTCGGCGTCTCGTTCCCCGGCGCGGTGATCGCGGACGTGCTCGCCGACGATCCATCGGCTGCGTCGGACTCGGAGGCCTGGGACCGGCTGGCCGAGTTCATCGAGCGAGATCCGGACATCCCGGGCGCGTTCCGTTTCCGGCATGCGCTGATTCGCGACGCCGCGTACGAGGGGCTTTCGTACAAGCGGCGCCGCGAGCTCCACGGCAGGGTCGGAGAGGTCGTCGAGCGTCGTTACGGCGACCAGGCGGAGGAGCAGGCCGAGATCCTGTCGCTGCACTTCCTCCGCGCCGGCCGCGCCGTCGAGGGGTGGAGGTACTCAGTTGCGGCCGGGCTGAAGGCGCAGTCGAAATGGGCCAACGTCGAGGCGGCGGAGTTCTACCGTCGCGCGCTTGACGTCGCCTCGAAGGTGCCCGGCCTCTCCTCGGAGGAGCGGGCCTCGGTCTGGGAGGCGCTCGGAGACTGCCTCCAGCTCAACGGCGAGTTCGAGGACGCCGCACCCGCGTTCGCGGCCGCGCGGCGCCTTCGGCCCAAGGAGACGCCGGAACTCGTCGGGCTCATCCGCAAGGAGGGCGTCCTGCGCGAGGCCATGGGGAAGTACTCGGAGGCTCTTCGTTGGTACGGCCGCGGCCTGAAGGCTGCGGAGGCTCTCGACGACGCCAACGTCCGCGGGCACCATGCAACGGCCTTCAAGCTCGCCGTCGCACAGGTTCGCTTCCGCCAGGGCGCAGCCCAGGAGTGCCTCAGGCTTGGCAAGGAGGTCGTCGCGGACGCGCGCGCGGCCGACGACATCGAAAACCTCGCGCCCGCCTACCTCTTGCTCCACGGCGTGTACGCGATGCTCGGCTCCCCCGAGCGCGCCGAGTATCACGGGCTCGCCCTGCCCTTGTACGAGGAGCTCGGCGATCTCAGCGGACAGGCGAGCGCACTCAACAACCTCGGCGTCGAGGCGTATTGGGAAGGCGAATGGGACCAGGCGATCGAGCTTTACGAACGCGCGCGAGCGCTCCGCGAGCGGCTCGGCGACGTGACGCGCGTCGCCCTTGCGATGAACAACCTTGGCGAGCTCCGTTCGGATCAGGGGCGCTTCGAAGAGGCAGAGCAGCTGCTGCACGAGGCTCAGCGCATCTGCGACGTGGCGGGCCGGCGGCTCACCGCGACCGAGGCTCGTGCAAACCTGGGCCGAGCCGCTGCCCGCGCGGGACGCCTCGACGAGGCCAAGGACTTGCTGCGCGAGGCGCTCGACGCCTTCGACGAGATGCACGCGGGGAGTTGGGTGCTCGAGACGGAGATGAGGCTCGCAGAGGTGGACGTCCTGCGAGGCGATCATGCAGAGGAAGCGCTGGCTCGGGTGAGCACAGTCCTCGATAAGGCCGAGGAGTCAGACGTTCCGGCTCCTCTCCATGCGAGCACGCTGCGAGTGTTCGCGGGCGCCTCGCTCCAGCTCGGTCATGTGGAGAGGGCGCGGAGCGCGCTCGAGACCTGCATCACCATCGCCCGGGAGGCGAACGTGCTCTACGAGCTGGCGCTCGCGCTGGATCTCTACGGCGACGCGTTCGGCGACTCCGAGGCAACAACCGAAAGCGCCGCATTGCTGCGGCGCCTCGGTGTCGAGCGCATCGCGCGCCCGCCTCTATCTCGCTGAGCTTCTAGCTGAAGTCGATGTTGGGGTCGCCGGGGAGGAGATCGAGGACGTAGTTACGCCCCCCGAGACCACCGCTCTCGCTTGCGATGCACGGAGCAGAGTTGGACCCGCTGCAACTGGAGAGCTCTTCGTACGTGACTCCACCATCCGAGCTCTTGCAGACGTCCGTGCTGGGATTCGCTCCCGGAACGAAGAACGCGACGCTGTAAAGGTCCACATAGTTCAGCGGGTCGAGCTGCACCCGTGCGAGCCCGGTTTCCTCGGTCCCGCAAGCGTCGTTCGGAACTCCGTGGAAGTTGATGCCGAGCGTGGCGTCCTCGGGCACGGTGGTCTGCAGGTTCGTCCCCGTTGTCCGGGTCTGTCTCATTACACGGGCCAGCGGTGCACACCTGGTCGTAGCACGTGATCGTCGGGTCGTTTCCCTCGATGGTCGAGCCGCCGGAGAAGGTTCTCGACTCCTTCGCCGTCACGTCGAACGCGTACGAGCCCGGTGCACAGTCCGCAGACGCCGTCAGCGAGAGCGTAGGCTGAGGCTCTGGCCGTTCTTCAGCGACGGTTGCGCTTTAGTCTGGGCTGCGCGGAGCTCGATGGTGCTGCCGTTGAGCGTTGCGGACCAGTCTTTTCCAGCGGAGCGCGCGTCGAGCGTGATCGTCCCGAGCGAGCTCTCCGAGAGGTCCTCTGTGAACTCTGGCGGCACCACGATGTTGACAGAGCCGATGGAGCCCGCTCCGGAGACCTTCGTGATCGTGAACAATGTGGTCGTTGGTCGTGCCTTCCCCAGCGACGTTCGGCGTGATCGTCGCGCTGTACAGTGCTCGGCGCAGCAGCCTGCGCCGGCCCGCCGATCGCCACGATCGCCGTCGCCACCAGCGCGAACGGAATGAGGAGGCGCCAAAGTCGGCTCCGTCGCTCAGGCCGCAGATTTACGTGCATCTATAAACCCCCATCTCAATAGGTCCCCCGCTCCAGGTCGGAACGCGCGAGGCATGATCGCACGTCGTGCAGACGAAGGCAACAGTGCGGGAGTAGGATCGTTCCGTGGCTTTGGGCAAGAACGCAAAGGTCGAGCTCTTGAAGCGAGTCCCGCTCTTCGCGGAGTGCTCGAAAGCAGAGCTCCGCGAGGTGGCGCTCAACGCCGACGAGATCGATCTGCGGGACGGCTATGTGCTGACGCGCGAGGGAAAGCCAGGGCGCGAGTTCTTCGTTCTCGTCGAGGGCACGACTCGGGTCACGAAGGAGGGACAGACGATCGCCGATCTGAAAGCCGGTGACTGGTTCGGCGAAATCGCCCTCTTGACGCACGTACCGCGTACGGCCACCGTCACGGCGACGTCACCCGTGCGCGTGCTCGTCGTCACCGATAGAGCGTTTCGACGAGTCGTCGAGACGATGCCACGCATCGCGCTCAAGGTGCTCGCCAGCGTCGGCCAGCGACTCGATCACGATGCGAGAAGCTGAGCCTTCGACGTCAGGTTAGTGCAGCCTCGCCGAGGAGCACCCGCGCCTCGGCGAAGAAGTCCGCGTCCGGCTTCACCCGGTAGTCCGGGCCGAGCGCGAGCGTGCGCTCGCCGAGAGACGTCTCGAGCGCGACGTAGACGGGAGCCTCGCCGGGGAAGTCCTTGACGAGCGCTGCGAGCTCGCGGATGAGGCCGGCAGGCGCTTGTCGAGCGTCGATGCGGAGACGCACTTCGCGTCGCGCCGGGGTCGACTCGAACGGCGCGACCTCGAGCGCGACGAGCTTGGTCTCTCCCGCCTGCTTGTGGTCGACACGACCCTTGACGACGAGCATGCGATCCGCCTCCAGGTGCTCCCGCGCGGCGGCATACGTGGAGTTGAAGACGACCACCTCGGCGCTTCCGGTCGTGTCCTCGAGCGTCGCGAAGACCATCGGCTCGCCCCGCTTCGTCGTCAGTTGCTTGACGCCGGCGACGATTCCGCCCACGACGACGATCTCGCCGTCGCGGCGCCGCTCGACGTCCGAGAGCGTGCAGTCGGTCTTGCGCCTGAGCTCGGCCTTGACCTTCTCGAGCGGATGCTCGGAGACGTACAGCCCGAGCGTCTCCTTCTCCAGCCGCAGCAGCTCGCGCTCGTCGAACTCGGCGGACGAGATCGCGGGATGGTGCCTCTCCTCGCTCGCCTCGGCCTCGCCGAACCCACCGTCGAAGATCGAGGCCTGCCCGGCGAGACGATCGGCCGCGTGCTTCTGGCCGAGCCCGAGCGCGTTGTCGAGAACGGTCCACATCCCCAGTCGGGACGCCCCGGTCGAGTCCAGGGCGCCGCACTTGACGAGGGACTCGAGCGCGCGCCGGTTGAGCGCCTGCGGGTCGACGCGCTCGGCGAACTCCCAGATCGACGTGAACGGGCCGCCCTCGGCGCGTGCACGGACGATCGCGTCCGCGGCCGACTCCCCGACGTTCTTCACCGCGTTCAGCCCGAAGTGGATCTTCCCGTCGACGATCGCGAAGTCGTGCATCGACGAGTTCACGTCCGGCGGGAGCACCTCGATCTCCATCTCGCGGCACGCGTTGACGTAGAACGGGACGCGGTCCTTCGTGTTCATCACGGACGAGATGAGCGCGGCCATGTACTCGCGCGGGTGGTTGGCCTTGAGCCAGGCCGTGCGGTACGCGATCAGCGCGTAGCAGGCTGCGTGCGCCTTGTTGAAGGAGTAGTCCTGCGAGGACTCCATGTCCTTCCACAGCTGCTGCGCGACACCGGCCGCCACGTCGTTCCCCGCGCAGCCCTCGAGGAACTTGTCCTTGAGGGACGCCATGAGCGCGTGGATCTTCTTGCCGATCGCTTTCCGAAGCGTCTCGGCTTCCGCCGGAGTGAACCCGGCGAGCTGCTTCGCGATCTCCATGTACTGCTCCTGGTAGATGCAGATCGCGTACGTGCCGCCCGTGATTCCTCGAGCCGCGCGTCCGGGAACGTCACCTGCTCCTTGCCGTGCTTGCGCGCCGCGTACGTCGAGATGTAGCCCATCGGCCCCGGCCGGTAGAGAGCGACGAGCGCGATCAGGTCCTCGAACTCGGTCGGCTTGACCAGCCGGAGCGCCTCGCGCATCCCGGACGACTCGAACTGGAAGACGCCGGTCGACTCGCCGGCCGCGAGCATCGCGTACGTCGCGCGGTCGTCGAGCGGAAGCGTGCCGATGTCGAGCCCGCCCGCCAGCTCCACGGCCTTGTCGATCACGTCCAGGTTGCGCAGGCCGAGGAAGTCCATCTTCAGCAGGCCGAGCTCGACGACGTCGTGCATCCCGAGCTGGGTCACGACCTCCTGGTCGGAGCCCTTCTGCTGCAGGGGGACGACGTCGATCAGCGGCCCCGCGCCGATCACGACGCCGGCCGCGTGGATCGAGTCCGCTCGCGTGAGCCCCTCGAGCGGCTGGGCGAGGTCGAGGATCTCCTTCGCGACCGGGTCCGAGTCCATCGCCTGCCGTAGCTCGGCGCCGGGCCGAAGCGAGTCGGCGAGCGTCTGGCCGGGCCCTTCCGGCACGAGCTTCGCGATCCGGTCGACGACGCCGTACGGGATGTCGAGCACACGGCCGGCGTCCCGGATCGCCGCGCGCGCCGCCATCGTCGAGAACGTGATGATCTGGGCGACGCGGTCGCGTCCGTACTTGTCGGCGACGTAGTTGATGACCTGGTCGCGCCCGGCGACGGAGAAGTCGATGTCCATGTCGGGCAGGTCTTTCCGCGCGGGATTCAGGAACCGCTCGAAGAGGAGGCCGTACCGGATGGGGTCGACGTCCGTGACCTCCAGGCAGTACGCCGCGAGCGACCCCGCCGAGGACCCACGGCCGGGGCCGACGCTGATCCCGTTCTGCTTCGCGAAGTGGATGAAGTCCCAGACGATGAGGAAGTAGTCGGCGAAGCCCATCTCGCGAACCGTCTTCAGCTCGAAGCGCAGGCGCTCGTGGAGCTCGGGCGTCGCGTTCCCGTACCGCTTGGCCAGGCCCTTCTCGCACAGCTCGACGAGGTAGTCGAAGGCGTCGCGACCCTCGGGCACCGGGTACTTCGGGAGCAGGATCTTGCCGAGGTCGATCTCCACGGAGCACCGTTCCGCGACCTCGAGCGTGCGCGCGAGCGCGTCCTCGTGCCCGGCGAAGTCGGCCGCCATCTCCTCGGGCGTCTTGAAGAAGAACTCGTTGGTGTCGAACCGCCAGTGCGCCGGGTTCTTCAGCGTGTCGCCCGACTGGATGCAGAGGAGCGCCTCGTGCGCGTACGCGTCCTCGGCGTCGAGGTAGTGGACGTCCCCGGTGGCGACGAGCGGAAGGCCCGCCTCCTCGGCCAATGCGACCAGCTTGGGGTTGATCTGCTTCTGCTCCTCGAGCCCCGCGTTCTGCAGCTCGACGTACGTCGAGTCGCGCCCGAAGATCTGCGCGAGGCGGTCGAGGTCGGAACGCGCGTCGTGCAGGCGCTCCTCCGCGAGCGCGCGCGAAACCCGACCTGAGAGACACCCCGAGAGCGCGACGAGCCCCTTGGCGTGGGTCTCGAGCAGCTCCCAGTCGACGCGCGGCTTGTAGTAGTAGCCCTCGAGGTACCCGAGCGAGCTCAGCTTGATGAGGTTGGCGTACCCCTCGTTCGTCTCGGCGAGCAGCGTCAGGTGCGCGTAGCCCTTCGTCTGCGCGCGCCGGTCGTCGGCCACGTACACCTCGCAGCCGACGATCGGCTTCACGCCTGCCTTGCGCGCCTCCCGGTAGAGCTCGACCGCGCCGGCGAGCGAGCCGTGGTCGGTGAGCGCGACGGCCGGCATCTCGAGGCGCTTCGCCTTCTCGACGAGAGCAGGGATCCGGCACGCGCCGTCGAGGATCGAGTACTCGGAGTGGACGTGCAGATGGACGAAGGGCGGCGCGGCGGGGCGACTCACGGGACGGCTAGCTTAGTACGGCTTCCGGCTGACCCCCGGCCCGCGATTTTCGCCTGCTACGCCGCGTCGCCCTGCCAGAAAACGTCGGCCAGGCGCCGCCAGTCGTCTCGAAGATCCGTGCGTCCGGTGACGCGCTGGAGCTCCCAGTACACGCGGATGAGAGCGCCGAGATCCGGCTTCTCGCCTTCCGCGCGACCGACCTCGAGCACACGCACGTACCAGGAAGAACGGGTCGATGCCGACCTCCGCGGAGAGCAGGAGCGCGCGCTCACGGAGAGCTTCGGGCGACGTGCCGAGAGAGGCCATGCCCGAGCTATCGGCAGTCGCGACGGCCCGAATGAGACGGTCCCCTCAGAAGGGTGAACCGTCGACGGGCAGACTCCGAAGCGCCAGCAATGCGCCGTCCGTCCGTCATCGTGAAACGTCGCCTCCTCGCAGGTCGGCATCCGTGCGCCTGGGGCCCCGAGGACGCGCCGGCAGAGGTGCGGCAGCTGCTCGACCAGGGGGTCACGCTCTTCGTCGACCTGACGCAGGACGGCGAGCTCGAGCCGTACGCGCACCTCCTCCCCACGTCCGCCCGACATGTCCGCATGCCGATTCGCGACTTCTCGGTGCCGACCGTCGACGACCTCGTCGCGACGCTCGACGCGATCGACGCGGAGCTCGCCGCCGGCGGCATCGTCTACGTCCACTGCTGGGCCGGCTGTGGCCGAACGGGCGTCGTCGTCGGGTCCTGGCTCGTCCGGCACGGCCACGAGCCTCGCGCGGCGCTCGACCTGGTCGCCAAGGCGCGTGGGCTCGGCTGCCCGCAAACGCTCGAGCAGCGCATGCTCGTGCTCGGCTGGAAGGCTGGGCGCTGAGCGAGGGATCGGTGGGGTCAGGCTTCAGCCTGACCCCGGTCTCCGGTCTGCGACGAACCGGGGTCTGACTGAAGTCAGACCCCGGACGGGTCTTCGCTCATCACTGGAACGGGTGAGCGAGCCGCGAGTCGAAAGCTCCGATAGGCGTCGTGAGCATGTGCGCCGTCCCCGCGTTCACCGCGCAGCGTGCGTCGAGGGGACGCTCGGCGAACGCGTGGTCGGCGTACATCAGTCTCTGCGTGGCTCCTGGAGCAGCAGCCTTCGCCGCCGCTGCGCCTCCACCTCGCCAGCGCCTCCGCGGACCCCACACCGGAACGGCTCGTGTCGAGCTCGCCTGACGGCGCTCCAGAGAACGTCGGGGGCGCGCTCGAGGAGCGCGTCCAGGCACTGGCGGCCTGGGTCGACGAGATCGACGTTCGAGTCCGCGCAGCCGAGCTCCTCACCGGCGACGAGAAGACCGCGAAGGAGCTCCGCCGCGCGATCGAGGCGGCGACGAAGCACGACCCCAAGCTCGAGAGTCGCCTGACGAACCGTGTCGACGTCCTCGCGGACCGCTTCACCACCCTTGCCTCCACGGTCTCGATCACGTCCGCTGCGCTTGCGCGCAAGGACGGGGACGCCGCCGCCTTGCGGCGGGAGCTCGACGAGAGCGGAGCGCAGCTCGACGCGCTGAGAGCCGAGCTCGGCCGCAGAGCCACGACCAGTGAGCTCGAGAAGATCCGTGAAACGCTGGCGACACTCTCGACCCAACGCCCCGAGCCGAGCAACGACCGGCTCGACCGCTTCGGTGGCAAGGTCGAGTGGCTCGCCGAGCGCGTCGACACCCTCGCCACGACCGTCGCGACCACCGCGGCCGGCCTCGCGGGGCGAGAGGGCGAGCTTGCAGCGCTCCGCCAACGGCTCGACGAGGACGCAGCGCAGATCGCCAAGACGCTCTCCGGGATACGCGACCAGGCCCGGGACGACCTGGGCGGACGCATCGACCTCCTCGAGCACGGCGTGGCGGCGACGGCGAGCGAGCTCGCCGGGAAGGATGCCGAGCTCGCGGCGGTTCGCGAGAGGATCGACGAGGCGTACGAGAAGATCGGTGCGGTCATCGCGGACATCCAGCGCGCCGTGGCCGGCCTCTCGGCGCAGGTCGCCGCGCTGGAGAACCCGCCCGAGGCCACGTCACGCCACGCCGAGCTCGAAGCGACCGTGGAGAGCATGGTCGAAGCGCTCTCGGCATTCGCGACCCGGATGGAGACCGTGGAGCGGGACGAGTCGAGCCGGAGCGACCTGCTCGACGCCCTGCTGGCACGGGTGAGCGAGCTGACCGACGCACGCGAGTCCGATCGCGCGAGCGTGCGCGAGAGCATCGAGCACGTGGCCGCCGAGATCGGAGAGAGGCTCGCTGCCGAGCGCAATCGCTATGTCGCCGAGGCCGACCTCAGCCGGGTCCTGGATACCTGGGCGTCGGACCGCTCGTCACTCGAGGGCCGCTTCGAAGACGTGGAACGGCGGCTGGCGCGGACCGACGAGCTCGACGAGCTGTCCCGCCGGCTGGACGCGGTCGAGCGCAGCCCGCACGGCGTCTTCTCTCCTGCGGACGGGCCCGTCGCGGGCGACGGCCGCTTCCGACTCGAGCTTCGTGCCCTCGAGCTCCGACTCGAGCAAGTCGAGAGCGCCGCGCTCGAAGGTCGCGACGCCGTCCTCGCTCTGCTCGCGCGGACGAGGTCACAGGTGGAGGCCTCGCCGACGCCGCGCGACGAGGCGGACGGCGATGGTCCTGCGCACGGAGACCCGTCGCCGGCCGGCGCCGAGGTCGTTCCCTTTCGCGGGGCAGAGGTGTAGTTCCCCGCAAACCGGGTCATAACGAGATGATGATGCGGCTCGCAGATCTCATGCTCCTCCTCCGCGTGCGAAACTCCTGGGCACGCAGCCACTTGACGTACCGGCTGCTCCGGAGCGTCTTCACGATGGATCCCACGCGTCGCCCTTAGAACTCGATTCAACATGAAGCCTTGTGTCGAAGCATCATCCTGAACCGAGTTCAGGAACCTCGAGGGCCATCAGGATCGCATCGACGAGCTCGTCGCCGCGGACGTAGTGCCCCTTGCGGTAGCCCTCGCGCTCGAAGCCGAACGACTCGTACAGGCGGAGCGCACTCTCGTTCCAGGGAAAGACGTGGAGCTCGAGCTTTCGAATCCCGACGCTGCGCGCCCAGGTGACGGCCTCCTCGAGGAGCCGCTTGCCGATTCCCCGGCGGCGGTGGCTCTCGGCCACCATCAGTCCAAGATCGGCGACGTGATGACTTGCGGGGTGCGGGTCGCGGGACAGCGAGAGGCGTCCGACGACCTGCTCACGGTCGAGCGCGACGATCACGGTCGCATCCGGGTGGCGGAGCACCGTCTTCAGGTACCTCCGCTCCTCGCTGACGGACCGCCAGGTGTCCGTCGCGAGGATCCAGCGCCCCTCCTCGCCACCCACCGCCTCTGCCAGCTCGACGAGCGACACCGCATCAGCGGGCTCGGCGCGACGGATGCGGATCACGCGACGACCACCCCGGCCCCGCCGCGCCGTGGATCGCCCGCCGCCGTCGAGGACCCCGTCCGCGCCGAGCTCGACAGCCTGCACGCCCCCGAAGAAGAGGTTGCGACCGGTCCAGCGGATGACGTCCCAGCTATCGGGGAGGCGCCAGCGTCGCGTCCGCTGCCCACCCGCCCTCGAGATGGAGCGTCCAGCCCTCGACGTGCATTCGCGGTGCGTCGATGGCGTCCGCGAGCGACGGCGTCCCGTCGAGAACGCGCCACGCGACCTGCGCGATTGCTCCTGCCAGGCGAACCGAGCCGGCGCTGCCGAGAACGAGCAGGGGGCGATTCTCCTCGAGCACGAGGGTTGGCGTCAGCAGGCTCGGGAGCCGAGTCCCTGGCGCGTGCGCTTCGGGGCCGATGACGTCCAGCTCGCCGAGCATGTTGTTCAGCTGCGTTCCGCCGCGGAAGACGCCCGAGCCGGATCCGAGCGTCGACGACAGGGCGGCGGCCATACCGGACTCGTCCATGACCGAGATGTGAGTGGTGCCCGTGAGTGGGCCTACCCCCGATGCTCCGTAGGCCAGACCAATCGCCCGTGCCTCGTCGTGCAGCGACCACGCGTCTGCGGCGGCCAGCCGCTCGAGGATCTCCAGGACGATGCGGCCTCCGCGAGACGGAGGCGGCGTCGCCAGCACGCGGCGGCCGAGCACGTCGGTCTCGAGCGGCTCCCGCGCGACGACCTCGTACCTCGCAAGATCCTCCGAGAGCTCCGGCAGCAGCTCGAAGACGGCGGCCCGACCTCCGTCACGAACCCGCTCGAGCGTCGCGCACGCGTCCTCGGTGACGATGCGGCTCGGGTCGCCGTACACGCGCCGGCCGCCTTCGTCACGCAGCAGGATCTCCGCGAGGATGCCGTGCAGGATGGTGCGCGGCTCGTCCCGCACGACACCGTCGCGGGCGAGCTCGATCGCGGGCTCGCACGAGGTCGGCCCAGTCCTGGGTCGCGAAGCGGCGGTGGGCGTCCTCGAGCCCTGCCACGAGGCCGGGTACGGCCACCGACCCCTCGCCCATGTGAAAGATCTGCGTTCCCGAGTCGGCGAAGTCGACCACGACCTCCTCCATCTCGCCGAGCGTCGCCTCGGGTACTGCGAAGAAGCAATCGAGCAAGCGTGGTCTCTCCGTTCGGCTCGTGCACGAGCAGGAAGCCCCCGCCTGCGGGGCCGGTCAGCGGCCCCTCGGTCACGAACGCGGTGAACGCAGCAGCGAGCAGCGCGTCCACGGCGTTGCCTCCCTCGCGCAGTACTCGAGCGCCCGCCTCGGCCGTCAGCGGGTGGCCTGCTGCGATCGCTCCTCTCATCGCGAGAGGGTACTGCGCTCGTCTATCCCGAGTTCAGGAAGGCCGGCAGCTCCGAATCGGAGTCACGGTGCGGCGTCGTTCCGGTGTCGAACGTCGGTCGCGAGGACCGGCGGCGGCTGCCTCCGAGACCGGTGGCGACGACGGTCACCCACACCTGTCCGGTGAGGCGAGAGTCGACGTTGGCGCCGAAGATGATGTTGGTGTCGTCCGTCGCGGTCGCGCGCACGACCTCTGCTGCGTCGTTGACCTCCATCAGCGAGAGGTCGTCCCCTCCTGCGATCGAGAGGAGAATTCCCCGCGCGCTCACGATCTCGCCGTCGATCAACGGTGAGCCGAGAGCCCGTTCGGCCGCCTCCTTCGCACGGTTCGCGCCGGTTGCGTACCCGATTCCCATGAGCGCGGAGCCGGCGTCCTGCATCACGGTGCGCACGTCGGCGAAGTCGAGATTGATCAGCCCCGGCGTGGTGATCAGGTCGCAGATGCCCTGGACCCCCTGGCGCAGGACGTCATCGGCGATCTTGAAGGCGTCGACCATCGAGGTCGAGCGGTCGAGCACCTCGAGCAGCCGGTCGTTGGGGATGACGATGACGGTGTCGCACGCGGCCCGCAGCTCTTCGACGCCGCGGTCGGCAGCCGTTCGGCGGCGAGTGCCTTCGAAGCGAAACGGCGTCGTGACGATTCCGACCGTGAGCGCACCGACCTCGCGAGCCACACGCGCGACCACCGGAGCCGCGCCCGTGCCGGTTCCTCCACCTTCGCCCGCGGTCACGAAGACCATGTCCGAACCACGGAGCGTCGCCCGCAGCTGGTCGGCCGCCGCCTCCGCGGCGGCGCGCCCCACGCCGGGGTCGGCGCCGGAACCGAGACCGTGGGTCACGCCCTCGCCGATGGCGATCTTCACCGGCGCGTCCGAGACGGCCAGCGCCTGCATGTCGGTGTTGACGGCAATGAAGTCGACCTGAGCGATCCCCGCGTCGATCATGCGGTGCAGGGCGTTCAGCCCCGCTCCGCCGACGCCGACGACGCGGATCGCAGCGAGATACGCGGTCCCCTTCGGCGGTGCGACCCGATGAAGCCGCGGGGCGGGCTCGAGCATCGTCTGGAAGTAGCGCGCCGCGGCACGTGAGGCTTCTGCCTCGGTCGGAGGCTCGGGCGCGGGTGCCGCGGTGACCGACGGCGAGATCGGGGGCTCCGCGAGCACGGGCTCCTCCTCGAAGTCCTGAACATGCTCGACGGTGGCTTCGAGCGCAGCTCTCGCTCGCGGGCTCAGCTCGTCCTCTTGCTCGGAGGCTTCCGGCGTCGGCTCCGCCTCGGCGGGCGCGTCCTGCCCGCGCTGCGCTGCCTCGGTCTTGCGGAAGAGCTCCGCGAGCGGGCCCTCACGCATGCTCGCGCGCTTCCGCGCCATCGAGCACCTCCTTTGCGAGATCGCGGTACGCCTGGGCCGCGGGCCCGGTCGGGTCATAGCGAAGAACCGAGCTTCCCTTCACCGGCGCCTCGGCATAGCGAACGGTCTTGCGGATCCGGGTCTCGTAGACGAGATCGCCGAAGTTCTCCTCCAGGATCTCGATCGCCTCACGGGCGTGCAGCGTACGACCGTCGTACATCGTGGGGACGATTCCCTGCACGCGCACGCTCGGGTTCAAGTTCTCGCGCACCATGGCAAGCGTGTTCTCGAGCTGGACGAGACCGCGCAGCGAGAGATACTCGCATTGCACGGGGACGATCACTCCTCCGGCCGCGACGAAGGCGTTGATCGTCAGCAGGCCGAGCGACGGGGGCGTATCGAGGAGGACGAAGTCGTACTTGTCCCGGACCTCGACGAGCGCTTTCTCGAGCGCCCGCTCCCGTCCGATGAGCGCGGACAAAGCAAGCTCCGCGCCGGCCAGGTCGATGGACGCGACGGCGATGTCCACCTCGACGGTGTGGATCACGTCGGAGATCGGGACCCGGTGGACGAGCACGTCGAACATCGACCGCTCGATCGCGTCCGGGTTCATCCCCTGGCTCATCGTCAGGTTGCCCTGCGGGTCGAGGTCGACGACGAGGACGCGGTGACCCATCTCCTTGAGCGCGACGCCGAGGTTCAGCGTCGTCGTCGTCTTGGCGACCCCGCCCTTCTGGTTGGCGAAGGCGATCACCTTCGCCATCACGTCCTCCTCGCGGTCGGGTGCTCGTTCGGGAGCGGGAACGGCGTGAAGATGCGGCGCGGGCTCGAGCTCGGTCGCGACCTCGGGCTCGTCTGCAGGCTCATCCCCCACCGGCTCTGGTCGCGGCTGGGTGCGCGGCAGCAGACGTGAGAGCCCCATGACCGTCTCACCTTCCCGTCTCCTGTTGAAACTCCTTCAATGCGGTGGAGCGCCCTTCAAGCGCCTCTAGTCCTCGCCGTCCCAGTAGTCGAGCGACTCCCCGAGCCGGGCGATCACGCCGAGGCCCGTGAAATAGACCTTGCCCGAGCGTGGGTAGTAACAGACGTCGTTCGGGTCGCGGGTGCCGTACATCAGCACCGCCATGCCCTCGGCGCCCCCTCGGAACGCGTGGGCCACTCCCGTACCGGCCGGTCGCGAGACGACGGATCCCGCGCGGACCGGATGCTCGACGACTCCGTCCTCCTCCCAGAGGAGCAGGTCACCTGCGCCCTCGAGCACGACGAAGATCTCCTCCTCGGCCGAGTGGCAGTGCGGAGGCGCGTTCAGCTTGCCCGGAAGGATCTCCGCGTGGCGGAGCCCTGTCTGCCGCGATCCGGCCGCCTGCCCGAGGTTCCGAACGCGTCGGCCGACGGTGGAGCCGTCGCGCTCCCCGGACTCGACGTCCTCGACGTTGACGATGTTCGCCGGCCTCGGCGAGGTCTCGTCGATCTCGGGCGGGCCGGCCGCAGCCTCGCGTGCCCAAGGGTGATCCTCCTCGGCGCCCACCGGGGCCCAGGTCTCCCCGAGCCACGCCACTCCCGCGCGCGGAAGCCAGGTCGCACCCGCATACGTGCGCTGACCGAATGCCAGTACGTCGATCCCGCCTTCGCCGCCCTGCAGCGTGTGGGCGTTCTCGAGCGCGAGGTGGACGAGGCAGTCGCCCGCTCTCACGTCGTACCCGAGCGTGTCCTCACCCTCCCACTGAACCGAGACGCCGGATCCTGCAAGGACGTAGAAGATCTCCTCCTCCGCGCCCTCGAGGTGAAGCGGCGTCGCCCACATGCCGGGGTCGACCTGGATGCGCTTCACGCCGACGGTCCGCGACGCCTGTCCCGTCAGGCTGTGCCACGTGCCGGCAATGTGGCCGCGCTCGCCGCGCCAGCTACGCACGTCGTCCCAATGCGAGATCACACGGCGATCATGTCACGCGAGGTCGTTTCCGGCGCGGTCCCGGCCAGTGCTGCTCGTAGGCCGTCACGGCATCCTCTCCGGCATCACCTCCTTCCGCCCGAGACCATTGCTCCGCCTCTCCGAGAAGCGCTCGTAGCTCGGTCAGCAGCTCCCCACGCCCTGCTCCCGCCCGATCGAGAGTCCTCGATCCGCGCCAAGCGCTGCAACACCGCCTCTGCCTCGTCCACGGAGAGAGAATAGCTCCGCATGTTTCCCGAATGGGAAACGTCTCTGCAACGAGAGCGTGTCAGATCGCGGCGGCTGCCCAGCCGACAGATCGCCGGGGCAGGCCGAGCAGCTCGCGGTCGAGCTCGTGCACTAGCTCGGCTCGATCGGGCGCCCGGAGTGCCGCCACCAGCGCGCGCCGAACGGCGTCGATCACTGCGGTGCTCGCGCTGTCTCCCCCTGCCAGCCCGACGAGATGGCCGTGCAGCTCCTCGCGCGCCGACCCGTCCAGCTCGAGGAGCACCGAGCAGCGCAAGGGCCACGTCTCGCCCAGGAGCGCCGCGAGCGAGGCACGGAGCTGCTCGGCCCGGAACGGCTCGTTCTGGAAGAGTGAGAGCTCCCAGCGATCGAGCGCCTCGGCGAGCTCAGGGTCGCCATCTGCGCGGCCGAGGGTGCCGAGCACCTCGACCGCGATCGGCGTCCGAAAGGCATCGAGTCGTGACGGCTCACCGGGCGGCTGCGTCGCAGCGATCGGGAGGACGGGCCGGACGCCGAACGGTCGACCGTCGAGCGTCTCGAAGAGGACCGGGCCTGCGGCGAGCGCGGCGGACGTCGTCAAGCGAATCGCGCTGACGGCGTCGGCGATCTCGGCGGGTGCGTCGGGCGCGTCGGCTCCCGCGTCGAGATCGGCGTGCAGCTCGAGGACGCAGCAGCGGTCCGGCTCACGGCCGAACCCTGCCGGCAGCAGGCCGCGCGACTCCGGCCAGTGCGTCGAGAGCTCGCCGGGCACGAAGTGCCGGATCGCGATACCCGGCGCGAGATCCACCGGCCTCGCCACCGAGAGGCCGAGCAGCGGTACCAGTGCCGCGTACTGCCGCCGCCCCCCGTAGAGCGTCGCCTCGAGCGTCGCGTACGCATGCTCGAACGCATCGTCGTCCCAGTCGAACCCTCCGCACGACTCGGCGGTGGAGATGACGAGCCCGAGCAACACCGTGCGGAACAATGCGTCGTCCTCGGTCGCGTGCGGGCCGGCATGGGCGCGGGCGAAGATCGACGCGGCGGGCTCGCGGGCGAGCTCGTCGAGAGCGAGGCGAGCATCTTCGCGCGCACGCAGCACCGACTCCCGCTCCTCGATGAACGCACGGACGAGTGGGCGCAGCTCGTACAGCGCCGGACCGTTCCGCTGGACGTGCTCCTCGAACGCGAACGGCAGCTCGACGCCCTCCTCGAGCTCCCGGCCGAGAACGACGAACGCCCCGAGCGTGAATCCACGCAGGAGCGGATACAGATGCGGCGCGCGCACGGGCACGTCTCCGGTTACGCGCCCGGCCGCGCCTCTCCTCCTCAGGCAGACCCGTCAACTCCTATGCCTCGAGAGCTCGAGCACGGCGAACGCCTGCTCGCCCCCGGCTCGCGCATGCTCGACGAGCGGAATCCCGTGAGGCCCGAGCCGTCGCGCATCTGCGGAAACGCGTGAGGACGGCGCTGACGATCTGGTCTGCCCGAGCATGGCCGCGGCGAAAAGATCTAGCCGCGCCCCTCCTCGAGCAGAGCGAGCGCGATGTCACGCCGACCCATGTGAGCAGCTGCGCCGAGGGCGGTCTCCCAGTCGCCGCCGCCCCAGTCCCAGCTGGCGTTGACGAGGGCCGGCTCGACTGCGAGATCGGAAGACGCCGCAAGGTCACCGTGGGCCTTGGAGACGAACGACTCGGTTGTCTCCGGGTCGAAGGCAGGCGGGCGGGCGTTCATGGGCTCGCACGATACGCGGCGAGTTGCACGCTCACGGCGACAAACGTCCCCGACAGCGGCGCGCAGGTCCGTCTAACTTCGTCGACCGTCGCTAGGGGCGCAGAACGGCGCGCCGCGGGCCTGCGAGGAAGCCGGACTCCACGAGGAGCCCCATCGCCTCCGACTCGACCACCGGGACGCCGTCGAAGCGCTCGACTGCGAGACGCTTCGCCCCTCCCGACCGGACGTGCGCGACGAGCGCAGCCAGCGCAGGTCGCAGCCAGTCGGGATCAGGCTCCCGGAGCGGGACGAGCGAGCGGCCTCCGCGCTCGACGAACAGCACGGCCTCGCCGCCCAGGAGGACGACCCAGGCGCCGGCGACCCGAGCGGCTCGGGCGCCCGCTCGCCGAGGCCAGGGCACCGCTGCTCCGTAAGGCTGCGCAGGATCCGCGGCGGCCAGCACCAGCACGTCCTGCTCGTCCGCCGTCCTGTCGGTCCGCAGCTCGCGCAGCCGCTCGACGGCCCCGGGCAACGCGAACTGCGCGCCGCCCAGCCCCTCCACGAAGTAGCCGCGCCGGCAGACCCCGAGCGTCTCGAGGGCTCGAAGCTCCGCATACACGGCGCCGTACCCGCCCTTCACTCCTTCCCCACGAACGCCGTCGCGCGTGACGATGCCCTGCCGTTCGAGCAGGAGCTCCGCCAGGGCGCGGCGCTCGGGCGCCTCGGGGAAGAGCGACCGGGCAAGCGCCCACCTGCCCTGCGTCGGTGAGGCCGCGGTCGCGCGCGAGCGCATGAAGCGGCGTCTTCCCGCGCTCGGGACGCGGAGCTTCGTAGCGGCGCGCCGCACGAAGCGGCGCCCACGAGTCGTTCGTCACCTCGCCCGCCCAGACCAGGTCCCAGAGGGCGGCGAGCGCCTCGCCCGAGTCGAGCTCGGTCGCCGCGAGCAGGTCGCTCCAGAACAGCGCGCTCTGCCCGAGCGCCGCCCGGATCGCGACGTGGGGAGCACCCTCTGGCGGCGCCTCGGCCGTGGGCCGGCCGAGTACGGCAGCGTCCTCCCGGAAGTACACGGCCACGCGATCGAGCCCGGCTCCTACCCACACGACGTCTCCCGAGGCGCAGAGCGCATCGAGATCGGCAGGGCGATAGGCGGGCACGCGGCGTGGCAGCACCTCGGTCTCCCAGAGCGACACCGGCAGCGGGAGCGCCTGCAACGGCACGAGTGCCTCGCGGAGCGTCTGCCTCCGGCCGATCCCGTGCCAGGCCGGGAGGAAGAGCCCGAGCGCGGCCTGCTCCGCCGGCTCGACCTCGCGTCGCAAGACCGCGAGCGTCGCCCTGCGGATCCGGCGGAGGACATCCGGGTCGCACCATTCGCGCTCGGTCCCGCCCGGCCTCAGCTCACCGCGGACGAGCTTCTCGTCCTGCTCGAGCCGCTGCAACGCCGACTCGACGACCGCGGGCTCGAGCCCGAAGCGACTCGCGAGCTCGTCCGTCGTGAACGGCCCGTGGCTGCGCGCATACCGCCTGGCCACGGATTCCAGGGCGTCCGGAACGGGCTCGAGGAACACGTTCGGGACGCCGCCGGGCAGCACCACCCCGAACGCATCCCTGAGGAGCCCTGCGTCCTCGACCCCGGCGAAGAGCTCGCTGTCACCGAGTCGCGCGCGCAGAGCACGTCGCTCGCGGACGAGTGTCTCGGCAAACCCGCGGTCGTACTCGCCCTCGAGCAACGGGCCGGCACGCCGAAGAAGATCGTGCAGCTCGTCGGCGTTCCGCGGTGTGGGCCGCAGCGACGACTCGACCTGCTCGATCGCGCCGAGATCGAGCAGCTCTCGAAGCTCCTCCACGCCCATCAGCTCGCGCAAGAGGCCGCGATCGAGCGAGAGGGCCTGTGCCCGCCGCTCCTCGGGCGGCGTGTCGTCCTCGTACATGTACGTGGCGACGTAGTCGAAGAGGAGCGAGGACGCGAACGGGGAGGCCGACGCCGTCTCCACCTCGACGAGATCGAGCTCGCGCGTCTGGATCCCCTTCAGGATCTTGCGAAGGGCGGGCAGGTCGAAGACGTCCTGCAGGCACTCGCGGTAGGTCTCGAGCACGATCGGGAACTGCGGGTAGCGACGCGCGACCTGGAGCAGGCTCTGCGCCTTCAGCCGCTGCTGCCAGAGCGGCGTCCGCTGGCCGGGGCGACGGCGCGGGATCAAGAGCGCGCGCGAGGCATTCTCCCGGAAGCGCGAGCCGAAGAGGGCCGACTGCGCGAGCTCGACGAGCACGAGCTCCTCGAGCTCGTCGGGGTCGAGCAGGAGGTCGGAGAGCGGCGGCGGCTGGTCGGCGTCGGGAAAGTGGAGCGCGATGCCGTCGTCCGACCAGATCGACTGCGCATCGATGTCGAGCGAGTCGCGGAGACGGGCCGCGAGTGCCATCGACCAGGGGGCGTGCACCCGGCCGCCGAACGGCGTCAGCACACATACGCGCCAGTCGCCGATCTCGTCGCGGAAGCGCTCGACGACGACCGTTCGGTCGGACGGAACGACGCCCGTCGCCGCTTCCTGCTCACGCAGGAAGACGAGGAGGTTCTTCGCAGCGCGCGCATCGAGGCCGTACTCCCGCCCGAGCGAGAGTGAAGCCTCCTCGTGGCTCAGAGCCACAAGCTCGCGGGACGCGCGGCCGATCTTCTCCCCGAGCTCCGCCGGCCTGCCGACGCCTTCCCCTTTCCAGAAGGGAGCGACCCCTGGCACGCCGGGCGCGGGGGAAACCAGGACACGATCCCGCGTGATGTCCTCGATCCGCCAGGTCGAGGCGCCGAGGAGAAACGTCTGCCCCTCTCGGGCCTCGTACACCATCTCCTCGTCGAGCTCGCCGACCCGCCCGCCGCCGTCGACGAGGTGCACGCCGAAGAGACCGCGGTCCGGGATCGTGCCCGCGTTGGTGACCGCGAGCCGCCTCGCGCCGGTGCGCCCGCGCACGATGCCGGCCGTCCGGTCCCAGATCACGCGCGGACGAAGCTCGGCGAACTCGTCCGAGGGATAGCGGCCCGCGAGCATGTCGAGGACGTTCTCGAGCTGGGCGCGGGAAAGATCGGAGAAGGGATACGCGCGCCGGACGAGCGCATGCAGGTCGTCCACCGAGACGTCCTCGTCGGCGCAGATCGCGACGATCTGCTGCGCGAGGACGTCGAGGGGATTCCGGGGGATGCGCGTCTCCTCGATCGCGCCTTCGCGCATCGCCCGCGCGACGACGGCCGACTCGAGCAGGTCCGCCCGGAACTTCGGGAAGATGCGCCCGCGGGAAACGGACTCGAGGTCGTGCCCTGCTCGCCCGACGCGCTGCAGGCCGCGGGCGACCGACTTCGGGCTCTCGACCTGGATGACGAGGTCGACGGCGCCCATGTCGATCCCGAGCTCGAGCGAGGACGTCGCCACGAGGCACGGGATCTGGCCTGCCTTCAGGAGCTCCTCGACGACGAGTCGCTGCTCTCGCGCGAGCGAGCCGTGGTGCGCCCGAGCGATCTCCTCCTCCGCGAGCTCGTTCAGTCGGAGCGCGAGCCGCTCGGCGAGCCGGCGGTTGTTCACGAAGACGATCGTCGAGCGGTGCTGCGCGCACGAGGTCGAGGATCGCGGGATAGATCGACGGCCAGATCGAGCGGCAGGACTGCTCCACACCGGAGCCCATCTGGACGCCGTCGGCGAGCGGCGGCACGGACAGGTCCGCAGTCGAGCCGAGCTCGCGCATGTCCTCGAGCGGGATCACGACCTCGAGGTCGAGCTCCTTTCGTGTGCCCGCGTCGACGAGCTCGATCTCCCGCTCCGAGCCGGCGACGAAGCGCCCGATCTCGGCAAGGGGCCGCTGCGTAGCAGACAGACCGATGCGCTGCATCGGTCTGTCTAGAAGAGCATCCAGGCGCTCCAGGGAAAGGGCGAGATGCGACCCCCGCTTGGAACCAGCAACGGCGTGCACCTCGTCCAGGATCACCGTCTCGATGCCGCGCAAGGTCTCGCGCGCCTGCGACGTGAGGAGCAGGAAGAGCGACTCGGGGGTCGTGATCAGAATGTCGGGCGGCGTCTTCAGCATCCGCCGCCGCTCGTCGGCCGGCGTGTCACCGGTGCGGACGCCGACATCGAGCTCCGAGCCGAGGCCGGCGAGCGGGCTCCGCAGGTTCCGCTCGATGTCGTAGTTGAGCGCCTTCAGCGGGGAGACGTAGAGGAGCCGGAGGCCCTCACCCGGCGACGCGTTCAGGCGGTCGATGCCGATCAGGAAAGCAGCGAGCGTCTTCCCGGACCCGGTCGGCGCCTGGATGAGCACGTGCCCGCCCTTCGCGATCGCCGGCCATCCGAGCGCCTGGGCCGGAGTCGGGTCTGCGAAGGCGCGCTCGAACCATTTTCGCGTTCCGGGCGAGAAGACGTCGAGCGCGTCCATTTCCCCAGCGTACCGCCGAGGTCTACACTCGCGGCATGCCCGAGGCGCTCTACTTCACCGACTCGGACGAGGCCAACGAGCTCATCGCGTCCGATCCGCTCGCGCTCCTGATCGGGTTCGCGATCGACCAGCAGGTGACCGTTCAGCAGGCGTTCCAGGGGCCGCTCCGGCTGAAGCAGCGGATCGGCACGCTCGACGCCGCCGAGATCGCGGCGATGGATCCGGAGACGCTCGAGGGCGCCTTCCGCGAGCGGCCGGCGATCCACCGCTTCCCACGGGCGATGGCCGGGCGCGTGCAGGAGCTCTGCGCGGTCGTCGCGGAGGAGTACGACGGTCAGGCAGAGCGCATCTGGACCGAGGCCGAAGACGTCGCCGACCTACGCAAGCGGATCGGGTCGCTCCCCGGCTTCGGGAAGATGAAGATCACGGGCCTCGGCTCCGTCCTCGCGCTCCGCTTCGGCGTCGAGACGGCCTCCGAGCTCGTTCCGGACCACCCCTGCCTCGGAGGAGTCGACTCCGCGGAGGCGCTCGCGGAGTATCAGGCACAGAAGCGCGCGCACAAGGCGTCGCTCCGCGCCGCCCAGGCCGCGTGACTCAGGCACGGCGCGGCGGGAGCGGCCATCGAGCTCACGACCCTGACCGACGGAGGGCAACGCGCCGCGGACATCGCGCGGCTCCTCGCCGGCTTTCTCGCGCAGGCAAAGAAGAAGCTCGATCTCGCGGTCTACGACGTCCGCTTCGAGACCGACGCCGGTGGGCTCGTGCTCGCCTCACTCCTCTCGGCCGCGCAGCGCGGCGTCGAGGTTCGGCTCCTCTACAACGTCGCCCACCCCGGCCCGATCCCGGTTCCCCCGCCGCCCGAGACGACGCCCGACGCGATCGAGCGGCTGCCGATCGACACCCGCGGCATCGCGGGCATTCCCGACCTCATGCACCACAAGTACGTCGTGCGGGACGGCGAGGCGGTCTGGACCGGCTCGACCAACTGGACGGACGACTCCTGGACTCGGCAGGAGAACGTCATCGTCTCCCTGCGCTCGCCGCGAGATCGCGTACGCCTTCACGCTCACGTTCGACCAGCTCTGGAAGAGCGGCCAGGTCGCGCACACCGGCAGCGACCCGCGCCCCGTGGAGGTGGACGGCGCTGCCGTGCGCCCTTGGTTTTGCCCGGAGCACGGCGAGGCGCTCTCGCACCGGGTCGCGAAGCACATCGGGAAGGCGAAGAGCCGCGTGCGGATCGCGTCGCCGGTGCTCACGTCGGGGCCGATCCTCGCGCACCCTCGTCGAGGTCGTGAACGAGCAACGCTGCGACGTCGGCGGCATCGTCGACGACACGCAGGTCGACCAGGTCTTCCACCAGTGGCGGACGAACGGGGTCAGCGCGTGGAAGGTCCCGCTCCTCCAACGCGTGGTCGAAGGAGCGAAGCTCAGCGGCAAGGCCTCGATCCCCTGGACCCCGGAGTCGCTCCACAACTTCATGCACGCGAAGCTCGTCGTCGCGGACGACACGACCTTCGTCGGCAGCTTCAACTTCTCGCGCTCGGGCGAGATGAACGCGGAGAACGTGCTCGAGATCCGAGACGAGGCGATCGCGGACCGGCTCGCGGCGTACGTGGACGAGCTTCGCGAGCGCTACCCGCCGGCGACGCCGCCCGGCGAGTCGGTCGTTGCAGCGAGACGAGAGTAGGGGCCGGGCATGCCCGGCCCCTACGTGCCGATCGCTAGCGCTTCTTCGGGTTGTGCAGTTGCGCCCGGATCGCACCACCGGGGTGGTTGGGCGTAGTCGTGTGCAGGTTGACGTAGTACGCGCGCGGGTTGTCGAGGATCGCCTGCAGCTTCACCGGATCGCCCGGCACCACGCTCGTGACGTTTCCGTGGCCGTCCGTGTCCAGCCCCGAGTCAGCGGCCGAGAGAGCCGCGCCGATCTCGATGCCTCCGTTCGCTCCCTTGTTCCCCTTGTGGATGTGGAGGCCGCTGACCTGCACCGGCCCCGGGAACGAGTAGTTGAACGAGAACACGACCTCGCCGCTCGTAATCGAACCCGACGCGTTCCGGGTGACGTCGAAAGTCACGCTTCCAACCGCGTTCGCCTTGAGGCCCTCTGATCGGCGGCACTTCCTGGCTCGGCTTCAGCTGCAGCTTGAACACCGGGGTCGCCGAGAGCGCAGGCTTCTTCGCTTGCGCGCCTCCAGCAGCGCCGACTACCACCAACGCGACCGCACCGACAAGGACGAGCGCGCTGGGAATGAGTGTGCGTCTCATGTGTGTTCCCCTTCCCTTGGATGCTCATCCTGTAGATACCCCGCTTTGCCCAAACTTGCGCTCGCGCCCAAACGGAATGCTTACCGGCACGTCACAAATCGCTCAAGGAAAGACAACTCCTCGGTGTCTGACTTGGCGCGGAATCCATTTCGTCGTTTCGTTTCGGGGAGGTTGACGTGAGAGCACTGATCCTGATCGCCGCGGCCGGCGTTGTGACAGTCGTCGCCGCGCTGCTCGGCCCGGCCGCGCTGGCGGGCGAGAAGCCCACTGGCGGCGACGCCTCGCGAGCCGACCTGCAGGGCGTCAACTTCATCGAGAACTGCACGCTTCAGCCACCAGGCGCCGGACGATCCGATCGTCTTCCCGGGCAAGGCCGGGGCATCGCATCAGCACACGTTCGTCGGCAACCGCACGACGAACGCGTCGTCCACGTACGAGTCGCTTCGCGCCGGCGGAACGTCGTGCGCGCGCCGTGCAGACACGGCTGCGTACTGGGTGCCGGCCCTCTACCACGGGTCGTCGCCGGTCCTTCCGCAGGGAGCGACGATCTACTACCGGCGCGGCACGCTCGCCCCGGTGACGACGTTCCCGAACAACCTGCGCATGATCGCGGGCGACGCCACCGCCACGAGCCCGCAAGGCGGACGGGTCACGTTCTGGAGCTGCGGAGCGATGTCGGGCATCCCGCCCTCGAGCACGGTGCCGACCTGCCCGCAGGGTCGCGGGTCGTTCCTCCGGCTGCACGTGCGCTTCCCGAGCTGCTGGGACGGAAGACGGCTCGACAGCGCCGACCACAAGAGCCACATGGCCTACGCCATGGGCAGGCGCTGCCCGTCGACGCACCCCGTCTCGGTGCCCGCGATCACGCAGATCTACCGCTACCCGAGCTTCCGCCAGACGGCGATCGGCGGAGCCGAGTTCACGCTCGCGTCGGGCGGCCAATACAGCGCGCACGCGGACTTCGTCAACTCGTGGCGGCCCGCAGAGCTCGCGCGGCTCGTCGAGGAGTGCTTGAACGCGCTCGTCCACTGCGGGCGCGCGCGGTAGCTCCGACATCGGCGTGCCCCGGCGGTGCGGGGCGCGGCCGTAGCTGAGGCGCCGGTGCTCCGCAGGCCGGCGCCTCAGTCTCGCGGCGACACTTTGGCGCACACGCGTCAGGCGGCGCCGGCGAGCAGGAAGGCGCGGTTCTCCTTCAGCATCTCGCGCGCGATCACGAGGCGCTGGATCTCGTTCGTCCCCTCGTAGATCTGGGTGATCTTCGCGTCGCGCATCATGCGCTCGACCGGGTACTCCTTGATGTAGCCGTAGCCGCCGAGGATCTGTACCGCCTCGGTCGCGACCCACATCGCGGTGTCGGTGCAGTAGAGCTTTGCCATCGCGGAGGCCTTGGTCAGCTCGGCGCTCGGTGCGTCCTCGTCGACCATGCGCCCGAAGCGGTAGAGGAGGCCCCGCGCAGCCTCGCATGCCGTCTCCATGTCCGCCAATTTGGCTGCAACCAGCTGATGCTCGGCAATTGGCTTGCCCATCGTCTCCCGCGACCTCGCGTACTCGAGCGCGTAATCGGTGGCGCCCTGCGCGATCCCGAGACCCTGGGCGGCGACGCCCGGGCGCGAGCGGTCGAGGACGCGCATCGCGATCTTGAAGCCCTCGCCCTCCTCTCCGAGGAGGTTCGCAGCGGGAATGCGAGCGCCCTCGAACACGAGCTCGCCGGTCGTCGAGCCCGAGATGCCCATCTTCGGCTCGAGCCGGGCGACCTCGAAGCCGGGGGTGCCGGCCTCGACGACGAACGCGGAGATGCCCGGCATGCCCTGCGCCCGGGTCGGTCTTGGCGAAGACCGTGTACACGTGCGCGACCGACGCGTTCGTGATGAAGCGCTTCGAGCCGTCGAGGACGTACTCGTCGCCGTCCAGGCGCGCGGTCGTCCGCATCGCGGCCGAGTCGGAGCCTGACCCGGCTTCCGTGAGTGCGTAGGCGGCGAGCCATTCGCCGGAGGCCAGGTTGGGGAGGAATCGCTCCTTCTGCTCCGCGTTCCCAGCCAGCTTGACGGCGAGCGAGCCGAGCTCCTGCACCGCGAGAATCAGCCCGCTCGTCGCACACACCTTCGAGACCTCCTCGATCGCGACGAGCGCAAGCAGAGTCCCGGTGCCAGTTCCCCCGTGCTCCTCGTCGAAGAGGAGCCCGAAGATGCCGTGCTCGCGGAAGAGCTCGACGACATCCCAGGGAAACTCGTGCAACGCGTCGATCTCCGCGGCGCGCGGCGCGATCCGCTCGCGCGCGATCGTCCGGACGAGATCTCGAATCTCGAGCTGCTCGTCGCTCAGATGTTCCCAAGGCACGCGAGAAGTCTAGGCGCGGAGCGGCATTACGGCGGTGCGTGGCACACGGCTTCCAGGTTGTTGCCGTCGGGATCGAGGACGTAGGCGCCGTAGTAGTGCTCGTGGTAGAGCGTACGTGGCCCGGGTGGGCCGTTGTCCACTCCGCCCGCGGCGAGTGCGGCCTCGAGCGGGGCAACGGCTTCTCTGTAGAAGCTCTTGCTCGCCTCGTAGTCGCGTACGTCGAAGCCGACGTGGTCGATCATCGGCTCGCCTACTGCGGCTTCTGGCAGACGGCCTCGATGTTGTTGCCGTCAGCGTCGTGGACGAACGCGGCGTAGTAGTGCTCGTGATAGTGCGCGCGGAGCCCGGGCGGCCCGTTGTCCTTCCCGCCGGCTGCCGTGGCCGCCTCGTAGAAGGCGTCGACCATCGCGTGGTCGTCGCACCTGAACGCGACGTGCGCTCCACCGACCGGATCGCGACGGACGACGCCGAGGCTCAAGCCGCCGGAGTCTGCGAACCCCATGAACTCGCCCTGCTCGAAGGCCAGCGAGTAGCCGAGTGGCTCTAGGGCCTTCGAGTAGAAGGTTCTCGCAGCGTCCTGGTCGGAGACGTTGACGCCGGTGTGGTCGAGCATGTTCCCCTCCTTCGAACCGTCGTTACAGTCGCCGTCCATGATCCTCGAAAACGGGATCGTCCGCACCATGGACTCGTCGCTTCCGGTCGCGCGAGCGCTCGCCATCGCAGGTGACCGTGTAGCTGGCGGCGTCGGCACGCACGAGTCGGCTCTTCCGACTCCGGAGGTCGTCGACCTCGGCGGGCGGTGCGTCGTCCCCGGCTTCACGGACTCCCACGTCCACTTTCCCACCTGGTCGCTCGGCCAGCGCGACGTGAGGATGGACGGAGTCGCGTCGCTCCGCGAGGCGCTCGACCGGGTACGGGCGGCAACGCCAAGAGCCGGCTGGATCCGCGGTCAGGGTTGGCGATCTGCGAACTGGGAGGCGCAGCCGACGAAAGAGGCGCTCGACGAGATCACCGGCGAGACCCCCGCGGCGCTGTGGGCGAAGGACCTCCACTCGCTGTGGCTGAACTCCGCCGCACTTGCGCTCGCACGAGGGGATCTCGAGGTCGAAGGCGGCGT
Organism: uncultured Actinomycetes bacterium; assembly: GCA_963721795.1. Classification (GTDB taxonomy): domain Bacteria; phylum Actinomycetota; class Thermoleophilia; order Gaiellales; family Gaiellaceae; genus GMQP-bins7. The sequence goes on from CAVRLT010000037.1 coordinate 143,900, forward strand.
CGTCGAGCGCGACGCGGCGGGCGAGCCGACCGGAGTCCTGCGGGAAGAGGCGGCGTGGCGCTTCCGCGAGCGGTTCCCGTCCGTGTCCGAGGACGAATGGCTCGAGGTGACGCGCGCGGGTGTGAAGCTCGCTCATAGCCGAGGCGTCACCGCGGTTCACGACAAGGACGGCTGGGTCGGGGCACCCGCGATCTTCCAGCGGCTGCGAGACCACGGAGGGCTGACCCTTCGCGTGTGGCAGTCGCTCCCGTACAAGAAGCTGCCGGAGCTCGAGGCGCTCGGGATCCGCTCCCGCTTGGGCGACGACTTCCTGCGCCTCGGCTACCTGAAGGTGTTCATGGACGGCACGCTCGGCTCGCAGACAGCGTTGATGCTGGACGGCTCGGGAGTTCGAATCACGAGCGGCGACGAGCTCGCCGAGATCGTGCGGGACGCGGCGCGAGCGGGCTGGCCCGTGGCGGTGCACGCGATCGGCGACCGCGCCAACCGCGAGGCGCTCGACGCGTTCGCGGCGACGAAGGACGAGTGGGCGCCGCGCGGCTTGCGGCAGCGGATCGAGCACGCGCAGTGTCTCGCGACCGAGGATCTTCCGCGTTTCGCCGAGCTCGGCGTCACGTGCTCGGTGCAGTTCTCGCATGCTCCCTCGGACCGCGATCTCGCCGAGCGCTTCTGGCCTCAGCGGCTCGAGGGCTCGTACGCGTTTCGCTCGCTCAGGGAGTCCGGGGCCGTCTTGGCGAACGGCTCTGACGCGCCGATCGAGGAGCTCGACCCTCTGGCCGGGATCCGTGCGGCCGTCACGCGCACGATCGACGACCGGCCAGGGTGGCACCTGGAGGAGGCGCTGACGGTCGAGGAGGCGCTGCAGGCGACGACCGTCGCGCCGTCGTGGCTCGCGGGCGACGAGCGAGCGCGCGGGAAGCTCCTCCCCGGCTACCTCGCCGACCTGGTCGTCCTCTCCCGCGACCTTGTGGATTGCCCTGGCGACGAGCTCGACTCGGTCGAAGTAGTGGCGACAATGGTGGGCGGACGCTGGGTGCACAACCCTCCGCCCTGGGACTGAACGGGAGCGAGATCGATCGACCGACGGAGGTCGGCGCCTGTTCGGGATCGATCCGGCCGGGCTACGACGCCGCGCGGCCTGGTCATCCGCCGCGCGTGTACGACATCCTCGTCGAGCGGTGCGGCCTCGCGCCGGGCACGGCCGTGCTCGAGGTGGGCCCTGGCACCGGTCAGGCGACACGCTGCCTGCTCGAGCTCGGAGCCGACACGTCGTCGCGCTCGAGCCGGATCCCGCGCTGGCGCGTACCTCGCAGACACCGTTGGCGCGCGCATGGACTTGCGAGAGGCTCGCCGCTCGAGGACGCGGAGCTGGAGTCTGCCCGTTCGACCTGGCGGTCGCGGCTTCGTAGTTTCCACTGGGTGGACGAGGCAGTCGGCCTCGCGAAGATCACGAGCGGTCCGACCCGGCGGCTGGTCGCATGTGGTGGACGCTGTTCGGCGAGGGGACAGCCGGACGCGTTCATGGCGGCGACGAGCCCTCTCTTCGAGAACCTCACGAGCGAGCCCGACCGCGGGAGGCAGCGGCTCCGGCGACCGGCGTATCGCCCTCGATGCGGGCGACGCGCCTCGGTGCGTTGCTGCGCAGGCGGGCTTCCGAGAGCCCGAGCACGAGCTGATCGCTGGCAGGCGTCCTGGGACACCGACCGGCATCCGTGGCGCTCTATGCGCACGTTCTCGCCGATCCGCAGCCTCGACGAGAGCGACGCGAGGCGACATCCTGGACGAGGTCGCGCGAGTCGCCGAGCGCGAGTTCGGCGGGCGCGTCGAGCGCACGCTCGTCGACGTCGCTGTACACGGCGCGCCAGCCCGTCGTGCACGAGAGCACGCCGTACAATCCGAACGTGGGAGTGAACGACGAGTCGCACGATGCTTCCCGTCCACGAGGCGCCGACGTGCTCTGTCGCGGGAGCGGCCGAGATCGTGGGCTCGAAGTGGACGGTGCTGATCGTCCACGACCTGTCCGAGGGACCGAGGCGCTTCACCGAGCTCGAGCGCTCGTGCGCGGGAATCAGCCCGAGGACGCTCGCCGAGCGCCTGCGCTGGCTCGAGTCCGAGGAGATCGTGCTCCGACAGAGCTACCCGGAGTCACCGCCTCGCGTCGAGTATGCGCTGACCCCGAAGGGCAAGGCGCTCCTGCCCGTCGTCAAGGAGATGCGCCGCTTCGGCCATGAATGGCTCGGCTGCGGCATCCACGACACCGCCACCTAACGAAGAGCTCCGCTACCGCGTCTGAGCGGATAGTGGTGACGGTCGAGACAGCAGAGGACGGGCGTAGCTCGACGCGCGCCACGGTCGGCGCGCTCGAGCTGTACCGGCTCGTGTTCCCACCCGCGTTTCGTCATGGCGTGATCGACCCTCCTCGCGGGTACGTCGCCGTCGTTCTCAAAGGCGGCGTGTGCAAGAGCTTCGGGCAGAAGAGGTCCACCCTCGACTGCGGCAGCTTCGCGTCCATCCCGGCCGGAGCCGCACACTCGAGTGTGTTCACTGCCGCGGGCTGCGAGATCCTCGTCATTCGTCCCGCTAACGACGCCGGCTCGCAGCTGTTCGGCCGCACTCTCCTCGAGCTTCGCCGCATCGATGCCGCGGCGGCGACGCACCTGGGCAGGAGGATCGCAGCGGAGCTCAGGGCGACAGACCCGTGCTCGGCGCTCGCGCTCGAAGGCCTTGCCTTCGAGCTGATCGCAAGCGTCGGGCGGGCGGCGGCACCCCGCGACGACCGCAGGACGGCATGGCTGCACACCGTCCGGGAGCGGCTCGACTCCTCGGTTCCCGGCTGCCCGTGCCTCCAGGAGCTGGCGGCGTCAGTCGGGCGGCAGCCGGCACATCTCGCGCGTGCGTTTCGTCGTGAGTACGGCGTTTCCGTGGCGGACTACGCACGCCTGCGTAGGCTCGAATGGGCGACTGCGCAAATTGCTTCGACGGACGTGTCGCTCGCGCGAATCGCGCTTGACGCCGGCTTCGCGGACCAGAGCCACTTCACGAGGGTGTTCCGACGCCACCACGGCGTCACTCCCGGTCGGTACCGCGAGGTCGTCCGAGCCTGACTCGGCCGTGCGGGCCGGGCAAGGCGCCCGGCCCCAGCACGCGTCCGTCAGCTGCTGCGGACCTGAAGGTTCCCCTCGCTCACGAGGAATGGGAACAGAACAGGCGGGTGGTCGTCGCAGTACTGTTGGCCGGCCGGAGCAGCCGCAGCGCCGATGGTCGTCGACATATCAGGCTCGGCGTTCGACCCCTCGCCGTAGTCGTGCCCCTGGAACCACATGTCGAGACCGACGAGGCTCGCCCGCGAGCTCGCCTCGATGATCCCGCCGACCCAGACGTGATCGTCCTGGATCACGGCACACGTCAACGAGCCGCTCACCGTCAGCGAGACACCGTCGCGTACCTGGGTGTAGTCGAACTCGCCCCAGACGCTGCCGTCCGCCTTGATCTCGACGTTCCACGTGAACGGACCGATGTCGAAGACGCTCCCCGCGGCCTCGCCCGTGAACCCGTAGTCGCCGTTCGCCGATGCCACGACCCCCTTCCCGCCCGCCAACGCGGATGCGGCCGTCACGAGCGCGACGATGCCCGCGAACGCCATGAACCTGATCTTCACTCGCTACCTCCTGCTTCGGTTGAGTCGAAGCTAGGGCGAGCGTGGTTACTCGTCTTGAACGGAACGACGCACCTGGAACGGTACGACCGCGACTAGTCGGCGAGCCCCTTCGCCCGCAGCTCCTCGACGGCGTGCTCCGTCTTCTCGAGCCCGTCGATGCCCATACCGGCGAGGACGCGGGGCGTCTTCGTGAACTGGATCTCGCGATAGTCGACGAGCTGGTACCGGTTCCCCCACGGATCACGGAAGTCGTGCGACCCGATGACCTCGACTCCAGCCGCACGCAGCCGCCGCACGGTCTCGTCGAGGTCGTCCACGACGAGCCCGATGTGGCGTTCCACGTCGGCCACGTGGGCGACACCTTTCGCGAGCGCGATGAACTGGTCTCCCATGTCGACGAAGGCCATGGTCGCTCCGCGCCCGCGCAGCTGCATGTCGTCGAAGATCCGCCCGAAGAACGCCAGCGCCTCGTCGAGGTCACCGACCTCGACGGCGATGTGGTTGATCCCGACGAGCCGAGGCATCAGTCGCAGGGTAACGCGTGAGAAGAGTGGGGTCAGACCCCTAAAGGGGTCAGACCCGAAGGCTACTCAGGCTCGGCCCAGACCCCGGCCAGCTCGACGATCGTCGCGGCGGCGGCGCCCATGTCCTGCACGCTCGCCCACTCGCGGACCGAGTGGTACTCCTGACCGCCCGTGAAGAGATTCGGGGTCGGAAGGCCTCGTGACGAGAGAACGGCGCCGTCCGTCCCGCCGCGGGTGATCGCGAGCTTGGGCTCGACGCCGGCACGGCGAATGGCTTCGAGGGCAGCATCCACGACCCGCGGGTTCTTCTCGATGTACGGGCGCATGTTGCGGTAGGAATCGCGCCGCTCGATGTCGACGCGCGCACGCGGCTCGCGCTCGCCGATCCGCTCCGCGAGGTCGCGCAGAAGCTGGACGTGCCGCTCGAGCAGTTCGTCGTCGTGGTCGCGCGCGATGAAGTCGACGATCGCTTCCTCCGCACCCCCGGAGATGCGGTGCGGGTGAACGTACCCCTCTCGATCCTCCGTGGTCTCCGGCGAGAGCCGGTCGGCAGGCAGCGAGGCGACGAGCTCGGCAGCCAGCTTGACGGCGTTCACGAGCTTGCCCTTCGCCGTGCCGGGGTGAACCGACAGCCCGCGGATGGTCACTCGAATCGAGGCCGCGGAGAAGGTCTCCGTCTCGAGCTCCCCGAGCGAGGAACCGTCCAGCGTGTAGGCGACGTCCGCGCCGAAGGCCTCCAGGTCGAAGTCCTCCGCCCCGCGACCGACCTCCTCGTCGACGGTGAACGCGACGCGCAGCGGTGCGCGAGTGCGCTCCGGGTGACGAGCGAGATACGAGACCGCGGCCATGATCTCCGCTATCCCGGCCTTGTCGTCGGCGCCGAGGAGCGTCGTGCCATCACTGGTGACGATGTCGTGTCCGACCCGAGCGGCGAGCTCCGGAAGCTGCTCCGGATCGAGCACCTGGCGCGAGTCGCCGGGAAGCGCGATCGGCGCGCCGTCCCAGGCCTCGTGCACGATCGGCGACACGTCCGCGCCGCTGATGTCGGGCGTCGTGTCCACGTGCGCGATGAGCCCGACGACCGGAGCTCCGTTCGTTCCCGGAAGCCCGGAGAAGACCGCGGCGCCCGGCGTCAGCTCGGCGGCGAGGCCGAGGTCGCGAAGCTCCTGGACGAGGAGCCGCGAGAGCTCGAGCTGCTTCTCCGTGCTGGGACGCTCCGCCACGCGGTACGCAGCCTGCGTGTCGACCCGCACGTAGCGGAGGAAACGCTCGAGCACGTCGCCCGCGAGCTCCTCGGCGAGCGCGCTAGTGAACGGAGCTCGAGGGCCGGGCTCAGAACGAACGGCCATGTCGCGATGCGGCGCTGGGCGCCGCGATGCCGCGTCCTCGGTCGCGTCCATATCAACTTGATATGGACGCTCCCTGCGTCCTTGCCTCACGTCGCCCATCATCCGCCTCGCGACGGGCCATCGTCCTGAACCCGGCCTTGCCAAGCTCCCCGAGACGCCTGTACGTCTCGCCCACCGCTGCGACCCCGAGCGTGAGGTACTCCGCGGGAAACTTCTCGTTCGGTGAGTGCGCATTGGCGTCGTTGGAGGCGATGCCGGTCGAGATCGTCGGGATCCCGCGGGCCGCGAGGCTCGCGACCACAGGCACCGACCCGCCGACGCGCACGAGGAGCGAGGGCTGACCGAAGACCTGCTCGAAAGCGGCCCGAGCGAGCCCGAGCGCGGGCGCATCGGGCGACACGAGCCCCGGCTCCGCGACCGACTGGAGCTTGACGTCGACGTCTGCACCGTGAGGCGCCGCATCGCGGACGAGGCGCTCGAAAGCCGCGCTCACGTCGGTGACGTTCTGACCGGGTGCGATCCTGATCGAGACGTTCGCCCTCGCTTCGACGGGCAGGACCGTCTTGACGAGGTCCGGGGAGCCACCCGCGAGCCCGTGCACGTCGACGGACGGCTCGGCCCACGTGCGGACGTAGTACTCCTGCATCGCGGCGGCGTCCGAAGGTCGCGCTCCGACCTCGGCGAATCGCCCTTCGCCGGCGGGGAGCGACTTCCACCCCTCGAGCTCTTCGGGTGTGGGTGGGACGACGCCGACACGCAACGGCTCAGGGACCCGCCCGTCCTTCGCGACGACCGCCGAGAGCGCCTGCATCAGTGCGTGCGTCGCGTTCATGGCGACCCCGCCGAACAGCCCCGAGTGGAGATCTCGCTCGCCCGTTCGAACCGTCACGTGGAAGTAGCAGAGCCCGCGCAGCGCCGTGTTGAACGTGGGAATCCCGGGCTCTTCCATGCTGCCGTCGAACACGATCGCTGCGTCCGCCCCGCGCTCGTCGGCAGCGACCCAGTCGATGACCGACTGGCCGCCGACCTCCTCCTCGGAGTCGAGAGCGAAGCGGACATTGACCGGAAGCTCTCCGGTCGAGGCGAGCTGGTGCGCGGCGCTGACGAGCATGAGCAGCTGGGCCTTGTCGTCAGCGACCCCGCGGGCGAAGAGCCAACCGTCCCGTTCGGTCAGCTCGAACGGCGGAGATTCCCAGAGATCGAGCGGGTCGGGCGGCTGGACGTCGAAGTGCGCGTAGCAGATGACGGTGGGCGCAGTCTCGGGGCTCGTGCTCGCACGGACCTCGCCGATGACGAGCGGCCGGCCTCCGTTGGAGGAGACGGTGTCCGCCTCTCCTCCCGCCTCGCGAATCCTTCCTGCGACCCACTCGGCCGCGTCGACGACGTCGTCCGCGTGTGCGGGATCGGCGCTCACGGACGGGATCGCGATCAGCTCGGCGAGTTGGTCGCGAAGCTCCTCGTAGGACGGCGTCACGGGCGCGGAGTGTAGTCGGGCGGCGTTCGGCGCCGCACGACTACACGGTAGGGGCGAGGCTTGCCTCGCCCTCGATGCGGCTAGCGAAAACTCTCGTCGAGCACGACCTCGTAGATCTCGACGCCCGTCCGGCTACTGCCACTGTCGTCCGGAGGAGACATCTGATTCAGGGCCTCGTCTGCCCTGCGCATGTCCTCTTCGGTCTCGCAGAACGAGATCCCGACGGAGGCGCCGGTCTTGCGGTCGACCAGATTGACGAAGCGCGTCACCGTTTCCATCAGCGTCTGCATTCCCTCCGGCGCATCGGCAGGCACACCTTTCTCTCGCGCGTCCGCCATCTGCTTCCGCATCTCCTCCATCTCCTGGTCGATGCGAGCCGGGTCGCCTCCTTCGAACTTCGCGATGCGTGCATGCATGTCGTCTCCTCTCACTCCCGTAGGTCGAAGAACGGATACACGCTACCGCCGTGGGAACATCGGGGTTTCACGTCCTCAGGCGACGTCGCGAACGCGCTGGGCGTCTGCCAACGCGCGGAGCTTCTTCAAGCCCTGGTGCTCGATCTGGCGGATGCGCTCGCGGGTCACGTTGAACGCGCGGCCGACCTCGTCGAGCGTTCGCGGCTGCTGGCCGTCGAGGCCGTAGCGAAGCTCGAGCACCCGACGCTCCCGTTCCGAGAGCGCTCCCAGGATCGCGCGCAGCGCCTCGCGCTGGAGCGCGGTCTCGGCGAGCTCGTCTGGGAGCGGAGTCGAATCGTCGGCGAGGAAGTGCCCGAACTCCGACTCGTCGTCGTCGCCGACCGGCTTTTCGAGCGAGACCGGGGTCTGTGCGCTCCGCCTGATGTGCTCGACCTCGTCGGGCGTCATCTCGACGTCTCGCGCGACCTCCTCCACCGTCGGCTCGCGGCCGCGCTCGGCGCGCAGCTTGCGCTCGGCGCGGAGGATGCGGTTGAGCTTCTCGACGACGTGAACGGGCATCCGGATCGTTCGCCCCTTGTCCGCGATCGCGCGAGCGACCGCCTGCCGGATCCACCACGTCGCATACGTCGAGAACTTGAACCCTTTGCGGTGGTCGAATTTCTCCGCGGCCCGCACCAACCCGATCGTCCCTTCCTGGATCAGATCGAGGAACGGGAGGCCTTGATTTCGGTACCGCTTCGCGATCGAGACGACGAGCCGGAGGTTCGCCTCCACCATCGCCTGCTTCGCCCCGTGGTCTCCTCGCTCGATGCGCTTGGCAAGCTCGACCTCCTGCGCCGCCGTCAGCAGCGGGACACGTCCGATGTCCTTCAGGAAGAGCTGAAGCGCATCGGTCGTGATCTCCGCGTCCGCCTCGGGCTCGCTCTCGACCTCTTCCTCCTCGGCGTGGACGACCGAGATCTGCGCCTCGTCGAGCGCGGCGTAGAACTCGTCGAGCTGGCTCGGCTCGAGATCGAGCTCGTCGAGGGCCAGGGCGACGTCGTCTGCGTCGAGCTGCCCGGTCTGGGCTCCGACCTCCAGAAGGCGCTGTGCCTCGTCGGTCGCGAGGACGTCCTCGACCGGTGCTCGAACCGCCGTGCCCTCCGCTTTCCCTGCCAGAACGCCCCCATTTCCTCGTCGGCGCGTCACACCGTAGTCACACGAACGGTCGGCGTCAAAGCCGCCGCTCGGGCGGGCTCAGGACCGTGCGTGGCGGATGGTCTCGAGGTAGCGCGCGGCCTCGCGGGCGAGCGGGGAACCCGGCTGGGTGCGCGTGGCGAGGCGGAACTGCCGCTCCGCCGCCGGCACGCGACCGGTCCAGAGCAGGAGCACGCCGAGGTGAAAGCGGACGGTCGGCTCGCCCGGAAACCTCCGCGTCAGCGGGCCGAGACGGCCGAACGCGCGCTCGGGCGCGTCCTTGTCGAACTGTCCGACGGCGGCCGCCACCTGCGCCTCGGCGTTCCGGGGAGCACGACGCGCGGCCCGGTCGAGGACCTCCGCGGCGGAGACCGGTCGTCCCACGCGCTGAAGCCCGACGCCGTAGAGGAGGAGCTCCCGCATGCCGCCGCTCTCGGCGAGTCGGCGGAGCGCCTGGAGCTGGCGCCGCGGCGGCAGCCGAACGACGTCGGCCGGCGCTGCGAAGGACGGGATGAAGCCGGGGAGGCCGCGTGGGAGCTTCGGATGAAGGAGGTTGCCGGCGAGGACCGCGTACGGCGTGTCGGGCTCGGCCTCGATCGCCGCCCGCCACGCCGAGACCGGGTCGCCACGCTGGGCCCACAGCCGGGCGAGCCCGAGGTGGAACTGGACGGCAGCGCTCTCGGGATAGAGCTTCGCCAGCTGCTCGACCCGGTCGAGCGTGCCCGCGGGCCAGGACGAGAACGCCGACCCGATCTTCGCCTCGAGCGAGTCGTGCCGGTCGAAGAGCGCGGCGGCCTCCTCGAGCTCTCCCTTCGCGTAGGAAGCGCCGCCGCGGGAGAGGTCGCGCGCCTCGGGATCGACCCGGAAGCCGAGCGCGAGCGACAGCGGCGGACGTCCCGGCCGCGGCTTTGCTTCCGCCGCCGCCGTCGTTGCGGACCCGCCGTCCGAAGAGAGGACCGCGGCCGCCACCACCGCGACTGCGGCAGCTGCAACGGCCGCGACCAGAAGGACGACTCGGCGTTGCGCGCTCACCCGAGCGACGATAGCCGCGGGCGGACAACCGGGGTCTGGCTGAAGCCAGACCCCGGAGGCTTGGGGCCGAGTTCGCTACAGTTCGGAAAGTAATGGCTGGCTACCGAGATCTGCTCGCGCGGGTCAAGGAGGAGATCGACGAGATCTCCGCCATAGAGGCTCAGGCTGCGCTCGCCTTGCCGAACGCACCGCTCGCCGTCGACGTCCGCGAGCTCGACGAATGGGAAGAGGGCCACATCCCCGGTGCGATCTTCGTCTCCCGCGGACGCCTCGAGCAGCAGATCGAGGGCCTGGTGCCGGACAAGACGCGACCCTTGCTCGTGTACTGCGCCGTCGGAGCGCGCTCGGCGTTCGCGGCCAAGTCACTGACCGACCTCGGCTACGAGGACGTCGTCAACCTCGCCGGCGGGTTCACGGACTGGAAGCGAAACGGCTTCGACGTCACGATCCCCCGCGCGCTCACCTCCGAGCAGCGCTCGCGCTACAGCCGCCACCTCCTCATCCCCGAGGTCGGCGAGGACGGGCAGCAGCGGATCCTCGATGCGCGCGTCCTCCTTGTCGGCGCAGGCGGGCTCGGCTCGCCGGCTTCGCTCTACCTGGCCGCCGCGGGTGTCGGGACGCTCGGCATCGTCGACGCCGACGTCGTCGACGCGTCGAACCTCCAGCGCCAGATCGTCCACGCGACCGACCGCCTGGGCGAGCCGAAGGTGCACTCGGCGAAGCGGACCATCGAGGCGCTGAACCCGGACGTTCGCGTCCAGCCCTACGAGGAGCGCCTGACCTCCGAGAACGTCGATCGCATCCTCGGCGAGGGCTGGGACGTCATCGTCGACGGCGCGGACAACTTCCCCACGCGCTACCTCGTGAACGACGCGTCGATCTGGCACGGGATCCCGGTGGTGCACGGCTCGATCTTCCGCTTCGAGGGACAGGTCACGGTGTTCGCCCCTGGCGCCGGGCCCTGCTACCGCTGCCTCTTCCCGCAGCCCCCGCCGCCGGAGCTCGCGCCGAGCTGCGCCGAGGGTGGCGTCCTCGGAGTCCTTCCCGGAATCATCGGTTCTCTGCAGGCGAGCGAGACGCTGAAGCTGATCCTCGACCGCGGTGACACCCTCGCCGGGCGGCTGCTGCTGTTCGATGCGCTCGGCACGACGCTCGACGAGGTGACGGTGCGACGCGATCCCGACTGCCCGGTTTGCGGCGACAGTCCCACCATCACGGAATACGTCGACTACGTCGAGTTCTGCGCCGCCCCGGTGGCCCGAAGCTGATGGCAGCCGTCCGCATACCGCCCACGCTCCGCGCCGAGGTCGGTGGGCTCAGAGAGCTGGAGGCCCGAGGAGACACCGTCGGCGGGGTGATCGAGGATCTCGTGGAGCGCTATCCGCCGCTCGCCGGACAGCTCTACTCGGGCGGCGAGCTCGCGGCGTTCGTGAACGTGTACCTGGGCGGCGAGGACATCCGCACGCTCGATGGCCTGGACACGCCGGTCTACGACGGTGAGACCGTCATCCTCCTGCCCGCGATGGCGGGCGGGGTCTGACCCGGGATCTGACCCCAGGGTCTGACCCCCCATGTCCCCCCGCGCCCTCGCTTCTCGACCTGATCGGCTCGACGCCGCTCGTCGAGCTCCCGCGCCTCTCGCCGAAGCCGTCCGTCCGGCTGTACGCGAAGCTCGAGGGCCAGAACCCGACGGGCTCGATCAAGGACCGCATCGCGAAGGCGATGATCGAGGCGGCGGAGGCCTCGGGGGAGCTCGAGCCGGGACGGCATCTGCTCGAGCCGACGAGCGGGAACACCGGGATCTCGCTCGCGCTCGTGGCGAGGCTACGCGGCTATCCGCTGACGTGCGTCATGCCGACGAACGTGACGGAGGAGCGGCGGCGTCTCCTTCGCCTGTACGGGGCGGAGATCGTCGACTCGCCGGGCGAGGAGGGATCGAACGGGGCGGTGCGCCTCGCCCTCGAGCTCGCCGAGCGTGAGCCCGCGTTCTTCATGCCGTTCCAGTACGCGAATCCGGCCAACCCACGCGCCCACTACCACGGCACGGGCGCCGAGATCGCCGCCGCACTCGACCGCGTGGACGTCCTCGTCGCAGGGTTGGGGACGGGCGGCACGCTGATGGGCGCGGGGGAACGGCTGCGCGAGTCGTTCCCCGAGCTCGTGGTCGCCGCGGCGGAGCCTCTCCCCGGTGACGAGGTGATGGGCCTGCGCTCGCTGGCCGACGGGTACGTGCCACCGATCCTCGACGTGTCGAAGCTCGACCGAAAGCTCCTCGTCTCGAACGAGGAGTCCGTCGCAGGGCTTCGCCTTCTGCTCGAGCGCGAGGGAGTCTTCGCAGGTGTCTCGTCGGGCGCGGTGATCCATGCGGCCCTCAGGGTGGCGAGCGAGCTCGAGGACGGCGTCCTCGTCTGCGTGCTCGCCGACGCCGGCTGGAAGTACCTCTCGGCCGCGTTCTGGGAGAGCGACGACGTCGGCCGCGCGATGGAGCGCTCGGTCTGGTGGTAGTCCCGGACGAGGTACGCCGGCAGCTCGCCGACCACGCCGACGCGGAGGCGCCTAACGAAGCCTGCGGTCTCGTCGCCTTTCGCGGCGGCATCGCGGAGCGCTACATCGCGGGCCGCAATGCCGCCGAATCGCCGTACCGCTTCGAGCTCGACGTCGACCCCGAGTCCTGGTTCCTCGAGGACGAGGGCTACGAGCTCGCCGTCTTCCACTCGCACGTCTCCTCGCCGCCGCGGCCTTCTCGTACCGACGTCGAGAACATCGGCCTCTGGGCGGGACGCCCGTACCTGATCTACACGCTGCGAACGGGCGAGCTCGCGGGCTGGCGGATCGAGAACGGGACGATCGAGCATCTTCCGTTGGCTCGAGGCGGTTGACGAACCGAGCACGCTCAGCTGCGGATCGCGATCTCGGTCTCCGGATCGAAGAAGTGCATGTGCCGCACGTCGACGTCGACCGCGACGCGGTCCCCGACCCGGAGAGCAGTGCGAGGCTCGAACGTCGCGCAAAACGGGGTGCCTCCGCGCGTGATCAGCGCAACCTCGTCCAGTCCGCCACCGGTTGCCTCCGCCACGGATGCGCTGGCCGGCGGCGGCGCGTCCATCGTGAAGAAACCGAGCATGTTCGCACCGAGTGCCTCCACGCGATCGATCTCGACCTCCAGCTCGACCCCGTTCGACTCTGGTCCGTCCGCGCGGGCACCGTCGAGGTCCTCGGGGCGGATCCCGACGATGACATCCCGTTCCGCCCACGCGTCCAGCTTCCGCTCTCGGACGACCTCGGCAGGAATCGGAAGCGTCGTCTGTGTCCCCATACGCACGACAAGGGTCCCATCGCCCCCTGACTCGATCGTCCCGCGCGCGAGATTCATCGGCGGCGAGCCCATGAACCCTGCGACGAAGAGATTCACGGGCCGGTCGTAGACCGCAGTCGGGGTGTCCACCTGCTGCAACTCGCCGGCGCGAAGGACCGCGACGCGGTCGCCCATGGTCATCGCCTCGATCTGGTCGTGCGTCACGTAGACCGTCGTCACGCCGAGGCGCTTCTGGAGGGCCTCGATCTCGCCGCGCATGTGGACGCGCAGCTGCGCGTCGAGGTTCGAGAGCGGCTCGTCCATGAGGAACGCCTTCGGCTCACGGATGATCGCCCGCCCCATCGCGACACGCTGGCGCTGGCCCCCGGAGAGCTGCTTCGGCCGGCGGTCGACGAAGGCCTCGAGCCCGAGCAGGCGCGCGGTCTCGTCGACACGCTGCTTGATCTCCGCCTTCGGCCGCTTGGCCAGCTTCAGGCTGAACGCGATGTTCTGCGCGACCGTCATGTGCGGGTAGAGCGCGTAGTTCTGGAACACCATCGCGATGTCACGGTCCTTCTCGGGCACGTCGTTCACGCGGCGGCCGCCGATGTAGAGGTCGCCCGAGCTGATGTCCTCGAGCCCCGCAACCATGCGGAGCGCGGTCGTCTTCCCGCAGCCCGACGGTCCCACGAGGACGAGGAGCTCCGCTTCGGCGATCTCGAGGGAGAGGTCCTTTACGGCTTCGAACCCGTTCGGGTACCGCTTCGAGAGATGTTCGAGGACGATCTCGGCCATGGCTGGCGCTTACCCTTTCAACGACCCTGCCATCAGGCCGCGGATGAAGTAACGGCCGAGCAGGATGTAGACGATGAGGGTGGGGAGCGACGCGAGCAGCGCCGCGGACATCTGGAGGTTGTACGGGGTCACGAGCGAGCCGGTCGTGTTGTTCAGCGCGACCGTGACAGGCCAGCTCGCGGGGTTGGTGACGAGGAAGACCGCGAAGAGAAAGTCGTTCCAGATGGACGTGAACTGCCAGATCGCCGTCACCACGAAGGCCGGCGCCGAGAGCGGCAGCACGACCGACCAGTACGTCCGGAGCATCCCCGCACGGTCCATGCGCGCCGCCTCGATCAGATCCTCCGGGATCGTCGCGTAGTAGCTCCGGAAGATGAGGGTCGTGATCGGGATCCCGTACACGATGTGGGCGAACGCGAGCCGCGGGATGCCCTCGGGAAAGTCGATCTCGATGAACAGCCTGCTCAGCGGGATCATGACCGCCTGATAGGGGATGAACATCCCGAAGAGGAGGAAGAGGAACACGACGTCCGCTCCCGGAAAGCGCCAGCGCGAGAGCACGAACCCGTTCAGCGAGCCGAGGACGGTCGAGATGAGCGTGGCCGGGATGACGAGGTAGAGGCTGTTCTTCAGGTTCGGGCGTAGCTGGTCCCACGCGTCCCGCCAGGCGTCGAAGGTCCACACCTCCGGGAGTGACCACGCGTTCGACGGGTCGGCTTCCGCGACTCCCTTGAAGCTCGCGACGAGCACGATGTAGAGCGGCGTGAGCACGACGGCGGCGAAGAAGACGAGGGCCAGGTACTTGAAGCCGAGCGTCCACATGCGCGCGACCGGTCTCCTCCCGAGCGCGCGGCGGGTGGGAACCGCCGTCGGTGGAGCAGTCGTGGTGCTCATGCGTTTCGCTCCGAACGGATCGTGTAGACCATGTACGGGATGACGAGCAGCGAGACGCCGATGAGCAGGAGCGTGGCGATGGCTGCTCCCTTCGCGTAGTCGCGCGCGTCGTAGATCAGGATCCACATGTAGACGGCGGGCGTCTGCGTGATGAACTGCTTGCCGCCGATCGCGACGATCAGGTCGAACACCTTGATCGAGATGTGCCCGAGGATGATGAGCGCGGACAGCGTGACCGGGGTCAGGTGCGGAAAGACGACATGGCGGTATACGCGCCATTCCGACGCGCCGTCCATGCGCGCCGCCTCGCGCAGCTCCTCCGGCACGCCGCGAAAGCCCGCGAGGTAGAGCGCCATGATGTACCCGGTCAGCGCCCAGATCGCCGGCATCGCCAGGGCCGTCGCGCCCCACGACGGGTTGAGGTACCACTCGCTCTGAAGGAAGCCGAGCCCCAGGTTGTCGAAGAGGAGGTTCAGGCCGGTCCCGCGATCCCCGGGCGCCGGGTTCATCAGCCACCGCCAGACGACGCCCGCTGCGATGAAGGACACCGCCATCGGGAAGAGGTAGATCGCTCGGAAGAAGCCCTCCCCCTTCACCCCCTTGTCGAGCAGGAGGGCGAGTACCGCCCCGAGCAGCAGCGTCCCGATCATGAACGCGCCCGTGAAGAGCAGTACGTGCTTCACCGCTTCCGTCCAGGCCGGGTCGGTGCCCGGTGGGAAGAGCTCCGAGTAGGCCGTCGTGTCGAACCCGGAGGTCGGCTGCGCCTGACGCCAATCGCTGAACGACACCTTCACGTTCCAGCCGATGAGCCCGTACACGAAGACCGCGATGAGAACGATCGACGGCAGGACGAGGAGGAGCCCCGGGCCCCACCTGCGAATGCCCTTCATCTCGCTCGTATGACGTCGACGAGCCGGTGTCTGACACCGATGTCCCGCGAACCTGCTTGGTTACGTGGGGCGGTGTCAGACACCGAGCTCACTCGTCCTACCGGTACTTCTTCGCCGCCGCGGCGAGGCCCGTCTGGAACCTCGCAGTGTTCTTGCTCTGGAGGAACTGGCCCAGAGCGGTGTCGATGGCGGTGTTCCACGCATTCGAGGCGACGACGCCGTGCGTCAACGAACCGGCGAGCTTGTTCGTCTTCCAGTCACGGAGAGCCGACTTGAGATACGCGTTGTAGAGCCTGGGGTTCGCGTCCTGGCGGGCAGGGATGGAGCCCTTCACCGGGTTGAACGCGTCCTGAGCCCTCTTCGAGCCGAGCAGCGACAGCCACCTGATCGCAGCCGCGCGATTCGGAGCGCCCTTGGGCAGCGTGAAGCTGTCCGAGAGCCACTGATACACGCCGGCCGTGCCCGGAACCGGTGCCCAGCCGTAGCCGACGTTCGGCCTCTGCTTGAGCTCGGTGAAGTAGCCGTTCGCCCAGTCGCCCATGATGTTGAACGCGGCTTCACCGTCGACGACGAGCTTCGACGCGTCCTGCCACGTGAGCGATGCAGCGTCGCGGTTCGTATAGGTCAGCAGCTCGTTGTACCTGTTGACCGCCGTCCTGACGCCTGCGCTGGTCCAACTGCCGTTCCCCTTCCAGAGCGCGGCGTACCTCGCCGGGCCCAGCGTCGCGAGCAGCACGGTCTCGAACAGGTGCTTGTTCGTCCACTGCTCGCCGACCGCGAGCGGGATGACTCCGGCCTCGTCCGCCTTCTTGAGGGCGGCGACGAACTGTGGCCACGTCTTCAGCTGACCGGCGTTGATGCCCGCGTCCCTGAGGACCCTGGGGTTGTACCAGAGGACGTTCGCGCGGTGGATGTTCACCGGCACGGAGTAGAGCTTGCCCTGGTACCTGATCTGGCTCACCAGCGACTTGGGGAAGAACTTGCCGAAGCCTGCCTGCCTGTACAGGAAGTCGAGCGTCTCGAGATCGCCCGCCTTGATGTAGTCCTGCAGTTCGGCGCCCGCGTGACCCTGGAACGAGTCAGGCGGATCGTTTGCGGACAGTCGCTGAGCGAGAACGGCCTTGGCGTTCGTGCCGGCCCCGCCGGCCACGGCCGCGTTGATGAACTTGATGGATGGGTTCTCCTTGTTCCAGATCGCGATGACCTTGGTCAGACCGGCGGCTTCTCCGCCGCCCGTCCACCACGAGAACACCTCGACCTCACCGGACTGCGCCTCTCCGCTCAATCCGGCTGTGGGTAGTGCGAGCGCGATCGCCAGCAGGGCGAAGAGAACGGCCCAGCGCGACGTCGCGCGGCGCGAAGCCCTTCGATCAGGGCTCCGCTCGGTTTCTAGCGGCATTACTCCTCCCTCGATAGACCCACGGGGACGACCTGGAGTCAATGCTCTCACGAGGGGTGTGTCAAGTCACGTCGAACCGACCGGCTCCCGCAGCCGGCTGGCACACGAAGGCGCTGGGCTCCAAGCCTGCCTGCTGTCGATACCGGGCCGTCGCCGCTCGCGCCACGGCGTCGACGCGAGCGACGTCGCACGCCGCCACGACGCAGCCTCCGAATCCCGCACCCGTGAGTCGCGCGCCGAATGCGCCGGAGTCGACGAGCAGCTCGACGAGCAGATCGAGCTCCGGCGTCGATACCCGAAAGTCGTCGGCCAAACTCAGGTGGCTCGCCGCGAGGATACGGCCGAGAGCCTCGAGATCACCGCCCCCGAGCGCCCGCTCGGCCTCGAGCACGCGTGCGTTCTCGGACACGACGTGGCGCCCTAGCGGCTCGTCCTCGACCTGCTCCGGCGTCGCGTCGCGCAGAGCGGCGACCCCGAGCTGCTTCGCCAGCTGCTCGCACGCACGCCTACGGAGGGCGTAACCGCTCGCGTCCAGAGAACGTGAGACTCCCGAGTGCACCACGAGCACGGCCAACCGTTCCGGCAGCGGCACCGAACGCAACTCGAGCGACCGGCAGTCGATCAGCACGGCCTCGCCTGCGCGACCCGTCAGCGAGACGAGCTGATCCATGATCCCGCACGGAACTCCCGTCGCCGCTTCCTCCGCGCTACGGCAGGCCTCGGCCAGGACGCGCGCGCCGGGCTGCCAGTCGGCGACGTCCGCGAGCGCAACCGCGCACGCAACCTCGAGCGCGGCGCTGGAGGAGAGGCCCGATCCGAGGGGCACGTCCGAGGCGAGAACGGCATCCAGCCCGACAGGCGGCCTGCCTGCCGCCGCGAGCTGGCTTACGACTCCCGCGACGTAGCGTCCCCATGCCGGCGACACGGATGCCGGATCCACGCTTCCGTCCGCGGGGATCTCCACCTGGGTGGCCAGGTCGAGCGACCGAACACATAGCGACGACGCAGGCCGAGCGGCGACGACGCACGATCGATCGATTGCGAACGGGAGGACGAAACCATCGTTGTAGTCCGTGTGGTCGCCGACGAGATTGACCCGCCCCGGCGCGCGGAACCAACGCACCCGCTCGGGGTGCGGGAGGTGTCCCGCGATCCGGGCTGCGGCGTCTATCCGACCCCGATGGCGCCGTTCATCGCGCGGTGGCGAGCGTCCGGTACGCGAGCTTCTCGCGGCCACCGCTCTCCGAGGAGCGAACGATCGCGTCGCACACTTCAGCCGCGCGATACCCGTCCTCGAAGGTCGCGCCGTGCGGCGCGACGTCCGTGTCGTCCGCAATGGCGGCCAGGAAGTGGTGGAGCTCGTGCACGAACGTGTCGCCCCAGCCGATGATGTGGCCGGGGGGCCACCAGTGCTCCCAGAAGGGATGATCCGCCTCCGACACGAGCACGGTCTTGAATCCGCGAGACCGGTCGTCCGCGCGAAACACCTGCAGCTCGTTGAGGCGCTCCAGGTCGAAGGCGAGCGACCCCTTGGTGCCGTTGATCTCCCACTGGAACGCGTTGCGCCGGCCGAGGGCGAGCCTCGTCGCCTCGATCGTGCCGACGGCGCCGCCCGCGAACTCGACCGTCGCCTCGACCGCGTCGTCCACCTCGCGGTCGGGGATGAATGTCCGCAGGAACCCGCCGACCGTCGTGATCTCGCCCACGAGGTACCTGGCGAGATCGACGACATGGGCGGCGAGATCGCCGAGGGCTCCTGAGCCGGCGTCTTTACGCTCGAAGCGCCAGCTCTGCTCCGTGGTGTCACCCCAGTCCTGCAGGTAGCGCCCGCGAAAGTGCCGTAACTCGCCCAGCTCACCCGAGTCGATCAGCTCGCGCGCGAGGCGCACAGCAGGCACGAAGCGGTAGTTGAAGGCGCACAGGTGCTTCACCCCGGTCACGGCGACACGGCTCCAGATCTCGTAGCCCTCATCCGCGTCGCGCCCGAGCGGCTTCTCGCAGACCACATGCTTGCCGGCCTCTGCAGCGGCGATCGTCGGCTCGGCGTGAAGCGAGTTGGGGCCGACGTTGTCGAAGAGCTCGATCTTCGGATCGGCGACGAGCTCCTCCCACTTCGTCGTCCAGCGTTCGAATCCGTAGCGCCGCGCGGCCTCGCTCACGGCCTCCTCGGTGCGGCCGGCGATCGCCTCCAGCCGCGGGACGAGAGGTGGTGGCCACGTCATGTAGCCGATCTTGCGGAAGGCATTCGCATGCGCCTTGCCCATGAAGGCGTACCCGAGGAGTCCCACACCGATCTCGGTCCGATCGCCTGTCTGCACCTCGCGCGGGATACTAAGCCGCGGGCGCTTGCGCTGACTCGTCGATCGTCTCCTCCGTCCTCGGCGTGCCGCTCAGGCGTACGGTTGAGGCCGAATGACGAGCACGGACGGCAAGGTTCGCTTCGGGATCCTTTCGACGGCGCACATCAACCGGCTGGTCATCCCTCCTGCTCACGCATCGGACAAGATCGAGCTGGTCGCTGTAGCGAGCCGCGAGCAGACGCGGGCCGAGGAGTATGCGCGCGAATGGGACATCGAGCGGGCGTACGGATCGTACGACGCGCTGCTCGAGGACCCGGACGTCGACGCCGTCTACGTCTCGCTCCCCAACACCATGCACGTCGAGTGGTCGATCAGGGCGGTCGAGGCGGGCAAGCACGTCCTCTGCGAGAAGCCCTTCAGCCGCCACCCAGAAGACGTGGAGAAGGCCTTCGACGCGGCGGAGCGCGCCGGACGCCTCCTCAGCGAGGCGTTCATGTACCGCCACAACCCGCAAACGAAACGCCTCACCGAGCTTGTCCGCGACGGTGCGATCGGTGAGCTACGCGTCGTGCGCGCGGCCTTCAGCTACAGCCTCTACGACGAGAGCAACATCCGGCTCCGCACCGACGTCGACGGGGGCAGCCTGATGGACGTCGGCTGTTACTGCGTGAGCGGCTCGCGACTGCTCGCGGGCGAGCCGGACGACGTGCTCGGCCGCGCGTACACCGGGCCGACCGGGACCGACTGGGTCTTCACCGGGAGCATGCGCTTTCCCGGCGATGTCGTCGCGCTCTTCGACTGCGGGACGTCCCTTCCCGGCCGCGACGAGCTCGAGGCAATCGGCACCGCGGGATCGCTGTTCCTCGACGATCCCTGGCACTGCAGAGTCCCGGTGATCGAGCGACGGACGGACGAAGGGGTCGAGCGCATCGAGCTCGAGCCCGTGGACTCGTACCAACTCGAGCTCGAGAACATGGCCGACGCGATCCGCGGCGAGGCTCCGCTCCTGTTGGGACGAGAGGACGCGGTCGCGCAAGCAAGGGTGCTCGAGGCGCTCCACCGCTCGTCCGAAACCGGCTCGAACGTCTCCCTCTCGTAGGGCGAGGCCTGCCTCGCCCGAGGGCGACCCAAGGGTCGCCCCTACCGTCGCCCTTATCCCGAGACCTCGATCGTTCCCGTCATCTGCGCCGCATGCGGATCGCAGACGAACGTGTACGTCCCTGCCTCGAGCTCGACCGTGAAGCTCTCGGTGCCCTCTGCCGCGACGTCCGTGCCCACGTCGACCCCGCCGGGGCCCGTCAGATGGAAGTTGTGGATGTCGGAGAGATCCTCGATCTCGAGCGAGTAGCTCCCGGGAGCGACCGAGGTCTGGTCGACGCTGATGTCGAAACCCGGGCCGACGGTGCCGTTGATCGTTGTCCCGCCTGCGTCCGTGGTGTCGGTCTCGGTCGGCTCGGTCAGCGTGGTCGTCTCGTCGATCGCCTCGTCGTCGTCCCCTCCGCAGCCCGCCGCTGCGAGCGCGAAAACGGCGAGGCTGGCGATCAGCGCAAGGCGCAAGAGTCTCATGCGGTCTCTCCTCCCTCGACAGGTGCTGAGTTACGACGATACGCAACGCACACCGCTTCGGATTCTCTCTACCGTTGCCACGTGGAAGTCACGCGCATCGACGTCGGCCTGTGGCGCTGGACGGGGTACCACGAGGAGTGGAAACAGGATGTCGGGTCCGTCTTCTGCGAGGCGGCCGACGGCATCGTCCTCGTCGACCCGCTCGTGCCGCCCGAGAGCGGGGAACGCTTCTGGCGCGCGCTGGACAAGGACGTCGAGCGGATCGGAGGCGAGTTGCACGTCCTCGTCACCGTGTTCTGGCACGTCCGCAGCACGGCCGCGATGGTCGCCCGCTACTCGGCGAGGGTCTGGGCGCCGAGCACTGCCCGCGCCGCGGTCGAGCGACGCTCGGGAGTCGTCACCGACGTCTTTCGCCCGGGAGACGCGCTTCCCGGTGGGATCGAAGCGTTCCGCTCCGCCCGGCGCACCGAGGTGGTCTTCTGGATCCCGGAGCACCACGCGCTCGTGCCCGGCGACGTCTTGCTGGGAGACGAGGGGGGAGGCGTACGCATGTGCCCGGAGTCGTGGCTTCCGGAGAAGACCGGTCATCGCGAGCTTGCCGAGTCGCTCCGCCCCCTGCTCGACCTTCCCGTCGAGCGGATCCTCGTCTCGCATGGCAAGCCGGTGCTCGAGAACGGGCGGCGCGCGCTGAGTGCCGCCCTCGACCGTCCGTAGACTCAGCATGCGCAGATCGAAAGCCGCTGCTCGCGCCTTCCGATCGCACGAAGACCCCTAAAGCCGTCCGCTTCGCGGCCGGGGGCCTCGTCGCTTTCGATCGCGACTGGTCGCCGTAGACTCATCATTCCGTGCTCTGGCTCTGGATCCTGATCGGCGTCGTCGTCTTCGTCGCACTCGTCGCCGTCCTCGGCTACAACCGGCTCGTCAGGCTGCGGAACGAGGTCGACACCGGCTGGGCGAACATCGACGTCCAGCTGCAGCGGCGCGCCGACCTGATCCCGAACCTCGTCGAGACCGTGCGGGGGTATGCGGCGCACGAGCGCGGCGTGTTCGAGGAGGTCACGCGCGCTCGAGCCGCGCTTCAGCAGGCCGACTCCCCGGGGAGCGCAGCCGAGGCGAACGAGGGCCTCACCGCGGCGATCGGGCGGCTCTTCGCCGTCGCCGAGGCATACCCGGACCTGCAGGCATCCGAGAACTTCCTCCAGCTCCAGGAGGACCTGACCGACACGGAGGACAAGATCTCGGCCGCACGCCGCTACTACAACGCGACGGTGATGCGCTTCAACACCGCCGTCCAGAGCATTCCCTGGGTGCTCGTCGCGGCGCCGCTCGGCTTCGGCGCGCGTGAGTTCTTCTCCGCGCGCGGCGACACGTCTCTCCCGCAAGTCTCGTTCGATCCTGCGACGTGACCCTTCAGCAGCAGATCCGGTCGAACCGGCTTCGCAGCTCGATCGTCGTCTTCGGGTTCGTCCTGCTCCTGCTCGTCCTCGCCGGGCTGATCGGGTTCGCGTTCGACATCTCTCTGGGCGTCGTCGCGCTGGTGGGAGCTGTGCTGTACGGAATCTTCGCGCTCGTCCGCTCCCGCAGCATGACCGCGCGGCTGACCGGGGCGCAGGAGGTGGCTCCCGAGGCGATCAGGCCGCTGCGAAGGCTCGTCGAGAACGTCTCGATCGCCGCAGGCTTGCCGGTGACGCCGGAGGTCCGCATCGTCGAGGACGCTGCACCGAACGCCTATGCCGCGGGCCTCCGTCCGCAGACGAGCTACGTCGGAGTCACGACCGGCCTCCTGGCCACGATGCCGCAGCGCGAGCTCGAGGCCGTTCTGGCGCACGAGGTCTCGCACATCCGGAACCGCGACACCTACCTGATGACGATGGCGCTCGTCTTCGCCGGCGTGATCGCACTGATCGCGGATATCGGATTCCGCTCTATTGCGTACGGCGGCCGCTCACGGAAGGGTGGCGTGCTGGTGCTCGTGCTCGCGATCGTGGGCTTCCTGCTCGCTCCGTACGCGGCGCTCCTGCTACGGATGAGTCTCTCGCGACGGCGTGAGTTCCTCGCCGACGCGGGCGCCGCAGAGATCCTGAACGACCCCGAGGCGATGGCCCTCGCGCTTCGCCGCCTCGAGCGGGACCCGACGACGATCAAGTACGCCGAAGCCTCGACCGCGCATCTCTGGGTGGAGAGCCCGACCGACCGGCTCGACTCCGAGCGTCCGGGCGTGCTCGCGCTTTCGAGCCTGTTCAACACCCATCCACCGGTGCACGCGCGCATCGCCGCCCTCGAGGAAGCAGGCGGCTTTCGGCTGCCCGAGCAGCTCCCGGCCGACGAGCCCTTCGGCACGGAGCTCGGTCTGGTGTAGAAGGAAGGGGTGACAGAGATTCAATTTCCGCGCGATTCGGGTCGATAATGGATCTGCCGTGAAAAAGCTTCGCATCGGCCGTCGCCGCGTGCAACGGGGGGCCCTCCCGGTCTCGCCCCTCGAGCTCGCGCTCTATCCCGCGCTCGAGGAGGGACGCTGGGAGGTCCCGGATCGCTTCAACTTCACGCGAGACGTCGTCGAGGCGCTCGCTCTCGATCCCAAGCGACAAGCGGTGATGGCACTCGGGAAAGACGGTGTCATCGAGCCGCGCACCTTCCTCCAGCTGGCCGAGAAGAGCGCGCGATGGGCCTTCCTCCTCCGCGAACGGGGCGTCGGGCCGGGCGATCGCGTCCTCGTGCTCATGGGGATGACCGTCGAGTGGCTCGAGGTCGCGCTCGCCTGCCTGAAGGTCGGCGCGGTCTTGGTTCCCGGCCCGGTCACGATGTCGACCGAGACGCTCGAGGATCGCGTCACGACGCTCGGCGCCCGCCTCGTCGTCGCAGCCCGAACGGTCGAGACCGCGATCGCGCGGATGATCGAGCGTCCTCAGGTCCTGTACGTCGACGAGGCGCGAGAGCTCCTTCCCGCCGCCCCGGAGCAGGCGGCGACGCACGAGTCCTCGTCGCGTGATCTGGCCTTCGTCCTGACGAGCGCGGGAGCCTCCGAAGGCCCGAGGCTGATCGGGCATTCGAACGACGCCGTCTTTGCTGCGCGCGTCGCGGCCGAGTACTGGCTCGACGCCGGCCGAAGCGACGCGGTGTGGTGCACCGCCGCAGCTGGCTCGGCGAACACGGTCTGGCACACGCTGCTCGGGCCCTGGTCCCGCGGTGCGAAGACCCTCGTGCACGAGGAGGACTTCGAGCCGCTGGAACGCCTCGATCTGATCCACCGCCTCGGCGTGACGATCCTTTGCCAGACCCCCGCGGAGTACGCCGAGCTGGCGGCGCGCCCGGAGCTCGCGCGCTTCCGATCACCGCAGCTGCGCAGGCTGGTCTCCACCGGCGACTACCTCGACCCGCATGTCAGCGAGGTCTTCGAAGAGACCTGGGGCCTCGTGATCCACGACGGCTACGGTCAGGCGGAGACGAACGTCGTGGTCGCCAACGGCGCCGATGCCGAGTTCAAGCCGGGGTCGCTCGGCCTCGCGCTGCCGGGGCACCACGTTGCGGTCGTCGACGACGGCGGAAACGAGCTTCCGCCGGGAATGGACGGCGAGCTGGCAGTGCGGGGCCGACCCCCCACACTCTTCGCGGGCTACTGGGAGGCACCTGAGGAGACGAAGAGCGCGCAGCGCGGGGACTGGTACGTCACCGGCGACATCGCGACGATGGATGCGGACGGGTTCTTCTGGTTCGAGGGCCGGGCCGCCGACATGTTGACGAGCCGCGGCGAGCAGTTCGGCCCGTATCGGACCGAGCGTGCGCTTCGGCTCCATGACGCCGTCGCGGCGAGTGCCGTCGTCGGTGTGCGTGACCTCGAGCGAGGCGGGCAGTTCCTGCGGGCGTTCGTCGTGCTCGCACCTGGCGTCGTGGGCTCGGAGGGACTGGAGGCGGAGCTGCGCCAGGACGCAACCCAGTCGCTTCCCGAGCACGAGATCCCGCGTGAGATCGAGTTCGTGGACGAGCTTCCGACGGCCCAGGGAGGGAAGGTGCGGCGCATCGAGCTCCGCGAGCGGCTCGTCGTGGGTCGGCCTCTGTGGGAGGTTCCGACGACCGAGCTCGAGCCCGAGTTCCTCGAGCCTCTCCAGTCGCAGCCTCAATGGGACGACGCCGCCGGCGGCTGGACGGTGCCCGGCGCCGCAGCAGCCGCCCCGCAGACACGGGAGGACGGGCTCCCCGACTACATCGTCGTCCCGGAGCCCGAACCGCTCCCCGAGCCCGAGCCGGAGCCCACGCCGCAAGCTGTGGTGGAGCTCGAGGACGTGCCCAGCCCTGAGCCGCAGCCCGAGCCCACGCCGGTCGCCGAGGCCGTCCCGATAGAGGAGCCGGTTCTCGAGCCCGAGCCGGAGCCGGCACCCGAGCCCGAGCTGGAGCCCGAGTGGGAGCCGGTCCTGGAGGCCGCGCCCGCGCTCGAGCCCGTCGTAGAGCCTCCGCCCGAGCCGGAGCCCGAACCGGAGCCCGAACCCGAGCCGGAGCCCGGGCCGGAGCCAGAGCCGGAGCTGGAAGTCGAGTCGCAGCCCGTCGCCGAAGCCGCGCCGGAGCTCGAGCCCGTCGTGGAGCCTCCTCCGGAGCCGGAGCTCGAGCCAGAAGCCGCGTTCGAGCCGAAGCACGTGCCGGAGTTCAGCGCCGGAGCGGAGGGAGCGCTCGCCCCGGGCGTCGTCAGCGAGCCCGAGCCGCTTCCCGAGTACATCGTCGATCCGACGACGACACCAGAGCCCGCGGCCTTGACGCCGGAGCCCGTGTCCGCGCTCGAGCCCGAGCCCGACCCCGGGCCCCTCCCGGACTACATCGTCGATCCCACGAAGCCTCGCCCGCCCGTGCTGGAGACGCCAAGACCAGAGCCGGCCCCGACGCTCCCGCCGGAGCCCGAAGCGATCGTCGATCCGGCTCCAACACCCGACGAGCCGTCGCTGGTGGGGCTCGGCCTGCCGCCGCTGACCGACTTTCCGTCGCCGCAGAAGGAGCCCGCATCCGAGAGCGACGCGGCGACACAGGAGCCGCAGCCGCCGCGTAAGGAGAAGCGTCCGAGCCAAGCCCCGGCTTCGAGCAGGCGCGGGCGACGAGACAGGTCCGCGGAGGACCCGGGCGACGAGGCGGAGGCAGTCGATTGGATGGACGGCCTGTCGTCCCGTCTGAGCGCGTACAGCCTCGCCGACGACTCGTCTTCCGTGGAGGGATCCACCGAAGGCGACGGCGAAGTCGACGAGAGCGACAACGAGAACACGAACACGTAGCGTCGACTAGCGTCTTCGCACGTTGACCGACCAGGCCACGGTGAGCTTGCTTCGCTGGCTGCGCCGCCAGCTCAGACAGCCGACTCCGCTGCGCGAGCATCTCGAGGCGGCGGTCGAGAACGACGACCCCGCGGAGGCACGGCGGCTGGTCTCGACGATCCCCTTCACCGACGCACAGCGCCGGCACGTCGAGGGCTTGATCGCTCGTTGGGACGAGGAACGTGGCCGCGGCTGAGAACGAAGCCCTCGTCCGCGCGATCTTCGCCGCGTTCGCGCGCAAGGAGGCATTCGCGCTGCGCGGCCTCTTCGCGGAGGACGCGGTCTGGACGGTGCCGGGCAGCGGGGTGATGGCCGGCGCGTACCGGGGGCGCGAGGCGATCTTCCGCTTCCTCGCTCGACTTCCGAAGGAGACGGACGGGACGTACGAGTCGTCGCTCCGCGACGTCCTCGCGAGCGACGACCGCGCCGCCGCGCTGTACACGGCGCGCGGGCGGCGAAACGGCCGCATGCTCGACCTCGAGCAGGTGCTCCTCTTCCGCATCGAGGGTGGGCTCGTGCAGGAGGTGCTCGCGCTCCCGAGCGATCCGGGAGCGTTCGACGCGTTCTGGGAGACCTAGACTCGTCCAAGATGGCCCTTCCGGCCTCATTCGCGAACGAGCTCCGAAGCGCGCTGGAGGAGGGGCAGGTGATCGCCGAGCCCGAGCAGCTCCGCGTGTACGAGTGCGACGGTTTGACCGGGCATCGAGCGATCCCCGAGCTCGTCGTCCTTCCCTCCTCGACAGAAGGGGTGCAGTCGGTCGTGCGCGCCTGCAGCCGCGAAGGTGTTCCGTTCGTGGCGCGCGGCGCCGGAACGGGGCTCTCGGGAGGTGCGACTCCGGTCGCGGGCGGGGTCGTGATCTCGCTCGCGCGGATGAACCGGATCCTCGAGATCGACCTCGACAGCCAGCGCGTCGTCGTCGAGCCCGGCGTCGCCAACCTCGACGTCACCCGTGCCGTCGCGGAGCACGGCTTCTTCTACGCGCCCGACCCGTCGAGCCAGCAGGTCTGCACGATCGGGGGCAACGTCGCCGAGAACTCGGGTGGCGCGCATTGCCTGAAGAACGGCTTCACCGTGCACCACGTCACCGGGCTGACGCTGGTGCTCCCGGACGGCGAGGTCGTCGAGCTCGGCGGGAAGGCACTCGATCCGGATGGTCCCGACCTGCTCGGGGTCGTCGTCGGCTCCGAGGGAACGCTCGGAATCGTGACCAGCATCACGTTGCGGGTGGTCCGCGCTCCGGAGGTCGTCCAGACGCTGCTCGCCGGCTTCGAGACCACCGACGCAGCGGGAGCAGCGGTGTCCGGGATCGTCGCTCGAGGAGTCCTGCCCTCGGCGCTCGAGATGATGGACCGGCTCACGATCGAAGCGGCCGAGCTCGCAGTCCGGCCCGGCTACCCGGCCGGAGCCGGAGCGGTGCTGCTGGTCGAGCTCGACGGCGCAACCGCGCAGGTCGAGGAGGACGCCGCCGAGGTCGAGCGGATCTGCACCGACTGCGGCGCCTTCGAGCTCAGGGCCGCGACGAACGACGTCGCCCGGGCACTGCTCTGGAAAGGGCGCAAGTCGGCGTTCGCGGCGATGGGCCGGGTCGCAACGGACTACTACGTGCAGGACGGGGTCGTGCCCAGAACGCGCCTCCCAGAGGTCCTACGTCAGATCGAGCAGCTGTCGGTGGCGCACGGGCTCCGGGTCGGCAACGTCTTCCACGCGGGCGACGGCAACCTCCATCCACTCGTTCTCTACGACGCGGCCCAGGGCGAGACCGAACGCGCGCGGATCCTGGCGGAGGCGATCCTCGACGCGTGTCTGGACGCCGGAGGCTCGCTCACCGGCGAGCACGGTGTGGGGATGGACAAGGCGTGCTCGATGCCACGCATGTTCTCCGAGCGCGACCTCGAGGTCTTCGCGCGGCTGCGCCGCGCGTTCGACCCGGATGGGCTCTGCAACCCGGGAAAGGTGATTCCGACGCCGAGGCTCTGCGGGGAAGTGCCGGGGCCGCACCGTGTCCATGCGCTCGAGAGGATCGGCGTTGCCGAGCGTCTCTAGATGGTCGGTGCCACGAGATCGCACCTTCCGGGGAGCCAGCTGGCCGCTCCAGGGCGTGACGGGGGAACGGCGCCGATGCTGCTGGCATCGGCGCCGTTTGCCCGGCACGAAGCGGACGCCCGCTGGAGGGGCGTCGTGACGCCTCTCCAGCGGGACGGGAGCGGCCTGGACGCGTCAGATGGCTCATCCGGAAGCGCGAGATCGTGGCACCGGCCATCAAGCCTCCAGGAAGCGTCCGAGGCGCTGGCAGCGGCGCACGCGGAGGGCCGGCGGCTGAGATCGGTCGCGACCTGACCACCGACGGGCTCGATCGGATCCTCGAGCACGAAGCCGGCGACCTGACGTGCACCGTTGAGGCCGGCGTGCGCCTGTCCACCCTGCAGGACGCCCTCGCCGAGCACGGCCAGCGGCTCTCCCTCGATCCTCCCGGCGACCCGACCGTCGGGGCGCTGCTCGCGCGGAACCTCTCGGGGCCGCTGCGGCACCGTTTCGGCGCTCCGCGCGATCTCGTCCTCGGAGTCACGCTCGTGCTCGCGGACGGCACGATCGCCAACGCCGGCGGCAAGGTGGTGAAGAACGTCGCGGGCTACGATCTCGCGCGCCTCGTCTGCGGCTCGGAGGGACGACTCGCGCTGATCGTCCGCGCGAGCTTCCGGCTGCACCCTCTCCCGAAAGCAGTGCGCACACTCGCCGTCGAGACCGACGACGCCGCTGCGCTCGTCGCCCGGCTCCTACGCTCGCAACTGCAACCGAGCGCGCTCGACGTCCTCCACCCGGGAGCCATCCTCGTCCTGTTCGAGGGATCGCCTCGCGCGGTCGGGGCGCAGATCGCGGCTGCGGCGACTCTCGTCGGCGGCGTCGAAGTGGGCGGCGACGCGTGGGAGCGGTCGCGCGCGCGACAAGGCGCCGCATGCGGACGCGTGCGTTTCGACCCGGGCCGGCTCGCCGAAGCGCTCGCCGGGCTCGACGAAGCCGTCGTCCGCCCCGCAGCAGGCGTCGCCTACACGGCCGAGGAGCAGCCAAGTGGCTCAGAGCCACAAAGTCCCGTCGAGGCCCTCATCGAGCGCATCCGGCGCGAGCTCGACCCGAACGGCGTTCTCGCCGCGTGATTCGCGAGCTCACCGCCGACTGCGTCCACTGCGGCTTCTGCCTGCCTACCTGCCCGACCTTCGTGCTCTGGAGCGAGGAGATGGACTCCCCTCGCGGCCGCATCCACCTGATGGACCTACGCCTCGACGGAACCGTCGCACTGAACCAGACGGTCACCACGCACTTCGACCGGCTGCCTCGGCTGCATGGCCTGCGTCTCGTCGTGCCCGTCCGGGGTTCGGTACGACCGGCTGATCGAGACGACGCGCGCTGCGGTGGAGGAGGAGTACGGCCGGCCGCGAGGCGAGCGGTTCGTCCGAGGCCTCCTCTTCCGCGTGCTCCCGTACCCGGGTCGCATGCGCGCGGTGCTCGCACTTGCGCCGCTCGGGCGTACCCTCCCCTTGCCGCGGCGGCTCCGCCCGCTGGTCGACGTGGCGCCTCCCTGGCGAGGAAAGGGCGACGTGGCGACGATCACGCGTGCCGTGGGCGCCCGCCGGGGTCGCGTGGGCCTGCTGACCGGCTGCGTGCAGAGCGCCGTTTTCCCCGATGTCAACGCCGCAACCGCACGGGTGCTCGCGGCGGACGGCTACGAGGTGGTCGCACCGCCGCAGGGCTGCTGCGGTGCGCTCTCGGTGCACGCGGGACGTCTCCAGGAGGGGAAGAGGTTCGCCCGGAAGCTGGTCAGGGCGTTCGAGAACGTCGACGCCGTCGTCGTCAACTCCTCGGGCTGCGGGTCGCACCTGAAGGAGCTCGGGTGGCTGCTCGGAGACGAGCCCGCGGCGGAGTTCGCCGCAAAGGTTCGGGACGTCGGCGAGTTTCTCGCGGGGATCCGGCCGCGCGCGCGGCGGCACCCGCTCCCGATGAAGGTCGCCCTCCAGGATCCGTGCCACGTCCGGCACGCCCAGGGGTTACCGCTGGCGGCGCTCAACCCCCTCGGCCGGATCGCCGCGCTCGACGTGGTCGAGCCCGACGAGCAGGACCTGTGCTGCGGCTCCGCCGGGATCTACAACATCGTGCAGCCAGAGGCGGCACGCGAGCTCGGCGATCGCAAGGCGAAGAACGTGCTGAGCACGGGCGCGCAGGCATACGCGAGCGCGAACCCCGGCTGTCTCGTCCAGGTCTCGCTGGCGCTACGGCGAGCGCGCCGGCCGCTTCCCGCGCTTCACCCGATCGAGATCGTCGACGCATCGATCCGAAACGTCGGCGCCGGGCAGCTGCTCAGCCGGGCGCGGCGCTAGGTACTAGGACGCTTCGGCCTCGCGACGGCGATGCTTCTCGGCGTCTTCGAACAGCGCTTCCAGCATCACCTGGGTTGCGTCAGTGTCTTCCTCGATGTGTCCATGGTGCCGACGAGTCGTGGTCGCGGCAAGATGTCCACAGTAGCCAGCACTATGGGGGTGCGACCGCGACTGGCCGAAGCTCGTCGAGCCGGTCGACCCGCGCGAGCGACGGGAACAGGCGCCACCAGACCAGGGCGACGGCAATCGTCGCGATGCCTCCGACGACGACGGCCGGAACGGCCGCCGATGAGCGCCGCCGCGACGCCGGACTCGAAGGCGCCGAGCTCGTTCGAGGCACTGATGAAGACCATCTCGACGGCGTTCACGCGCCCGCGGAGCTCATCGGGCGTGACGAGCGGGAGGATCGTGGAGCGGAGGACGACGCTGACGAGGTCGAAGCCCCCGGCAAGCGCCAGCGCGAGCATCGAGAGCCACATCTCGCGCGAGAGCCCGAACACGACCATGCAGGCGCCGAACGCGGCGACAACCAGGAACAACGTCCTCCCCGCTCGCCGCCGGATCGGGCGACGGGCGAGGAAGAGCGCCGCCGCGAACGATCCCACTGCGGGCGCGGTCCGAAGGAGCCCGAGGCCGGTCGGCCCGACCTCGAGGATGTCCTTCGCGAAGATCGGGAGGAGCGCGACCGCGCCGCCGAGGAGGACGGCGA
>CAVRLT010000038.1:0-22019 GCA_963721795.1 uncultured Actinomycetes bacterium
AGACCTGGGATAAGGCGACCGCGACGCTGAGCGCGCCGACTCCGACCACCGCCAGCATCGCGACCGCCGGCATCCGACGGAGATAGAGAAAAGCAAGCGCGACCAGTGCTCCGCCGATCAGCCCACCGATGTGGCCCCCTATCGAGATTCCGGGGATGAGGAACGTGAAGAGCAAGTTGAAGACGACCAGGCCCATGGCCTGCCCGCCGAAGACGTAGATCCGCCGCCACTCCAACAGGGCGGCTGCCCCCATGATCCCCCAGATCGCGCCCGAGGCTCCCACGACCGGCGCGAGCGGCGACCAGACGAGCGCGCCCGCGGCCCCCGCAAGCCCTGACACGAGATAGAGGAGCGCATACCTGCCGTGGCCGAGGTACTCCTCGAGCGCGGGGCCGATGATCCAGAGGACGAGCATGTTCATCCCGAGATGCAGCAGGTTCCCGTGGAGAAAGGCCGAGGTGAGCAGCCGCCACCACTCTCCCTCGGCGACGAGCGGCCCGAACAGCACGCCGTTCTCGAAAATCCAGTCCGACGACGGGCTGAGACCCGACCCCAAGGCGAGTTGGAGCATGAACACGGTGACGTTGATCCCGATCAGGGCGAACGTCACGAACGGTCCCTGGCGCGACAGCGTCGCGCTCGCCTTGCGCGCCGCCCGCTTCGGGGACGCCACTTTCCCGCCGGTGCTCGCGTGATCAGGACAGCGGATCCCCACCGGGCCGAACGTCATGCAGTCAGGGCAGATTCCGCGCCCGCATTCCGTGCAGGAGACGAACGTCTCTCGGTCGGGGTGGCGGTAGCAGCGAAGCGGCTCGGTCACCGCGGCTAGCGTACCCCTGTGCGGGTCCACGTCGCGCTCACACCGGACGAGGCCGGAGCCGCCCCGACCGGGATCGTCATCGACGTGATCCGGGCGACGACGACGATCTGCCAGGCACTCGCCTCGGGGTACGAGCGGGTGTTCTGCACGGCCGAGGTCGAGGAGGCGCAGGCGCTGCGGAAAGAGCTCGGAGAGGGCGTGCTGGGCGGTGAACGGAACGCCGTGCGAATTCCGGGCTTCGATCTCGGGAACTCTCCACGGGAGTACCTCGAGCCCGTGGGGAAGACGGTGATCCTCTCCACCACGAACGGCACCCGGGCCGTGGTCTCGGCGGCGCAGCGCTGCGAGCGTGTCCTCGTCGCATCGCTTCTCAACCTGTCTGCCGTCGTCGAAGCGGCCCGGGCCGCGGACGAGCACGTGATCGTCGTCTGTGCGGGGGTGCAGGGCACGCTCGCGCTCGACGACACGTACGTCGCCGGGCGGATCGTCGAGCTCCTCGGCTGGGAGCGGAGCGATGCGGCCGAAGCAGCGGCGCGACTCACGAGCACCTGGAGTGGCGTGGAGGAAGCATTCCGGTCGTCCAAGAGCGGACGAAACCTGCTCGAGAACGCGCCCGAGCTCGAGGACGACATCGCGTTCTGCGCGCGCGAGAGTGTGCTCGAGGTCGTTCCGCGCCTGCTGGCGGTGCGCGCTGGCGCCGCCGAGATCGCGCTCTAGGGTTCGAGCTTCACAGGAGTTGGAGGTCGTACGCCAGTGAACGGGGCACGAGTCGTGTAACCGCGCCTTGGCATTCAAAGGTTTCTTTGCAAAGATATCTTTGCATGAAACGAGCGACCGAGCTTCGCGACCCCCGCGCGCTGCGCGCCCTCGCACATCCCGTGCGAATCCAGCTCCTCGGCCTGCTGAGGCGAGAGGGCTCGCTGACCGCATCGGAGGCCGGTCGCAGGATCGGCGATAGCTCCGGGAGCGCCTCGTACCACCTGCGGCAGCTCGCACGCTTCGGGCTGGTGGAGGAGGCTGGCGGTGGGCGGGGGCGCGAACGCCCGTGGCGCGCGACGTCGCTCTTCACGTCGTGGCCGAACGTCGCCGACACCCCAGAGC
The DNA here is from genome assembly GCA_963721795.1 of uncultured Actinomycetes bacterium. Classification (GTDB taxonomy): domain Bacteria; phylum Actinomycetota; class Thermoleophilia; order Gaiellales; family Gaiellaceae; genus GMQP-bins7. Next base: position 1,922 of record CAVRLT010000038.1, read on the forward strand.
TGGCGGAGGCGTCGCAGCTGCTCGAGCGCTTCGTGCTCGAGCGCTACGTCGAGCGTCTCGAGCGGTGGCTCGCGCGACGAAGGCACGAGAACTCCGAGTGGCAGGACGCGGCCGCGTTCGGAGACAGCCTGCTCTATCTCAGCGTCGATGAGCTCGCAGCGCTCCGGGACGCGCTCGCGGGGATGGCGGAGCCGTACCTCGAGCGCATGGGTCGGCCCGAACTCCGGCCCGTCGGCGCCCGGCCGGTCGCCTTCCTCCAGGTCGCCTTCCCCGACGATGAATCGTGACTCTCGAGCCGGAGGTCCGCGGCTCCCGGGTGCTTCGGGCAGTGCCGAGTCTGTTGCGCGAGGACGGTGTCTTCCGCACCTACTGGGGCGCCCACACGATCTCGCTCTTCGGCGACCAGGTGTCTCTCGTCGCACTTCCGCTCCTCGCAGTGCTTACGCTGGACGCGGACGCCGCCCAGATGGGCTATCTCACGGCGATTGCGCTGGCGCCGTACCTCCTGTTCGCGCTGCACGCCGGCGCGTGGGTCGATCGACGGGGGCGGCGCCGGCGGACGATGATCGTCGCGGATGTCGGGCGGGCGGTTCTGCTCTTCACCGTGCCCGTCGCGTACGTGTTCGACGCACTCACGTTCGAGCACCTGTACGGCGTCGCATTCGCCGTCGGCGCGTTGACCGTGCTGTTCGGCGTGTCGGACGCGTCTCTCTTCGTGGCCATCGTCTCACGTGAGCAGTACGTCGAGGCCAGCTCCCTGCTCAACGGCAGCCGCGCGTTCTCGTTCGTCGCCGGGCCGTCCGTGGCGGGCTTCCTCGTTCAGGCGCTGTCGGCGCCCGGCGCGCTGGTCATGGACGCGCTCTCCTTCGTTGGGTCGGGCGCCCTTCTGACCCGCATCCATCCCGAGGAGCCTCCGCCGGATCCCGACCGCGGGGGTGTCAGGGTGGGCTTGCGATGGGTGGCTCGTTCCTCCGTCGTTCGGGCGACGCTCTTGGCCACGGCGACGATCAATTTCTTCAATTTCGTCTTCTGGTCGTTGTTCATCCTCTATGCGACCCGCACACTAGGCGTCTCACCCGGAACGCTCGGGCTCGTGCTGGGCGCGGGCGCCGTAGGAGGCCTCGTCGGATCAGCGGTCGCCACCCCACTGGCGCGCCGGATCGGGATCGGGCCGACGCTCGTCGCAGGGTGTGTGCTGTTCCCGGCACCGTTCCTGCTCGTTCCGCTGGCCACCGGGTCCGAGGCAGTCGTGCTGGCGTGTCTCTTCTTCGCCGAGTTCGGCTCAGGGCTGGGCGTGATGTTGCTCGACATCAGCGCTGGTTCGATCTTCGCGGCGGTGATCCCACATCGCCTCCGCTCGCGCGTCACAGGCGCGTACAGCTTCGTGAACTACGGCGTCCGCGTCCTCGGTTCGCTCGCCGGCGGCGTCCTCGGTAGCGCGATCGGTCTGCGGCCCGCCCTCTGGATTGGCGCCGCCGGCGCGCTGCTCGGTGTGCTTTGCCTCCTGCCCTCACCAGTGCCACGGCTGAGGGAGCTGCCGGCGACGGCGGACGGCGACTTCACGTGACAAGCGAGACGTAGGCTGTGTGACTTCGATGGTCGTGTATCGGGACGGGCGACGAGGGCCGCCGTCAGCGTTTGCGGAGGTCGCGGGCGCCTATGAGCGAGGCCGGCCGGAGTACCCGGAGGAGGCGGTCCGCTGGCTCGCCGGGGACGAGCCCTGCGACGTCGTAGACCTCGGGGCCGGCACTGGGAAGCTGACGCGCACGTTGGTCTCTCTCGGCCACCGGGTGACTGCCATCGAGCCCCTGCCTGAGATGCTCGAACTGCTGCCCGCGACGGCACCGGGCGCCTCCGCGATTCTCGGCAACGCGGAGATCATTCCGCTTCCGGGTGCCTTCGCGGACGTCGTGACATCCGCGCAGTCCTTCCACTGGTTCGAGCACGCGGTCGCGCTTCCCGAGATCGCTCGGGTCCTGCGCCCAGGTGGACGCCTCGCCATCGTGTGGAACGTCCGAGACGAGCGTGAGGTGTGGGTCGAGCGTCTCTCGAAGCTCATCGGGAGCGAAGGGACCAGCGCGATGGACGTGGACGAGCCGATCGGGAAGAGCGGCCTCTTCGGCCCGGTCGAGAAGGCGGAGTTCCAGACGGAACAGATGCTCGATCGCGAGACGCTCCTCGACCTCGTCCTCTCGCGCAGCTACTGCGCGAAGCTTCCGCCGGCCGAGCGCGAGCCGGTCCTGGTCGCGGTAGGAGAGCTGTACGACGAAGTGGCGGGCGAGGACGGAGTCCGCCTGCCCTACGTCACCGAGTGCTTCCGGACCTCGAAGCTGGGCAGATCGAGCTAGAACTCGCGCCAGACGGTTCCACGTTGTTGCCGTCGGGAAACGAGCAGGAACGCGGCGTAGTAGCGGCCTGCCTCCTCGGCTCGAGAACGGTCTTGTAGAAGGCAATGCTCGCGCCTGGATCGCGGGCGGTGATCTTGACGTGGTCGAAGACGACGCGCGTCCACTCCCAGTCGACACTCATTCGTGACGAAAGCTAGCCGAAAAGAGCTTGACAGGAGAACATACGTTCGTATAGAACATATGTTCCTGTGATCGCGTGTCTCCTCATCCCCGGGTTCGAGCTGAGAGCGGCACTGCGTGCCCGGCCCGGGCTCGCGCTCGTGCCGGCCGCGCTCGCACCGGACCCGAACGAGGAGCCGTTGCTCGGTCCGGTGACCGCCGCGGCGGATGCAGCAGGCGTCAAGCCGGGCATGCGTTTGGGGGAGGCACTCGCCACCTGTCCGTCGCTCGTTCTCGTCGACCGGGATCCCGCCGCGGTCGAGCGGGAATGGGAGGAGGTCTTGCGGCGTCTCGAAGATGCGGGCTTCGCGGTCGACCCTGTCGAGCACGGCGTGGTGGTCTTCGAGACACGCGGTGTCGAGCGACTGTACGGAGGCGTGCGGCCGGCACTGGAACGGGCGCTCGCAGCCATCGGCTCGAGCTGGGATCCGCGCATCGGCGCTGCCGGCCGTCGCTTCACTGCCCTCGCAGCGGCGAGTGTCGCGAGACCCGATCAGATCCTCCTCGTCGCGGAGAAGGAGGAAAAGTCGTTCCTCGAGCCGCTGCCGCTCTCGCTTCTGCCCTTGACCAACGAGCGCTATGCAGAGCTCGAAGGCCTGGGCTTGCGCAGGATCGGGGAGCTCGCGGAGCTTCCGAGCGGCGCGGTGTCAGAGAGGTTGGGTGCCGATGGACGCAAAGCCTGGCATCTTGCTCGCGGCGGCAGAAGCGCAAAGGTACGCGGGCGAAAGCCGGCGGCAGAGCTCGCCGAAGTGCTCGTCTTCCCGGAAGCCGTCGGGAACGAGCTCACGCTGCGCAGAGCGCTCGGCTCGTTGCTCGAGCGCCTGCTCGCCCGCCCCGAACGAGCCGGACGGCCGTTTCGAAAGCTCGCGATGTCCGCCCGGCTCGTCGATGGCGGCTCGTGGCGTCGCGCGGTGGCCCTGCGCGACGCCACGGCCGAGGTAAGCCGTCTCCGCGTCGCCCTCGGGCCGAAGCTCCAGGAGCTGCCCGCCCCGATTCTCGAGCTTCGGCTCGAAGCCGTCGAGCTCGCGGAGCACACGGGTCAGCAGCTCGCGCTGGTGGAGCCCGCAGGGGAGGAAGCGGCTGGTCGCCTGCGTGAGGGGCTACGACAGGTGCGTGCGAGCACGGGCACCGGCTCGGTGTGTGCGGTGGTGGAGGTCGCACCATGGTCGCGGATCCCGGAAACACGAGCGCTCGTCGTACCGCGCGACGAGTAGCCGGACGGCTCAACGCGCCGCTGCCTGCGCTCGTCGAGTCGGAGTTCGACGGCACGCCGCGCGTCGTGAACCGGCAGGTCGTCGCGCTGGTTCGCGAGGAGTGGCGCGTCGTCGATCGCTGGTGGACGGACGAGCCGGTCGATCGGCGCTACTTCGAGGTCGTCCTCCAGAGCGGGCAGACCGTGTGTGTCTACCGCGACCGGGAGGCGGGATGCTGGTTCAGCCAGAACGCCTAGGAAGATCTGACGATGCGCCGAGCGAACCGCCCGACGGCGTAGACCGCCCCCAGCCCGGCGCCAGTTGCGAGCGCGAGGAGGTTCGTCGTGGTGCAGGTGCGGCAGGCGTTGCAGCACACGGCGGCCATCGGCGCTTGGTCACCGACCTTCGCGGCGACCTGGATCGCGCGCCCTTGCCAGATCTGCTTCTTCACAAGCTGACTCTAGTCCGCAGCTCAGTCGACGTCGTAGATGTCGTGCCGCTCGAAGAAGGCGGCGTCTGGCTTCTCTCCGCGCGAATGGAGCGTTTCGAGCTCGCGTCGGTACTCGGCGAAGCCCCCGGGCGTATGCAGGTTGAGAGCTCGGGCCGGCTCCGAGCCGGTGTTCCGGAAGTGGTGGACAACTCCCGGCGGAGCGAGCGCGTACGCGCCAGGAGTCGCTTGCATGACCTCGTCTCCGAGGTGGATCTCGAGCTCGCCTGCGAGGATGAAGAACGAATCGCTGTGCAGCTTGTGGAAGTGCGGCTCTACGCCGCCTCCCGGCTGCACCTCGAACTCGAGCAGCGAGAGCTCTGGACGCGACGCCTTGACGACGGTCGTGCCGAGCTGTTCGCCCTCGCCCGCCGCCAGCGAGATCGGAGCATCCGCCACGGCTTAGCCGATCGCCTGCTCGACGAGGCGCTTCCACTCGCCGGACTGCGAAGCAGGAACGTGCACCCACTCGCGCATCCCGCGCCCCATGCCGGGGTCGAAGAGCTGCGCGCCGGGGAGCCCCAAGGCAGCCTCACGCTGCGCTTCGTCCACGAGCTTCACCGTGAGCCCATCGTCCTTCCAGTGCCCGGCGACGACCTTGCCGTTCTCGCGCTTGAGACAGGGCATCCCGAACATCTCCGACTCCTTCACCGGCGTAGGCTCGACGGAGCCGGCAAGGGAGCGCAGGTGCCGGCTTTGCCGGCGCCGAAACAGATGGCGAGCGGTGACGTCCGCGACGAGCTCCTCCCAGGTCATCGCCATGCCGACAACCTAGCCGGAGAGCTTCACGGCGACCACGGACGCCGGGTCGGCACCGCCGTCGGCTGGAGGCTCGTGCTGGTCGAAGTCGGGATTGCGACCGCGCAGGTAGTCGCCGAACCCGCTCGCGGGCATGTGGAAGTTGTAGAAGAGGGCGTTCTCCTCGCCGTCGTTGTCGAAGGAGTGCACGACCTCCGGAGGGATGACCACGAGCGTCCCCGCCGAGGCTTGCAGCGGGCCGCTGCGAAAGGGAATGGTCAGCTCTCCTTCGACGACGAGAAACCCGTCGGCATGGCGATGATGGACGTGCGGGGTCGCTCCTCGCTCGCCGGGCCCGTAGAAGAACTCCGTCACCGTGAGCTCGTCGGTGTCGAGAAGCAACGTCGCGCGGCGATGCTCCGTGCGCCCGGCCATCGTCTCGCCCTCCTCGCCTCCCACACGACGAAAGGTGACGAGCCCGGGATCGCCCGTCGCGTACTCCGGTGCTGGCTGCTGGTCGAAGGCGGCGCGAGCTTCCCGCAGCTCATCCTCGTTCCGGGCCGCCTGCAGGCCGCGGACGAAGTCGCCGAACCTCGAGCTAGGCACGTGGATGTCGAGGAAGTGCGCACGTGTCTTGCCCGCGACGGCGAACGTGTGCACGACCTCCGGAGGTATGTGCATCCAGGTCCCTGCGCTGGCCCGGAGCTCGCGGTCCTCGAGCCTGACCACGAGCTCGCCTTCGAGGACGAAGAAGCACTCGGCGTGGCGGGCATGCAGGTGCAGAGGCGGAGCGACGCCCGGCTCCGAGCTGACCTCGACGATTCCGATCTGCTCGATGTCGACGAGAAGCGTGACGCCGAGCTCGCCCTCGCCGGTTATGCGCTCGCCTTCGCCGGGCTGAACGAGGTTCGGCTCCACGGAGCCCCAGCCTAGTGGCGGAGCACTAGCCATGGCCGGCTACGTCGAGCTGCACTGTCACTCCGCGTACTCGTTCCTCGACGGCGCGTCCCAGCCGGAGGAGCTCGCGGCGCGCGCCGCCGAGCTCGGGTACGAGGCACTCGCACTCACCGACCACGACGGCCTCTACGGCTCGCTCGAGTTCGCGCATGCGGCAAAGGCGTTCGGAGTTCGCGCGATCACCGGTGCCGAGATGACGTTGGACGGCGGCTCGCACGTAACGCTTCTCGTCGAGTCTCGTCGTGGGTACGGGAATCTCTGCCGACTGTTGACTGCCGCACACGCGGGAACGCGACTGTTCCCCGTTGGAACCGGGCATGCCCGGCCCCTCCAGCCTTCGGTGTCCTTGGACTCGGTCGCGAAGCTCTCCGAAGGCCTCGTTTGCCTCTCCGGCTGCGCACGCCGAGGGCTCGGCGCCGGCGACCCGGAGGCGACAGCTCGGCTCGCTCGGGCGTTCGGGCCTGAGCGCTTCTTCGTCGAGCTCCAGCGGCCGTACGAACGCGGGGACACGCGCCGGAACGCGGCACTTCGCGACCTGGCCGTGCACCTGGGAGTCGAGACGGTCGCGACCGGAGACGTCCACGCGCACCATCCGAGGCGGACGCTGTTGCAGGACGCGCTCGTGGCGATCCGCTGCGGGACCTCCCTCGAGGGCTGCGAGCCGGATCGCCGCGGCAACCGTGAGAGCTTTCTCCGGCCTCCGCAGGAGATGCTCGAGCGCTTCTCCTTCGACCGCCGAGCCGCCGAGCGCAGCGGTGAGCTCGCATGCAGGCTCGAGTTCGATCTGACCGAGGAGCTCGGCTACCGCTACCCGGACTTCTCGGAGGGCGAAGCGCCGGCGATCCGCCAGCTCGCCGAGATCTGCCATGCGGCAGTGGACGATCGCTATGCCGCTGGAGGGGCGACACGAGTGTCACCCCTCCGACAACGGGCGCTCGCTCGCCTCGAGGACGAGTTGAAGCTGATCGAGGAGCTCGGGCTCGCCGGGTTCTTCCTCCTCCACCACGAGGTGCTCGAGCTCGCCCGCGAGGCCGCGCTCAAGGTGCGCGGCCGGGACTCACCGCGACACTTTCTCCCGCCAGGACGAGGACGTGGCAGCTCGGTCGGCTCGATCGTCTGCTACCTGACCGGCCTCTCCCACGTCGATCCGGTCGAGAACGACCTCTCGCTCGGACGCTTCCTGAATCGCGAGCTCGCGTCGGTGCCGGACATCGACCTCGACTTCCCACGCGACATCCGCGAGAAGCTGATCATCGCTGTCACCGAGCGCTACGGCAGAGAGCACGCGGCGCTCGTGGCGACCTTCGCCACATATCGCTCGCGCGGGGCGATCCGCGATGTGGGCAAGGCGCTCGGGCTCCCGCATTCCGAGCTCGAGCGGCTGGCGCGGCTCTCCGACGGCTGGAATGCGCGGCGGGTGGGAGAGGAGCTCGAGAAGCTGCCCGGCAAGCATGATTCCAAGCGCTGGCGTGCCTTTGCCTGGCTGACGGGGGAGATCGCAGGGCTCCCGCGGCACGTCTCCCAGCACCCGGGTGGGATGATCGTCTCGACCCGCCCGCTGATCGAGCTCGTTCCCGTGCAGCCCGCGGCCATGGCCGGCCGCCAGCTCTGCCAGTGGGACAAGGACTCCTGCGCCGACGCCGGGTTCCTCAAGATCGACCTGCTCGGCCTGGGGATGCTCTCGGCGGTCGAGGACTGCGTCGAGCAGATCGCGCGCGGATACGGCGAGGTGATCGATCTCTCGCGGATCCCCTTCGACGACAAGCAGGTCTTCGCGGACATCCAGCGCGCAGACACGGTGGGCGCGTTCCAGATCGAGAGCCGAGCGCAGATGCAGAGCCTCCTGCGTACGAAGCCGGAGAACCTCGACGACCTGACGGTCCAGGTCGCGTTGGTCCGCCCGGGGCCGATCCAGGGGAAAGCCGTGCATCCGTACATCGACGCGCGCGAGCGGCTGCGCGGGGATCCCTCGTATGTCTGGCCCGTCGACCACGAGCTCCTGCGCGAGCCGTTGCGTTCGACATTCGGCGTCGTGGTGTTCCAGGATCAGGTGCTCGAGGTCGCGATCGCCCTTGCGGGCTTCACTGTGGGGGAGGCGGAGGGGCTACGCCGGGCGATGAGCCGTAAACGAAGTCACGACGCGCTCGAGGCCTATCGCGGGCAGTTCGTCGCCGGCGCGTCGGCGAAGGGCGTCGACGCCGATACTGCGGACGGAGTCTTCGACAAGCTCGTCGGCTTCTCGGGCTTCGGCTTCCCGAAAGCGCATGCGGCCGCGTTCGGCCTGCTCGCCTACCAGTCGCAGTGGCTCCGGCGGCACTACGCGCCTGAGTTCCTATGCGCGCTTCTCAATGCCCAGCCGATGGGCTTCTACCCACCTGCGACCCTGGTTCGGGACGCGCAGCGGCGCGGGGTGGAGGTACTGCCGGCTGACGTCAACTCGAGCGGTGCGAGATGCACGATCGAAGAGCGGCAAGGCGAGGTCAGGCTGAAGCCTGACCTCAGCTCCTACCCCGAGTCCGGGGTCAGGCTTCAGCCTGACCCCAGGCACGCCGTTCGAATCGGGATCTCGTACCTCGCCGCGGTGGGGAACGACGACGCGGAAGCCCTCGTCGCCGAACGCGAAGCGAACGGCCCGTTTCGCGACATCGGCGACCTCGCCCGCCGTGCGGCGCTCTCCCGCGACGGGCTCGAGGCGCTCGTCAAGGGTGGCGCCTGCGACGGCTTCGGCCGGCGACGCCGCGACCTCCTGTGGGAGCTCGGGCTCGTGCGAAGATCGCAGTCGGTGCCCGGAACGAAAGGGGAGACGAAGCAGCTTCCACTCTCGCTCGATCCGACAGCCGAGACGCCCGCGCTCCGCGACCTGACGCGCTGGGAGCGCATGCTCGCCGACTACCGGCACACGGGGCTCTCGGTCGGCACACATCCACTCACGCTTCTGCGTCCGCACCTCCCTGCGGGAACGCTCTCGAGCGCCGACCTCCGTGAGCAGCCGCATGGTCGCAGCGTGGCCGTGGCGGGGATGGCGATCGCACGCCAGCGGCCCTCGACCGCGAAGGGCATCGTCTTCATGCTGCTCGAGGACGAGCACGGGCAGATGAACCTGATCGTCCAGCCGCATGTCTACGAGCGTCACCGTGCGACGGTGCGTGCCGCGCCACTCGTCCTCGCGTACGGCCGCTTTGAGAAGGTGAAGGAGAACCAAAACGTGCTGGTCTCCCGCATCGAGTCGCTCGGCCCGCTCGCGCGCACGGTCGCGGAGAGCGACGCGGTCTGGGAGTCGCTCCCGCGCGCCCACCACTTCGGGCACCGCTAACCGGCGCTGTCTGACGTCGGTGATGCCGAATGACTACTAGAGTCCTGCGCCCTGGCACTCCTCGTTCGTACCTGGAATGTCTTCCACGGGAACGCACTGCCCCCGCGGAGGCGCGGCTTCCTGCGTGAGATGATCGAGCTGGTCTGCGTCGACTCGCCCGACGTCGTCTGCCTGCAGGAGGTTCCCGTGTGGGGGATTTCGCGCCTCGAGGAATGGAGCTCCATGCAGGCTCTTGCAGTCGTTGCCCGCGCTCCGCGCGTTCCCGGCAGGGCCGGCGTGCGTGTCACCCGCTGGAATCAGGGCTTCTTCCGCTCCGCCTTCGTCGGTCAGGCGAATGCCGTTCTCGTGGCTCACTCCCTGGCGGTCGAAGACCGTGGATACCTGCAGATCAGCGATTCTGGACGCGAACGCCGGGTGGCGCAGACGATCGGGGTCGCCGAGCAGTACCTGATCGCCAATCTGCACGCGAATCGCGGCCACGAGGTCGCGCGCGGTCGAGCTCGAACGAGCTCGTGCGTTCGCTGAGACCGCGTCTCGCCCAGGAGAGGTCGTCGTTCTGGCAGGAGATTTCAACCTGAGCGACTTCGAGCTTGCTGGGTACTCGACAGCGGCCGCAGGAATCGACCACGTCCTCGTCCAGGGTGCTCCTGCGTCCTCGCCGCTCGTCTGGCCGCTCGAACGACGCCAGCTCGACGGCATGGTCCTCTCAGATCATGCGCCTGTCGAGGTGACGATCCGGTGACCTTCTTGTAGTGTCGCGGCGAATTCACCGTGGCTGGAGTGACCTTCGAGGGAGTGGGCAAGGTCTATCCCGACGGGACGCGGGCTGTATCCGGCATGGACCTGGAGATCGCGGACGGCGAGTTCATGGTGCTCGTCGGACCTTCCGGGTGCGGGAAGACGACGGCACTTCGGATGGTCGCGGGGCTCGAGGAGATCAGCGAGGGCGTGCTGAGAATCGGAGATCGCGTCGTCAACCGGGTGCCCGCACGAGACCGCGACATCGCGATGGTCTTCCAGAGTTATGCGCTCTACCCACATCTCACGGTCTACGACAACATCGCCTTCGGCCTGCGGCTGCGAAAGAAGCCGAAGGACGAGATCGACAAGCGTGTGCGAGAGGCAGCCCACATCCTCGGGCTCGAGGCGTTCCTCGATCGCAAGCCGCGCGCACTCTCGGGAGGCCAGCGGCAGCGCGTGGCAATGGGACGAGCGATCGTCCGGCAGCCGCAGGCGTACCTGATGGACGAGCCACTCTCGAATCTCGATGCGAAGCTCCGCGTCCACATGCGCGCGGAGATCGCCGGCCTGCAGAACGAGCTCGGCGTGACCACGATCTACGTCACCCACGACCAGGTCGAGGCGATGACGATGGGAGACCGGGTCGTCGGTGATGCGCAAGGGGGAGATCCAGCAGGTCGCGCCCCCGCAGGAGCTCTACGAGCGGCCGGTGAACCTCTTCGTCGGCGGTTTCATCGGCTCGCCCGCGATGAATCTCGTCGAGGCGACGATCCAGCGACGCAACGGCACGCTCGCCGTGCACATCGGCGAGCACGATCTCACGCTCGAGCGACGAGCTTCTCGCCTACCGGCCCGCGCTCCCGAGTACGTCGATCGCAGCTCGATCGCAGGCATCCGCCCGGAGAACCTCGAGGACGCGGCGCTCGAGCCGGATCATGCCCGAGGATCAGCGCATGCGCGGCGTCGTCGTCCTCCGAGAGCCGCTGGGCTCCGAGATCGTCGCCCATTTCACGGTGCGAGCGCCGCCGGCGCTGACCGAGGACGTGCGCGAGCTGGCCCGGGACGTCGGTCAGGAGAGCGCCCTCCAGGCAGCCGCTGCAGAGGGCGAGAACGAGACGGTCATGGTCGGCCGGTTCGGCCCTCGCTCGCGCATCACGAACGGCGACGTCGTCGACGTCGCCGTCGAGACGGGGGCAATCCACTTCTTCGATCCCGAGAGCGGTCTCGGAATCTACTCGCAGGCCGCGGAGACAAGAGTCAAGAGAGAGTCCAACGACGGGGAAGGAGTCCAAGAATGAGATACCGATGGCTCGCGTTCGCGCTGCTCGTAGGCGCGCTCGCGTTCGTGGCCGCCGGGTGCGGCGGCGGAGACGACGATGGGGGAGCCGAAGGCAGCGAGGACGTCTCAGGCGAGATCTCGCTGATGGGCATCTGGGCCGGCGACGCGCAGCAGGAGGCGATCGAGGCGATTCTCGCGGACTTCGGTGAGCTGTATCCGAACGTCGAGGTCACCTATCTCCCGGCCGGGGACGAGCTCGTGACCCGCCTTGCGACCGCGGTCGAGGGCGGAAACCCGCCCGACCTCGCGACCGTGGCGCAGCCGGGCACGATCGCGGACTTCGCCGACAGGGACGTCATCCAGCCGCTCGACTTCGCCCGTGAGGACGCGGTCGAGAATCTGGGCGAGTCCGTTGTGCAGACGGGGGAGGTCGACGGGACCCTCTACGGCATCTATACGAAGGCGCTCAACAAATCGACCGTCTGGTACAACGTCCAGGCCTTCGCGGACGCCGGGGTCGAGGCTCCCGAGGACTGGGATGCGTTCCTCGAGAGCGCCCAGACCATCAAGGACTCCGGCCTACCGGCCTACTCGCTCGCCGGAGCGGACGGCTGGACCCTCACCGACCTGTTCGAGAACGTCTACATCCGCACTGCGGGCGTGGAGAAGTACGACCAGCTCGCGGCGCACGAGATCCCGTGGACGGATCAGTCGGTCAAGGATGCGCTCGCCCAGATGGCCGAGATATACGGCGACACGGACAACATCGCCGGCGGCCGCGAGGGTGCCCTGCAGACGGACAACCCTGGGTCGATCTCCAAGGTACTGACCGAGGAGCCCGAGGCGGCGATGGTCATCGAGGGCGACTTCGTGCCGGCCTCCGTCGAGACGACGCTCGAGCCCATCGACGGGTACAACGTCTTCACGTTCCCGGCCATCGACGGCTCCGCGCCGGCCGTCATCGGCGCAGGCGACTACGTCGTCATGTTCAAGGACAGCCCGGCGGCCCAGGCGCTCGTCAGTTACCTGACAACCGCGGAGGCCGCGGAGCAGTGGGCGACTCGAGGTCTCGCCACGCCCAACCAGAACATCGACACGAGCCTGTACCCGGACGAGCTCATCCAGTCGACGGCGGGCGCTTTCACCGAGGCCGAGAACTTCCGCTTCGACCTCTCCGACCTGCAGCCCTCGGCGTTCGGCGGGACCGTCGGGCAGGGCTTGTTCAAGCTCTTCCAGGACTTCCTGGCGAATCCGGACGACATCGACGGAATCACGCAGCAGATGGAGGACGCCGCGGCGGAGGCCTACGGCTAGTACATGACCTCTGGCGCGGCGAGTACGGCGGAGCCCCTCATCGGGGCTCCGCCCCCGAGGGCCGAGGGGCGACCCTGGCGATCGTACGGAGTCGCCGCGGCGTTTCTCGCACCCGCGCTCGTGTTCCTCGCGGTCTGGATCGTCTACCCGGTCTTCTACACGGTCTACCGGAGCCTCTTCGACCGATCGGGCGACGAGTTCGTCGGGATCGACAACTACCGCGAGATCTTCACCGACGACAACCTGGTCACCGCGCTCCGGAACAACGCGCTGTGGGTCCTGATCGTGCCGGCGTTCGTCACGGCGATCGGGCTCGTGTTCGCGGTGCTGACGGAGCGGGTGCGCTTCTCGGTTGCGTTCAAGACCGCCGTCTTCATGCCGATGGCGATCTCTCTCTTCGCCGCCGGCGTCATCTGGCGCGTGATGTACGAGAAGGATCCCGACCAGGGAGCCGTGAACGCGGCGATCGGGGTCGTGAAGGAGGCCCGCGGCTCAGCCGGGGCGCTCTCCACGGGACGAGCGTCGACCGAGAGCCTCGAGGGCTCCCCCGAGACAGGCTTCGTCCTTGCCGATCCCGTTGAGCCGGGCGGCGTCGCGCTGCTCGGCCTCACTGCGATCCGGCCGTCCGAGATCCCCGACGACGCGAAGGATGCAGTTCGCCCCGAGGCGCTCCAGGGCGGCATCACCGGCGTCGTGTGGAGGGACTTCAAGCCGGGCGGAGGGGAGGCCGGCGTCGTCGAGGAAGGGGAGCTCGGTCTACCAGGAGTGACCGTGCAACTCCTCGACGAGTCGGGTTCGACCGTCGAAAGTGCGAAGGCCGAGATCGACGGCACGTTCGAGTTCGAGCGCATCGACGGTCCACACCGCGTCGCGATCGCCTCGAGCACCTTCGTCGCGCCGTTCGAGGGCTATTCGTGGCTCGGCCCCGACCTGATCACGCCGGCGATCATGATGGCGTACATCTGGGTCTGGGCCGGCTTCGCGATGGTGGTCATCGCGGCAGGGCTCTCGGCGATCCCGCGCGACCTGCTCGAAGCGGCACGGACCGACGGCGCCAACGAGTGGCAGGTCTTCAGGCGCGTGACCGTCCCGCTGCTCGCCCCGGTGCTGACGGTCGTCTTCATCACGATGCTGATCTACGTCCTCAAGGTCTTCGACATCGTGATCTCCGTCGCGCCGGGCTCCTCGCAGGACGAGGCGAACGTCATCGCGCTCGCGATGTGGCGGACCGCATTCGCAGGTGTGAACAACTTCGGCCTCGGCTCCGCGATCGCCGTCTTCCTCTTCATCCTCGTGATCCCGGTGCTCGCCGTGAACATCCGCAGGTTCCGGAGGGAGGTCTAGGTGACGACCGCGACCGCGGAGATGAACGGCCCAGTCGTCGTCGAGGAGAGCGCGGCGTCGAGGGTCGTTCGCTGGCTCGGGAAGACACCGGTCTACCTCGTCGTGGTCTTCGTCGGCGTGCTCTGGCTCATCCCGACGTTCGGGCTCCTGCTCACGTCGCTCATCGTCCCGGAGGAGAATCAGACTGCCGCCTGGTGGGACGCGCTCACGACGCCGAGCCTGCTGACCATCGACAACTACACCGAGATCCTCCAGAACGAGGCGATCACCTCTGCGATCTGGACGACGCTCTGGATCTCGCTCGGAGCGACCGCCATCCCGATCGTGGTAGCGGCGCTCGCCGGCTACGCGCTCGCCTGGCTCGAGTTCCCGGCGCGGGACTGGCTGTTCATCGTCGTGGTCGCACTCCTCGTCGTGCCCATCCAGATGGCACTGATCCCGATCTTCTCGCTCTACAACAACCTCGGGCTCTACGGCACCATCCCCGGGCTGATCCTGTTCCACACGGCGTTCGGGCTGCCGTTCGCGATCTTCCTGTTGCGGAACTTCTTCATCGGAATCCCCAAGGACCTGATCGAGGCGGCGCGGATCGACGGCGCGTCCGAGCTCCGCATCTTCTCGCGCCTGATCCTGCCGCTCGGCCTGCCCGCGATCGCCTCGCTCGCGATCTTCCAGTTCCTCTGGGTGTGGAACGACCTGCTCGTGGCGCTCGTCTTCGGCGCGGAGACGCAACCGATCACCGTCGCGATCTTCTCCCAGCTGCGGGCGTTCGGCGCGAACATCGAGCTGATTGCGCCGGCCGCGTTCCTCTCGATGGCGATCCCGCTGGCGGTCTTCTTCGCGTTCCAGCGCTACTTCGTGCAGGGACTCCTCGCCGGGTCGGTGAAGTAGGCGCGCCGTGAGCGCGGACGGCTCCTGTGCGATCGTCGGCGGCGGCCTCGCAGGATTCGTGGCGTACGCGACCCTCCGCCACGGGGGGCTCCGGCCCGGAGAGATCGCGGTGTTCGACACCGATCCCGACCCCGTCGCGGCCTGGCGTCCCCGCGCCGAGGCAATTCGCCAGCGCCGCATGCGCTCGGAGAGCGACGGCCACTGCTACCCGCGCTCGTTTCCGGGCCTCGCCCCACGCGAGACGGTACGCACGGGCTCTCTCGCGCCACTCGTGCAGACGGTGTGCAACCGCTATCGGCCGACGGTCGAGGAGTTCCTTCGGCACGTCACGGAGCTACGCGATGACTCCGGCTGGGACGAGAGCGTTCGGCGGCACCGAGTACTTCGAGTGCAGGCCACCGAGGACGGCTTCGACATCGACGGGGAGGGACGCTTTCGCCATGTGCTGGTTGCGCCCGGTCACCCAGGGCTCGCCCTCCCCGCCGAGCTCGCGGACGATCCTCGGACCGTCCACGCCTACGAGCCTCACGCGTATGCCGAGCGTGTTGCAGTAGTCGGGGCCGGGATGGCCGCCGCGACCGAGTGGCTCAATGCTCTGGCGGCCGGGGCAGAAGTGGTCTCCGTGCGGCGACGGGAGCCCCAACGGCGCCCGCTCAACGTTCCCCGCCCGCTCTTCTCCCAAAGAGGTCTCGCTGCCTACCACGCTGCCGGCAGAAGGGAGCGCGCCGACCTCTTGGCTCGCGTTGGCGAGCCCTCGTACCCCCCGGGACGCGAGTGGGACGAGCCGCTCGAGCTCGCGGAGCGCGAAGGGCGATTCCGTACTGCCGCCTCCGTGGACGGGGAAGCGCAGATCGTGTGTGCGACAGGCTTTCGCCGCGGCTTCGAGCACGACACCGTGCTGCGGCGCCTGGTCGAGGAGCACGGGCTGCACACCGAGGGGCGCTGGATCGTCCTTGCACCGGACGCCACGGTGCCTGCGCTGACCGACGCGACGCGGACGCTCGCGCTCTCCGGCCCTCCGGCTCAGTGGGCCTATCCGGCCGCGGACACACTCGTCGGCATGAAGTACGTCGCCCGGCGGTTCCTGCGAAGGGTGAAGGCATGTCGTACACGCTGAGGGGGCGGCTCGAGTCGCGGCTCGCGGTCGTGGCCATTCCGTTCGCGGTCGCGTGCATCGTCGCGGTCACCATCCGTGCGTGGTGGCCGGTCGAGCTCTTCGGGCTGATGGTCGTCACGGGGCTCGCGCTCGACGTCGTGTACCACCGCTACCTCCCATACCAACCGGGCTGGGTCGCGATCCCACTCGGGCTGCTGGAGCTCGCAGTGACGATGGCGCTCGTTCGCGCGCTTGACGTCAACGTGCCGCTCGAGCCCGCGCTCTGGTTCTTCGCCGGGTCCTGGCTCTTGGCACAGGTCCTTGCGCACGCCGGCTTTCCTCTCTTCAGGCTGAGCTACGCCGAAGACGGCGGAGAGCTCGGCCGCGCCGGCACCGCAAGTTTCCTCGTCGCTCCGCTCACCCTGGTCGTCGTGCTCGGGACCGCGGCTGCGACGCTCTCACCGACGATCGTTCTCGAGGCGGGAGTTCATCGCGGTCCGCTCGTGCTCGACCACTCGCAGAAGCTCGTGGGCGAGCCGGGCGCCGTCGTCGAGGGCGGGATCGTGATCACCTCCGACGACGTCGTCGTCCGCGACCTGGCGGTCGTGGGTGGTGAGTACGGCATCGAGGTGCACGACTCGACCAACGTGGTCCTCGAGAACGTCTCCATCTCGGGAACGACCATGGACGGCGTGCATGCGCGACGGAGCTCGCTGACGATCCGTCGCTGCAACGTCAGCATGAAAGGGGACTACACACAGGGGATCGACATCTCGTTCGCCTTCGATCTGCCGCCGAGCAGCGTCTCCAACTGCCGGGTGGTCGGCGGACAGGAAGGCATCGTCTCTCACATGGCCCACGTGGACTTCCGTGACAACGAGGTTCGCGACACGACGCTGCGCGGAATCGCCGTGACGGAGATGTCGATGGGCAAGGTTCGAAGGAACATGGTCGAAGACGCGGTCGGGGTCGGCATCTACTGCGGCGACTACTCGCAGTGCGAAGTGACGAGCAATACCGTGCGGAGCACCCGGCCAGATCTGGAGTCCAGCGACCTGGGGCTCCACGGACATGCAATCGTCTCGCATTTCTACGCCACGGCCAGGGTCGAGGACAACCTGCTCGAGCAGAACGCGAGCGACATGCACGCGTACTCCGACGGCAAGATCCGCCCGCGCTGAGCTCTACTTCGCCGCGCGGGCCCCAGGCTCGAGCTTTCGCCTGAGTGTGAACGCGGTCTCGACGAGCGTCAGGTGGGTGAAGGCCTGTGGGAAGTTGCCGACCAGCCGTCCGCTCTCCGGGTCGTACTCCTCCGCGAGCAGGCCGAGGTCGCTGCGGAGCGAGAGCAGCCGCTCGTAGAGCTCGATCGCCTCGTCGAGGCGTCCCTGCTGCGCGAGCACGGCGACGAGCCAGAAGGAGCAGGGGAGGAAGACGCCCTCGCCCGGCGGAAGGCCGTCGACGTCGACGTTCTCGTCGTCGGCGCGGTAGCGCTCGACGAATCCGTCGCGCATGAGGTCGCGTCGGATCGCCTCGACCGTCCCGAGCACCCGCTCGTCCGTCGCCGGGAGGAACCCGACGAGCGGGATCAGGAGCAGGCTCGCATCGAGCCGGTCGGAGCCGTAGTACTGGACGAACGCGCCGAGCCTCCGCGTTGAAGCCGTTCTCGAGCACGTCGGCCTTGATGGCGTCTCTCGTCGCCACCCAGCGGTCGAGCGGGCCCTCGCGTCCGAGCTTCTCGATCGCCTTCACGGCGCGGTCGAACGCGACCCAGCACATGACTTTCGAGTGCGTGAAGTGCCGCCTCGGGCCACGTACCTCCCAGATGCCCTCGTCGGGCTGGCGCCAGCCGGACTCGAGCCACTCGAAGAGCTTGCCGGCGATCGACCACGCGTCATCCGAGGCTTCGAGGCCTTTCCGGCGCGAGGTATGCATCGCATCGATGACCTCGCCGTAGACGTCGAGCTGGAGCTGGTTCGACGCGTCGTTTCCGATGCGAACGGGCTTCGATCCCTCGTAGCCCTCGAGCCACGGCAACTCGAGCTCGACCAGCCTCCGCTCGCCCGCGACGCCGTAGAGGACCTGGAGGTTCTGCGGCGATCCGGCGATCGCGCGGAGCAACCACTCTCGCCATTGGCGCGCTTCGTCGAGATAGCCGGCCCGGAGGAAGGCGAGCAGCGTCAGAGTCGCGTCACGCAGCCAGCAGAAGCGGTAGTCCCAGTTGCGCACGCCCCCGATCGCTTCCGGCAGCGACGTCGTGGGCGCTGCGACGATGCCCCCCGTCGGCGCGTACGTCAGCGCCTTCAGCGTGATGAGCGAGCGCCGGACGGCATCGGACCAGCGCCCCTCCATCGTGCACTGGCGCATCCAGTCGGCCCAGTAGTCGAGCGTCTCACTCAGGGCCTGCTCAGCGTCGATGGCCTCCGGCAGCGTGCGGTTGGAGGGAAACCAGGTGAGGACGAACGGGATGCGGTCGCCCTTCTCGACCGTGAACGCCGCATACGTGCGCAGATCCCGGCCCTCCAGGTCGACGGGGGTCCGCAACGACACTGCATCAGGCCCGGCCATTCCGACGAGCACGCCGTCGATTCGTCGCACCCACGGCACGATCGATCCGTAGTCGAAACGGAGAGCGAGCTCCATCCGCATCTCGACCGTTCCCCGAGTTCCCTCGACGATCCGAACGACGTCGGGCGCCTCTCCGCGAGGAGGCATGAAGTCGATCAGGCGAGCGGCGCCGGTCGCGGTCTCGAAGTCGGTCTCGAGCACGAGCGAGTCGCCCCGATAGCGCCGTCCGGGCGGGGTGAAGTCGCCTTCGGGTTGGAGCGTCCAGTGCCCGTTCTCCGCCGTTCCGAGAAGCGAAGCGAAGATCGCGCCCGAGTCGAAGCGCGGCAGGCAGAGCCAGTCGATGCAGCCGTGCCGGCTCACGAGCGCGACGCTCTGGAGGTCACCGATGATCCCGTAGTCCTCGATGCGCGCAGCCATCAGCTCCCGTCCTCCAGAAACGACGCGAGCACGCCGAACCTCTTCCGAGCGGCCTTGTCGAACGTCGCGCGGTAGTCGTCGTCGTCGCCGCCCTCGAGCGTTTCGGCGAACGCCTCCCGCATGTCGTACAGCCGCTCGCCGACCGCGTCGACGACGAGCTGGAAGTCGCCGTAGCGCTCCTCGGACTCGTCCGCCGAGGCATCGGTGACCGCGGTGTTCGGCTGCGCGCGCCTCGGCGAGGAGCTCCGACTCGTCGGTCGAGAAGAGCTCGAGCTGACGGTCCACGACCTCCCTGAAGCGACTGCGCCCCAACCTCACACGATCTCCCTGTAGAGCTCGAGGTGCGCACCTGCGGCTGCCGTCCAGGTCAGCTCCTCGCGGGCGTCCTCTGCCCCCTTCCGAGCCGCGGCAAGCGCATCCTGGTCACCGAGAATCTGCTCGAGCGCGAGTGCCATCCCACCGACGTCGCCCGGCTCGACGACGGCGCCCGCGCCGAATCTCGCCACGACCTCGCCGATCCCGCCGATGTCGTAGACGATCGCGGGGACACCGGCGCCGAGCACCTGCAGGAGCGCCCCCGAGACGTCGATCTCGGAGCGGTATGGGAAGAGCGCGACGGTTGCTTCGGAGAGCGCGCGCCTGATCTCGCTGTCCGGTAGGAACCCGAGCCGCCACTCGGCGCGGGCTCCCGCAGTTGCCCGAAGCCCGTCAAGCGGCACTCGCGGATCTCCCGCGACCAGGAGCTTCGCGCCGTCGACGCGGAGAACCGCCTCGACCGAGTCCTCGGTGCCCTTGTACGGGCGGATCAGCCCGAGGGCGAGCGCGGTGCGCCCGTCGTCGCGGCGGTCGACCTCCGACCGGAACGCTGGATGGGGGATGACGCGTAAGCGCTCCTCGTCGACGCCGAACGCCGCCAGCGAGTCGCGGCCGCGCTCCGAATGCACGACGACGCGGTCGCAGCGATCGAAGAGCGAGCGCCAGAGACCTGTCCGCGCCGCCGTGCGGCGCGGAATGATGTCGTGCGCCGTGAAGACGACGGGCGAGCGTGGCCGGAAGAGCCAGCGGTCCACCTCGGGAGCTCCGAACCACTGCACGTGCAGCACGTCCGGCTTGTGGGCGGCGAGCTGAGCCATGCCGACCGGATGCTCGAGCGCCTTCACGGCGAGTCGCGCACGGGACGACCCCATCCGCGAGGA